>JBBTUX010000020.1:0-18739 GCA_038063555.1 Patescibacteria group bacterium | reverse complement strand
TTTTGGTGGACCCGAGCGGACTCGAACCGCTTACCTCCTCATTGCAAATGAGGCGTTCTACCAGGTGAACTACGGGCCCTTTTTACTAACACAATTACCAGCAATTGGAAGCTTAACCCAAAAAAAGACACCGAGCAATTGTTTAAAACTAACTCACCGCTGACCTCTTCAAAGCCAAGCTCACAAGGTGATGCAGAAAATCAGAAATTTTTACTCCAATGGAGTCCAGTGACTTTGGCATTAAAGATTCTTTGGTAAGCCCCGGTAATGTGTTCACTTCCAAAATATAAACACCGCGTCTAGGACTAAGAATAAAATCCACTCTTGAATAATGCTTAGCGTGTATTGCTTTGTGCGCTTCTATCACCGCTTTTTCTATTTTTTCCAATTCTTCTTTAGTAAATTTGGCAGGAGAAATTTCGGAAACACCACCCTCATTATATTTTGTGTCATATCCAAAAACACTATTATTCTGCCTGCTTATTTCAATTGGCAAAAGTGGGTAATATTCTTTATTTCTAAAATTCTCTATTATGCCGATAGTTCCTTCTCTTCCCGCTATATACTCTTCAATCAAAACTTTATTAGCATATTCAAACGCCTTTGCTAAAGCATTTTGTAATTCGGCAAAGTTATTAACAACAGACACTCCTAATGATGAGCCAGAATTATATGGCTTCACCACGGCTGGATGCGGAAATGTCCGGAAAATCTCTACGAGATTTTCCGGCAAAGCATTCTCTATGCTAAGTAGTTTATAATGCGGAGTTTTAATGCCATTTTGTAAAAAATGTTTTTTAGCCAAAACCTTATTCATCCCAAGTGCTGAAGATAGGGCGCCAGAACCAGTGTATGGCATAGCAATTTGATCCAAGATTGTCTGAAGCTTTCCATCTTCTCCATATGTGCCATGCAAGGCATTAAAAACCACGTCCATATCTTTCAGCGCTTCAATTGGCTCTTTAGGAAGTCCCGAGCGATGCCAAATGCCAGAACGGTCTATAAATATGTCATATGGAGTGTAATGTTCTTCAGGTAAATTATCCAAAACCGTTTTCCCCGTTTGCAGAGAAATTTCATATTCGCTTGATGGTCCGCCTCGTAACACTGCTACCCTAGTTTTCAACATATGAAATATTATATCTTATTTTGAGTATACTATTTAACCTCAAATATATATTCCAATATTCTGCAGAATTACAGAATACTTAAACCAACCCAATACTGACATTCTAATATTCTATAGAATGTTAGAATGTCACTCCCCTATTTTAAGAAATTTTTGGAGCGACGAAAACGATGAAAGTTTATGGCAAATCTATGCGCCTCGGCATTGGCAAAAAGTATATCTCTTTGATATTTTTCAACTACCGCAGGTTCCCCAAGGACCGCCCTTGGGTGATGGCGCACATCTTTAACCACGGATACTATTTCTATATTTAACTTGTTTTCTTTGATTAAATCATTCGCTACATTTTGCTGTATTTTGTTACCATCCACCACTATCAAATTCGGATACGGCCATTCACTATGTTTAAGGCGTCTTGCAAGTATTTCTTTCAATGCACCTAGGTCATTCGCTTCCTTAAACCCTCTTATTTTAAATTTTCTATAATCACTCTTTTTGGCCAAACCGTTTTCTATCACCGTCATTACACCTACCATTTCACTTCCACCTAAGTGTGCAATATCATATGCCTCAATTCTAAAAACATTTTCTCCTCCCTGGCCTTTTTTATACTCCTCTCTTTTCAAAAGAGAAATATCCTGAATATGTTGCAAAGAGAATAATCTTTTCTTTATTACCTGCGCCGCTTCGTAATTTGCTTCTTTGGCAAAGATTTTCATTTGTTTTTCATAAGTTCTTATTACTTTTGATTTTTTACCTTCAAAAAATAAAATTAAATTCTTAATCACGTTTCTATATCCCTTTTTATCTATTTGCCCGCTACAAACTCCAGGACAAAGCCCGATTTGAGCGTTGAAACACGGCTTGCCAACATTAGGGGTGCAAGTGTCTCTAAAGGGGAAAATTTTACGAATTATTTTCAAAGCCGATTTCAATATTCCTTCTTGAGGAAATGGCCCAATAATATAGAGACGATTTTCTGGACTATACAAAACTGGTAAATCTTTACCACGAACCAAAAGCACACGAGGAAACCCTTCTTTGGTTATAACTATATAATTATGGCTCTTATCATCTTTTAAATCAGTATTGTACGGTGGCTGATACTTTTTTATAAGTTGCGCTTCGCGCAAAAGTGCCTCCAAAACAGAGCCAGTTTCCTCATATTCAATTTTTCTGGCTTTCTCCATCATTTGCACAATAAGTGGCCCACGAGCTTCTTCTATATCTTTACTGAAATAACTTTTTACCCTGTCACGAAGTGAAGTCGCCTTACCAATATAAAGAACCTCTCGGCTATCTTTGCCGCCTCCGCTTCGCTTTGGCGAGCCAAGAAAGAAATATACACCTGGTGTTTCCGGCAAATTATTTATTTGTTTTTGAATACTTGACAATGACATGTATTTTATTATTTAATCAAAATAGGTTAACTTTCCTGAGGAGATTTTCGAATGAGAGCCGGCTACATTATAGCTATGTGCATTCTTTTCACTTTGAGTGGCACATTTACAGGATTATCTTCAATCACCGCAGGTATGGCTGTCACATTTTTCGGATTCGGTTTGGCTGCATTGGCAGATGGAATCGTTGAATCTCTCAAGAAATAGTTCCAGCGATTCCAAAGGACGGGGCGCGCTTCACCTGGTGCGTCCTTTTCATTTTCTACTATTTGAGCGCCCGTTTCAAATATTTAGCCGTGTGCGACTTTGGGCTGTTGGCAACATTTTCTGGAGTTCCTTTGGCAACAACTTGACCCCCTCCCTCTCCTCCATCTGGCCCAATATCTATAATATAGTCCGCTTGTTTTATTACATCCATATTATGTTCAATCACCACAACAGTGTTTCCCTTATTCACCAATTTCTGTAAAATTTCAATAAGTTTTTTTACATCTTCATAGTGAAGCCCGATTGTTGGCTCATCTAATAAATAAATTGTTTTCTGTAAATGAGCACGATATAGCTCGGAAGAAATTTTTACTCTTTGTGCTTCCCCACCCGAAAGAGTGGTGGCTGATTGTCCTAATTCCAAATAACCAAGACCTACATCGTTCAATGTTTTTAATCTATCAGAAATGGCTGGAATATCCTCAAAAAATTTCATAGCCTCTTCCACAGTCATTTTCAAAACTTGATAAATATTTTTCTTTTTATATTGCACTTCTAAAGTTTCCTTCATAAAGCGTTTGCCATTACAAACATCGCACGGCACATAGACGGTCGGCAAAAAATGCATTTCCACTGCAATTTCCCCATTTCCCTGACAAGCTTCACATCGTCCCCCTTTGACATTGAAAGAAAATCTACTAGCTTTCCAACCACGCACTCTGGCTTCCGCAGTTTCAGCAAACATTTCACGAATAAAAGTAAAAGCTCCAGTGTAAGTTGCTGGATTACTTCTTGGAGTTCTGCCAATTGGCGATTGATCTATTAAAATCACACGACTTGAATATTCGCTACCTGAAAATTCTCCACAATTATATGTCTTATTACTCCTGTATCTTTTTTCATAACGCGCCTGCAAATTTTTATGCACAATTTCATAAAGAAAGGTGGATTTTCCAGAACCAGAGACGCCCGTAATTAAAATCAATTTCCCAAGCGGTAAATCTACATTTAGATTTTTAACATTAAAACAATTCCCCCCTTTTATTTTGAGCGCTCCTTTATCAGCCGTTCTGCGCGCTTCTGGAATCTCAATTCCCTTTTCTCCACGCAAATATGAAAGAGTGAGAGAGCCCGATTCATTTTTCTTTGCAGTTAATAATTTATCCAAATCCCCTGAAACTACAACCTCTCCTCCATGCACCCCCGCCCCCGGTCCAATATCTATCAAGTAATCTGATGAAAAAATAGTATCTTCATCATGTTCTACAACAATAATGGTATTTCCAATATCACGCAGGTGTTGCAGTGTTTTAAGCAATTTGTCATTGTCTCTAGCGTGAAGTCCTATAGTTGGTTCATCCAAAACATAAAGCGCCCCCACAAGACCTGAACCAAGTTGTGATGCTAGGCGAATACGTTGTGATTCACCGCCTGAAAGTGTGTGAGCTCGACGATTTAGGGTGAGATAATCAAGCCCCACATTTAAAAGAAAAATTATTCTTGCTCCAATTTCTTTAAGGATGACTTTAGAAATACTTTTTTCATTTGGCGTTAAATTTAAACTTTCAAAAAATTCATTAGCATCTTTAATGGACATATTAGTAACTTCTACTATGTTTTTTCTCTTAGAATCATTTCCCAAAAATACGTGTAGCGCCTCGGGTCGTAATCTGGCGCCATGGCAAACTTCACAAACTTCTTCACCAAAAAAGTGCTTTGTTCCCAAACCATTACAGGTTGGGCAAGCTCCATAAGGAGAGTTGAAAGAAAAAAGACGAGGTTCTATTTCTGGAAAAGAGAAGCCGTCATAAGGACACATAAACTTAGCAGAAATTAGACGTTTTTCTTTTGGTGTCTCTATTTTTATAAGACCATTAGATTCATGCAAAGCTCTCTCTATGGCTTCATATAAACGTAAACGCAAATCTGCTTTTTTGTTTTTGTCACTAATTTCACTAAAAAAGAAACTATCAACCAAAACATCTATATCGTGTTTCTTGTTTTTTTCTATAACTACTCTTTCGCGTAATTTCCTATCACTCCCATCGATATTGGCTATTTCATACCCTTTACTAAGTAAGTCATAGAGCATTTGATAATATTCACCCTTACGCCCAACAACGAGGGGTGCGTATAATTTTATTTTTGCCTTAGTTATGGGAACGCCCATTATTTCTTCTTTTTTTATACTTCCGCGTAATTCCTCAACGATGTGAAAAATCGTTTCCAAAATTTCATCAGTGGAAAGTTTTTTTATGGCTCTGCCACAAACCAAACAATGAGGATGTCCCACTCGCGCATAGAGAATACGTAAGTAGTCATAAATTTCTGTAATTGTGGCGACCGTTGAACGAGGATTATTGGAGCGAGATTTTTGGTCTATTGATATGGCTGGAGACAATCCGACGATTTCATCAACGTCGGGTTTCTGCATCTGATTCAAAAATTGTCTGGCATAGGCTGAAAGCGATTCTACGTAACGCCTTTGCCCTTCAGCAAATATAGTGTCGAAAGCTAGAGATGATTTGCCCGAGCCAGAAAGTCCGGTAATAGCAACCATTTTATTTCTTGGCATCTCAACTGTTATGTTTTTCAAGTTGTGAGTGCGCGCTCCCTTTACAATTATTTTTTCTTCCGTTTTTTCCATATATAAAACGTTTAAAGTCCCCCTGTTTGCCCTATTGGGGGGGTATAGAAATACTTTAACACAAAGAATCGGGTAGTAAAACTTTTTTGCTTTTATTTCCCTACAACACTTCTAATCTCATTTATTATTTCATCTAGTGTTACCGTGGACTTTACTAAAAATTTAATAGCCCCCAATTCACGTCCCTTATCCAAATCAGCTTTTTGACTTAAATTGGAAAGCAAAACAACGGGCACATTTTTCCATTTCCCGTTTGCTTTAATTTTTTTCAAAATTTCAAAACCATCTGACCCTGGAAGCAAAATATCCAACAAAACTATATCTGGTGTTTCTTTCTCCATAAAAGCCAGAGCTTCTGTTTCGTCCCCCGCATGAAGCAGTTGACATCCTTCATTAGACAATCTTAAAGTAACAATGTCTTTAAGAAATCTGTCATCTTCCACCCACAATATTTTCTTCCCTGAAAGAACGCCTTTATGTGCTAAGGCAGAAATGGACATGCCGCTTTCTTTAGGAAGTTTGGCACGAGCAATTTCTGCTTTTACTTTCTCTACTGCTTCTTCGGGATTAATATCTGCTTTTATCAAATAATTTTTGACCCCCAAAGCCAGAGCTCTCTTTATTTCAACTGGTTGTCCTGAATTAGAAACCACTATGACTGGTATATCTTTGATACTTGCATCTTTTTGTTTTTCTTCAAGAATTTGATAACCGTTCATTTCTGGCAATATAATATCCAAAAGAACTAGAGCTGGTTTTAAGGATTTTATTTTAGCCAACCCATCTTTGCCATTTACCGCCAAATCTGTCTCAAAACCAGCCGCCACAAGCTTGTTCACCAAAACTTCTGCTAAAAAAATATCATCTTCTATAACTAGTATTTTGTCTTTCATGGATAGTTTGTATAAGTGTATCAAACCTCGCTTCTTTTTGAAACGGGAATTGTGAAATAAAAAGAAGTGCCCTTACCAACCTCACTTTCAAACCATATTTTCCCGCCGTGACCATCTATAATATTTCGAGCTAAATATAGCCCCAAACCAGACCCTTCTGATTCTATTTTTGCGGCACTCGGTGCTCTATAAAAACGGTTGAATATCTTTTTCTGTTCATCTTTTGGTATGCCCATACCCTCATCTATTACAGAAACAAAAATTTCAGTGCCCCTGTTTCTAAGTTCAATAGTTACATGCCCACCCTGTGGAGAATATTTTATTGAATTTTCTATTAAATTTTGAAAAACAGCTCTTATTTTATCTCTATCAGCCAAAACTTCCGGCAAATTCAAACCTTTGCCTCTGAAATTTATTATTATTTGTTTTTTGTTCGCCACAGGGTAAAGGTCAAGCAAAACGCTCTCTGCCACATGCTGTAAATTCATAGGCACAAAATTATATTCCAATCTGCCACTTTCCATTCGGCTCAAAGAAAGAAGGTCGTTCACAAATCTGATCATGCGGTCATTGCTATCAGCTATTTTGAAAAGCATCGTATTTTGTTCAACGTTCAATTTACCAATGTCTCCATTGACCAACATGTCTAAAGTCCATTTAATACCCGCCAAGGGAGTCCTCAATTGATGCGCCACAGTTGAAACGAATTCGGAACGAACGTTGTCTTGCTGACGCAATTTTTCATTAACATCAGAAAGAGAAGTGTCTCTTTGCACAAGCAATTTATTAGATTTATTTAACTCATCATTCAATTTTGCCAATTCTTCAATGTGCTGTTCGGTATTGGTAACCGGGTCCAAAATATTGCGCTTACCTATAAATAATCCGAGCAATGCCGCCATAAACAATCCGCCTATGGCAATCAGTATTAAATTGCGACGCGTAAAAGAATGTGTATCTGCCAACGCTTTAGAATTTTCAGAAACTCTGCTTCCTACCAAATGAGAGAGAGTGAAAAGCTCTTCTTTCGTTTGTAAAACCAAACTATTCATATTCAAAAGCAATTGATCCGTATTTGTTTCGTAGATTTGCCCATTTGCAACATTGCTGTAAAGCTCGGCGCTTTTATGCTCTAAAAGAGCGAATCTCTCTTTTGCTTTTTTCAAACTATTTTTCTCCTCATCTTTCTGTATTATCGTTTCTAAATTAGAAAACAAATTGTTTATATTGCGGTTATCATCCCTAATTGATTTTATACCCATCTCTATATTTTTCTTATCTTTATCGCCTATCGGAATAAGACGATTCAGAGAAACCCCTTCTCTTGTCAATAATTCTTCTAATTTGTACAAATCAGAAAAAGCGGGGACATCTATCGTGGCAAAGCTGTAAGAAACGTTCCAAACTTTTTGCAAAGCAATAGCGCCAAAAATACTCATAACCAAGATTGATGTGGCAACCAAAAAAACCGCAATCAGAAATTTGTGTCTTATGATGTTCTTAGGAGTAGCTGTATTGTTACCAGAATTCAAAAGACCTTTCTTTATTTCATCTTTGCTCACATTATTATTGATGACTCTATTATATCCCTAAGAATCACTCTTTATTTTCGCTCTTTTTTCCACTTTGTGGATAATTTTTTCACTTCATTTGAGGTTTTATCTTGGAGCAAAGCCATTTCGTCCCTAATGAGAGCGGCTGTCTCGAAATCAAGTTTAGCCACGGCTTCCATCATTTGCTTTCTTTTTTGAGTAATAAATTTTTGCGGAGCTTTTTTGTATATGTCATACTCTATTGCCAATAATGTTGCCACCGCTTTTTCCTGTTCGCTTTTCATACTAGCGGTAATATCGTGTATTTTCTTAACAATGGTTTTGGGCGTAATTTTATGTTTTTTATTATATTCAATTTGAACTAAGCGACGACGGTTGGTTTCATCCATAGCCCTTTTTAAAGAACCCGTTATAGTGTCGGCATATAAAACCACTTTGCCCAATACGTTTCTGGCGGCTCTTCCAATGGTTTGAATTAGAGAAGTTTCCGAACGTAAAAATCCTTCTTTATCAGCATCAAAAATACCTATAAATTCTACTTCTGGTAAATCAAGACCTTCACGCAAAAGATTAACTCCAATTAAACAGTCGAATTCTCCTTTACGAAAGTCTGTCAAAATAATTATGCGGTCAATGGTCATTATTTCACTATGTAAATATTCCGCCTTTATCCCCTTCTCTTTTAAATAAAGACTCAAATCCTCTGCCATTTTCTTGGTAAGAGTCGTGCCCAAAACCCTTCCTCCCCGTTTGACAACTTTTTCCGTTTCAGTAATAAAATCTTTTATTTGCCCTTTGTATTCTCCCTTTGAAATTACCCCTCGAACTTCAAGTTCTGGGTCCAACAATCCGGTTGGTCTTACTATTTGCTTTACTATTTTTTGACTATATTTTTTTTCGAAACTTCCGGGAGTAGCAGAGGTGTAAATAGATTGACCAACTCTTTCTTCAAATTCGTTAAAAATAAGAGGTCTATTGTCTTTGGCGCTAGGTAGGCGAAAACCAAATTCAATCAAAGAGTTTTTACGTGAAGCATCTCCCGCCTGCATTCCAGAGATCTGGGGAATGGTCACGTGGGACTCATCAATCACAGTTAGAAAATCCGGTTTGCCGCTCTTGGTATGTGGAAAATATGACATCAGAGTATATGGTGGCTCTCCCTCACTCCTACCATCAAAATGTCTCGAGTAATTTTCTATGCCATTGCAATAACCGATTTCCTTAATCATTGCCAAATCATAATTTGTTCTCCTTTTTAATCTATCGGCCTCTAAAAGTTTCTTCTCTTTTTCAAATTTCGCAAGTTGTATTGCCAATTCCGCTTTAATATCCTTAGTGGCTCTCTCTCTTTCTTTTTCCGGTGTCACATAGTGTCGCGCTGGAAAAACAAAAATGCTTTTTTCTTCCCCTTTAATGCTTCTCGAAATCGCATCTATTATTGTTATATGAGAAACCGCTCTGTTTTCAAAAGAAATCCTGTAAATCACTTTTTCGTTGACCGGCATTATTTCTAAAAAATTACCCACTGCTCTAATTTTCCCCGGCTCTAAGTCTGCATTAGTCCTTTCAAAATAAATTCCAATCAATTTACGAATGAGATCATCGCGCGAAACTTTATCTCCTATTTTTATTAAAACATTTACTTTTTTGTACTCTAAAGGAGAACCCAATCCATAAATGCAAGAGACGGAAGCCACTATGATCACATCTCTTCTTGTTAAAAGGGCTTGGGTTGAAGCGTGACGCAATCTTTCTATTTCAGCGTTAATCTGCGCTTCTTTTTCTATGTAGGTATCGGAAACCGAAACATACGCTTCCGGCTGATAATAATCATAGTAAGAAACAAAATAATGCACAGCATTATTAGGAAAAAAATCTCTAAACTCTTGAGCCAATTGAGCGGCTAAAGTTTTGTTGTGAGCTATAACCAAAGTTGGTTTTTGTATTTTTTCTATAACGTTAGCTATGGTAAAAGTTTTCCCCGAACCAGTAACGCCAAGCAAGGTTTGTTTCTCTAATCCTTTATTAAATCCATCAACCAATTCCTTAATAGCTTCCGGCTGGTCGCCTGCTGGTTTAAAATCACTTTTTATTTTAAATTTTGACATCTGTTTTAATCTTATGTAATCTAACTAGGAAACTGATATTTGTAAAACAATCACCTTGAGGAGGTTGTATGCCAGACATTAACAAACTGTGCTATAAACCTGTGAGCATAAAGACGGCTTGGAATAGCGATCCTTACGGGAATTTCACTGGAAATCCATCCATAGTCCACTGCTTTCGAAAGAAGGCGCACAAGGGGCCGTGTTCTGTTCAATTTTCCCTATTTTCCCTGGAGCCTTCTAGCCTGCGAATTCACGTTGAGTGGGGGTCCGAGAGGTATCCCTTAAACGGGAATCGTATACCGGCTATACACGGCAGGGGTCGTTGCCGTTCCCAGGTCAAGATCACCAGATTAACGGGTAACGACCATTCCATTATGTGTCAGCATACCGAGGAACACGCCGTCCACGAACGAGTTGGGCATGACAAAGAAAACAATGTTTTCTGGCAAATTTCCTGGGGTAGCTGAAACTGACTTCGTTCCTTTGATTCCACCCGTAGCCAAATCAATGGTTGCGGGTGTATCTTTTTATAAAACTTTTCTTGAATTCGAAAAAAGTGTCATCTAAAATTGATTCTCTTATTTTCTTAACCAAATTAACTATAAAATAAAGATTATGAATTGAACCAAGCGTTGAAGCTAACATCTCATTCGCCCGGAATAAATGTCCTAGATAGGCTCGACTGAAATTCCTACAAGTGTAACACCCGCAATCTTCTTCAATTGGCTTCAAATCATTCCTGTATTGTGAATTTAATATAATCATTCTGCCATTTTTTGTATATAAAGATGCACCTCGTGCCAAACGAGTCGGCGCCACACAATCAAAGGTGTCACAGCCATTTTCTACACCCAAAAATAAATCTTCCGGCTCTCCAATTCCGAGCATATGCCTTGGTTTATTTTCCGGTAAAATTTGATTTACCCATTTTACAGCTGTGCCCATATCTTCTTTAGTAAAAGAGCCGCCTATACCGAATCCATCGAAATCCATTTCCCCTATTGTCTTGGCACTTTCTTTTCGCAAATCTTCAAAGCGTCCCCCTTGCACTACCCCAAACAACGCCTGATCTTCTTTATTGTGAGAATCGATACATCTTTTTGCCCAACGATGAGTTCTCTCCATTGCTTCCTTTTGATATTGATGAGGAGCGTTTGGAGAAGTGCATTCATCAAAAGCAAAAATTATATCTGCACCCAAATTCTGTTGTATTTCCATAGAACGCTCCGGCGTAAAGCGATGCATTGAACCATCACGGAAAGATTTGAAATCTACTCCATCTTCATCAATTGAAACTAATCTTGGTTTAGATATTTCAAGGTCATTTTCCTCGTCTTTGTAATTAGCAATCTCTTCACCTGTAGCAATTTTCCCGACACTTTTACCAAACGCTTCACCCAATGAAAAAACTTGAAAACCGCCAGAATCAGTGAAGGTGGGACCGGACCAACCCATAAATTTCCCCAAGCCCCCCGAATCTTTAATCAAAGAATCCCTCGGCTGAAGATATAAGTGATAAGTGTTGGCCAAAACCGATTGCACTCCAATTTCTTTTAATTGTTCAATTGTTACAGATTTAACAGTTGCCTTGGTTCCCACCACAATAAAAGCCGGAGTTTCTATAATTCCGTGAGGAGTTTTTATAACTCCAGTTCTGCCGAGAGAATTTTTTAATTTACTTTTTACAGAAAACGAAAAAGGCATATGGATACAACGCTACCATAAAAAGGTGACGTAAAAAAATGATTCTAGCGATAGGCGTCTTTATTCTATTAAATTTGATTTAACGTCACATCATTAACTATGAGATATTTTGAGACACTAAATGTATGTTGCGTCTTTATAATTTGAAGCTGTTACAGGTTCGAGCATTTGGCAAATTCACAGTTTGGGGCAGTGCGTCCAACATATGAACCATCGGGGCACATTTTGGCATCCATAGTGCAAGCAATATTTTCATTGGGCATATTCAATTTAGCTTTATTATTCAAATATAAAGACCCCACACCAACTATTATTGCGACTAATATTCCTATAAAAATCTTTGATTTGTTTAGATTCATAAATTTATTAAATTAAAACCAATGTAAAGTGTGCGCGATAAAAAGGGTCGTCATAGCAACAGCCGAAAAAACAGCACACCAAGTTGCAAGGATAAGGGCGCGACGGACTTTCTCCATATCCGCCTTAGCAGAAAATCGAACCAAAAAAACTAAAACAAAAATAATAATTGCCAAAGCACTTTTCCCCAACCAATGATGGGTGAAAATTGATTTTAAAGAATCTTTAAGTGGAGCATACAGCTCTCCGCCAATAGTCAAAACAGCAACCAAAATTGATGCCCAAACGACTCCCTCCGCCACGGCCCGAACTTTACCTAAAAGTTTTTCATTGTTTGTATCCATAAAAATTAATTTTATCTAACAGCCCCCGATATAGCCATTCCAGAAACAGTTATGTAAACACCGAGTATCACCGCAACCATTGTAAGTTTTCTCAAAGCTTGATGTATTCTTTCATCTTGAATTTTTCCCAAAAGTTTTGTCGCAAGATAAAGTGTCAACGTCAAAAACGGCAAAATAATAAAAATGTGTTCCTTTGATTCCATCATAATCTGATGCGCCCAAGGGTATGCTCCTTTCAAAATTATTGGTTTCACCTTGGCGCCATAATAAGTGACATAATAATAAGCAGAGGTTACCCAAGATATTAAAAACAAAACGGTAGCAGAACCGCTTAATAAACTTAAATATTTCCAACCTGGAGTTTTTTTAAGTAAATGCATAAAAACAAGAGTAATAAGACCCACCGCTATCACTCCCGTTAAAACATGTGTAACCAAAGTGTAAGTAAGAAGTGGTGTCATATTTTTATTGTTTATGAAGAGTAAATTTCTGATGAACAAAATTTATCACAAAATACATAATAGCTACAGAAATGATAAAAACAATTAAAACGCTAACGTATGAATATTGAACCCCACGAAACAACACTCCCAGAATAAGCGCCGTATACCAAGAGGTAATAGAGATAGCGCTTCCCAAAAGTAAGGAAATTTTACGGCTATGTAAAAGCATAACATTTAACACCAGAACGCCAATAATGGTTAATTTTGCCCAAAGCATTGGGGAATAAAGCATTTCCGTTGTCCCGTTTAATCTATAAAAAAGAAGAAATCCGAATCCGGAAAAAACTAATAGAAACAAACCAAAACGCAACACCATATAAGTGCCTCTCATTAATTCACTTTCCTCTATTGAAACCACTCCGTCGCGCAAAGCGCGAATAATATTGACTTCGGCAAAAGTCGCTCCGCCAACTCCCAGTGCGGTGCCGACAATATGCAAGATTATCAGGAACGTATACCAATCCATATTAAAATAATACTATGAATTATAAATTTTGAAACTGCTTTTTTTGAATAACTTTATTACCTTATTCTTACCCTATGAAAGTGGCCGAAAACCTTTTCGTCAATCAACCAAATCTCTTTTAACTTAATAATATACAATTTGTGATCAGATTTGAAATCCTTGGCCCAAGCAAAACGTTTTTTATAAATTTTGTAACATCTGGAATAATCTTTATTAGACACTTTGGAAGCTTCCCCGACAATTTGTAGCCCATTTATGCCACCGCCCTTTTGTTTCCAAGTGTGATTTACGACCAAAGAAACATTTTTATTCTTTTTTATTTGTTTACAATGTTTACTGTCTTCACAAGAAAAAAACAAAATATTGCATTTATTGTCATAGGCAAAAAAGACTGTGGCGGACCAAGATTTATTGTTCTCACTTGTCGCCAAAGCCATTAGACGATTTTTCTCTAAGTATTCTAATGCTTTTTTAACCTTAATTTTCTTGGATACAACTCTCGTCATAAATTATTCGCATTTAATTCTGAGACAAAATTTATTTTAATGCAACAGTGCCAGCCATACATCTCACACAAGTTATTTGATTGGGGCGAGTCTTAAGATACTTATTACCACAGATACATATCAAAACAGTAGAAATTGTTTTTTTATAAATCCACTTGCCATAATTTTGTGATGGCTTGTTTGGTTTTTTATTCATAAATTATTCTATAAAAGTTAGAGCTTTCCCCTTTTTACCAGCGCGTCCTGTACGTCCAATTCTATGAATATAATCTTCATGAGACCCCGGTAAATCGTAGTTGATAACGTGAGACACTCCAGCAATATCAAGTCCACGAGCGGCCACGTCTGTTGCCACAAGCACATTTACATGATCACGTTTAAATAAATCAAGCGCCTTTTGTCGTCTATTTTGATTCTTATCTCCATGAATAGATTCTGCTTTGACACCTTTTTCTATAAGGGCTTTGGATAATCTGTCTACACCATGTTTGGTGCGGCCAAAAATTAGCACCTTGCTAAATTCTGGTTTTAAAAGTAAATCGCGTAATACATCAAATTTGACAGCGCCACTTGGTACCCGCACCACATCTTGTTCAATGGTTGCCAATATTTCGCGCGTTTTGACACTAATGCGTACGGGTTCTTTCATAAATTCTCCAATCAATTTTTCAATTTGACTTGAAATAGTAGCTGAAAAGAAAAGGGTGTGTCTTGGACTTGGAAGTAATGCCAACACTTGCCTCATGTCATTTATAAAACCCATATCAAGCATACGATCTGCTTCATCAAGCACAGCTGTTTTAAAATCAGAAAGAATGAGAGATCTCCTATCTATTAAATCTTTTAGGCGCCCCGGGGTACCGATCACAAATTGCGGATAACGACGCAACTCTCTCATTTGAAAGCCAATACTGGCGCCCCCAACACATACAGCCGAATAAATAGAAAGGCCACGGGAGAAACCTATAAATTCTTCATTTATTTGTTGGGCCAATTCGCGAGTTGGTACCATTATAAGTACTTTCTCTTTATGGTTTTTAAGTGCGGTGTTTATAAGGGGAATGAGGAAGGCGGCTGTTTTACCTGTTCCAGTATTAGCAATGCCTACAACATCAGACCCACGTAAAATGTGAGGTATTGTTCTGTCTTGAATCGGAGTCGGCACCTTGTAACCTTTGGCAAAAATAAGAGCCTTCAATTTATTATCAATAGCAAAATCAGCAAAAGAATGTTCGGGAACAAAGTGTTCTATTTCTTCTGTAATCACAGCTTTATTTACATAACGCGATACGTCAATTCCTTTATATGCAAATCCTCCGCGACGTTGGCCCCTGCTTCTACTTCCACTTCCATGTCCACCACGAAATGGAGCGCGGGAACCTCCATGTGTTGAAAAAGATGTTCCACGAGAAAAACTTCCCGGACGATTTTCCGAGCGTCTTCCAAAGTGGCCTCTAGGACCACCCGAACTTCGATTTGTATTTTGTTTTGAATTACTTCTAAACATCAGGTTAAATTTCCCTAATGCCACGTAACTTAAAAGGAATTAAAAATACCCTCCAGAACACAACGCTAGTTAAATTACTCTTAATTATATACCTTAATCCTTTGTTTGTCAATAAAAAATACGCCCCGACGTAAAGTCGGGGCGTATTTTTCACGGCTTTGTATCAAACTTAAGCGCGTGATACGTTGGTGGCTGCTGGACCCTTGTCCCCCTGAACAACCTCAAAAGAGACCGCGTCTCCTGTTTTCAATTCATCGAAGGTTACACCGTTCAATTCTGAAGAGTGAAAGAAAAGATCCTTTGTTTCGCCTTCGCGAGAAATGAATCCAAATCCTTTACCTGCAACTAATGTTTTTATTGTACCTGTCATTGGTTTGTTTTTATAATAACTTTAACTTAAGAAACTCGACGCCTGGCTTACCGTATCTTTTTGTAAGGCAAGATTATTACATATATATACAAAAAACTCAAACTTTTTTATCTTTACACATAAAGTACATATTTAAACATAAACCAAAAATGAGAAAAACTCCCTGCCATAACAAAGAGGTGAAATATTTCGTGCATACCAAACCAGCCATTTCTTGGGAATTTTTTCTCTAGTGCAAAAAAGATAACTCCTACGGTGTAAAAAATCCCTCCAATTATTAACCACCAAAGACCGCTTAGGGGAACAGATTTAAGTAAAATGGGAATAATGATTACAGCTAGCCATCCCATAAATATGAAAAGTGATGATGAAAACCAATTGTTATTTGTTTTTTGAAAAATCCTAAACATAATTCCCACAAAAGCCATTCCCCAGACTATTCCAAACATTGACCAACCCCAACTTCTCTCTGGTATGGCAAGCATTAATGGTGTATAGGTACTTGCAATAAGAACATAAATCATTGAATAATCAATAATTTTAAAGATGGGCTTAGCGCGGTGTCCCTTTGAAATAAAGTGATATATGGCGCTGGCAAAATAAAGCAAAGTGAGACCGGCCCCAAAAACGGAAAATCCGACAATTTTTGTGGCATTTCCGTACAAACTGGAAAAAACAATCAGTAATACCAGTCCGGCAACAGATAAAATAGCGCCGATAAAATGCGTCAAACTGCTTATAATCTCATTGCTTTTCTGGTCGTTTGGAAGCGCCGAATTCCAAATCGTATTTTTTCTTATTTCAAAATAGGCCATTGCTTAATCATAGCAAATTAACTCCGCCCGGACGTATTGTCTTAGGCGGAGTTAATTCCTTTATTGACCCTACTCAAAAATCTTGAACAACCACCCGAAAATACTGGCAAATAGCCCCCTATGCCAGAGCCCACAAACATCCCTATCCAAATTATTTTCTTGGAATCCATTGTTTAATTTTATCACGGAAATAATGTAATATAGATTAATGAAAAAATACACCGGAGGATGCCATTGTGGGGCAGTGCCCTACGAAGTAGAAACCGATTTGGAGAAAATAATCTCCTGCAATTGCTCGCATTGCGAAAAGAAAGGATTACTGCTCGTCTTTGTTGATAAAGACAAATTTAAACTACTTAAAGGCGAGGACAATTTAACCGAATACAAATTCAACAAAAAAAAGTATTCGTCATTTGTTTTGTAAAACCTGTGGGGTGCAATCTTTCGCCGAAGGAGTTATTTTTCCCAAAGTGGCCATAAATGTGCGCTGTTTAGACGGCGTTGATATTTCAACTCTCACTCTTACACCTTATAACGGTAAAGATTTTTAATTGAGTCTGAGCAGTTTGTTATCTTGTATTTACATTCGACTGGTGCGCTCCAAAGGTATAGATATCGCTTTCGCTGTCCAAAAAATATCCTTATCGGGCAATTATCTTTAACGGAACGGATTTTCTAGCGTCCCAGAAAAAAATTGAAGAAGGCATTAATAACTGAAGAAAGTTGCGAATTTTGCTTATAGCTTGTCGGCTGTGGCGGTGGTGGCGGGGGCTGACCTTCCATCATCGTCCCTCCTTGCGGCGGAAGAGAATATTGATTTCCATCATTCATATTACCCGTAGAAGGAGGGGAAACTCCTTGATAATTTCCCGCACCGGCCCCGGAGGGAGGCGTGCCATATTCTCCGGAACGCATCATATTTTCCCCTCCGCCCATTGGTTGATTTTGAGGCCTTCCCTGTTGAGGATACTCGCCGGGTTGCCCTCTATTATATTGTTCAAATTTAGCATCATACTGTTTTTGATGTTCGCTTTGATATTGCTCTTGCATTTGCTTTTGATATTCAGAATTCTGATTAGGAGGCGGTGGCATCATTCCTCTTTTTTCCATCATTTCTCTTTTTTCTTCAAGAGTTCTTTCGGAAGGCATCCTCTCGCCGCTTCCCTCTCTATCCTGTTGCCGCCCTTCTCTTTCTGATTTGCCCGGTGTGAATCGTTGGAAAAATCCTTCCTCTCTTTCACCCTCCCCTTCCCTCATCATCATTCTTTCCTCCATCCCCTTGGGCGGCGTTTGTCCTTGCTCATGATTGCCAAACCCTTGCTCTTCGGCAAAACGCATGCACACTTCTCTATTGGCGGGCTCTTCGCAGTATGTCTTACATTCAAAACCGCGACAACCGCCCGGGCCGATTATATTCATCATTTTCTCGGCACGTTCCAAATCTCCCGGGGGCGCTAAATTATTTTCTTTGGCGAAAGCAAAACAGGTTTGGCGGTTTTCGGAATTCTGACAGAAAGCGCGGCATTCTTCCCCCTTGCAACCGCCCGGGCCTTCCACATTTGCAAATCGGCGCGCCCGTCCCGCTTCTTCTTTAGAAATGAACCCGTTTTCTTCGGCAAAGGAAAGGCAAGTGTCAACGTGTTCCGGATTCTCACAATATATTTTACACTCTTCACCCTTACAGCCGCCAGGGCCGCTCTTGCCGGCAAATTTTTTGACTCTTTCAATTTCCTCTTTTGACATTAGGCCGTTTTCTTCGGCGAAGGAGAGACACTCTTCCATATGCGAAACATCCTCGCAATAAGTCCTGCATTCTTCGCCGCGGCACCCTCCGGGACCGGCTTTATTGCCAATTTTTTTGGCCACGGCCGCTTCTTCTTTAGAAATAAAGCCGTTTTCTTCGGCAAAGGCCAAACACTCTTCAAAATGATCCGCGCTTTCACAATAAGTTTTACAAGCTTGCCCGCGACAGCCGCCCGGGCCGGGTTTCCCTTGCAAAGCTCTGGCATGCTTTGCATCTTCTTTCTTCATCAATCCATTCTTTTCGGCAAAAGCGATGCATTCTTCAAAATGATTCTCCGCCTCGCAATAAGTCCTGCATTCTTCGCCGCGACACCCTCCGGGACCAGCCGTGACTCCGATTTTTCGCGCGATTTTGGCATCTTCGGCGCTGATAAGTTTGTGGACTTCGGCAAAGGCGATGCACTTTTCTACGTTCTCGGTTATATTG
>JBBTUX010000019.1:0-8312 GCA_038063555.1 Patescibacteria group bacterium | reverse complement strand
CAAAGAGTTGAAAGGCGAAATTTATGCTTGCGGTACTTGTCTTAAAGTACGCGGCCTGCCTGCGCCGAGACTTCGGCAGGCAGGCAAGAAAGAGACCTCCGTATGTCCCATTTCTACAATGTCCGACTTGCTTAAAATGGTCGAGAGTTCTGACAAAGTTTTAGTATTTGGCTAATTTATGATTATGAAAAAATTTATTTTTACAATTCTTACCGTAGTCGCTGTTAGCTCATTTACCTCTGCCACAAATGCGCAAATGATGGGTGGTTTTTCTAATTCCTCGTCAGATTGGAATGAAGTAGTTGAGCATACGAGTCGAGAAGAACAAGAGGGCAAGGAACTTTGGGATAAATTTCAAGCAAAAGAGTTAACATGCGCCAATCTCAACGATGAACAATTCGGTGTTCTCGGAGAATATTTCATGGGTCAAATGATGGGCAGTTCACACGCCGCCATGAACGCCATGATGATTCAGGCGCATGGCGAAGATGGCGAGGAACAGATTCATATTGCCATGGGCAAACGGCTCTCCGGTTGTGATACTTCTGCAAACATTACTAGTATCAGCGGTGGCTGGATGCCCATGATGAATATGATGTGGGGAGGCCTGTCTGCCGGTCAGACAGGGTGGTCGTCTCCCTTTGGTGGTAATAATTCAACAAACAATATGATGAATTTTGGATTTTCGCCTTTCGGCGGTTTCGGTTGGATATTTATGATTTTGTGGTGGGTATTGATAATCGCGGGAATTATCGCGCTTATCAAGTGGCTCACCAGTCAATCTCGCGGAACGCACAATCACGAAAAATCTCCGCTTGAAATCCTGAAAGAACGCTACGCAAAAGGCGAGATTGATAAAAAAGAATTTGAGGAAAGGAAGAAAGACTTAAGCTAACGGTGCGACGCGCCAATTTCATCGGCACGACCTGCCGGCAGGCAGGCGTTCCGCCGGAACGCCTGCCCGGAGGCACGGCGCACTAAGTATCAGTGGCTAAATACTGTTATACTAAAAAAGCATTAATACTATTTAAATGTATAAATTATAATTTAATTTGCAATGGAAAAAGAAGATGTTATCAAACACAATCATGTGATAGACAAACTGGCATTACTTAATGCTTTGATAAGTGGAATAGCACTTTACCCTCAAGTTTATTTGTTACTAAACTCAAATCAAAACAAAGAAGGGTTGTCAGCAATATCTTTTGTTTTAATACTATTAAATAGCGTAGTTTGGTTTTTCTACGGCATTCACAGAAAGACAAACCCTCTCATCATTTCATCATTTTTAAATATAGTTGCATCAATGGTAATACTTTATTTAATTATGATTTAAATTTTTCAGCCATTTAAACTAAACCCTAACTCCTGTTTCTTTTGGAACAACAATTCGACTCCCTCTACCCTTTTTGACATCAAAAGTAAATTCTCCGTTCTTCACACCAATAGTTACCGCTCCACCTTCCATAACATTTTTACCAATCATAAAATTGGCAATTGGAGTTAATATTTTATTTTGAATTAAACGCTTTAGGGGACGCGCGCCATAATGCGGGTCATATCCTTCTTTGCTAAGAGATTCCATAACCGCATCCTCAAGAACCAACTCAATGCCACGTTCTTTAAGACGACTGCGAACCAAATCAATTTGAATTCCAACAATATTTTTAATTGCATCTGGTTTCAAAATATCAAACATAACAATGTCATCAATGCGGTTTAAAAATTCTGGACGGAAATATTCTTTGAGAGATTCCTCTACTTTTTCTTTTGCCAAAGAATATTCCTTTTCTGCGTCATCTCTGTCGGTCGCAAAACCAATATGCTCCATTTTATCAATATATTGAGCCCCAATGTTTGAGGTCATGACAATGACGCAGTTCTTGAAATTTGCGACTCTGCCCTTTGAATCCGTTAAGTGACCATTATCAAAAACCTGAAGTAATAAATTGAACACTTCTGGATGCGCTTTTTCTATTTCATCAAGCAATATGACTGAATATGGTCTGTGGCGAATAGTTTCGGTGAGAGCTCCGCCTTCGTCATAGCCAACATATCCTGGGGGTGAACCTATCATTTTGGAAACAGCGTGGCGCTCCATGTATTCCGACATATCTACTCTTATGAGAGCTTTTTCAGTATCAAACATAAATTCCGCAAGCGCCTTAGTAAGTTCTGTTTTACCCACTCCAGTTGGTCCAAGGAAAATAAATGAGCCAATGGGACGATTGGGGTCAGCAATACCAGCGCGACTACGTCTGACAGCGTCGGATATTTTCTTCACCGCATCATCTTGACCAACGATTCTTTTTTTCAATTCTTGTTCCATTCGTCCGAGTTTTTCTGCTTCTTCTTCCAACATTCTGTTTACAGGTATTCCAGTCCAGCGAGAGACGACATCGGCAATCTCTTGTTCTGTAATTGATTCCTTTAATATCCTTCTTGAGCGTTGCAGTTTCTCTATCTTTTTAGTTTTTACCGTAAGTTCGCTTGTAAGTTGGGGAATTTTTCCATAACGGATTTCAGCTGCGCGAGAAAGGTCTGCTTTAGCTTCTGCGCTTTCCGCCTCCACTCTTAATGACTCTAATTGTTTCTTTAAATCCCTAATGCTGCCCAAAAGCTCTTTTTCGTTCCCCCAACGAAGTTCAATATCATGAGTTTTCTCCTTCAAATCGGCAATGTCTTTATTAATCACTTTTATACGGAATTTAGCATTTTTACCTTCATCGCTTGCCGCCTCTTTTTTCAATGCTTCTTTTTCAATTTCAAGACGCATTATTTTCCTGTGTGCCTCCTCCAAAATTGGGGGCTTACTTTCAAGTGCAATTCTTAAAGCTGAAGCCGCTTCGTCCATTAAGTCCACCGCCTTATCTGGTAAATACCTGTCTGTTATATAACGACTAGAAAATTGCACAGCGGAAATAAGCGCGTCATCGGAAATGTGAACCCCGTGATAAAGTTCATATTTTTCTTTGAGTCCGCGCAAAATGGCAATAGCGTCTTCAACAGATGGCTCCTGCACATAAACTGGTTGAAAGCGTCTGGTAAGCGCTGGGTCTTTTTCAATATGTTTTTGATATTCCTTTACAGTAGTGGCGCCAACGGCACGAAGTTCACCCCGCGCCAGTGCCGGTTTTAGCATATTTGAAGCATCCATAGCCCCTTCCGCCGCTCCCGCTCCAACAATTGTATGAATCTCGTCAATGAAAACTATAATTTTACCCTCCGAGCGTTCCACTTCTTTCATTATTGATTTCAAACGTTCTTCAAATTCACCGCGATATTTGGTGCCGGCAATCAAAAGTCCCAAATCAAGCGAGATTAATTCTTTATTTTTAAGCGAATCTGGCACATCCCCTGCCGCTATGCGATTGGCCAGACCCTCTACGATAGCTGTTTTTCCCACACCCGATTCTCCAATCAAGATAGGATTATTTTTGGTGCGACGGGAGAGAATTTGCATAATGCGAGAAATTTCTGTATCACGCCCTATAACCGGGTCCAACTTGTTTTCCGCGGCAAGTTTCGTGAGATTTCTGGCATACTTTTGTATTACACGGAACTTCTTTTCTTGCGGAACATCTTTTATTTTCCCCTTACGCATTTCATTTATAACTTTCAATACCAAATCTTTATTAAGTCGAAAACGTATAAACAAATCTTTTATTGGAGAAGGCACTTCTAAAAGGGATAAGAAAAGATGCTCCACTCCCACAAATTCATCTTCTAAATTTCGCGCGGTTTTTCCTGAATGTTCTAATATTTGAGCCAGTTCTGGAGTTAAATAAATTTGAAAGGAAGGCGAAAGAGTTTGTCCCACTTCCCCACTTTCCATGTTTTCCAAAAGAGAATCCATTATGAGGGCGCCATCAATTTCCAACACTTCAAAAATAGAATAAATAGCGCTTTCTTCCTGCATTAAAAGCGCCAAAGCCAGATGATTGGGATTCACTTGATTGACGCCACGTTCAACCGCCAATTCGTGGGCCTTGCGAATTGCATCTTTGGCTCGGGATGTAAAGTGTTCAAATGGCAACATAGAATATTCACATTAAGTTGATAAAACTATTTAGTCAAATCAAATTGAAAACTTAGGAAACCTTCTACTTTGGGATAGCCGAAAACAGTTCCGACACAATGGAGAATGGCAAATAAATAGCATCTCCCCCCGCCCAAAGCACTGAAACAGCCATACCTATAACTTCACCAAATGAATTCATGACGGGTCCCCCCGTTACTTTATTGGGCGGAAACACATTGCCTTCAATGCTATCCAATTTTTTTGTGGCGCTGGTACTTGTGGACAATTCCCCGGAAATTTCTTTATTTATTATATTTCCGACTATTCCAATTGAAACAGCTTTTCTATTTTTTCCGCCAAAGGCAATTAGGGTTTGGCCTAGTTTTATAGAATCTGAATTAACGGAAGAAGCTGGAGTGAAATCATAACTTTCCCTTTCTTTATTGCCTTTCTCTCTAACCGCAGAAAGAAATGCTACTCCCATTATTTCGTTCTGGTCTAATATTTTAGTTTCAAAAGAAACTCCATCTTCTGTAAGAATTGTGTAAGCTCCTGAATCGGCAATGAAGGAACTGTCTGTCGCTATAACGCCGTCTTTATTAAAAACTATTCCCCACCCCAAGAATGTATGCGTAGCGACTCCATCAGCGCCAATTGCTTTTTCTCGAACAGCTACAATTTTATTTTTATTTTGATCAATTGATTTTGTTATCAGATCTTCTTCCTTAACGACAATGGTGGTCTCTTTCGTTACGGTACTTTTACCACCAGAAACTACCGGCACTACTTTTTCTACAGTTCTCTCAACAACTCTGTTTATGGTTTGCGTTACAGTAGTTGGGTTCTCTTGAAGCAGAGAAACAGTAATAACAGCCATAGCAATTGAGGTTACAAAACTTAGAAGCAATGTAAGCAACACCATTTGGTTTTTATTGAGATCCTTTATATCCATACCTTTATAATATCAACTTAAAACCTTACGTGGAAGATACATTCTGCAAGTTAGCGACTTTCTTTAAAGATTCGACCACTATTTTTAAATCCCGACTTTTAGTGTCACGTCCCATCGAAAAACGAATTGAGGAACCTGCGCAATCCTTTCCATTAACTAATTCCTTAATAACATAAGAAAAGCCCTCCCCGCCAGCGCTTTGACAAGCGCTGGCGCTTGACGCTGCTACACTTAAGGCATCCAATTGGGCTATAGCGTATTCAGCATCTAATTTGGGTAAACAAACATTGGTAAAATTCGGCACTCTTTTTTCCGACTCTCCATTTATAATGCATTTTGGAAAATTCTTCTTTAATTCATTTTCAAAATATTTTTGCAAAGTTTCTAATCTTTTATTTTCTTTTTCACGAATCAATAAACATTCATTAAACGCAACGGAAAAAGAGTGGGCCGATGCCAAATTGACTGTTCCTGGACGAATTCCCTTTTCTTGTCCGCCACCAAAAATAATTGGAAAAATTTTTCTCTCTCTTAATGAGACAATGACTCCAACTCCTTTTGGTCCATACATCTTTGCTCCATCTAGAACAAGGAAATCTGCCCCCAAGTTATGAGGATTAACAGCAAGTGAGTTTACAGCCTGACTGGCATCAACGTGTAAATATGGATAGTCCGTTAGTCCGCGACCTAATTTATTTTTAAATTTGTTTATTAATCGTCTGACATCTCGAACAGGAACAATGTTTCCAATTTCACTATTTACATATGATAAAGAAATTAAAACCGTGCTTTCATTTAAGCTTTTTTCTAATTCTGATAAATCTAAAATCTTACTTCTATTTGGCTTTAAGTAAGTAACACTTGCTCCCCTTTTTTTTAAATTCTCAATTGGTCCTAAAACAGAACTGTGATCAACTATACTTGTAATAAAATGTGGCTTTTTTATTTTTCCCAAAGTGCCCTTATATACTCCAGAAATAATTAAATTATTTCCCTCTGTTGCACCACTAGTAAAAATAATTTCATCTTTATGCACTTCTAGATTTCGAGCAATATTGGTACGAATCTCAAGTAATAAATCACGTGTCAAAACTCCTTCGCTATGAGTTGAAGAATGATTACCGAAAAAATCAGATTTTGGATTACTCATTTTTACCAAGGCCTCATAGGCCTTTTCAGAAATTGGTGTCGCAGATGCGTAATCTAAATATATACGTTTTTTACCTGTTTTCATTGACATAATCGCTAAATTAACACAACAAGTCAGCATTTCAAAAATGGCCGAAATGTGTATAATGCCACAATTAACTTCGGTATGAACTACAACTATGTCAAAAACGGCCTCTTCAACTCTAATAAAGCGTCCACCCATTATCGCTGTAATGGGGCATATTGATCATGGTAAATCAACTCTCCTTGATTACATAAGAAAAACAAACGTTGTAGAGAAGGAATTCGGTGGCATTACTCAACACATAAATGCCTACGAGGTAGAGCATAAACGCGAAAGTGGAGTAGTAGAAAAAATAACTTTTCTAGACACTCCCGGACACGTTGCTTTTAAAGCTATGCGAAGTCGCGGTGCGGCCGTGGCTGATATCGCTATTTTAGTAGTTTCCGCAGAAGACGGTGTCAAACCCCAAACCCTTGAAGCCCTTAATACAATAGTAGAGAGTGAGACGCCTTATCTTGTGGCTATAACTAAAATCGATAAGCCAAATGCCAATATTGAAAAAACAAAACAAAATTTAGCAGAAAACGGAATTTACATAGAGGGTTACAGTGGAAACATTCCTTCTGTTTTGATATCAGCAAAAACTGGCGAAAATATCCCGGAACTTCTAGAAATAATTTTGCTTCTTTCCGACCTTGAAGATTTAAAAGGTGATGAAAATGCTCCATTTGAGGGGATAATAATTGAGTCGAGTTTAGATGCAAAAAAAGGAATTACAGCTACTATTGTTATAAAAAATGGGCGCCTTGAAAGTGGTATGTGTGTGGTTTCCGGTAAAAGCATTTGTCCATTAAAAATAATAGAGGATTTTACAGGTAAAAAAATAACAGAAGCGACTTTTTCTTCTCCTGTGCGACTTGTGGGTTGGAGTGCCTTACCAAGAGTTGGTTCTAAAGTTACATCTTGCAAAAATAAAAAAGAGGCAGAAACTATTGCTTTTAAAAATAAAGATGAATCATCTGTTGTAGAAAACAAAATACCAGAAGGAGTTCATATTATTCCAGTTATTATTAAAGCCGATGTTGCAGGAGTGGCTGACGCTATTTCTCATGAAGTAGAAAAATTAAATACAGACCGAACCTGTATAAAAATAATTGATATAGGGGCAGGAACTATAGCTGACAATGATGCTAAAAAAGCTCTTCCTTTTAAAGGGGCTATTATTCTCGGTTTTAATGTAAAAGTAGAAGATAGAGCGCAAGATTTGGCAGATAGAAACAATATAATAATAAAAACTTTTAATGTTATATACCAACTGACAGATTGGCTTAAAGAAACAATTGAAAAACAAACTCCTAAAATGGAAGTTGAGGAAGTTGTGGGTCAACTTAAAATTATAAAAGTTTTCAGTAGTACAAAAAATTCTCAAATAGTTGGGGGTAAAGTTTTAAACGGCACACTTTCAATAAATGATAATGTGCGCATTATGAGAGCCGACGTAGAAATTGCTCGTGGCAAAATTGAAGAATTACAACAAAATAAATCTAAAACCAGTAAAATTATGGATGGCGAAGCGGGACTTTCAATTTCTGGGACTAGCACTATCATAGGGGGAGATTTGATTGAATCTATTGTTAAAGTAATAAAATAATACTTGTCCCGTTAGAAAATTCTAGAAACATAGCAAATGAAAAATTTAAGTAAAAAAATGATTAGAGGCAGTAAATGTATTATTAATTTAATTTTCTAACTGGGATGGTTGAAAGTTTCAGAAATGAAAAATTGATTCGCGAAATTTCTAGACAAGCGGCTATTTTTGTAGGTCAAAATTCAAATGGCACATCTTTAATCACGGTAACCAACGTCGTTATTTCTAATAATGCCAAAACTGGAAAAGTGTTTGTTTCTGTCCTTCCTGTTCACAAAGAAAAAGCGGCAATGGACTTTCTAAAGCGTCAACAAAAAGAATTTTCTTCATTTCTACAAAAAAACATAAAAACCGGACAATTACCGAGATTATCTTTTGAACTAGATTTGGGAGAAAAAAATCGTCAGCGCATTGAGGAAATATCAAAAAAAAGTTAGGATACTTTTGTTATCAGTGTTTTTCGGCGTAGTGGCCAAGTGGCATGAGCGTAGTGAGATAAAATATAGACGAGAGTTAC
>JBBTUX010000018.1:0-49545 GCA_038063555.1 Patescibacteria group bacterium | reverse complement strand
AAGGCACCGGATTCTTTGGTCCAGGTACTATTAGGAAGGTGATGAACTTGTCCCGTTAGAGGTTTGTCCACAAACTCTCTAATGGGAGGGGTTATCCCGTTAGAGGTTTGTCCGCAAACTCTCTAAATCTACTACACCAAGACACCAACCAAGACACCAAGGGCATCCCTATGTGCTAATGTACACATAGGGATGCCCTTGGTGTATATTTAAGTTATGGAAAGAAAAATTGTTTTATCTGAAGGGGAATATTATCACATATATAATCGTGGCGTTGAAAAAAGAGAGATTTTTAAAAGAAAATCTGATTATCAACGTTTTGTGAAACTTCTTTATTTAAGTAATTCTGAAAATGGATATGTGTATCGTGATTTAAAAAACAAATCATTATCGGAAATCAAAAGAAATAGCCAAATAACAGCCGTCGGCTCTTATTGTTTAATGCCAAATCACTTTCATTTATTATTAAAAGAGACAAAGCCAAACGGTATAAGTAAATTCATGGAAAAATTAGCAACTGGTTATTCTATGTATTTTAACAAAAAGTATAATCGTGTTGGACCGTTATTCCAAAATAGATTTAAAGCTCAACATGTGGCCGAAGATTCATATTTAGAATATTTGTATTTTTATATTTCTCTAAATCCAGTAAAATTAATTCAACCAAAATGGAAAGAGGAGGGTATTAAAAATATTGATTACGTTGAGAAATATTTGAATAATTATAAATTTAGTAGTTACTTAGACTACATTGGTATTGATCGTGAAGAAATGCTAATTTTAGATACAAAAGTGTTTCCAGAATATTTTGAAAAGCGAGATAGCTTTAAAAATTTCGCTGACCAGTGGCTTAAATATAGCAATACCAAGGGCAGCAATACCAAGGGCAGTCCTATGTAGTTGAGTCTTTAAGTTGCTGATGAACGATCTTGGGGTAAGAGTTCTGCTAATTTGACCCAACATAATAACTAATGATAGTATGGCCAAACTACAGTTATGAAAACTGTCGATGTTGTTTTTGTTGACTTGCGAGTTGTTTTTGTGTTAGGATATCGATTCGTAAGATTTGTCGTTCTGTAAATATTTTTAATGGGTATTGAAAGAGAAAAGGAAAAAAAGATTGGTATCGTAATAGAAGCGCTTCCCAATACGCTTTTTCGCGTTGAATTGAAAGATAGTAAAAAAGTAATACTTGGATATTTGTCTGGCAAAATGCGTCTTCACCGAATAAGAGTTTTGATAGGAGACACGGTAGAGATGGAAATAGACCCATATAACGAAGACAAGGCCAAAATAAGTAAAAGAATGTAAAAAATTAAATGAATCCCGTTAGAAATCACAATGTTATGTTATATACACAGTTACAAAATAAATTACCGATATTGTTTGGAGAATGTTATCAATTAAGTTGCGGAAACGCGCCAAAGCGCGTTTCCTATTTCTAACGGGATGAAAGTAAGAACTTCCGTAAAAGTAATTTGCGCTAAGTGCAAAATGATTCGCAGAAAAGGCCGTCTTAATGTTATTTGCGCGAATCCTAAACATAAACAAAGACAAGGTTAATATAAATTTCTATGCGTATTGTAGGTATAACACTTCCAGAAAACAAAAGAATTGAGTATGCGTTGACCGCTCTCTTTGGAATCGGAATTTCTACCGCTCGTTCTATTCTAGATAATGCAAAGATAGATATTTCTAAAAAAACAAAAGATTTAACTACCGAAGAAGAAAACTCTATAAAAACTTTGCTTGAGAATTTAAAAATAGAGGGAGATCTCCGTCGCAGTGTGGCCTCAAATATTAAACGTCTAAAAGACATCAAATCTTATAGAGGGAATCGTCACTCTAAACATTTGCCAACAAGGGGACAAAGAACCAAAACCAACACCCGCACCGTTCGTGGCAATGTCAGAAAAACTATGGGTTCAGGTCGTCGCGCGGTAGAAAAAACATAATTAAAATAAGGAGTGTAACGAGTATATTTTAATTATCCCGCTCCACTTTTACAGAAACAACAAATAACATAAATATGACTAATCAAAATCACAAAAACCGAATAAGCAATAACTCAATGTCCGTCGAAGTGGGGCGGGATGGTGATTTTTATAGTCGCTTATCGTTCATTAAAAATCAACCATATGGGTAAAAAACGAATAGCTTCAAAATCAGGCGGCGAGGTGGACCAAGGTCTTCGAGCAAAATCTCTTGCCAAAGCCGCAAAAAAAAGAATAGATGTCGGTATACTTTACGTTGAATCAACTTACAACAATACGCGTGTTCTTTTGACTGATAAAAGTGGCAATGCTGTTTGCGCCTCTTCCAGTGGATCCCTTGGGTTTACTGGTGCCAAAAAGGGGACTCCCTTTGCGGCGGCAAAAGTTGGTGAATTGATTGGTGAAAAAGGTTCTGCTATTGGTGTTAAAAATGTAGACGTAGTAATAAAAGGAGTAGGAGCGGGCAGAGAAGCGGCGGTTAGAGCTTTTAGCAGTAAAGGCATAGGTTTACTTTCTATAAAAGACATTACACCAATGCCTCACAATGGACCAAAAGCTAAAAAACCAAGACGTATTTAGTAATTTAACGACCCATTAATTAATAAAATATATGATAGTAGGACCAAAATATAAAATAGGAAAAAGATTGGGCGCTGGTGTTTTTGAAAAATGTCAAACGCAAAAGTTTGCGCTTTCGGAAGCGCGTAGCGGTAAAAGCAAAAGACGTCGCGGAGCGCGCAGTGATTACGCCAAACAATTTTTGGAAAAACAAAAAGTTCGTTATACCTATGGCATCATGGAGAAGCAATTTAAAAACTACATAATCAAAGCCAATGATGTAAAAAATATCAAGCCAGTTGACTATCTTTATCAAATGCTTGAACAAAGATTAGACAATGTTGTTTATCGTATGGGACTTGCTTCGACAAGACGTCTGGCAAGACAAATAGTTTCTCACGGCCACATTACCTTAAACGGAACCAGAGTAACGATTCCTTCGATGAATGTAAAAATTGGAGACCTGGTGAAAATACGCGAAGGCAGTAAGAAAAGTGTTCTTTTTGCAAATCTTGAAGAAAGATTGAAAGAACACGCAACCCCAAATTGGGTTTTATTTGACCCTAAAAAGGGGGAGGGAACTATAAAAGAGAGCCCGCCTTATCAAAGAACAGGGCTTCATTTTGACCTTTCTCCGGTTTTGGAATTTTATAGTCGTTAGGTTTGATTATTATTATATTTTGTTGTAAAATATTATTCATTATTAATTTTTAAAATATGTCAGAAATAAACGTTATTTTGCCGTCAAAGCCAAAGGTTGTGGAAGAAAGCGCAACCAGCGGAACCTATGAAATAGATGGCCTTTACCCTGGTTATGGCCACACTTTGGGAAACTCTTTAAGACGCATAATACTCTCGTCTTTGCCGGGCGCCGCTATAACCAATGTGAAAATTGACGGTGTTGGTCATGAATTTTCCACTATTTCCGGAATCAAAGAAGACATGGTGACGGTGCTTTTGAATCTGAAAAGAATTCGCATCAAAATGCTAACCGATGAACCTCAAACTTTGACTATTTCTGTCAAAGGAAACAAAAAGGTTGAGGCCTCTGACATAAAGGCGCCTGGTCAAGTTGAAATAATAAACAAAGACCAGTACATAGCGACTTTAACCGAAAAGAACTCTTCCTTTGAGGCGGAAATGAGAGTGGAAAGAGGTATAGGCTTCGTTTCCAAAGAAAATATACAGAAAGATCGTGTTGAAATTGGCGCCATAGCCCTTGACGCAAGTTTTACCCCGATTCGTCGCGTTAATTATGAAGTTGAAAATATGCGTGTCGGAGACAGAACTGACTTTAATAGATTAAAAATATTTATAGAGACCGATGGAATAATTACGCCCCATGAGGCATTGGAAAAATCAATTGAAATAATGATTAATCAGTTGAGGTCCATAGTTGGTTTTAAGGAGGAAGATTATGACCTTCCAGTCAAAGAAGAGGTTGTGGCTTCAAAAGAAATCAAACAATTGATTGACCCTGAATTGCTCAAAACCAGAATTGAAACTATGGACCTTTCTCCTCGAACGGTAAATGCGCTAAATGCCGCTAATATCAGAACTCTTGGCGGTTTAGCTCGTAAAAGAGAAGAGGATATTTTGGATATTGATGGATTGGGTAGTAAAGGAATGCAAGAAATTAAAAAGGCCTTGGCTGGTTTCGGCATAGGGTTAAAATAAATAAAGAGCAAAGTGATTATATTTGTTTAATCAAACATTTACTTAAGAAAACATATGAGACATCACAAAAAAGGTCGAGCTTTCGCCAGAGAAGACAATCAAAGAAAGGCCTTGCTAAGGTCTTTGTCACGCACTCTTATTCTAAGACAAAGAATGGAAACCTCTTTGGCTAAAGCCAAAGAAATTCGTCCTATTATTGAGAAGTTAATTACTAAAGCAAAAAGTGATACTCTAGCAACAAGGAGATTGCTACAATCACGTCTAGGTAGTAACGATTCTTCTATAAGCAAACTTTTTGAAACGGCTAAACGTTTTGAAAAAAGAAATGGAGGTTACACCCGTATAATTAAATTACCAATCAGAAAAAGTGACAGTAGCGAGAGGGCTGTTATTGAATTTGTTTAGAAATTTAACAAGCGTGGCGACCCGTTAGAGAAACTGTAAATTATGGAAACAAATAAATTAAAATCCAATAAAATTAGTATAAATCAAACCTTTTATGAAAAGGGACATATCTCTAACGGGGTGAAAGAACAAACCATAGATGCCACAGAACAAAAATTGGGACGCCTTGCAAGCAAGGTGGCCATAATTCTTATGGGTAAAAATGTTACGACTTTTCGTAAAAACTTGTTTCCCAATAATAAAGTAAAAATAATAAATGCTTCCAAACTTTCAATTACGGACCGTAAATTGGAAGAATTAACACACACGAGATACTCAGGATATCCTGGCGGAATGAAGCAGAAAACGGCTAAAATTATTAAATCGCAAAAAGGGACAGAGGAATTAATTCGCCACGCTGTGTCTCGTATGCTTCCTAAAAATAAACACAGGAGTTCCATGCTTAAGAACCTAAGTGTTTCTGAATAAAATTTATGATAAAGTCGAATATTAAAAATATGGATACAAACAAAAAAACAAAAGAAGATAAATATATAGAAGGCATTGGTCGTCGTAAAACCGCTATAGCCAGAGTTCGCATATCTAAAAACTCAAAACCGACTTTTGTTATAAACGGCAAAAAACTTTCTGATTACTTTCACTTAAAGGAGCATCAACACATAGCTTTAGAATCTCTAAAGAAAGCGTCTCTAAACAATTCTATGTCTGTTTCAGTCAAGGTTTTAGGAGGGGGCATTGCCGCTCAAGCTGACGCCATAAGACACGGTATAGCGAGAGCCGTTATAGATTTAAATTCAGATTTAAGACCAGAATTAAAACACGCCGGTTTCCTTAAAAGAGACCCAAGAGCGAAAGAACGTAAAAAATTTGGTCTTAAAAAGGCCAGAAAAGCGCCTCAATGGAGCAAGCGTTAGAGTGGATTATTTACCCGCTTGACTTTGCGGCTGGTTTTTAGAAAAATAATATTTTTCCCTATGATTTTTAAAAAAGACACAAAAAACGAAAAAAAACTTAACGGAGATGAAGCGGTGGTTAATAATAACAGCGCGGGAAATGAGCTTATTTTAGAAGAGGGCGAAGAAGGCGATATTAATGCCAACAAAAAACTTCGTGAACTTAGAGAAAGATTAAAAAATTGTGAAAAAGAGAAATCGGAATATCTTTCAGGTTGGCAAAGAAGCAAAGCTGATTTTATAAACTCAAAAAAGGAACTTGCCACTGAAAAAGAGAGTTTCGTCTCTTTTGCTGAAAGTTCTCTGATAAAAGATATTTTACCAGTCCTTTCAAGTTTTAGCGCCGCTATGGCTGATAAAAAAAGATGGGAAGAAGTGCCGTTAAACTGGCGTCAAGGGGTTGAATACATATATAGTCAATTAATGAAGGTGCTAGAGAACCGCGGACTTGAAATCAAAGAGTCAATAAATGAATTTTTTGACCCAAATTTGCATGAAGCGGTGGGAGAGGAAGAGGTTGCGGACCTAGAAAAAGACCATAGAATAACGAAAGTTCTTTCTCCAGTATTTTTACAAAAAGGAAAGGTTATTCAACCGGCGAAAGTAATAGTTGGATATTTCCCAAAAAATAAGGAGTAGAGCGACTATATTTTTTGAGGACCCCGCACCTTATTGCAATAAATAAATTTATTAAGTAACATGTCTATCATTAAACAAAATAAAAAGGTAATAATTTAACAATTTAAAAGGTGCTGGGTGATGATTTTTATAGTCGTTACCACTCCTTAAAAATTAATCATATGTCAAAAATATTAGGAATTGATTTGGGAACAACAAATTCAGCCATGGCTATTATAGAGGGAGGTGAGCCACGTATTATTGAAAACGTAGAAGGAACTCGTACTACCCCATCGATTGTAGCCATTTCTAAGGCCAATGAACGTTTGGTTGGTCAACTTGCCAAAAGGCAAGCGGTTACAAATCCAAGCAATACCGTTTATGGAATAAAACGTTTTATCGGTCACTCTTTCGACGAGGAGGTAGTTCAAAAAGATAAGAAAAATGCTCCGTATAAAATAGAGAAAAGTGATAATGGAGGAGTCAAAGCGCAACTTGGCGGAAACTGGTTTACTCCAGAACAAATATCAGCCCTCATTTTACAAAAATTAAAAGCTGATGCCGAAGGTAAGCTTGGAGAAAAAATAACAGAAGCTATTATTACAGTTCCGGCTTATTTTAATGATGCTCAAAGACAGGCCACAAAAGACGCCGGCGCTATCGCAGGCCTAGATGTGAAGAGAATCATAAATGAACCAACGGCCGCCGCTTTAGCTTACGGATTTAACAAAAAGAAAAATGAAAAGATTGCGGTCTTTGATTTTGGCGGTGGGACTTTTGATATTTCAATTTTAGAAGTTATTCATGACAGCGAAGGCAATGACACTATAGAAGTCAAGTCGACCGATGGCGACTCACATCTTGGTGGACGCGACATAGACCAAACTGTAATGCGTTTTATTGCCTCGGAATTTAAAAAAGAAAGCGGAATCGATGTCTTAAATGATCCTTTAGCTGTGCAGAGGTTAGATGAAACAGCTGAAAAAGCTAAGCACGAATTGTCAACTACAGTTGAGACAGAAATAAATATTCCCTTTATAACTTCTGGCGCTTCTGGTCCACAACACTTACTAATGAAATTAAGCCGAGCCAAACTTGAAGAATTAACGGCGCCTTTCATAGAGCGTTCCATTGAAATTAGCAAAAGAGCTATTGAGGCCTCTAAATTGTCGTTTTCTGAAATTGATGAAGTTATCTTGGTTGGTGGACAAACTAGAATGCCAGCTATACAAGAAGCTGTTAAAAAACTTTTTGGCAAGGAGCCGAACAAAACTATTAATCCCGATGAAGTGGTGGCGATTGGAGCGGCCATTCAAGCCGGAATTCTTCAAGGAGACGTTAAAGATGTTTTGCTATTGGATGTTATACCGCTTTCTCTTGGTATAGAAACATTAGGCGGTGTTTCCACTCACTTGATTGAAAAAAACACTCATATACCGGCAAGCAAATCGCAAGTTTTCTCTACTGCGGCGGATAATCAAACTTCAGTTGAAATACATATCACGCAGGGTGAACGCCCATTGGCGAGCGATAATAAAAGTTTGGGTAGATTCATTTTGGATGGAATACCACCTAGTCCTCGCGGTATGCCTCAAATAGAAGTCACCTTTGATGTGGATGTTAATGGAATCTTGCAAGTAAAAGCAAAAGATAAAGCTTCCGGTAAAGAGCAGTCTATAAGAATAGAAGCCAGATCAGGATTAACGGATGTCGACATTGAGCGAATGAAGAAAGAAGCTGAAGTGCATAGCGCAGAAGATCAAAAGAAAAAAGAAGAAATTGAACTTAAAAATCAAGCTGAGCAACTCATATATGTGGCCGAGAAGTCACTGAAAGATGCGGGGGATAAGGTTTCTGCTGATTTGAAGACAAGCATAGAGAGTAAAATTGCTGAACTTAAAAAGAATAAAGATAGCGGGGTTGGTTTAAAAGAAGCCCTAGAGACACTGTCCCAAGAACTTTCCAAAATAGGCGAAGCCATGCAAAAACAAGGGGAAAATCAGGGACAAACTACTGATAATAAAGATAACAATGGCGGGGAGAATGGTCCGATTAGAGACGCTGAAACTAAATAGAAAAAACTTGAAATAAAGTAATGAAATCATATAATAAAAACACTTCATTAAAATAATAAACTTTCTAAGCTATGGCTAAAAATTACTACAATGTGTTGGGGGTGGAAAAAGGATCCAGTAAAGAAGATATAAAGAGAGCTTTTCATAGAATGGCTCATAAGTATCATCCCGATAAAAAGGGTGGTGACAGTAGTAAATTTAAGGAAGTCAGTGAGGCTTACGCGGTTTTGTCCGATGAGAAAAAAAGAGCCGAATATGACGCCTATGGACAAACTTTTCAAGGAGGTAATGCTGGCGGAGGGTTTTCTGGTTTTAACGGTTTTGATTTCAGTAATTTTTCTGGACAAGGATTTGGGAACATAAATACAGAGGATTTAGGGGATATATTTGGAGATTTTTTTGGAGGAGGACGAGAGAGGGTAAATCGCGGTCGTGATATTTCCATAGATTTGGAACTTTCTTTTGATGAAAGTATTTTTGGCGTTGAAAGGAAAGTTCTCATATCAAAATTATCAACTTGTGAAGTTTGTAAAGGAAGCGGTGGAAAACCAGGAACAACAATGGAAAAATGCAAGATGTGTAATGGAAATGGGAAAATCCGTGAGAACCGCCGCTCCTTTTTTGGTTCAGTAAGTGTTACTCGCCAATGCGACACTTGCGCGGGTATTGGTAAAACACCAAAGGAAAAATGCAATGTTTGTCGTGGAGAAAAAATTTTGAAAAGACAGGAAGAAATTACTATTGCTGTGCCTCCTGGAATTGACCATGGGGAAGTTATACGTTTAACCCAAAAGGGAGAAGCATCATCCAATGGGGTAGCGGGTGATTTATACGTTCGAATTCATGTCAAAAAACATCAAACTTTGACTAGAGACGGTAATAATCTAATAACAACCATTTCTGTTAAACTTACGGACGCCCTTTTAGGAGCAGATTATAAAGTTAGCACTTTAGAAGGACCTCTTACTGTTTCTATTCCAGCGGGAATAGCATATGGCGAAGTGCTAAGAGTAAAGGGGCGCGGAGTGCCTTATGAAAAAAATCATAGGGGAGATTTGTTGATAAAAGTAAATATCGCGATTCCACAAAAAATATCTAAAGAATCCAAAAAACTTCTAGAAGATTTACGTAAAGAGGGGATGTAATTGGGGAAAAATACAAGAATTAAAGCAAATTTTATAGTAAAATATACCCATGACACTTGATGTTATTGGTATTGCTGTTTTTCTTGTCATAGTCCTTTTATCCCTTATGTATTTCGGGAAAAGTGTGGGAATTTCAGTTATTTTTTCAATACCCATATCCGCTTTTCTATATGATAGGATTCCATTTACCGATAATTTTTTCTCTTTTGCTAAAAGTTCAACAAGCGCTGAAATAGCCAAAGTTTTATTATTTGTAATAATTTTACTTGTTGTTTACATTGTCGTTCGTAAGGCGGTGTCCGTTGTTTTTCCTTGGAATCCACTTCCCAAAGTATTTGAAGGGGCTTTGATAACCGCAGTTCTCTCTGGCCTTTTAATCACAACTCTAGCAACTTATATAAATAAAGATTTCATAATTTCCAATCTTCCTTCAATTGCCAAACTTTTGGAAATTCCCAATATACTTTTTTGGTGGACTTTGGGGGGACTCTTGTCACTGCTTTTCATACTCAATCAATCATAAAACATGCTTCCTTCATTCATACCTTTTTTTCTACAAAACTTGATTTGGGTACCAACGCAAATATTTTTAAGATTTTTCGGTCACTTTAAGGTTTATGGACTAGAAAATCTAAAAGATTTGAAGGGGTCTGTTATATTTGTCAGCAATCATACTAGTGAACTTGATCCCATACTTTTGCCGGCTTCATTTCCTTTATTTTCCAGATTTTTACCCGTTTTTTATGTTTCTCGAGAACCGTCTTTTTATAATTTGAAAAGAATGCTCAAGAGAATTTTTTATGGAGGTATTTTCTTTAAATTTTGGGGGGCCTATCCAGCAAAAATTGGTTTGCATGATTACAATTTGTCTTTACCTTATCATATAAAACTCCTAGAGAAAGGAAGTTCAGTTTTAATTTTTCCAGAGGGAGACAAAAGTTTTGATGGAAAATTGCATGAATTCAAAGGAGGAGCAGCTTTCTTATCCCACAGAACAAATACACCTATTGTTCCTGTTGCCATAATAGGGGTACATCAAGCAAATTTAATAGATTTCTTCTTATTCAAAAAACATTTGAAATTAGTTTTCGGCAAACCAATTTATCCCGATGAATTGTTTCCCAATAAAATAGATAATTATCACCAATATAAAACTATAATGAACGAGAAAGTAATGCCTAGAATTGCAGAACTACTAAAGCTAGTTAGGTAAGTTAAGGGCCTATACGGATTTGCAGAAAATCTGTATATCTGATATTATACTAATGTGAATATAATAAAAATACAGCAGAGGGGGACATTGACGCTCCCTAAAAAAATTCGTGAATCACTCAATCTCTCTGAAGGTGATGTGCTTAGAGTATCAGAAAATGATAATCGTATTGTGCTGGAACGAGCGGAATTTCCCGAAGCAACCTTGCTTCGTGACATAGAGAAATCTTTAAATGACATAAAGCGAGGTAAATTTATTGAGTTTGGGTCAATTTCTGAATTTAAAAAGAAAATCAAGGGATATGATGCGCGTTAAACTTTCTCTGACTGCGCTCAAGCAATATCTGAATCTCTCTCCCATTCTTCAAAAGAAAACTAATAAACAATTTGAGTATCTTTTTTCCGATTTTCGTCATCCTTCACTTCATACAAAGAAGTATAAAGGCAATAACGATTTGTGGCAGGCGCGAATAGACAAAGATTGGCGTTTCTATTTTTTTGTGATTGCGCCCCATTACATTATCATTTCAATAATTAAACACCCGAAATAACGACCTTCTCCGCATTTCACAGCTAAATAATAGATAATAGGGGGATTGCTGAAACAACCCGTATTACAGATGTAATATATGATATCTAAATAAAATCGTAATGAACGAGAAAGTAATGTCTGAAATTACCCAACTTTCAAATCATACCCAGTCACAGTAGCGCCAGGCACACGCTCTAGACATTCATAGAGGATTTCAAAATGTTTTTTGTTTAGAGAACGAGACATGTTTGCTGGTTTTTTTTCCTTACCCCTGACAGATTGATGTTTGTAAAGCACATAGCTTTCGTCACCTTTTCCCAAAATTAAACATTTTTCGTGCACCAAATCTTCTTCAATAAGTGTTTCTAACGCTTCTTGTTGATGAGAGGTCATAATTGATTTACACCATTTTTCCCAAACGGTTCGTTTACCAGGTTTTATTTTCCAAAGAATGTATTTTGTCATTGTTTTTAATTTAAAAAAAGATGAGGATGGAGAGTGATTTACTCACTTTCCATCCTCGGGTTGCAACTGTCACGTCTGGTAACGTGCCGGGTGCGGATGTGCGTCGCACAGGCCGGCCGAATGGTGAAAGATCCGACCGAAGTACGACATGCAATCATCGATGTACTGGCGGGTCTCACACATATGCGTATGCCAGACCCTGTCGATGTGAGGCGGTGGGACCAAGAACTCTTTCGGCGTCCCTCTCTCCTTGTGATTCTGCAGGAACTTCCGATAGTCCTGCAAACTAGAAGTAATCTGAGCTTCCGTCAGGGGAGTCCCACCGAAAAGCTTGTGGTTTTCCCTGAGTGCGGCTCTTCAACGTTGTGCAAGTCGAATCTTGGTAAGGGAACTGCGGTCTTAGTCATTCAATGCTCCTTATTAATGAGTGCCGAGCAGAAAATTCTACCCATATACATGGTAATATACGTTATTGTAATGTCAACATCTCATCAATTTTTCTTTTTTGCTGTGACTTTTAAATAAAAAATCAATATTGGTAATAATCTGGTATAATTTTGGTAATGTTGAGCCAAAAAGTGATTAAAATTAATCCGCCTTTTAGTAAGTCTGGTGGTCAAAAAACATATGTTGTAACAGGGGGTACTGGGTTTTTAGGTTCCCGTCTTTCCGTAGATCTACTTTCAGAAGGAAACAAGGTAATTTTTCTTACCAGAGCAAAAAATGAGCATAGGGCTTATGACAGGGTTTTTTCTATTTTAAAGCAGATTGAACCTACGATTGATAAAAATTTAATTCAGGTAATTGAAGTTGATTTAAACATGAAAAACTTACTTTTACATCCAGAAATAACAAAGTTAAAAGAAATAGATGCCGTTTGGCACTTATCTGCAAATTTAAGTTTTAAAGAAGAAAAAAGAAAAGAAATTTTTAATGATAATATAGTTGTTTTAGAAAATATATTATCCTTTGTAACTTTTCTAAAATGCCCTATTTACTATACAAGTACAGCTTATATACATGGTCGAATTAATAAAAATCTTATTCAAGAAAATGTTTTAGTAAAACCAGTCATTTTCAATAACCCATACGAAGAAAGCAAATATGAAGCAGAGCGAATAATTTTTGAATGGGGAAAAGAAAACAAAAATTCCTTTATAATATTTCGTCCCAGTATACTTGTTGAATACAGACGGCATACACTTAGTTTTTTTGGATACTACTCAGTTATTGCGGGATTGGAAAATTTAAAGCAAAAAATGACAAAATTTTATAAAAAGCACCCAAATTTAAGTAAATTTTTTGGATTAAACTTTAAAAATAATATCTTACATGCATTTATACCCTTTCCTTATATAAAGAATGTTTTTCTTAATCTTATGCCAGTTAACGTCGCAATAGAGTGGATGATTGTTGTAGCAAAAAATAAAAAATCTTTGGGTAATATATTTCATATTACAAATCCCAATCCATTTTCAATGGAAGAAGTGACGAAGCAAACCTTATCTGGTTTAAATTTACAACTTTTAACATTCAAAGCACCAGAAATTATAATTGCTTCTTATTTTTCTTTTATTGGATTTTTAGGAATATTCAATAAAGATTTAAAATCCTTTGCCCGTATACTTAAATTTTACAAATTTTATATGTTACACTCTAATCACTATGTGGTGGAAAACACCCGTCTCATTGTTGGAAAAGAAAGATTCGATAAGGAGTTTAAATTTGAAGAACATTTTTTAGAAAATTTAACACGTAATTTCATTGCCAAATTAAAAGAACGTCAAAAACTTAGTTAAACCATGAAATTAAAAATTGACCCAATTTTGAAAAAGCAAATAATTGAAAGGGAGAAAAATCTTCCTCCGTTTTTAAATGAACCTCAAATCACAGAAATTGGTATATTTGACTACTCATATTACAAAATTTTACTTTCTTTATTTAAATTTTTTATCTTATTTAGATTGAAAATTATTGGTACTTCGTATAAAGATTATGATGAAAATTTAATAGATAATGATGAAGTTGAGAAAATATATGGTCGTGAGGCGAAATCGTACGAACAAAAACACCATATTACAACAAATTATCGGGATACTTGGTGGAGAAGACAGGTGGGCATAGATATTGTTTCCCATGCAATACATTCTAAAGAACCTCTTAAAATACTAGATGTAGCCACTGGAGTGGGACTTTCGGTTGAGGAAATACTGAAGATGATGAAATTATTTAATAAGAAGGGGGTAATAAGTGCAATAGATTACAGTCAAGAAATGTTGAATGTTGCAAAATCTGTGACAGTTCCAAGACTTGTAAAACTAAATCTCATAAACAATGAAAATGCAGTAAAATTTTTAAGAGCTGACGCAAGAAATCTACAAAAAAGTGAACTTCAAACTTTTACAGATAATTATTTTGATTGTGCAACAATAATGTTTGGAATTGGCGGTATAGATAACCCTATACAATGTCTTAGTGAAGTACTTACTGTGTTAAAAAAGGGAGGTACTATCTCTATGATTGATATTCACCGCCCAATTCTTTCACTAGAAGAAAAATGGCCTTTCTTTGTTTTTAAACGATCTGCTAATGCTTTTAATATACTCGCCTGGGAACAAATAACAAAGCCTATTGTTTTAGGGAAATTATGGGGATGGAGAGATACAACGGTACTTTTTTATATATTACCATTTATTGTAATTAAAGATGAAAAAACTAACCGTTTATATTCTTTTAAAACAAAGAATTTTATACTAGATAATGAAAAATGGTGGTTTAATCTCCAAGTTATGTTTACCGGAAAAATTGTAGCTGAAAAAATAGAAATAGATGAAAAAGAATACGAATATAGAAGAAATGTATTATTAAAACTAGAAATTTAAAATGGATTTCATAAACGTCATCCTTGCTACGGTTTTTTCGGTAAATTTTGTTTTAGCTACTCTTATTTTCATTAATAGAAAGAACAGCGGTGGTTCTATTTATTTTTCTCTTGCTGCCTATTGTACAACTATTTGGGTTCTTTCAATGTTTTTTTTCAGAAAAATTGACAGCTTGGAAACACTTATAATTCCAACAAAACTTCTTTACATATCAGGTATATTAATATCAACATTTTTTCTTCGTTTTAGCTATTCATTTTTATCAAAAAATAGTTATCGTGTCTTTTTTATACCAATAACTGTCCCCACCTTATTACTTATTGTTTCAATTATTTTCTCACCGTTAACAATAAACTCCGTTAATCATATTACTTCAGAAGAAAAAAATGTTGTCTTTGGCCCCATATATCCTATATATGGTTTATTGATGTTCGTTTACTTTTTATGGAGTTATTTAAATTTTTATAAAAGATATAAAGTAGAAAATAGAGAAAACAAATATAGATTGTCTTTTATAATCATTGGCACAGGATTATCGGTATTTTCTGGATTAATTTTTGATATAGTTTTCCCATATTTTGGTAATTTTGATTTATATTGGCTTGGTCCAATGTTAACTATAATTTTTGTAACTTTTACTGCGTACGCAATTCTTAGACACAAACTGTTTAATGTAAAAGTTATTGCTGCAGAATTACTAACATTTTCATTATGGATAACAATTTCAATTCGCGCCTTTCTTTCTAAAACTCCTGAGGATCAGTTAATCAACGGTGGTCTATTATTAATAACAGTAGTTCTTGGAATTTTTCTTATTAAAAGTGTAATCAAAGAAGTTGAATCTCGGGAAGAGATTGAGCGTTTAGCGAAAGATCTTTCAACTGCCAACGCTCGACTTAAAGAGTTGGATAAGCTGAAGTCAGAATTCGTTTCTATTGCCTCACATCAACTTAGAAGTCCTCTTACGGCTATAAAAGGTTATGCTTCGCTTATTTTGGATGGCTCCTATGGAAAAATAACCTATGGGGTCCACGAAGCTATAAATAAAATATTCCAATCCAGTATGTCTTTAGTTGTTATGGTTGAGGACTTTCTTAATATTTCTCGTATAGAACAGGGGACAATGAAATACAATATGGAAACAGCTGATATTGAAAAACTGATTAAAATAGTCGTGGAAGAACAAGAGGCAACAGCTCAAAGAGCGGGTCTTAAAATTAGCTTTTCAACTGACAAAAAAAACCCATACTTTGTTAGTATTGATGTAAATAAAATACGCCAAGTCATTACAAACTTAATCGATAACTCCGTTAAATACACACCTAAAGGATCAATTTCTGTGCGTCTTTATAAAGAGCCAGCTAGAAATAAAATTATTTTCTCTATATCTGATACTGGAGTTGGAATTGATAAAGAAACTATCCCTCAATTGTTTTCTAAATTTGGCAGAGCAAAGGATGCCAATAAAATAAATGTTGCAGGGGCAGGCCTTGGGCTTTATGTTGTTAAAGAAATTATAAATGGCCATAAGGGCCGTGTTTGGGTAACGTCAGATGGTAAGGGCAGTGGTTCTCAATTCTTTGTAGAGTTTGATGAAAATCTAGAAGCAGCACGTATAAATAGAGTAAATGAATTTGCAAAAAATGTTTAGTTTGAATTAAAATTAAAAAATGGAATTTACAACAACGTTCTTTTTCATGGTAGGAGGCACACTATGCCTTATAACTTCTATTTTCTTTTTCATTTCTTATTTTAAAACAAAACAAAGAGCCAGCTTATCGCTCGCTTTTGTATCTTTTTGGATAGCACTGCACGCATACGCCTTTTCAATACCAACAATAATAGACCCGGGGAATCTTGATTTGTTAGCAATTGGATACATAGTAGGAATCGCAGCCCTTTTTTTAGTTCAGATTTCTGGTCTTGAAGTTCAAAATTTTATGACAAAGCATGCTACAAACATGAATTTTCCAACAATTGGTAGTTTGGTTATAACTCTAATTGCTTCTATAACTTTAATCATTATGTCTTATGATTTTAGGACACCTCTTATTAATGATTCCGGTATTATTTTTTGGAATGTAAATAAAATAGCTCAATGGCTTATAGGTTTATCCAGTCTTACGTATGGCCTTTTCTGGAACTATGTCTTTTACCAAGCGGCTACAATAGTTGATGATTCTTATGCCCGTTTCAGATTGATGATAATAGGCATAGCGGGAACAAGTATGGGAACTACAGCTTTTTTGGTTCATACCTCGTCAAGTGAAATACAGACTCTCACTGGACATATAATATTTGTCATTTCAGGTCTAATGATTTTGGGTATATTTATAATTCCTAAAAAATTATTCTCCACAAACAAAAAAACTTCTGTATAAACCTCTTAACAAACCAACCTATATCTATTCTAGTATTCTTAAGAATACTAGAATAGATATAAAAAAAATATAGTAAAATTAGTAATATGAATTGGCGCAGCACAGAAAGAATCACAAAAGGAGTAGCAAATCATAGACGGCTTGAAATTATGGATTTGTTACAAAGAAAACCAGAACTTTCGGTTGAGGAAGTTGCTGATATATTAAAAATCAATTTCAAAACTGCCTCTGAACATATACGAAGATTGGCTATTGCTGATCTGTTAATAAAAAGATACGAGGGCAACTTTGTCCGTCAAAAACTTACTTCCCGTGGACAAAGCATTCTCAAATTCTTGAGAATATTAGAATAGATTATAGGGATTATTATAAAGATTTTGGAAAGGTGATTTATGAATACAGGCGCACTTTAAAATGGAAGCAATTTTTGTTAGGATAGGGGAAACCTGTCCCGTAGTAGAAAATTACATTAGAAGCAGTGGTTGTCTATAAAACTGTGGGAGAAGGGTTAAAAGTTATTAAAATAATACAAAATTGGTTTTTCTGCTTTTAAAAGAAGCGATGCCATTTTTCACTACAGGATGAACAATAAAAAGGTCTTAGTTTCTGGAATACAGGCAAGTGGGCGACTTCATTTTGGCAATTATTTTGGCGCTATGAGGCAAAATATAGCTCTGGCAAATGGGAATGAGTATGAATCCTATATTTTTGTGGCTGATTATCACGCCCTTACTACCGTAAAAAATAAAGAAGCCTTATCCAAGGCAACACTAGATATAGTGGCTAATTATATTGCTTGTGGACTTGATGCAGACAAAGCTATTATTTTTAAGCAGTCGGATATACCGGAACACACTGAACTTTGCGCCATATTAAATAATGTAGTAACTGTTCCATATTTAATGAGAGCTCATGCTTTTAAAGATCACGAGGCCAAAAGTAAGGAAGTGAGCGCGGGTCTTTTTGATTATCCTGTTTTAATGGCCGCTGATATTTTGATGTATCAAGCAAATACTGTGCCCGTAGGGCAAGACCAAAAACAACACGTGGAATATGCTCGGGATATAGCTGGATTTTACAATCGCGCATGGGGAATAGATTACTTCAAAGTTCCCAGAGAATATATTTTAGAAAATGTTGCCACAGTTCCCGGAATAGATGGTCAAAAAATGAGTAAAAGTAAAGGCAATACCATTCCACTTTTTGGAAGTGAAGAGGAATTGAAAAAATTAATAATGAGCATAGTAACAGATAGTTTAACGCCAGAAGAAAGGAAAAATCCTGATGAAAATATAATCTTTAATATACATAAGTTATTTTTGAATGATAAAGAAGTTTCTCTGCTAAGAAGCAAATTTGAAGAAGGAGGATATTCCTATAAAGAAGCCAAGGATGATTTGTATAACACTATTATTGATTGGAGAAAAGATAAAAAAGAAATCTACAATAATTTAATGAATAATCCTAAAGAAATAAAAGAGATATTAGAAAAAGGAGCTAAAAAAGCCAAAAGAAAAGCAAGTGAAACCATGAAGGATGTTCGTTTGCAAACAGGTTTAGATTTTTAATCAAGTTATGGAAAGAGTTTTAATAAAAGATTTAAAAAACGAAGTGGGTAAAAATGTCTTAATAAAAGGATGGATTTCTGTTCGTCGTGACCAGGGTAAAATGGTGTTTTTTGATATTCGTGACCGTTCGGGCTCTGTGCAGGGAGTTGTATTACCCGGTGCAACAGAGGCTATAGCCGTAGCTAAGGAAATTCGTCCAGAATTCGTAGTTGAAATGGAAGGAGTTGTAAATAAACGACCCGAAAAAAATATGAGCACTGAAATTCAAAATGGTGATATTGAACTTGAAATAAAATCAATAAAAATAATATCTAAAGCTGAGGTTCCGTTTGAGTTAAATTCAGAGCTAAACCTAGACACCCATTTAGACAACCTTCCATATACAATACGCTCACAGCGTGGAAAAGATATTTTTACTATGCAGGCTACAATTCTTGAGGAATATCGTTCTTCTTTAAGAAAACAGGACTTTACTGAGTTCCAGGCACCGACCCTAGCTGGGGCTGATGCTGAAGGGGGAGCGACAGCTTTCAAAGTTGATTATTACTATAACAAAGTAGCGTATTTAGCTACTAGTCCTCAACTATATAAGGAAATCATGGTGGGAGTTTTTGAAAGACCTTTTACCATAGCTAAGATTTTTCGAGCAGAAAAACACTCTACTGCTAGGCACTTAAGTGAGGTGACGCAAATGGATTTTGAAATGGGTTTTATAAAGGACCACACAGACGTAATGAATGTTTTGGAAAAAGTCATTAAAGATGTAGTCCAAGCAGTGACGACAAAACACAAAGATATATTTGCCAGATTCAAAGTTTCTACTCCTTTAGTCCCAGAGATATTTCCTATTCTTAAATTATATGAAGCACAAGACATTTTGGGCGCACCACACGAAAATGACATGGAACCAGAGCAGGAACGTTCAATCTGCGAATGGGCTAAGGAAAAACATAACAGTGATTTTGTTTTTATAACTCATTTTCCAACAGTAAAAAGAGCTTTCTACACTTATGAAGAAAAAAGTGAAGCTCCACTTTCTAGAGGATTCGACCTACTCTTCCGAGGATTAGAAATAAATAGTGGTAGTCAGCGTATTCATAATTATGAGGAAATGGTAAGGCGTATTAAAGAGCGGGGAATGAAGCCAGAAAATTTCTCGTTCTATTTACAAGCTTTTAAAGTTGGTATGCCACCACATGGAGGTTCTTCTACAGGACTTGAAAGGTTTACGGCTAGAATGCTTGAAATTTCAAATATAAAAGAAGCAACTCTCTTCCCCAGAGACATAAATCGTATTGATACGCTACTTTCAGAATAAATCTATGACGCAAGATTTTCTTATCAAACTAGACCAATTTGAAGGACCGTTGGATTTATTACTTAATCTTATAGAAGATCGTAAATTACATATAAACGACATCTCACTTTCCAAAGTGACTGATGATTTTCTTTCTCATGTCAAAGGAATAGAGGAATATAAACCAGCTAAAATGGCTCACTTTATTTTAATAGCTTCGACTCTACTTTTGATAAAATCAAAATCGTTACTGCCTACACTATCTTTAACCACTGATGAGCAGGATGACATTAAGGATTTAGAATATCGTCTCAAAATGCTACAAAGAATAAGAGACTTAAGTTTAAATGTTAAAAAGAATTTTGGTAAAAATATAATTTTTCAAAAATCAGAGAACAGATACTTTCAACCAGTCTTTTCTCCTGAACCAGAAATTAATAAGAAAAGTCTTTTGGAATCAATTAAAAATGTTATAAATTCTATACAAATAAAAGAACTAATTCCTCAAGCTATAGTTAAAAAAGTTATAAGTATAGAAGAGATGATTTCCCGCCTTGTGGATAGAGTTCAAACATCTTTAAAAACATCCTTTAGAGATTTTACCAAAAACCAAAGTGGAGATGATGAAAGAATAAATATTATAGTTGGTTTTTTGGCAATGCTAGAACTTGTTAAACAGGGTGCGGTAACGGTTGCCCAACAAGAACATTTTGCTGATATTGAAATAGAAACGGCTTCGCTTGGAGTGCCAAGAGTAATATAAGAATACTTGCCCCGTTAGAAGCTATGGCTAAAACATAAAATATCTTTCATGATAAAAGGTCGAGATTCAAAACTTAATGTAAAGCAAAAGTTGTGTATGCCCACAATTAGCTTCTAAATGGTATGGAACTTTCACAAATAATAGAAGCTATTCTTTTTTGGAAGGGGGAACCCATATCCATAAAAAAAATTTCGGAAATAACCAAAAAAAACATCTCGGAAATTAGCGAAGCTGTGAATATTTTGGAAGAAAATCTCTCCAATAGAGGGGTGGTCTTGTTAAGAAAAGGAGAAGAAATAATGCTTGGAACCAAAGGGGAAGCAGGTTCTTTAATAGAAAGTTTAATTAAAGAAGAATTGCAAAAGGACCTTGGTAAGGCTGGGTTAGAAACTCTATCAATAATTCTTTATCTTGGACCGGTTGCAAGAAGCGAAATTGATTATATTCGCGGGGTAAATTCTTCCTTCATAGTCAGGAATCTCCTCATAAGAGGGCTGGTGGAAAGGTCAGAAAACGTGCCAAATAAAAGAGGATATGCTTATAACGCTACATTTGAATTACTTTCGTATCTAGGAATTACCAAAGTTGAAGATTTAACAGAATATAAAGAGTTACAACAAGAATTAATGAATCGCAAAAACGAGAAGGAACGAATTGATAATGAGATTGCATTGTCTTTAAATAAACAAGAATAATTATGATGATAATTGATATTGTAAAAGTTTTTTTACCCACAACACTTTCCTTCATTATAGGAATTGTTCTAACTCCAATTTTGACCAACTACCTTTACAAATATCAAATGTGGAAAAAAAAAGCTGGAAAAATTGGGCTTGATGGTAAAGAGACGGTCATATTTAATCAATTACATAAAGAAAAAGAAGTGGGAACTCCGAAGATGGGCGGAGTGGTTGTGTGGCTTTCCGTTCTTATTACAGCGATGATACTTTGGTTTCTTGACTATATGTTTTTTGGTTCTATTTTTACTCAATTAGATTTCTTTAGTCGTAATCAAACTTGGATACCCATAGGTGCCATGCTTGTAGGTTCTCTGGTGGGACTCATTGATGACTACTTGGAAATAAAAGGAGCCGGTAGTCATTTTTCTGGTGGTTTGTCATTGAAAAAAAGATTGTTGACAGTTTCATTCATTGCACTTTTTTGCGCTCTTTGGTTTTATTTCAAACTAGGTGTAGCCACAATTTGGCTTCCCGTATTAGGAGATTTTTACATTGGGCCTCTTTTTATTTTACTTTTCATAATTGTGGCTATAGGCATATATTCAGGTGGTGTTATAGATGGTGTAGACGGACTTTCTGGTGGGGTGTTTGCGGCTATGTTTAGCGCTTATGCGGGTATTGCCTTTTATCAACAGCAATTAGACCTGGCGGCTTTTTGCGGTGTTGTCGTTGGGGCAATTTTAGCTTTCCTTTGGTTTAATATTCCGCCAGCTAGATTTTATATGTCAGAAACAGGAATGATGGGTCTAACAATAGCCCTTTCAATAGTCGCTTTTATGACCGACTCACTAGGGGAGGGAAACGGTCTTATAGTTTTACCCGTTATAGCTATGCCACTTGTGGCGACTACTCTTTCAAACATAATTCAATTAATTTCAAAAAAGTTTTGGAACAAGAAAATCTTTTTAGTGGCGCCCCTTCACCACCATTTCGAAGCCATCGGTTGGCCACCATATAAAGTAACTATGCGTTATTGGGTGGTCAGCGTCGTTTGTGCAATCTTTGGTTTAGCGCTTGCTCTAATGCTTTAGAATAATTCATCTCACTATAAAAAATGAATTTCCATAAATACGACCGAGTAATTTTTTTTATAGCTATACTTTTAATAGTTTTTGGTTTTACAATATTTTCCTCTGCTTCTTTAGGACTTTTGGCTCGTGAAGGAGCAAATTTCAGCAGTATTGCTTTGAAACAATTGGTTTTCGGTTTGGGTTTTGGCAGTATAGCTCTTTTCATAACTTTAAATTTACCATATAGAAATTACAGAAAATATTCTTTTTATTTATTTCTTTCAGCAATAATTTTGACATGCCTTGTCTTTGTTGACGGCATCGGTCTTTCCCACGCTGGCGCCAAACGTTGGGTAGAATTTGCCTCTATATCATTTCAGCCGGGAGAATTCTTGAAAATCGCTTTTGTTATATATTTTGCGGCTTGGCTTTCCGCTATTAAAGACAGGGGGCAAGTTTCTCGCCTCGGAGTGATTCCTTACATTATCCTTACAGGAATAGTGGGGGCAATTCTTCTCTTGCAACCTGACACTGACGGATTCTTTATTGTTGCTTTAACGGGCGCCATTATGCTTTTTGTTTCAGGCGGTAATTGGAAACATTTTATTTTATTTTTATTTCTTGGAACAATTGCCGTTATGGGGCTTTTTTACACCAAGCCATATATCAAAGAGCGTATATTAACTTTTTATAAACCTGAAATAGCAGACCAACTTGGCGCCGGTTATCAAATAAACCAATCCTTAATTGCTATAGGTTCCGGCGGTATTGGCGGACGAGGTTTTGGCCAAAGTGTGCAAAAGTTTGAATACTTACCAGAACCAATGGGGGACTCAATTTTTGCTGTCGCCGGAGAAGAATTCGGTTTTATAGGCACAACGGCTTTAATGCTTCTTTTTATTACATTTGCTTTACGTGGCATTAAAATATCTAGCAACGCCAAGGACTCGTTTGGGCAATTGCTCGGTATTGGCATAGTTATGCTCATTATTATTCAATCCTTTCTAAATATTGCTTCAATGATTGGTCTTTTTCCGCTTTCAGGCACTCCTTTGGTGTTCGTGAGTCAAGGTGGCACCTCTTTAATGCTGGCGCTTGCCGAAGTGGGAATTTTACTTAATATATCCCGTTATCCGAAAAACCAGTAAAAGTGGGCGAAAAAAGAGGTTTTTTGATATAATTCAACTCTACAGTCATGGACTAGTGGGGTTTTTAGTTTAGCTTTCAAAACCAATGAAAATATTATTTACCGGCGGTGTTACGGGAGGGCATTTTTACCCAATCATCGCAATTGCCAAAGAAATTCAAAAAATATCCAAAGAAGAACACGCTTTACCACCCAAGCTTTATTTTATGGCGCCTGGTCCGTATGATAGCCGTCTCCTTTTTGAAAATGAAATTGAGTTTATAGGGACTCCCGCTGGCAAAATGCGCCGCTACTTCTCCTTTGCCAATTTTTTTGATATTTTCAAAACAACTTTTGGTGTCTTGAGAGCCATAATCTCCGTTTTTTATATTTTTCCAGATGTTATAGTTGGCAAAGGCGGTTATGGTTCCTTTCCCGCGCTTTTAGCGGCTAAATTATTCCGTATACCAGTAGTTATTCATGAGTCCGACACCATACCAGGACGCGTTAATGCTTGGGCTGGAAAATTTGCTACTCGAGTTGCGACTTCCTATCCAGAAACTGCCAAATTGTTTGAAGTAAATAAGACCGCTTGGACGGGACAACCTGTAAGAAAAGAGGTGACTATGCCAATAAAAGATGGTGCTTACGAATTTTTAAAACTTGAAAAAGAAATACCAATAATTCTCATCTTGGGTGGCTCTCAAGGGGCGCAAAAACTCAATGATGTAGTTTTGAATTTAATTCCAAAACTGCTTCTTAAATATCAAGTTATTCATCAAACTGGTGAGAAGAATTATAAAGAAATTTTGAATACTGCTTCCGTTGTTCTAGAAAAAAACGAACATGCCACTCGCTACCGCCCCTTTCCTTATTTAAACGAATTAGCTTTGAGAATGAGCGCCGGTGTCTCCTCCGTCGTTGTAACCCGCGCTGGGTCCACTTTGTTTGAAATAGCCAGTTGGGGATTGCCAGCAATTGTAGTTCCGATTGGAGAAGATGTTAGTCATGACCAAACCCAAAATGCTTTTGCCTACGCGAGGTCAGGCGCCGCCAGTGTTATTGAAGAGAAAAATCTGACAAGCAGTATTTTGAATTTTGAAATTGAAAAAATATTGAATAATCAGCAATTGCAAGAAAATATGAAAAAATCGGCTCTTGGTTTTGCCAAACCAGACGCCACTCGAAAAATTGCCAAAGCTATATTTGAAATAGCCATAAAACACGAAATGTAAAAATATGAAAATCGTTACCCGCTTTCCGCCAAGCCCCACAGGACCATTGCACATAGGAAGTGCCAGAACAGCTCTTTTCAATTATCTTTTTGCCCAAAATGGCGGCGGGAAAATGATTTTACGTTTTGAAGATACTGACAAAACTCGTTCCAAAAAAGAATTCGAAGAAGATATTTTTGAAGGATTAAATTGGCTTGGTATGAATTGTAGCGAAGTTTTTCATCAATCAGAGAGAATTTTGGTTTACAGGAAATATTTGGAAAAACTTTTAGCCGAAGAAAAAGCTTATTATTCAGATGAAAGCAAAGTAACCGAATTCAAAAGTGAAAATGATGATTCGGAAGACCCATCTGAAACCCTAATAGATGCGCCCCTAAGAGTGATCCGTCTTAAAAATCTAAAAAAGGTTATAATTTTCAATGACATTGTTCGGGGAGAAATTTCAATCGATACGACAGAATTGGGCGACTTTATTATTGCGCGAAGCATAGAAGAACCTCTTTATCACTTTGCGGTTGTGGTAGATGACTTTGAAATGGAGGCGACCCATATAATTAGAGGCGAAGACGGAATTTATAACACCCCAAGACAAATTCTAATCCAGGAAGCCATTGGCGCTCCAAGACCGTCTTATTGTCACATTCCTTTTGTTTTAGGGGAAGATAAAAGCAAACTTTCCAAAAGGCACGGCGCCGTTTCCGTCAATGAATATAAAATGATGGGAATTCTACCAGATGCTTTCCTAAATTATTTGGCGCTTTTGGGCTGGAACCCGGGAACGACCAAAGAAATATTCACTCGTGAAGAACTTATAAAAGAATTCTCTCTTTCTAAAATTCAAAAAAGTGGCGCTGTCTTCAGCATAGAAAAATTACGTTGGATAAATAGAGAGCATTTGAAAAAAATGTCTTTGGCTGATTTTAAAAAATTAACTTTAAATTATATTCCCAAAGAAATAACCTCGCTCCCAGAATGGAGCGAGGACCGCCTGACTCGACTTTTACCAGATTTAAAAGAAAGAATTTATGTCCTTAAAGAAATAAGCGACCTTGGCAACGGAGGTGATCTTTCTTATATATTTGATAAACCTCAATACAAGACAGAACTTCTTTTACCAAAAAAGAACAAGAGCAATAAAAATATTTTATCAACACATTTAGAAAAGGTGATTAATTTAATTGAAAAAATAGATGCTAGCAAAACAATTAATAAAGATACTGTAAAAGAGGCGATTTGGGACTACGCAAACGAAAAGGGTAGGGGAGATGTGCTTTGGCCTATGCGAGTGGCCCTTTCTGGGAAAGAAAAGTCGCCTGACCCATTTACACTTTCAGAAATTCTAGGAAAAGAAGCTACTTTGTCTAGATTACAAAATGCAATTTCTCTTCTTAAGGGGTAAGTTATTCTAAGTTTCTAAAGTATGTTGCATAAAAAAGTTCTTTTTATAAAAAAAACACTTGCGGGAAGTATTGTTATATTTTTATTTTTTTTGCAGACCTCTGTTTTTGTGGATGCGCAAGAAAACGTTCCAACCGAAAAAATAGCCACTTCAACCGAACCAACCATTGAGGAAATAGCTGCCAAAGAAGCCGAGGAAGCGCGTGTACTAAAAGAAAATAGTATTTCCCAAATTCGTTCCCAAATAGTTTCTCGAAACCAAGAAATAGCTGATTTGGAAAAAGAAATAAGACAGTATCAAGAACAAATACAAAAAACAAGCACAGAACGAAAAACTTTAAATAATGAGCTAAAAACGCTAGACCTTACTCGCAAAAAATTAACAGCCGACATTTCTGTTACCAATAAAAAAATAGAGACCACCAATTTAACCATTCAATCTTTAACTAAAAATATTTCCCAAAAACAGAGCTCAATAGTGGTTCAACAAGACGGAATTCGTAACACCATAAAGAAAGCCAAAGAAATAGATGACATTTCTCTGCTTGAAGCCTTGCTTAAAAATCAATCCCTAAGCACTTTTTGGAATAATAGAATTGAACTTGCCAAACTTCACGAAAGTATGTCTGCTCGGGTCCAAACCCTCCTTGCCATTAAGGAAGATTTGACCAAAACAAGAACAACTACCGAAACCGAGCAAAAGAAACTTACTAAATTAAAAAATCAATTGGGAGACCAGAAAAGCATTGTTGAGTTCAACAAAAAACAAACCGACCAAATTTTAAAAGAAACTAAAAATAAAGAGTCCGAATACAAAAAGGTTTTAGCAGAACGCGAAGCAAAACGTTTAGCGGTAGAGCAAGAAATTGATGAGTATGAATCACAACTTCAACTTTTAATTGACCCTACTAGCTATCCCACGCCAAGCAAAGTGCTTCGGCCGCCACTTGATATTTTATATGTTACCCAACATTTTGGACAAACCGACTTTGCCCGCCAAAATTCTTCGATCTACAGCGGTAGGGGCCACAATGGTGCCGATTTTAGAGCTTCTCCAGGAACCCCTGTAAAAGCGGCCTTTGCCGGCATAGTGCAAGGACAGGGGAACACTGATACGGTTTGCCCAGGCGCCTCATACGGCAAATGGGTACTTATAAAACATGGTAACGGTCTTTCCACCATTTACGCCCACCTTTCCCTTATAAAGGCGATCGAGGGTGAACAGGTGGAAACAGGAGATTTAATAGGATATTCAGGAAACACTGGCTATTCCACGGGACCTCATTTACACTTTGGATTATTTGCTTCCCAAGGTATTCAAATCACTAATCTTAAAAGCAAGGTCTGTCGCGGAACATATCGTGTTCCTGTAGCCGATGTTCGCGCCTATTTAAACCCAATGCTATATTTATAAAATCAACAATTAACAACTTACAACTAACAATTTTTAAGGTAAAATTAAATTGATGAAAATGCAAAAAAATTCTGGTTTGGTTGGACTAATCATTCTCATAGTGATAGCCATTTTTGCTCTAAGCTATTTTGGAATTTCTCTTCGGGGCATAGCCGAATCTGAAACTGGTCAAGAAAATATCGGCTTTGTAAAAGAAATTTCTATAAAAGTTTGGGATGGATTCCTCCGAAAACCAGCCGAATATCTCTGGAATACAATATGGCTCGATTTATCTTGGCACCCATTTGTTGATACTTTAAAATCACTCAAAGCCGGCCGCGGCACAGGCATAGAACCAGAAATACCTGATCTTACTTCAACAAATTGACAAAATAAATAATAAATTGTAAGGTTTTTTAAGAGTACAAATCGGGCAATTCCGCCCACATCAACGGATTGGAGGATTAACCGATGATTGACAATATCAAAGCTTTCTTTTTTCATCTGAGGGGGGAGAAGTGGCAGATCAGGTGGTTCTTCTACTGGTCTGCAATAATTCTGGGTTATGTCCTGAGTCAAATTGGGGGTGGCCCAGATACCAGCACAAAAACAGCAGTCCAATGGTTTTTCTGGATCTGCTTCCTGATGAGCATCTTCCACCTCTATATGGTCTGGTCTTCCGGACTGTACAAGGAGTGGTTGCCATTCATCGGAAAAAAGACAAGGAAGGGGTCCAGAAAAACAAAGTTCGACCCAAAGCCGACGAGTAAAAAAACGGTAGCAAGGGGGGTCGAGCAGGTGGTGCCGCCAGCTTCCGCGAATGACGATGGCGGGAATGAAGACGCCTTGGACTTCACTCAAATCCAGAAATAGTGGGCTCCCCACGAACATGACGGCCGAACGCAAGCGTTCGGCCGTTTATTTTTTATAATTGACCAAATAATTTTGTAGAGGTAATCTATTTTTAGACAGTCCAGATAACTTTTTATGGAAGGTATGCGCCAAATGTCTGCAATGAAAGCTGCCCAAAACAAACCCCTCACACATAGTGGGGAATTCGAACTCTTCTACGGCTTCTACCTGCTCGCATCAAGAAGGACGCCTGACGGATTGAAGGTCGTCTTCATGACGAAAGCAAGGTCTCGGCGCAAAGGAAAACCCACGAAAAAAGGGCTTTTCGTAGTTCTGAACAATTCACCTTTGAGCACCGGCGTCATCTTCCAAGTGAACGGTGTCTCCAGGAAGAAGTGCGGGAAAGAAATGAAGAGGCTCGGTTTCCACCTGGTAAAAGGGGATTCACACTGGGGCGAATTCCACGCTTCTTCTCGGAAGGTTAGCCGAAACCACCCAAGTCACGATGCCCGCAACAAGCTTATCGACAAATGGGTCAAGGGGAAGGTCGATACCATCACATGCTGACCAAGCAATACCACCAACCGCTTCACAGAAAACCTGGGAGCGGTTTTCTGTTGCCTTTGAAAAAAGGTAATGAGGTGATACAAATAAGAACAGCAATCTAACACGGGAGAAATAGTACATGGAAGACCACAGCGATACATTTCCACCCGTTGGAGCGTGGCAAACAGCTACATTTGCGGTTTGCCACCCAATAAAATTCGCCCAGTCGCTCTGGAGAATGTTTGCTGAAGCGGCTCACTGGCAAAATAGATCCTTTCTCGAACCCCGCCACGCGCGGGGTTTTTCTTTTTATGATTTAAGATAGTTATATACAGTATGAAAGATTTAATAAAAAAGAAATCCGCTTGGATTCCTCTATTAATGATTTTTATAATATTTTTAGGTGGAGTTTTTGAATACTTGGACCATGGCTTTACGCCACATCCTGATGAGGGTATTGGGGCGCATCTTTTTCAATTATTTACACCATTACAAATTCCCATAATTATTTATTTTGCTTTTACTTATATACCACAAAATAAAAAAACTATTTACATATCTCTTTTACAAATATTTTTCTGGCTTACACCAATAGTGCTAGTTTTTAGTTTAGGCCTGTAGGGGAGGGGAAAGTGCATAAGTAAAAATTGACTCAAAATACCCCGAGGTGTAGGGTTTTTTATATATGAAGTTCGGGTATGGAGATTATTACATTGATGTCACAACCGAAGATGTAGCATCAATACATAAGCTTAGTAAGGAAATGTTCGCTCGTTTATTTGTTCCTAAAAACAAACCTCTTGAAATAGGAATTATTATTGCTATTAAAACTGAAAATAATAAAGAAAAAATCAGATTAGAAAATGATTTAATAGCTGGACTAAATGAATATCTTGATAAATCTAAACTTTCTAATAGATTTAATATAATAAACTATCCTGAATCAATAAGTTCAAAAATTATTAACAGCGAAACGGCGAAACTATACCTAAATAGATCTAGAGCCCACTTAATAGTCTTCGGTAGTTTGGCAGAGAGAAATATAAATGGAGAGAATAATTATATATTTAAACTTCAAGGTCTTGTTAGACATGTTCCTATAAAAGGGAGTGTCAAAAGGCGTTTAGCTGAAGATTTCTCTACCTCTTTACCAAATAAATTAGTTTTTCCTGAAACAAAAGAATTGCTTGGATTTGAACTGACCAAAGATTTACTTGGATATGTAATAAAATTTATTTCAGGATCCGCTGCTCAAGTTTCTGGTGACAAAAATATTAGTTACAAGCTTTTTAAAGAACTTTCATCAGAATTACCGATTATACAAAAAGTAAACGGAGTAGAAAATCCCATAGTCACTGAAATAATAAAAAGAAATAGATTTCGTTTAATTGGAAGTTTAGTTTTAAAAATAGAAGATTTGTATAACATTTATAGTTTGAAAAGAAAAGATGATGCTATTTTTGAAACTGAATCAATTCTAAATGAACTTCGTATTATAGATCCAGACAATATATATGGATCGTTGGCATACGCCCTGCTGTTATTTAAAAAATTAAATACAGACGGAGCAATATCTGAACTAGAATCAACTTTACCAAAAGTAAATAATAATGACATTGCATTATGGAGGTATAATTTAGGATTTTTGTATGCCTATATTGGAAAAATAAAAGAAGCTCTTGAGTTTTATAGGAAAGCTTCGTATGGAATAATAGATCCCGGTGTCATAAATGATCTGGAAATATTTATATCTGAAGAAATTAGTAAAAACCCTCAATTAATTCAGTTAATATTTTTTAGAGGTTTAATAAATTACAAAGCTAAACCAGATTACGTACTTGCAAAAAAAGATTTCGAAACGTTTGTTAATAATATTGATTCTAAAAAGTATCCAGACATAGTTGGGTTAGCAAAAAAATATTTATCTGAAATACCTTACTAAAATCAGGGAAGTGACTCCCCTGATTTTTATAGAATTTATTTTCTAATTATTTAAACTAGATTGTGCGATGTCGGGGAATATATCTACACTATCTTTTCTTATATCAAGCATATTTTGCGGTGCGACCAATGGGCGAGGACGTAAAATGTGCGTTATCTTTTGCGATGTTACAAAGGGGAATATTTCACCCCTATGGTATTTTCGCAAAAGATATATTGTGCGAAGTTGCTCTATAAGGGACTTATGCCCAATAAGCCCCTCCCCTTCATTACCAACCTCTCTTTTTTCCACTTTTCCAAAACTGACCAGATTCATGTTTTGTTGTCGCTAACGCATACATTTCTTCCGCTACTTCTTCAGGAAGTTTTTTAGCTTGAGTATTCATATCGGTTTTGACCGAACCGGGGTCAATTGAGGAAACAATGATTCCCCTACTCTCCAATTGCTTGGCGAGAAGCTTCGTGTACATATTAATAGCTACTTTAGAAATTCTGTAGGCTGGTGCATCAATTTCAGCCAATTCTTCATTAAGTATTGCCGACCTTGAACCTACGTTAATAATCTGACCACCATTTTTTATCATAGGTAAAATCTTTTCAGTAAAAGAGATTTGACCAATAAGATTTACCTCTAGTGTCTTTCTTAAAATTTCCATATCTACCTTAATAATATCTTCTGATTCAAAAAGCGCTCCTGCATTATTAATAAGAACATCTATTGCTTCTTCTATTTCTTTTACTGCCGACAAAATTGTTTCTTCTTTTAAATAGTCTAAATGTATTAGTTTAAAATTGGCATTATCAAAAATAGTCTGACCTTTCTTAGTGGTTGTGCCTATTACCCGCCAACCTTCAGCTAGAAACTTCTTAGCTGTAGCGAAACCAATTCCTCTACTTGCACCAGTTATAAGCACCGTTTTCATATTTTATTATTCATAAATTTCTTTCCTTATTTTCATCCAAATTTTTCCCATCATATTTTGACCATCGTGATTTTCACCCCAACCCCAGAAATCATCACGCCAAGAATCTTCTACTATTTCTTTATTTCCACTTTCTTTTAATTTTTTCATTATATATGGATGCTGTGATAACTTAACTCTCACTATTTGCTCCATTATCCCCACTTTTACATCGTGCCAATCCTTCCTCCACCTATCCTTATTTGCTTTGGCGAATTGAAGTGCGTCGTGAGCCGAACGAGTATTGCGTATCATCTTTTTCATTTCCTCATCCTCAAATTTTTCCGAGTGATAAGCGTGTTCTGATGTCATATAAAGCACACCTTTCCATTCCACAGCAAAAGAAGAAAAATTACAAAATACATAAAATTCTCTCGGATAAAACCCAACCCTATTTTCATTGTCCGCGTATCTACTATTTTTCTCCATATATAGTAAATTTTACCACAAATCAAAACCCCTCTCCGCCTAAGGCGGAGAGGGGTTTTGAGATTTTATTTTGATCTTTTACTTGCTAGAGCCAATTTAGTTTCAGCTTTTAACTTGGCTATTTTTGGTCCCCAACAAGGTTTAGAGGCGCTCCATGGCTGTAGGCCTTCCTTCTCATAGAGATATCTGGCATATGCCATATTACCCCTCAAGTCATAGATGTTAAACCCGAGTTCTTCTGAATCTACCTGGTGATAGTGTTCATTAACTTGCATCACACCTATGTCCTTTTTATTCACAACACCGCGATACATATTGCCAAGAGTGTCCGCTTGGCGGAAACGTGACTCACAATACGCCACTTCAATCATCTCTGGGATGTCTTCGAAGTAGGCGCGAACTTCTTTTTCAACGAAAACGTATTTTTTATTTTCTTTACGAGCGTTTTCATTTAGCATCATCTCTTCCTGCTTAGGGAGAGATGTTTGTTCGCTTACCGGCTGATTATTGTCTTTGTTAATGTTCGAGATCAAAAAAAGTATTCCTGTGGCTAAACCTATAATGGTCGTGATTTAACTTTTAATGTCGTTTAAAAATTTCTTTTTGAAACAAGTTTTGTTCCAAACTTTCGCCCTTAAACGAAAAAACCAGAGATTATCTGATTTCCCCCTATACTATCATATTTTCATTCCTCTGTCAATACTTCTCAATAAATTCTGCGTTTGGTCAATACCTAAATAACGGCTCTGTAAAGCCATCGTTTGCCATTTTTCAGCTTACAACAGCTTTCAATTTTTTCAAATGTTATAGCCCACACTGAACCCGAAACTTCCATTTACCGTAAGCACTTCCCTATTGCCCTTCAATTTGCGATAATTTAGTCATTAAAAATTTTTAAACATACATGTTCAACAAATTAAATGCTTGTAAATGTTCAAATTCTTGGCAAGATGCTGGGAAATTGCTTCTGCGTCTTGCGCTCGGTTCTATTTTTGTTTATCACGGTTATGCGAAGTTTGTGATGGGAAATGTTGCTGTGGCTGGTTTCTTTACTTCCATTGGTATTCCAGCCGCTGAATTTTTTGCTCCACTCGTAATTTGGGTTGAAATGATAGCTGGTGGCGCCCTAATACTCGGTCTTTGTACACATTGGGCTTCAAAATTACTTTCAGTAGTGGCAGTTGTAGCTTTATTTACCGCTCATATAAGTAAGGGTTTCAGTGTGGCAGCCGGCGGATATGAATTTATACTCCTTATCCTAGCTTCTTCTCTTGCCATACTTACAATGGGCGCTGGAAAATACTCAATTGATGAATATTGGTGCAAAAACAAAACAGGACCATCGGGAGTGTAACTTAAAGTCATAGGTTTCAAACCAAAAATCCGCTAGTGATAGCGGATTTTTGGTTTCTGGAGTCGGGGTGCCGAGAATTGAACTCGGACTACAAACACCCCATGCTTGCGTACTACCGTTATACTACACCCCGGGGATTTTCTATATTACTTTTGAAACCAAGGTATATCAAATTTATCAAATTCTGGCAAAAACTTTTTATCATAAAGTAATCTGTGAGCCACTTCCGCATGCGAAAGCGCCCCTGTCAAAGCGTTATGCGGTTTGGGTTCTTCCGGAATACTGCAATATATCAATACCTTATCTAAATTTAAAGCAGAGTGATGCTTTATTTCATCAAAAGGTGGGGTTAATCCCCTTTTAACCATATGCATATAACAAAGAGAGTGAGTGTCAATAGTTCTATGAGCCAAAGAACATTCAAGATTTATTCTTGCGCAAGCCGCTTTTAAAAAATCTCTGTCAAAAGAGACATTTTGTCCAAGCAAAGTTCTATCATTGCAACTTTCAATCCAACGCATAAATTTTTCTACCAATTCCCCTTCACTTTGCTTTTTGCTATCAGTTATTTCTTCATTAGTAAGACCATGTATAGCTGTGGCCTCTTCTGAAATATGCGCTCCATCCCAAATACGACATTCGCCATAAAAACGTTTATCTTTATCATTTAAATCAACCGCGCCAATACTTATAATGGAGTGTGTATTCGGATTTGTTCCTGAAGCTTCTATGTCAATTGCAATCATTGCACTAGCTTACAGCTTAAAGCTTTTAGCTTCAAGCTTTTTTAAAGTCCTTTACAATTAAAAGCTTTAGTGTAACCGGCCTTTTCAGCTTCCTCGGCATTTTTAAAAGTAATTAGATTTTCTGGCTTTATTTTTAAAGCGCCCGGGCACCATGGCAAATGATACACAGTCCCATTTTTTGAGCCCACCACCCTATCCCCCGCTGCTTCGCCAAAGTTTGCAAACGAAGTAGCTTCGTCTGATAAATTTAGCGAATCTGTAATAAAAACTGGCTCTTTTTGCTCCTCTTTTACTGAAAGTCGTCCCAAACCGAAACTGCCTAAACCAAGGAAAATAATGATTACAGCCAATATAATCTCATCCTTGCCTTTTGGGTTCATATGGCTTAGAATCTCTTTCATTGCTCAAATTATACTTTATTCAAGCTAAAATTGAGACAAAAATTTATATTTAAACCATGGCAAGTAAAAAAGCGGGGGGTTCCGCCAAAAACCTATCAGATTCAAATGCCCAATACTTGGGTATTAAACTTTATGCGGGCGAAAAGGCCAAAATCGGTAACGTTATAGTGCGTCAAAGGGGCACTCACATAATGGCTGGTACCAATGTTTCTGTCGGTAAAGACCACACTCTATTTGCTTCTAAAGACGGTATCGTTTCATACGGCACAAAAAGAAAAACTCATTTCAACGGAAAAACAATAATCAAAAAAGTGGTAAACGTGAAATAAAAGTTCCCCGCGACAAACCGACGAGGTATTGAACCTGTGTTTCGTCTTCGCTCGGATGAAATGTAAAATCAGAATTTTCCACTTCGCTCCTCGCTAGCCGAAATAAAAAAAACCTCCAAAATGGAAGTTTTTTTATTCCCTTTCTATTGTTAATTTGAATTCCCCCTCTTTTCTATTAATCTTGATTTTTATTAAATACTCCCCTATTTCTTTTATGGGTTCGTCCAAAATGATAGACCCCTCTGGCAACTCTAAACGTGTCTCTGTTTTAAGGGCCTCCATTATTTCTTTCGCATGAATTTTGGCGTAAAGGTGTCCCTCTTCATTAACTTTTCCTTTTATTATAATAGTTTTTTCTTTGAGCGTTTCAAAATTACTATTTAATAATTCTTCCTGCACTTTCAAGTGAGTCAAATGCTCCGCCTGTTTCTCTTTAACACGAACTATAGCTTCGGGTGTTGCCGTTTCAACCAGTTTTTGCGGAATTAAAAAATTAATAGCGTGACCAGAGGACACTTCTTTAACGTCATATTTTCTGCCTAATTTGGGAATATCTTTAAGTAAAATAACTTTCATTTTTTTAATTTACTATTATTTGCGGAAGGTTCAAAATCCATTCGCCAGAACTTGTGGCATTTTCTTTACGCAAAATTTCAGCCGCCTTTTCCATTTGTATGTCACCTTCTTTCAAATATTGGTCTTGTGTCATCTTTATTTCAATGTCTGGAACTATTCCTTGTTTTGAAATAGAGACACCGTTTGGCGTAAGCCAACGAGCAATGGTCACTTTTAGCGAAGTTTTGTCCGAAATTGGCACCAACTCTTGCACAGAACCTTTTCCAAAAGTTTTTTCTCCTATGATTCTAGCTTTACCATGGTCATGAAGTGCACCCGCCAAAATTTCTGAAGCCGAAGCTGAACCGCCATTTACTAAGACCAACATTTTCAATTTATCGTTAAAAACATTATAGCCGCTACTTCTATATGTTTTTTCTTTTGACACGTCTCCTGAATCTTCCCTCACTACCACTTTACCGGGTGATAAGAACCAACTGGCAATATCAACGGCTGACTCCAAATATCCTCCCGGATTATTTCTCAAGTCCAAAATCAACTTATCAGTCCCCGAATCGACAAAACCGCGTAGCGCCTCTCTAAACTTTCCAAAAGAAATTTCTGAAAAATTATATAATCTTATTACATAAATCCCATCTTTTCTTAATTCATTATCAACCGTTGGGATACTTATAACATCTCTCATCACGCTAATTTCCAAATTATCTTTTTTTCCTTCGCGAGAAATTGTCAAAACAACAACTGTTCCTTTCTTGCCACGAATAAGCTTCACCGCCTGGTCAATTGCAAAACCGATAGAGTCTTTGCCATCAATTTTCAAAATTTTATCACCGGCGTGTATCCCCGCTTTTTCTGCGGGTGCCCCCTTAATGGGAGAAACTACCACCAATTGATTTTCTTTAATACCAACTTCCATACCCACTCCTTCAAAAGCACCCGCCACTTCTTCTTTAAAGGCCTTGGATTCTTCCGGTGGAAAAAAGACGGTGTAAGGGTCCTTGTATGAAGCGGTAAGTCCAGTTATAGCGCCATAAATTTTTTCCACATCTTCTGGTTTACCTTCTCCAACAAATTTTTCAGATAAAATACCCCAAACTTTCCAAAAAGATTCTAAATCTACATTGTTACTATTGGCGCTTGTAGAAATAAGAAGCGGAATAGTAGGAGCATCTTTTTTACCAACATAAAACCCCAGTGAAAAAACAACGCTCATAAGAACGCCAGCGGTAAGGCTAGGCAAAATATAAACTTTAAATTTGTTCCAAGAACGCATTTTTGAATTATATTAAGATATCTTTGGTTCGCTCGGTCGAAAAATAAGCAGACTTCCTTTTCTTCCTCGCTGCCAATTATACCCTAACAAAGCTCACTTAAAAAACAAATCTGTTATAGAATAATATTCAATGATAAATACATATAATCACAAAAATTTGGTCTGGATTGACGCCATCTCCCCGACAAAAGAAGAGGTGCGTGACTTAATGCAAAAATATGGAATAGACCCTCTCATCGCAGAAGAACTCCTTATACCTTCAATGAAACCGAAGGTGGATTTTCGCAAAAATTATATTTATTTAATACTGCACTTCCCCGCCATTTATCATAGTCACACCAAAAACGTCAACCAAGAGATAGATTTTATTATTGGACACGATTTCCTCATTACGACAAGATACGATGCTATTGACCCAATCCACAAATTTTCAAAAATATTTGAAGTTAATTCAATATTGGACAGAGACAATATGGGTGATAGCGCTGGTTTTATTTTCTACTATATGATCAGAAAGTTATATAAATCTCTAACTCATGAATTGGATTTTGTGGCTGATCGTCTGAAAATAATTGAGGATAGGATTTTTTTGGGAAACGAAAAATTAATGGTTCTTGAACTTTCCAAGGTCTCTCGAGAAATATTGCAATTTAAGCAGTCTTTGAATTTACACGATGAGGTCTGGAGCTCTTTTGAGCTTGCCGCCATAAAGTTTTTTGGTCGCGATTTTGATTATCATGTTAAAGGCATTCTGGGTTCTTTCTCTCGTGTGCAAAGCGCCATTCAATCAAACACTGACACCTTAAACGAATTGCGCGAAACAAACAATTCGCTCCTTTCCACTAAACAAAATGAGATAATGAAAACCTTGGCTGTTATATCTTTTATAATTTTGCCAATATCATTTTTGGCGACAGTTTTTGGAATGAATACAAATTATATTCCAATTGTCGGTTCCGCAAACGATTTTTGGATTGTTATGGGCATAATGACTATAACAGCTTTGTTCGTAGCTGTTTTTTTCAAATATAAAAACTGGTTCTAAAGAATTTCCTTTGCTACTTTACCTTAAACCCCAGACCTTGTAACCTGTCCTTATATGAAAGATATATTTCTTTTCAATACTCTTTCAAAACAAAAAGAAAAATTTATCCCTATAGAAGAGGGTAAAGTTTCAATGTACCATTGTGGTCCCACCGTCTATGACTATGCCCATATAGGTAATTTACGATCTTATGTTTTCGCTGACACATTAAGACGTTTATTCGAGTGGCATAATTACAAAGTAAAGCAGATTATAAACATCACTGATATAGGTCATCTTTCAAGTGATGCCGATCAAGGTGAAGATAAAATGACCAAGGCCCTAAAGCGCGAGGGCAGACCTTTCACTCTTTCTGCAATGAGAGAAGTGGCTGATTTTTATTTTGAAAAATTTAAAATAGATTTGAAATATTTAAATATAAAAACACCGAGTGAGTTCCCTTTTGCTAGTGACCATATAGAAGAAGATAAAGAACTTATAGAAACGCTAATAAAAAAGGGTTTTACTTACAAAACCAAAGATGGGCTTTATTTTGACACTAGCAAGGATTTTCATTATGGAAAATTGGGAAACATTGCCAAAAATGACGAGTCCCGACCACGTATAGTTGTTAATGATGAGAAAAAGGATTTTCGTGACTTCGCGCTTTGGAAATTTAACGACATGGGGTACGACACGACTTTTGGCAAAGGATTCCCGGGCTGGCACATAGAGTGTTCGGCCATGAGTATGAAATATTTAGGTGAGACCTTTGATATTCATACGGGCGGAATAGACCATATACCAATTCATCACAATAATGAAATTGCCCAATCAGAAAATGCTACAGGCAAGGCCTTTGTCCATTTTTGGATGCATAATGCTTTTGTCATTGTAAACGAAGACAAAATGGCTAAGTCCGCCAATAATTTCACCCGCCTTATTGATTTAATTGAAAAAGGATACTCGCCAATCGCCTATCGTATGTTGCTTTTGCAAAGTCACTATCGTAGCCCCATGAATTTTTCATTGGAAGCACTTTCGGGTGCAAAAGAAGCGCTTTACGGAATTTATAGAATGCTTTCTGAACTTTCAAGTGGAGGCAATATGGAAAATTCGTGGATTAAAAAATTTGAAGAAACAATTAATGATGATTTGAATACTCCTCGCGCCGTTGCTGTATTGTTCGAACTTTTAAAATCTGATGTTGACTCAAAGAATAAATTAACCACCGCTTTGAAGTTTGATGAAGTTTTGGGATTAGGAATTAAGGAAAATATTACTTTACTTAAAAAAGAAACTGAAGAAATTCCAATAATTATAAAAAATCTAGTAGCTGAAAGAGAAGTGGCTAGAAAAAATAAACGCTTTGACAAAGCGGATATTTTGCGACAAGAAATCGGCGATTTAGGATATATTGTGGAAGATTTGGAAAGCGGTCCTAAAGTTTATAAAAAATAATGCCGGCGCTAGGCGCCGGCACCAAGAAAAACACTGTGCTTCACTCCTTCCCCGTTGCCTTGAAAAGGTGTACTCCATTGAGGTTACTCGAGCCGCCTTCTACGTATCCGGCCTCGCGGAGAATTTCGTATCTTCGCAGAATTTTCTCTTTGGACTCCGTCACTCCCTTTTCGCGAAGATGGGAAATGGCTGTGGAAAGAAAAACTCCACCCATATGCCCCAGGACCTCGATAAAAACTCCCCTTTCCTCAATGACTTTCTCCTTTCTTCTGGCAATTTCTAGATTTACACAGGCGATACCCGGAGGCACCAAAATTGCCAGTGAAACAACTAGGAATACGAGAGAATCGTTCATTCGACATCCCCTATTTGTACCGTTGTATAGTTTTATATAATAATAATTAAAAGTTGACAAGTTTTTCTGTCTTTTCCCCATTTTTTCCTCTTTTTAAAATTTTTAACGAGACCAATTTAGCGTGATACAATGTTTGCAATGGATCCCGTAGTAGAAAATGGCATTATGATGATAACCCAATCAAAAATTAGAACAGAAAGGTTGAATTTAATAAAATTAACTAAAATTTGGTCAACTTGCTTCTAAAAAGAAGCGATGCCATTTCTCACTACAGGATGGATTCCTCCAACTATCAAAAAAAGAAAATTTCTCACTCCCCCGTTCCCTCTTCCGTTTTACGTGTGCCGCCACAAAACATAGATTCCGAACGCGCTCTCCTTGGCTCTGTGATGCTTCGCCCCGACGCCATAATTGATGTCATAGATCTAATAAACGCAGAGACCTTTTACGTGGAGAAACACCGTCTTATTTGGCAAGGAATGTTGAACCTCTTTTCGAAAAGTGAACCTATAGATCTTCTTTCCCTTTCTTCGCGTTTAAAAGAAAAGGGTTTTTTGGAACAAACTGGAGGAACCAGTTATTTAGCAGATTTGATAAATACCACACCATCGGCTGCCAATATTCGCCATTATGCAGAAATAGTGCATCGCAAATTTATGATGCGTCAATTAATCGGAGCGGCTGAATCAATCAACTCTCTTGGTTATGATGAAACGGAAGAATTAGAAATGCTTTTAGAAAAAGCCGAACACGAACTGTATCAACTCACCAACCACGGCGGGGTTAAAAAATTTATTGATTTAAAAGATGCCCTTCCGGGAATTTGGGAACACTTGGAGCGATTGCATCACAATAAAGATGAGATCCGTGGTATTAGAACTGGTTTTCGAGAATTGGATGATAAATTAGCGGGACTTCAAAAATCAGATTTGGTTATTTTAGCGGCGCGTCCTTCCATGGGTAAAACCGCTCTTGCTTTGGATATCGCCCGCCAAACTGCCACTCTCCACAATACCCCTGTTTGTATTTTTTCACTTGAAATGAGTAGTGACCAACTTATTCAAAGAATGCTCGCAGCCGAATCCCGCGTTAATGCTTGGAATTTACGTACCGGACGTTTTTCTCTTGCGGAAGACACGGAAAAAATACGAGACGCCTTGGACAGGCTTTCCCGCGCTCCAATTGTGATAGATGATCAGCCCGGAAATAATATTTTAAAGATGCGCTCTGTCGCGCGTCGTATGAAAAGGGATAAGGGACTAGGACTTATTATAGTTGATTATCTTCAGCTTATGACCCCAATTAACACCCGAAACTCTGATTCAGCCGTGCAACAAGTAACAGAACTTTCTCGCTCTTTGAAACACTTGGCGCGCGACCTTGATGTCCCCGTTTTAGCGCTTTCACAATTGAGTCGTGCCGTCGAATCCCGGGGGGGCAAACCACGCCTATCGGACTTACGAGATTCTGGCTCCATTGAACAAGACGCTGACGTTGTTATGTTTATTCACCGAGAAGATAAATATAAAGAGGATTCGGATAAAATAAACATTGCCGAAATTATGATAGAAAAACACAGAAATGGTCCAACGGGAAAAATAGAATTATATTTTGATGACAAGAAAAGCACCTTTATTCCAATTGATAAAAGTGGCTTTGGCAATTTCAATGAAAGCAGTGACTCCAAAGATTTTTGATTTCTCTTTCTTATTCTTAATTCTATATTCTTAATTCTTTCCTTAATGTCTGCCCTTGAAAAATTAACCTTTCTTTTCAAAAATTTCCCGGGAATTGGTCCTCGCCAGGCCAGGCGTTTTGTTTATTTCCTTTTGACTAGAAACAAGGATTACATAGAAGAGCTTGTCTCTTTAATCGAGGAAGTTAAAAAAGGTATAAAAGTTTGTGATAGCTGTCGGCGCTTCTTCAACGGCAATAGTAAATCAGGGACTTGCGCAACCTGTAATGACGCCAACAGAAACTCTGAATTGCTTATGATAGTGGAGAAAGACGTGGACTTTGAAGCGGTAGAGAAAAGTGGTGGTTACAATGGTTATTACTTTATTCTTGGTGGCTCTATACCAATTTTAGAAAAAGAACCTGAAAAAAAGATACGTCAAAAAGAATTACTCAAACTCATTGAAGTCAAATTGAAAGGACAGGACTTGAAGGAAATAATATTTGCTTTCGGGATTAACGCTGAAGGAGAAAATACTGTTTTTTATCTCACGAACCTGCTTCAACCAATCGTTTTTGATAAAAATATTAAATTCACAACACTGGGTCGCGGCCTCTCCACCGGTCTTGAAGTTGAATATTCCGATAGCGAAACTCTAAAAAATGCTCTTAAGAACAGAGGTTGATAAAGTGTATTAATAGTTATATAACGAACCATAGGAAATATGCCTAAAAGGAGTATGCCATGGCAAGGTTCATACTGCATTGTATATACGGACTGATTTTGCTTGCTTTTCTGGCTTTTCTTGCCGGGGCGGTTCAATGGTTCCCCCTCGTCTATTACGATTACTGAAATGCCCTTTGGGAGGAGGGCGTTTTTTATTTACTTTAGGGCAGTAACTTCTATTTTGAAAAAAGGTTGCCTGTGGCCACGGGTCTTTAAATATCTACTCTTAGCTTTATATTTAACAACATCTATTTTTTTGTGTTTACCTATTTCTGTAATTTTGGCCTCCACTTTGGCTTCCTTTATATATGGAGCGCCAATTGTAGCGTCTTTACCGTTATCAACCATTAATACTTTATCAAAAACTACCTTATCTCCCTCCTTAAAATCACCTTTTATTTTTTCAATAGTAAAAATCTCTCCGACAGATACTCGGTATTGCTTTCCGCCCGTTGCTATAACGGCAAATTCATCTTTATTCTGCTCTTTCTTTTTGGCAACCATAGAAAATCTATTTTACATAAAAACGTTAATAAGGCAAGGCAATATTTACTCTTTTTATTCTCGGTGCTATTGTTTATGGTCTTGGCGGTTGTTTTGCCTTTCCGCCGAGGCCATTGGACACTGTCGGGTTCCCCTCGCTGTGTCCATTCCGGGCCGTCGCAGTGCGACGGCCTTTTTTTGTCTAAATTTTATTCGTCTTTGTCAGGCCCTTCAATTAAAGCGGTTTCAAATTCAATACTCTCTCCGCTAATACGCAAAACATCCTTATCTAATTTTTTAAATTCTTTGCCAGATGAATTGTAGTGATTTACTACCGTGCCAAGCGCATTTCCCATTTTAGAATGATATTCCTCATAACTTTTTAAATGCTTACCCAATTCTCCAACTCTTTTTATAACGTCAGTCACTTTCTCCTCAATTTGCATTGCTTTTAATCCTTGTAAAACCGTCTGCAAATAAGCCAAAAATGATGTCGGCGAAACTATTATCACTTTGTATTTTCCGGCTGCTCTTTGAATAAGATTTTCTGTATTCTCTTCTACCGCCCCAATTTTATTTATGAGAAGGTCATAATAGATAGCTTCGTGTGGGATAAACATAAAAGCAAAACTCATAGTGTTTTCTGCAGGACGAATGTATTTGGCAGTTTCCACTATTCTATTTTTCAAATCATTAACAAAAAGTTTTTCTAATCGCTTTTTCTCCGCTTCGTCCCTTTCCTCCACAATCCTATTATAATTTTCCAAACTAAATTTTGAATCAATGGGAATAATCTTTTCTTTGACAAATACAACGGCATCCACTATTTCCCCATCTTTAAAACTATATTGCATTTCAAAACTCCCCGGTGGCATAGTATTTTTCAAAAGTGTTTCTAAATAATACTCCCCCACTACTCCTCTTTGTTTTGGGTTTTTCAAAATATCTTGCAAACTTTGAAGCTGGTCCGTGAAAGACATTACTTGCTTGTTAGTTTCATCTAATCGAGTCAATTTTTCTGTAATATCACCCACAATTCTGGCTGTTGTCTCTCCCGTTTTGTGTAGCGATTCTGTCATTTGTTTGGATGTTTCCAAAAGTTTACTGTCCACCGTTCTGGTCAATTCATTCATCTGTTGTAGTAAAAGTTGCATTCCCCCATCTTCTTTTTTCTCCTCTTTTTTACGAGTCATATACCAAAACAAAAAACCGTTGGAAATCAAAAATAACAGCCCCAAAAACAAAACAATAATCGTCGCCGTACTCATAGTGATATTTTAACATCTTTTCACAATTTAGTTTTTAAGCTACAATGGATTCTACTTGTCCCGTTACCCGCCTGCTACGGGCAGGGAAGATGCTGCGACGGTGATAAATAATAATGCAATATGACAAATAGTCGAAATAATAAATTTTTTAAAAGTAACTCGTGGATAATTTCGCGAGTATCTTTCTAATGGGATGACATTGTCTGAAAAAATTAGAGAACAACTTAAAGAAGCGATGAAAGCTAAGGATTCTCTTAATGTTTCTGTTTTACGCGGACTGATTGCTGGCTTTACCAATCAAATGATAGCCAAAGGTAAAAAGCCACAAGAAATAATAAGCGATGAAGAGGTGTTGATAGTGATTCGCCTGGCCGTAAAACAGAGAAAAGATTCTATTGAACAATTTACTAAAGGAGGTCGTGCCGATTTAGTTGATAAAGAAAAAATGGAATTAAAAATTCTTGAGGCCTATTTACCACCTCAACTTTCTCGCGAAGAGATAGAAAGTAAAGCCAAAGCCCTCAAAGAAAAAATGGGCCTGCCTGCGCAGGCAGGTGTAACTGACAAAACCAAAATTGGGCCTTTTATGGGCGCTTTAATGTCTGAATTAAAAGGGCAGGCCGATGGAAAGTTAGTAAAAGAAGTTGTAGACAAATTGTTTGAATAATGCTGATTTACCCCGTGAGAATGGTGTTTTTTTCACCTATCTCACGGGGTTGATTTTTTATATATTTTGTGCTATACTTCAAGGTAGCTGTAATCGGTGTTTTAATAAGTGCAAAAAAGCATTTTGACGCCGAATTGAAATCCTACCTAAAACTTCATAAAGGGATGAAAATGAAACGAGACAAGTTTGTGGCTGAGATTCTGTACCCACCGCATCTTGAGGGTGGCAAGTCTTTCGTCGGCGCCTGTGTGCTCAACGCGGGTCAAATGACGGCAAAGCAAAGGAGAGCACTTGCGAAAGCACTGCCGCCGGAAGCGGATGTGATTCATCATGACGATCTCCTGCGCATCGAAATCGAGCTTCCTGCCTATGGAAAGACGAGGCGGGGCATCAAGGCGGCGGCGAGGCAAATTTTCAAAGCCATTCGCGCCAGCATGAACATCTTGGCGGATTTCTGTCCCGTCAATTCGAGCCGGCAAATCCTGCTCGTCACTAGAAGGGGTTAGTCATGCCAGTACGTACTGAAAAGGAAACACTGGAAAAATTCTCCCGTCTCGTTGAACAAGCTAAGAAGGATGGCAACAATAAGAATCAGGCGTACTTCAGCGCACTGAACGCCATGGGGATCCAAGATGAAGCCGCAAGGAATCGTCTCGTATGGCTATACAGTAAGCGGCTGGGCGAAAAAGAAAAAAAGAAAAATCCCATCAATGAATGGTGGGAGGAGTTCAAAGTCCGCTACGCCGGGGAAATCGAAGGAATTGGACGCAGGGACGCAGGGCTCCAGTAAAGGAGTAGCTGTAGGAAATCAAGGAGCGCGAGACGGTTACGGACCTCTCGCGCTTTTTTTATTTCGGCTAGCGAGGAGTGAATTGGAAAATTTTAATTTTACATTTTATCCGAGCCAAGACGAAACACAGGTTAATCCCATCTATTTTTCCGATTAACCTTTATTTTTAACAAAATACTATATATACCTAATTCGCGCGAATGGTAGAATAAGGAAAAATAAGAATAAGAAAGAGTAAGTAATTTGGAAAAGAAAAAACGCCTGCGTTATTTTTATTTTTATAAAAATCTAAAATGCCCGTACCTTCCTTACGGGCATTTTGCCAACTGGACTCAAAACCTAGTGGAATATCCAATCCAAAATTACGACTGAACCCTCAACCGTTACAGTTCAATCAACGGGGCAAATGTGGTCCGCTGTGAAGCGATCTGAGTCCAGGAAAGTCCTGATAAGTTCAACTGTGACGGCTTCGTTTTTTCGGATTTCTGCCGTCCCTGTTTCCACTTCTTCTGGAAAAAGGTCTTCAATCTCCATTCTCTGAAGCCTGCTCCAGTTCAGCCGAGCCCACGATTTGATGCCAAACGTCTTGATAAATTTTGTCCCGAGGAATTTCTTTGTCCCGATGAATTTCATGGTCCACTTCCTCAAAGTAAAAAGGGTGGAAAGGATTGTACGGTATCCACTTTTAATTTTAAATTAATTTTGAAATTTAAACAAACAAAAAACGCCCATAAGTTTGACTCACGGACGTTTCCTGAAAAGCTTAACCCCGAAGTAAATGGCGACTGGTGCGGCCATTACTCCACCAACGAACGAGAAGTATCCGATAACGCTGATTACCCATTGGAGAGTGTCCATGGTGTTTCCTTTCGGTTGTTCTTGACTGGTTTTTACTGTAAAGTAAATTTCGTGTTTTGACAATAAGGCTCTATCGTCTATCGGCTAGGACACATCCTTCTCAAGGATGGAAGGCGGGTTCGACTCCCGCTAGAGTCATAAATTGTGTAAAGCAAATAAACTGCTTTATTTGCGGACAATTTATGAGGCCACAGTGATATTTTGTCAGCAGACAAAATCACGAGGCGGGGTCGCGCAAATCCGCCTTAGGCGGAATTTGTGACCATGTAGATTAAGCACGCGAAGCGTTCAAATAAACGCTATAATTCAGTTATGGAATCCAGTAGTGAACTTTTGAAATAAATTATGGCAAATAAAAATCTTACAAACGCAAAACGGGTAAAGAACGATGAGTTTTATACCCAGTACAGCGATATTCAGAAAGAGATTGAGGCGTATCTAGAATACAATCCCCATGCATTCCGAGGCAAGGTGGTGTATTGCAACTGTGACGATCCGTTCGAGAGCAATTTCTTTCGCTATTTCGTACTCAATTTCAACAAGCTTAAATTAAAACAGCTTATCACCACCAGCTACAAACCATCGCCTGTAGCCAACACGCAACTAGGGTTATTTGGCGATGATAAGACGCTCACAAAATCAAAAGGCCGTCCCAAGATAACCGCCAACAAATTTATTATCAACGAAGTGAAAGATATAGACGGCGATGGCGAATTCAACTTGAAGGATGTCGCCAAGCAGTTAAAGACAAACAAGAATAACGAATGGACGCCGCTGGAAGGCGACGGCGACTTCCGTAGCGATGAATGCGTGAGTTTACTTAAACAATCCGATATCATCGCAACAAATCCACCATTCAGTTTGTTTCGCGAATATGTAAAACAACTTTTTGATTACAACAAAAAGTTTGTGATTATTGGTAATCTAAGTGCAATTATTTACAGAGAAATCTTTCCATGGATAAAAGAAAATAAAATGTGGTTAGGGAATGGCTTTAATGCTGGCAATGCTTATTTTTCTACTCCTATTACTAGAGAATATGCTGGTGGGGTATATGATCCCGAAACCGGCTTAGTGAAATTCAGGAATTGTTGTTGGTTTACTAATCTTGATCATGGGCGTCGTCATCAAATGTTGCCACTTATGACAATGGAAGAGAATTTGAAATACAGCAAGCACAAAGAGATTAAAGGTAAAAAATCTTATCATAAGTATGATAACTACGATGCCATTGAAGTGCCGTTTACCGACGCGATTCCCAGCGATTACAAAGGAGTAATGGGCGTTCCAGTAAGTTTTCTGGATAAGTATAATCCTAACCAGTTTGAGATACTCGGCTCAAATCGTGGCGTAGATCAGGACCAGAATCGCGTTTACGGTCGAGGTTCGCACTTGAATGGAAAGGAAACTTTCAAGCGATTATTCATCAAACACAAAAAATAACATGAAGAGTCAGAAACTCTCAATTTATTTAATCAAGAACAGTATTACAGACCATGTTGATATTGTTAAAGATACGAATACGAAAGAGAGTTTTACTAACGGGGTTTTGTATTATAAAAAATCTTTTTCAAAAGAACCAGCATGGACAAACAACTTTTTTAACAAGAGCGTAGATGATTTGAAAAATTCCACCGCATCCGGTTTATATATAACAAAAGTGAATCATGATAGTAAGGATATTTATTTCGGCATCTCATTTGGTCATGGTTGGCAGATGTTTAAAGATGGTGTGATTGTCGAACAGTTTGGCATCAAGACAGTATTAAGCATCATTAAAAATGAAATAAAGAAGATCGAAAAAAAGAACTTTAGGAATGGTCTTAAAGATGTTTCTGAACAACTTGGAAAGGTGGGGTCGGTTGCTGATTTTGGTTTTGATGTCGAACAAGACATCATGCGAGCAATTGTGGGTGAGCCAGAGAATCAAGAATTATATGGTAAAAATGTTGTGGGTAAGGATGCTCTCAGTCTGTCTATTAAGAAAAATGTCGACGAGATAAGCGATGTACTTCTTGATTTATACAAAGCGTTTATTTCCAACAAGTACAAAGAAAAGTTTGATTGGTTTGATAATTTTTCCGCTGTAAATGATAAGAAAATGGTATCTGATTTAGATAATAAAATCGTTACGAAAATAAAAAACGAGAACAGCACGGAGGTAATTTATTGGCTTGCAATTCCTGAAGTTATCGAATGGGAACATACAAAATGTTTTAAATACCACACAAGAAATAATGCTCCCGAATATCAGGACATAACCTTTGAAGATTTTAAGAATTCGCTAAACGATAATGAAAAAGAAAATATTAGCCTCGATCTTCTTAAAAAGAAAAAAGTGCAACAGGTAAATACGGATGATCAAACGATAAAAGAATGGTCAATTTACAAATGTCTGTATTCAGAGATTGATTTTAATAATGAGAAGTATCTACTTGTCTCCGGTAAATATTACAGAGTCGACAAGGATTACAAGAAGAAGGTTGAGAACGACTTTTCGCTGGATACAACTTTTGCATTACCTGACTGGCAACAATCAAAACATGAAAATGTGTACAATACTGAAGTCGCTACCAACGACGCTACATTCCAGTGTCTTGATGGTGGAGCCAATCAAAAAAATTTGATTGGAAAAGGCAAAATTGAATTTGCAGATCTTGTTAAAAGCGATAAACACCTTGTCCATGTCAAAAAATACGGCGCGAGTAGTGTTTTGAGTCATTTGTTTAGTCAAGGGCTTGTATCAGCCACCTTATTGCTCACGGATAAGGATTTTAGGACCGAGATAAATGGTAAACTTCTTAATTCGCATAAAAGTATTGTGACGGCTGATGATCCAAAATCACAAGAATATAAAATCGTATACGCTATTGGAACCAGCAAACAAGATTTAAAGTTACCATTCTTCAGTCTAGTAAATTTCAGGAATTCCAAGAAGCAGCTCGGGCTTTATGGGTTTACAGTTTTGATGATAAAAATTAACATCACAGAATCAAATAACTAACATGAAAACCACACTTAAAACCAATATTACCGTCAAAGATATTTGCGAAGGGTTCGTCTATAACGAACTTGAAGGTAAAGGTTTGTTTGGCTTATCTGGCAAGCTCACTATTCAGCCGGAGTATCAGCGCAACTATATCTATGCTTCTGACGGTGGCAAAAGAGAAATGGCCGTCATTGAATCAGTTTTAAAAGAATACCCAATAGGACTGATTTATTTCAATAAAGTTTCTGACGATAACCTAGAAGTTTTAGACGGACAACAACGCGTCACAAGTCTCGGAAGGTTCGTAACTGACAAATTTGCCATCAAAGATGAAAACGGAATGGAGCAATATTTTGGTGGTATGGCAAAAGACAAACAAGCTAAGATTTTGGAAACAAAACTACTCATTTATG
>JBBTUX010000017.1:0-30945 GCA_038063555.1 Patescibacteria group bacterium | reverse complement strand
GGAGCAAAGTAATCTAAATTTTAAGTAGCGACTAGATTTTCTTGGCGGTACCCCGTCTTAGAAAATCGAAGTACTCTTGTAGTGAAAAATATCCGTGACCGAATCCTACCCGCGGAGCCGTAGTACAGAGGATATAAATAAGATATGAAATTTAAGATATTGCTTTACATTTACATACAGTGATAAAAGTGATAAACTTGTAATAGAAATTATCAACTTATTAAATTAATGAAACCATTTATGGACCCGAGAACATATTTTAGCGTAACGGCAATTATCTTTCTTATAATCGCTGTTTTGCATCTAACTAGGGCTTTCACTGGGTGGGAAGCGTCAATCGGTGGATGGACAGTTCCTCAATGGGTCAGCTGGGTAGCACTTTTGGTTTCAGGTTTTCTCGCTTACTCAGGTTTTAATCTCAGGAAACAAGGCTAGGGGCGTCGTGTACACAATAAGAAAATCCGACCTTAGTCAGGCAGCTTTTTTGTGAAAAGGACAGAAGGAAAACGACGACCTTGTTGTTGGGCCGGTTGTCCCCATCGTTGAAATAGGTGCGTTGAACAAAGCCAAAAAAGCTATATAATAAATTAATAAAATGATAGAAAAACAAGAAGGTCCACAAGAGGGAAAAGAAAGTGTTGTATGCCTTAGTTGTCATAAACAAGTGGAAGTAAAAATGATTGAATATGGTGGTGGACATATAGCTACCTGTCCCCTATGTAAAGAGCTCGCCTACAACCAAGGTGAACAATTACACTAAGTAATAATTATTTAGGCAATATTTTTATTTTGAGTATTTATATAAAAAAGGGCCCCACACCGTTTTCTGGTAGGGGTCCTTGTCAGTTCGCACTGCGGAAAGGCTAGGCCGCGTCTGCGGATGAGAATACCCGGCGACGCCTGGCATAGAAACCGAGCACACCGAGGCCAGCCAAAAGCATAGCGTAGGTCTCCGGCTCCGGAATCGGCGTCATGACCGTATTCGCACTTGCGAACGCCTCCGCGCTTGTAGGCATGATTCCGCTAAACGGCAGGAAGACGCCGTTGTCGACAGACGCCGATGCTACCGGCGCACTGTTGTACCAGCCGAAAAGATCAATCAGCCCAGAGAAGGCCTGATTCACCCCGAAAACGATTCCAGTTGTCGGATTGAAGTTGGCAAACGAATATGTCTCATTGCCAACTTCCATCCATCCAGTCGCCCCGGATACGAGCGTCAGTCCGGGGTCACCCAGACAGTCGGTCACGCACCTCGTGGCCAGCTGATTAAAGCTACCGACGCCACTCAACGAATACTGCGCATTCGTGGCGATCGGCAAACCGAACATCATCAGGCCGAGCAAAAGCCCGACCAATTTCTTGGTCATAGCAATCTCCTTATGCCGATGGTTATCCGGGAAATTCCGGGGGTGGCCACAGCCCCGACAATACTTCTTCTATGGAAGCTTCGTCGGGGCTGTGGCCACTCTAAACCTTTACAAAGAACTGGGAGTAAATTTAACCTCTTTTACATATTTAGGCAAGGGGTGTTAGTAAAAAAAGGCAAACCCCGTCCCGAGCTACGCTCGGGACGGGGTTGTTTGCCCAAAATTCCTTCAAATGCTCTTATGAGAGATGTTTAGAGACGAGTTTTGTCATTTCAAACATATTCACAACGCTCTTTCCGCCAAAAACTTTCTTCAACGCTTCATCGGCATTAATGTTGCGCCTATTTTTAGCGTCCTGAAGATTATTCTTTTTAATATAGACCCAGAGAGCCTTAACAACCTCTGAACGAGGCATTGGACCCTTACCTACCACAGCAGCTAATTCTGAACTAACAGTTAGCGGCTTCATAAAAGCTGAATTCGATTTCGCCATATATTTTATTAATTATTAAAAACCCCTCACTTCAACTATTTGACAGTATACTCTAAAAGGAAGATATTGGCTATAGCGGTACAAACTTTACACGAGACACGAGGAGTCAAGACCATGAACGTTCGTTTTCTTGCAGTCCTGTTTGTTTCGATGCTCTTTGCAATATGTGCTTGCTCTATCATTCCCAACGAAACCTCCAAAGAAATTGGCGCGGGGGAAATCCCGGATCCTTTGACGGAAGCGGTCATCCTTGTATCAAGGATGACCGCAGAATTCCCATGGGATAAAAAAGTTTTGCTAATAAAGCCCATCGAGGAAGAAATGCACGGCGGTTTTATTCTTAACCTTCCCCATCCCAACGTCACTCTAGCTTCTATCTATCCGGAACATGGGCCATCTCAAAAAGTCCACGATCCAATATACATGGGCGGATACACAGTCGATAGGCAAAGGCTTTTCGTCCTAGTTCAAACAAAAGATACACCAAGCAGAGATTCGGCAAAATTCTCCAGGGATATCTTTGCTGTTGAGAAGAGAGAAGTCATTGATAGAATTATCGAGAAGGAGGCTGATCGCGCCAAGTACCTGAATGGACTGGTCATCTGGAGACCTGGACAATTAGAACAAGAAATAAAAAATGGCATCTGGTACATATTCCCCGTAACCAAAGACATAGTTTTCCGCAAATCCACCAATTCACTCTGGGAGGAGCTGGTAGTTAAGGGTAACCTTAGGGACAATGGAATTTGAGGTCATTCCTCCAGATAGCCACGCGAAACGTGGCTATCTTTGTTTGTGTTAAATTTTGTTACACTTAGGGGGTGTCTTGGTAAGATTTGATTATAGCTATTGGTCAATGGATGTTTCTTTTGGCGTTACTGCCCTCTATTTTAGGTAAGGACAAGCCCGCAATTGCAACCAGCGTCTTCACGGGACTGATTTTAGCTACATTTGTAATCGCTTACTTTTCTATTTCTCTTTGGGTTAGCGCCATTTCAACCTCTTTAGTTAGTTTGGGCTGGTTCATTTTGGCTTATCAAAAATATAAAAGTAAGTAGTGGAATCAAAAATACCTCTCCCCGCTAGCGGGGAGAGGTATTTTTGTGAAGTGACAAAAACCAATCCTACATTGTCGCACCACCTGAAGTGCATTCCTTGCAACGATCTTTGTGAGTAACTACTTCGAAAACAGCTGAAAGTCCCACTAAGACATAAACGGCCTTAGTCAATGACCCCGTGCCAAGTAGCATCTCCACTACATTCCAATTAAATGCGCTAAGCCCCCAATTCAAACCTCCTACAACTAGGAGAATGAAGGCGACCATGTGTAATGCTTTCATATATAAATAATTATATTTTTACGACCCTTTGCCTAATTATCACATCTATACACAAAAACGCTAGAGATTTATCCACCCCTGTAGTAGATTTTGGCATCATGCTCCTTTGGAGCTAATGGGCAAAGCCCAATGCCAAAATTCACTACAGGGGCCCCCTCACTGCTTTAAACCTAGGCCGGTTCTTATCAAATACCAATTTATACCCATAAATATGCCTGAAATCACAAATAAAACGCTTATGGAAATACCGATAGAGACATCAGATACACCTAAAAAGCCATAGCGAAGCCCGTCCACTATATAAAACACTGGGTTTATTTTGGAAAGCGTTTGCCAAATAGGTGGCAAAATACTAATAGAATAAAAAACTCCACCAAGATAAACCAGAGGGGTAATGACAAATGTCGGCACAATATTGATACCATCAATCTTTTTAGCATAAACTCCATTAACAAGTCCGGCCAAAGAAGAGGCCATGCTCGTCAAGAATATAAAAATAAATACTACCCAAAAATGTTTTATAACTGGCGTTGCAAAAAGAAGAGCGATGAGTAGTGTGCCGAGACCAACCATAATTCCTCTTGCAATACCACCTGAAACAAATCCGGCAATAATGACCCAAGGTGGCATCGGTGAAACCAAAAGTTCATCAATAGAACGCATAAAGAACTTTTGAGTAAAAAACTGAAAAGCAGTATTCATATATGAGCTGGTAATGACCCCGAGCATTACTAGTCCTGGAATAACAAATTGAATATAAGAATAATCTCCTATTAGACCGATTTTTTCCGAAAGAAATTTTCCGAAAATCAAAAAATATAGAACTGAAGTCACAAGGGAGGGTAAAATAGTTTGAGGCCAAATACGAAAAATGCGAATGCATTCCTTGCGAAAAATTGTCATAAACGCGACCAATAATTGCTCTCTGTTCATCTCATTTTCTAGTTAATTCCAAAAACACTTCTTCTAACTTTCCGGATGGGTGTCCCAAGACCAAATCCTTGATACTCCCTTCAGCTACAATTTCTCCTTTATTTATTATAGAAGCCCTTTCGCAAAGTTGTTCAGCTTCTTCCAAATAATGAGTAGTGAGTAAAATGGTAACTCCATTTTTATTAATACTTCGCAAATACTCCCACATACCACGCCGGAGTTCCACATCCACCCCCGCCGTTGGTTCGTCTAAAATTAAAAACTTGGGCTGATGTATTAGGGCACGGGCAATCATAAGGCGTCTTTTCATTCCACCGGAGAGATTTTGCGATGGTTGATTTCTCTTTTCAAAAAGACCGAGCGCCTCAAGCACTTCCTCTGCTCTTGGAATAGCCGCCCTTCTTGGAATTCCATAATAGCCCGCCTGATTAACCACAATATCCAAACAATTTTCAAAGATATTTATGTTTATTTCCTGCGGCACAATTCCTATAAAAGTTTTTGCCTTATCGTGGTCTTTGTCTATATCAATGCCAAAAACTTTAACACTGCCCGAAGTTTTATTAACCAGTCCAACAATTGTGCCAATAATAGTTGTTTTTCCCGCCCCGTTTGGGCCAAGCAAAGCGTAAAAACCACCCTCCTTAACTTCTAAGTCCACTCCTTGAAGCGCAACCGTGCCACTCTTATAGGTCTTTTTTAAATCTTTAATTGAAAGCGCCAGTGACATAATAGTGACATAACAATGTTGCCCATTGTAGCGTAAAATATATAAATGCAGAAATTTAATCACAAATTTGCCCTAAAACTTGGCTTAAACAAAAAAGAAACTGCTGTTTTAAGAAAACTAAATACTCCACAAAAAATCCAAAATTATATTTCTGGATTAAAAGCGAACATGGAGAAAAGTGGGGAAACCTTAATGTCCCCCCGATTGGTAATGAAAAACAAAACTTGTCACTGTCTAGAAAGTGCTTTATTTTCTTCCCTTGCTCTTTGGCTTCACGGCTATGAGCCACTTATTGTTGATATGAAAGCTAAAAAATATGACTCTGACCATTGTATAGCCGTTTTTAAACGAGGTGGCTATTGGGGGGCAATTTCTAAAAGTAATCACGCCATCATTCGTTTTAGAGACCCGATTTATAAAAATTTAAGAGAATTAATGATGTCTTACTTTCACGAATTCTATATATGGAACAATGGCGTCAAAACCCTTGTTTCTTATTCAGCTCCTTTTAATTTAAAGAAAATAAAAGATAAATTTTGGATTATATCAAAAAAGAACCTTTGGTATCTAAATTTGGATAAAAAATTAAACTCTCTCCCCCACTTCCCTTTTGTATTAAATAAAAAAATAAAATTACGTCCGGCCGATAAATTTGAGAGGAAAGTAACAAAAACAACCGAATACAAATAATTTTATGTTAAAAGGAACAATAATTGAAAATAGCTTGAACAATAAAGAAATCTTGAAAAAACTTCAAATTGATAAAACGTGGAGAGATGGAGATTGGATTTTTCACGCAGTACAAATTCAAAAAAATAAAATCCCCGAACTTCAAAAATCTTTAAATGATGGGCCGTGGTATATTCATCTCTGGAAAACTGGGAAATATGATGTGAGGGTTATTTTCAAAAACAAAACCTTTACAATCAAATCTTCAGATAAATCCACATGGACTGATGCAATTAATTATGGACGCTCTCTCAAAATTCCCTTGGACCAATTAGATTTTTTGATTTATTAAAGCTAAAAGCTGAAAGCTGGAACCCAAAAGCTATTCTTACCGCCCGTGATTAAGGGGTATTTCAAACATAAAAGTTGAACCCTTATGAAGACCTCCCGATTCTGCCCAGATTTTTCCACCATGCCTCTTTATAATATTTTCTGAAATATAAAGACCAAGTCCCATGCCTTCTGTGTCGGCTCCTGTGGCCTCGTGAGAGCGGAAAAACTTGCTAAACACATGAGAGATGTCGTTTTTAGAAATTCCAATACCGCTATCTTTAATGGTAAAGCGAATAGATTTTTGATTCATAAGTTCCAAGGCAATTGAGATGTGGCCACCGACGGGGGTATAAGCGAGCGCATTTTCCATCAAAACTTTAATCACAAATTCAATACGCTTTACATCAACCGCAATGAGAGGGATACCTTGAGCTATTTCAATGTTGAAATGAATTTGTTTTTCTCTAAGCTGGTCGGCGTATTGCTTTAAAATACTTTCTATAATTTCACGGAAATATTGCGCTTTGAAGACATAGGAGTACCCCTCATCAATTCTGACCAAATCAATTAGAATATCTGTCAATTCTGTAAGACGAGAAGAAGCGGCTTCAATTTGCCTTATTGATTCATTTCTCTCATCGGGCGTTTGATTTTTCTTAAGATTTTCAATAGACCAAGTTATATAAGTTAAGGGAGTTCTAAATTTATGAGTCACAATATTAACAAACTCATATTTTAAGACCTCAAAACGTCTCTCGCGTGTCCAAAAAATAACGGCTAAAATAAGAAAGGTAATTATAGAAAATGCCAAGACACCCCAAGACGGTAAAAACGGAAGGATTTGATTTATTTTATTGTCAAAGTGAACTAGAAAAGAAAGTAGAGCCCCCACTATAAAAAGTAGGAGAGAGTACACTAGAGCGCTTTTTCCAAAAACTTTTCCCGTGTCCATCCCAGTTAGAAATAGTAAGCTTGTATTATCAAGCTTCCATGGCTTAGCTGATAATTATCCTTAAACAACATTTGTAATTTATTTCGTAATCTTATATATAACATAACCGTGTGATTTCTAACGGGACAAGTAATGCTTGTAATTATATAGCTTTTTATTTTTAATTACAGCTTATAGTAGTTCCATAATTTTTCTTGTATCTTTTTTGTATTTCCACGTTTCAACATACCCAAATAAGAAACTACTGTTTCTCGACTTGCCTTGCCATTCATTGCCCTTAACATTCTTTTCTTAGTCGCAGTCCTTAATACTCTATGTGCCGGAAAATGTATCCAACCCAGAAAATCAACTCCTGAAAAAAGTGTTTTAATAAAAACTTTTTCAGAGTGTAACAGAAGAGAAAGTTCCTCCTTTAGAAAACATACGATATATCGTATGTTTTCTAAAGGACGTATTTTACTGTTTGAAAATATCACAAAATCACCAGCGTATCTTATGTAATATTTAATCTTTAATTTATGTTTAATGAATTGGTCAAATTCATTCATATAGATATTGACTAGAAGTTGAGGAAACGAAAAAATTTGGAAGCAAATCTTTTTCTCTGGGAGGAAACATCTTACGAGCAGAAACGGCTGCAATTGTCGCTGTTTGGTTTTTAGCGTGGGGAAAATAACTTAAAATCAGTAGGAAATTTAGGTGGTAGTACTTGAAACCCAAGCTTTGGCCTCTTCCTTTGTTTTAAATGAACGGAAATTATTTCTACCAGAAAGAGATGCCAACATGTCTTGCGCCATCAAAATATATTCCGTTGCTCCAAAAGTAGCAGACCTGTAAACATAATTTTTATCTGCCACAAGTAAATTGGTGAGCAAGGTTACCGCTTCTGGGGCATATCCCGTAACTGCCGTAACGTCTATGAGAACTTTAACTGGGACATATGTATTTTGATATCTGTCTTCTATAGCTTTATGAACCTCCTCAATCCATTTTTCAAGGGCTATCAAATTGATACCTTCAAGATTGCCACCTAAAGACAGATTGATAATTCCGTCACTACCAACCTCCACGTTAAATTTTTTATTTTGATCAGGATGAGCCATACTCAAGAGCTATTATACTTCAAAAGTAAAAAACAAAAAACACCCCCGAGGGATTACCTTGTGGGGTGTTTTTTGTTTAAATTTTAAGAAAAATTAATTTCTTGGTTCCTGAGGACGAGCTTCATTGACCAAAAGTTTCCTTCCGCCAAAGTCAGCGCCGTTTGTAGCCTCAACTGCTTTCAGAGCTTCATCATCGTTAGTCATGGTAACAAAACCAAAACCACGAGAACGGCCAGTCATACGATCAGTTATGATCGCTACATCTTCGACTGCGCCATATTGCCCAAAGAAAGATTTGATTTCGTCAACGGTTGCCTTGTAAGGCAATCCACCGACATACAATTTCTTTGCCATCGCTTTTTAAATAACTTTTTAATACAGGGACCGACTAATGAGAAACGAGTGATGGCTAGCTTTTGACTAACTTCCTCTCCAAAACCTCAAAATACCCTTACCCCCCAGCCTACCATATTTAACTTCATTTGTAAACCCCGTTAGATAGTTTCAAAAATTTATCTAACGGGCTAAAACTACGGTAACAAGGCACCCCTCCCCTAGGGGTAAGTAGAATAAATTTACGTTGTCTGGTTCGAGAGAAATGTGTTGACACTTGTGTTGCTAGGAATAGAATCTACTTATTATTAAATGACCATAAATATATGGAAGAAAATCTTAATCAAGCTGTGAATGAACTTCGTAGTATGAATATAAATTTACGCAATATAAATAGTAATCTCCAAACTATTGCATCACGTCTCAATAGGTAATATAAAAAAACAAGTAACCGCTTTATGGGCGGTTAGGTATTTGGTTTATTTATTCAGCCATTCTTCCTCAGAAATTCCTGATTGCTGAATGACTGAACTTAGGGTTTTTGGGTGTATAGAAGATGAGCCGTGGTACTGAATATGAGTAGTTCTTATTCTCCCACCTTTAAATCCTTTAAAGTAGTGATGACTGCCTCTAGTATGATGCAAAGTAAATCCGTTTTCCTTAAGGAAACTGACCACTTCTTTAAAAGTCCAATTTGATTTTCTTCTAGACATTTAAGGAAACTACACAACAATAGGAGATACTCCCGCACTATAAAATGGAGACGGTATTTTATCAGCGGTTTTTTTTATTGAGCGTCTTTGCATAGCTGTAGTCCACCTAATTTCATATTCTTTTTCTGTTTTTTGATTCAATAAATTATTGACTTGTTCTTGCCTAAAACCTTTGGTCATTTTAGCCGTTGATTCTATATAACCTAAAGCCGCTTCATGCAACTCAAATTGGACAAGTTTTGGGTCTTCTCCTGTTATAACAATATTAAATTCTAAGACCACCCCAATCCAAGAGTCATCTTCTTTAAAAACTAACCAACGATATTGTCCACTTTTTACTGTATTCATATTCTTATAATACTACATAAATTATCTTAAATTTCCAGCGAAGTAAAAAGATATTTATTTCATATATATACCTTTTTGTCAATAGTTCGAGTTCTATATTTTTTACTTACTGTTGGGATAGGGGTGCCAGTAACAAAACCCTAAAAAATATCAATAAAATCTGCTAGAATGGTCAAACCTGTCCCGTTAGAAGTTGCTACGACAGAAAGTGGTAAAAAATATATGATAAAAGGTCAAATTAAAAATCTAATTCAAAGTCACTCGCAAAAACTATCGCGAGCAACTTTCTAACTGGGATGTCAAAAGATTCCCCAAAACTATCTCGCGAACCATATAAAGGCACTCGTGATTTCTATCCAGAAGAAATGGCTTTTCAAAAATGGCTTTTTGAAAAAATGCGAAGAGTTTGTGAGTCCTACGGCTATGTTGAATATGGCGCCTCGCCCCTTGAACCAGCCGAACTTTACACTGCTAAGACCGGAGAAGAAATTGTTAATGAACAAACTTATACCTTTGAAGACAGGGGTGGCAGGAAAGTTACTTTACGTCCAGAGATGACACCGACTGTGGCTAGGATGATTGCGGCGCGTCGCCGTGAACTTCCCTTTCCTCTACGCTGGTATTCAATTCCCAATATTTTCCGCTATGAACAACCCCAGCGTGGGCGCCTTCGCGAACACTATCAACTTAATGTTGATTTATTTGGAATCAAAGGAATTGAGGCGGATATTGAAATTATTTCTATCGCTTATAATATTATGAAAGCATTTGGTGCCAAAGATGAAGATTTTGAAATTAGAATCAATAATAGAAAATATCTACAATCTTTTTTTAAAAAATTACATATAGGCGCGGAAACAAGTAAGAATATAACTCGTCTTATTGACAAAAAAGATAAAATCGATAAAAAAGAGTTCGAGAAAAGATTATCTGAAATTGTACCCGAACACGCTAAGAAGATTCTAGGCTACCTTGCTCCAAAACCCGAAGGCGGAATACTTCCAGATGATTATAAAATTGATCCTTCAGACATCCCTTCCAACGAACAAGTCGAGGCAGTAGCGGACATAAGTAACCTTTTAAATACATCGGATCAAAAAGGTATAAGAAACATTGTCCATGACCTAGCCCTCACTCGAGGATTTGATTACTATACCGGTACTATTTTTGAAGTGTTTGATACAAGCGGAGAAAATAAACGTTCCTTGTTCGGCGGTGGGCGTTACGATGAACTTTTAGACATATTTGATGAAGAAAAAATTCCCGCTGTTGGTTTTGGTATGGGAGATGTAACAGTTCGTAATTTTCTAGAAACGCATAAACTTTTACCAAAACTTGAATCCACTACCAAAGTTTCACTTTGCCTTATGCAAGGTGTTTCTCCAGAATTTGTAAATGAAAGTGCAAAGTTGCTTAGAGAAAGTGGTATAAATACTTCAATCGATTGGAGCGGAAGAAAAATTGGAGACCAAATAAAATCTGCCGATAAATCTAAGATCCCTTACATTATGGTAATAGGAGAAAACGAAATGAAAACAAACACATTCACCCTAAAAAATCTCGCAGCAGGTGAGGAAAACAAAGGGAATGTGTCGGAATTAGTTGAACTAATTAAAAAAGCTAGAAGCTAGAGGCCAAAAGCTATTCTCATGGATTACATCGTTTTTGATATTGAAACAAAAAATTCATATATTTCCGGCGGTTCATTTATTCCTGAACAATTAGATTTATCTATTATTTGTATTTATGATTCCCAAAGCGATGAATATTATTCATTTTTAGAAGATGAACTCCATAAACTTTGGCCTTTCATAGAAAAAACCGAGATGTTAATCGGTTATAACTCTGATCACTTTGATATTCCCCTGCTCAATAAATATTACAATGGGGACTTAACTCATATAAAGAGTTTGGATTTATTAAAAGAAATAAAAGATTCGCTCAATAGGCGTGTTTCCCTTGATCAAGTAGCCGAAGGAACACTCGGCAGAAAAAAAATTGCTAGCGGCATACAGGCGGTAAAATGGTATCAGGAAGGAAATCTTGATTCACTTCGCAAATATTGCCTAGAAGATGTGAAAATAACCAAGGAAATATATGACTATGCCCTGCAACATCAACATCTCAAATTCAAAGAGGCGGGAAAAATATTTGATATCAAACTTGATACTTCAACTTGGAATAAAAAAGAAGATGGTTCTATGACTTTCTCTTTGCCTTTTTAATTCAAGAAATATATAAGGAGAAAAGCCGCTAAAGCTAAACGATACCAAACAAAAATATATAACGAATGATTTTTCAAAAATTTAATAAGAAAATGTATAGCGAAGTACCCTGAAACAAAAGCTGTAACTGAACTAAAAAGTAGAGGTAAACCGAAAACTTGTAATAAATTTAGTTCAGACAATTCAAAAAATTTCAAAAGACCAGAACCAAAGATTATGGGGAAAGCCAAGATAAAGCTGAAACGGGCGGCTTCTTCCCTTTTTAAACCAAGAAGTAGTCCACCAGAGATAGTAGCCCCTGAGCGAGAAATGCCTGGAATTAGGGCCAAGCATTGAAAAAATCCAATCCAAACCCCCTTTTTGACTGTTAAATTTTCATTTTGTTTAGCAAATTTCTCTGCAACAACAAAAAGAATGCTCCCCAAGACTAAGGTTACAACAACTAATCTGACGTCACGAAATATACCTTCCATATCACTTTCTAGTAAAAGACCGGCTATCACCGCAGGTATAGTACCCAAAATAATAGCCCAAAGAAGAATTTTATTTTTCTCATCCACTACTCCGCCAGATAAAAAAGTAAAAAAGCTTTTTATTATTTGCCAAAGTTCATTTCTAAAATAAATTCCTATAGCAATAACGGTTGCAAGCTGTAAAACAGCATCAATCGCAAGACCGTAATTTTCGGAGAAATTAAAAAATTTACGAACTATTATTAGATGCCCAGAAGAGGAGATTGGCAAAAATTCTGTTACGCCTTGCACAAGGCCCAATACTAAACCTTCAAAATAAGTCATTATATTTTTTATTCCAGAAACAAAAGTCCTGCTATTAATAAAATACCGATCATTATTCCTAAAAGTTGCAGTAGCGCCTTTTTTAAACCAACGTCTTTATGTAATTCCGGCACCAAATCAGAACCAGCTATGTAAATAAAACCGCCAGCAGCAAAAGGTAAGAGATAATAAGAAATCACTTCTATATTTTTTCCTATAACTATAAGTAGCAGCGCCCCCAAAATTGAAGCAATGGCTGAAAGACAATTCAGTACAACTGCGCGCTTCTTAGTGAAACCAGCGTGAATTAAAAGTGCTACATTACCTATTTCGTGAGGAATTTCGTGCAACATAACCGCAATTGTAGTCGCAATTCCTAAAGGAAAACTTGCCATAAAACTCGCCGCAATTATTACTCCATCTATAAAATTGTGGACCACATCAGAAACAATCACCATTGGCCCAACTGGGTGTATCTTCACATCTTTTTTTTCTTCTTCTTCACTTTCGGTGTGATGGTGATGCCAATGCAAGAATTTTTCTAAAGAAAAGAAAACTATTATGCCCAGAAGAACTAAAGTTGGAGTTAAACTTTGAGTCGGCAAAGCACTAAAACTCTCTGGTATAAGATGGAAAAAAGCATCGGCAAAAAGAGCTCCAGCCGAAATGCTGACCATAAAAAAAACGGCTTTGTGTAAAATATTCTCTCTAACAAAAAGCACCATAACCCCCAAGAGAGAAACGGCGGAAACCAAGACAACGGCGCCCAAAGCGTAATAACTTACCATAATGCAATATATTAGCAGAAAAATTGCGCTTTGTTATGTTTGCTATTACAATAGTAAAAAATAATAAATTCACCCCATTAGATATTTTCTTCAAAATAGAAGTGGAGTGAGTATATTAGATTTGATAACGCAACAAAGATTTGTTACAATCACAAACTAATCAAACTAATTATCTAACGGGGTAAAAAATATGGAAGAAAATACACAAACAACAAAGAGTATCTTGACAATGCCAGTCGCTATTATAATAGCCGGAATATTAATAGCTGGGGCTGTTTATTTCAAAGGCGGAGTCCCTAATCAGGTGGTGGATAATCAATTCAAAGTGGAAAATAAAAAAACAACTTTGAAACCAGTTTCTGCTGATGACCATATCTTAGGAAACCCTGACGCGGAACTTGTGGTAATAGAATTTTCTGATACCGAATGTCCTTTCTGTAAAAACTTCCATCAGACCATGCTCCAACTCATAAATGAATACGGCAAGGACGGAAAAGTGGCTTGGGTATATCGCCATATGCCAATTGAACAATTGCACAGCAAAGCCAAAAAAGAGGCCGAAGCGACCGAATGCGCCGCCAAGATCGGCGGTAAGTCAAAGTTCTGGGATTATGTAAATGCCATTTTTGAAATAACCCCATCAAATGACGGATTGGACCTCGCCAAACTTCCGGAAATTGCCACGCAAATTGGTCTCAACCGCGCCGAATTTGAAAGATGTCTTTCCAGCGGTGAATTTACTGAAAAAATCAATCAGAGTATCGCCGACGCCTCCTTAGCTGGCGCCCAAGGCACGCCTTATAGCATTATCGTCTCTAAGAGCGGCGAAACTTATCCAGTAGAGGGCGCTATCCCCTACATTGCCTTAAAGTCAATAGTTGATGGGCTTTTGAAAGGAAAATAGAAAAAATGGCAAGGAAAATTGGTATTTCTCATTTGCTTTTTTTTGGTATTTCGGCATAATTCCGAACAGTCAGAACCTACCGACACACAACCCCAAACAACTGAAAATCACCAAGGAGCCATCTCGTGAGAATACGAATACTCGTGGATAGCTACACTACTCTTACTTCTTACTTCCTACGGGGAAAAGGTGAGGAGTCAGACACAGATGATGGTGGCTACGGAACGCCTGCACGTTGAAATAACTACTGGCTACTGTGATGTCGATGGAAAATTCTATGTAAGCCAGTATGTACCGGAGAAAAAAGTGGCCGCCGCAAACATCCGTATTACCAACTTCAGCGAAAATGTTTCTCTGCCAACGACCCTGATTGTCTTTCAAACAAAACCGAAAATAAAAGAAGTAGGGAGACAATCGGTTTGGGAGTTGAGACCGGGACAAAAGGCCGAGGATGTTGTCAGGTTCGAGGATATACCCAAAGGACATGTTCCTTTTCGTGTTTTTGTCGGAAACAGAGGTCTCGCCGAAGCGGTCTTTAACGTGAAATAAGCGCCTACCGACAAGGCGGTAAAAACCCAGGTTTCGCGGCTGGGTTTTTTTGTTTATTCAATATTGTGTTATTTTCTACTCTCCTTCCACTAGTCCCATTCTGTAAATGTCAAAAGAATTTTCTCCCTCAAACATATCGGTTGGATTTGGCAAATAAAGACGCTTCCGAGAAATTTCTAAGCTTGCGTCTTTTATAAGTTTGTGAAAAACGCGAAAATCATCCTTGCAGTCGGCAAAATTTATAACGTAACGACGCAATTGTGATGAGCCGTCAATATTTCTTGTTTTTTTACATTCATAAATAATAAAACGTTTAACCGGTCTTTTGTAATTTTCTAACACAGTGTAATAATTAAATATGGCTTGAAGAGAAAAAATTGTTTTTATTTCTCCATATGATCCTTTGGGACTAAATGATGCAACAAACTTATGATCAACTATATCTATCCCCCTTTTATCAATCTTTGATTCAACCACAAGATCACTTACCGCTTTTAGTGGAAGCGGTAAACCTTCAACGTGAGCTAGTCCCTTAAATTCAACGCCAACAACCTTGTGCCGTGGCGCTTTATCTAAATAAAAAGAAATGGCTTGCAGATAATCCCTTTCCATTTTAAGACGCTTCGTTTTTATATCTTTTTTATTTATTTTACCGAAATTTATTTCAAATTCAGGGACTCCTTGTAAATACTCTAGTCCTTTTTTTATAGATTCATCCTTGCTCTCACCTAAATAAAAATTCTCAAGCGCCAAGTGACCTGCGCGCCCCACAACTCCCGCGGGAGTTGTGGGAGTATCATAAACCTCTTCAACGTATCTTTTATACCAAGCAAGAGGGTTACGCAAAAAAGAAACTAAAGAAGAATGACTCCAGTGCTTGATTGGGTAACGCTTTTTCATAAGGAAATTGTATCATGTAAAATTATACACATTGACAGAATATATTAGAAGTGAGATAATAGGGGTTGGGAAAGTTCTATCCATATTCTAACCGGGAGGTGATGTCATGCAACAAAACGAGCTTATTGAGATTGTGCTTGTTGCCCTTTCCGCAATTGGGGAGGGTATACCCACACATGTCGTATTGCTGTTCTCGGTCGTAATTTTTCTCGCTTTAACCGTGTATCTTTGGCGGAATTACTGGCCAAGTGATGATGACCTCGAGATACAGTTGCGCAGGGATTTTGAACGGGAGAAAAATGCCCGAGAGTCCAATCGCAACATCCCTCAACCCGACAAAATTGCCAGAGAAACGGGGCTTGGGGTCTAACGATTGAAGCCAGCTCGAAGAGGCCCGCGTTCGCGCGGGCTTTTTTCTTTTTTACCCGCCTGAAACTTTTAGAAAAAGTTTTGGCGGGTTAGTAATTCTGCAATCTATTTGATTTATTATGCTCCCTTATTTTCTGATGAGCTTTGGCTTCAATTTGACGAATACGCTCACGAGTAACACCAAACTCCTTCCCCACTTCTTCCAAAGTGTGAGTGATTCCATCCATAAGACCGTTTCTCATTTCAAGAATTTTCCTTTCTTTGGGAGTCAGGTCTCCCAATATTTGTTTGACTTGGTCGGCAAGAATTCTTTGCGAAGTCTCTTGGTCTGGAGAAATTATTTTATCATCAGCTATAAAATCCCCAAGCATTGATTTGTCTTCTTCATCCGAACCAACTGGTGCCTCAAGAGAAACTGTGTCTTGATTAATTTGCTCAATTGTATAAACCTTATCAATCTCAACCCCCATTTCAACAGAAATTTCTTCTGGCAACGGGTCCCTGCCCAGGTCTTGCGACAGACGGCGCACCACCTGTTTGTACTTGGCTATAGTTTCCACCATGTGGACCGGAATACGTATAGTGCGAGATTGGTCAGCCAAAGCGCGTGTTATAGCTTGGCGAATCCACCAAGTCGCATAAGTTGAAAACTTGAAACCCTTGGTGTGGTCAAATTTATCTACCGCTTTAAAAAGTCCGAGATTCCCTTCTTGAATTAAATCTAAAAGCGTCAAATCTGGACTTCTGCCCACATACTTTTTAGCAATTGAAACTACCAAACGAAGATTGGCTCTTGCCAAAAGATTTTTGGCTTCGCTGTCTTCTTCAATAATTCTCTTAGCAAGGTCTCTCTCTTCAGCCGCGTTAAGTAAAGAATATTGTCCTATTTCTTTAAGATACATTTGAATGGAATCATAATTTTCAGAGGAGCCCATTCCTTTATATCCGTATCTTTTTTCCTCAACTACAGGGTCCAAGGAAAGCATCCCCCCACCTTCTAAAACATCGATACCAGCCGTTTGAAATTTTTCATAAAGACCTTCCAAGAAAGAAATGTCTTCTTCAATCGTTGGAAATTGTTTCAAAATTTCATCATAAGTGACAAAGCCACGTTCACGCCCTTTTGCTATCAAGACATCTGATTTCTTTTTAAACTCAAGCTCTTTTTTGGAAAGTTTAACAACTTTGACTTTTTGCGCTTTTATTTTGGGGCTTTTTTTTGTTTTTTTAGATCTGTGTTTTTTTAAATTGGCGGTTTTTATTTTTTTATACAGAGCCCTGCCTTTACGTTTTCCTGTCTTCTTGTGGCGGATTTTCTTGCTTTTCTTTTTTTTGGACTTCTTTACCATAATTGGGGAATCTTACTATTAAAATGATTAATTTAAAAGTTGTTCAATTTTGATTTTTCTTGAAGTTCAGATATTTCTCGACTAATATCTTGATACTGTTTTGCCAATTCTCTGTAATTAACGTCTGCCTCTCCCATACGACTCATTTCTTTTTTGATAATTTCTGCCTTTTCCTTTTTGTCTTCCAATAATAATTGGGTTAAAAGTTCTTTCAAAGTTTTTTCCGGTTGATGTAAGATTGCTTCCACCTCTGTCACAAAAGCTGTTTCCGAGACATACTCCTTATCTTTTAATCTTTGAAAAACATTTTCTTCTCCAATAATATTTTTTAATTGCGCCAAACTTTTATCTTTGGCTTCAAGCGATAAATTGAGGTGATTCAAGTGTCCTATTATGTTGAAAATGATTGTTTCTTTACGCGAACGTTTTTCCTCTTTTTTATTGTTATCTGAAGATTGCGAATAGACACCTTCATTTAATGGGTTTTCAGGAATTTTGGAAAGCTCTTCTTCAACCGCTCCCACCGGAACGGAAAGGCGTTTGGCTACCAAATCTATAAAATGAGCTTTGTCAATTGCATTTTGTATAAGGGAAACGAAGGGTAAAACTTGTTTTGAAACTTCCATTCTGAATTTTCTATTATCAGGAACCCTCTCGGAAAGAACATCTAAATAAAATTGAATCACGTGCTTTGCTTTTTTTATTATTTCTTTCCACTGTGCTGGATTTTCTTTTATAATATCGGCTGGGTCTTTACCACCTTTTAAATGAGCCACTTTAACGTCAAAACCTTTTTTAAGGGCAATGGCGGCACTTTTACCAGAAGCCGAGATTCCAGCAACATCAGCATCAAGAGACAGCAATAATTTATCCGTAAAACGTTTAATTAAAATCAATTGTTCTTCTGCTAAAGCCGTCCCAGAAAGCGCTACCGCATTAATGAACCCCGCTTGATGATTCATCAATAAATCCATTTGCCCCTCAACAACTATGGCGTAAGTGAAGCGTCGGAAACCTTCTTTTGCTTTATCAAAACCATAAAGTATCCTGGATTTGTGATAGAGAGGTGTCTCCGGGCTATTCACATATTTAGCCATGTCACTCCCCTCGCCTTCAAGGGTTTTGTCAAAAACACGTCCAGAAAAAGCTATGACTCTGCCTGAAGGGTCCATTATGGGAAACATGATGCGTCCTCGAAAACGGTCATAATTACTTTTGTTTCCCGCCTTTGTTAATCCGGCTTTTTCAATATCTTTTTCTTTAAAACCTTTTTCAATTAAACATAGTGATGCCGAGCGCCATTCTGGTGGAGAAAATCCTATTCTAAAGTTTTTAATTATTTTTTCTTCTAACCCTCTTTCTCTAAGATATTTTTGGGCGTCTTCTCTTTTTTGCAATTGTGCTTCATAAAAAGCGCAGGTCTCTTCCATTATTTTGTATAATTCTTCTTTTTCATCCTTTCCTCCTTTTTGATAAGTAGAAGTTGAAAGTGAAACATTGGCTCTTTGCGCCAAAAGACGAAGAGCCCCTTGAAAATCAAGTCCCTCAAAACGCTGAACAAATTCAAAAATATCCCCTTTAGCCCCACAACCAAAGCAATAGAATGTGTTGCGAGAAGGAGAAACGAAGAAGGATGGCGTCTTTTCGGAGTGAAAGGGGCAATTGGCTTTATAATTAATTCCCGCTTTTTGCAACTTTAAATAACCGCCTATTATATCTTGAATACTTAATCTGTCTTTGATTTGCTCTACTGGAGTGGCCATCAATAGAAACTTTAACCAATAACACTAAACTTCTAACAAAGCGCGACTAATTCTTTGCCCTAAGTTTTTAATCTATCAGTTTTGATTTTTAAATAACTTCGTTTTCTGTTTCAGAAATTATTTTTCTTTCTGCTTCTTCTGCCACCCTTTTGACCATAGATTCTTTAGGAGAACCTTTGAATCCAGAGCCAGCTGGGATAAGACGTCCGATAATCACATTTTCTTTTAATCCTATAAGATTGTCCACGCTTCCTTTTACGGCGGCTCCGATTAGAATCTTTGTGGTGTGTTGGAAGGAAGCGGCAGAAAGGAAGCTCTCGCGAGTCAATGAAACTTCTTGAATACCCATAACCAAACTATCCGCTTTGGCTTCTTCGCCGTCATTCTTTTTAACACGGGCGTTCTCTATAGAAAGAGAAGAATCGGAAACGATATCTCCCACAGAAAATAGAGCGTCTCCTTTCACTTTAATTTTACGACGACTAAACATTTGACGAATAATAACCTCTATATGTTTTCTGGAAATTGAAGCTCCCTGTAATTCATAGATTTTGGTGATTTCGTGAATTATATATTCTTCGGCTCTTTCGCGACCGCCGTATTTGAACAATTCTTCTATATCAGCCGAACCGTCTGTCAAAAGGTCTCCTTTTTTAATTTTTGAACCGACAGAAATGAGTGGCACACGACGCAAGTGAGCTTCGTATTCTACGGCTTCTTTACCTTTGCCTTTTCGACTTTCAACATCAGGCATTACAACAATTATTTTTTCTTTGGCTTCATTTCTTATTTCAATAACTTCCCCATCAGCGGTTGCTACTATGGCTGGGTTCTTTGGTACACGACGCTCAAAAACTTCTTCGACACGAGGCAATCCTTGGGTAATGTCGCCACCAACAGAAGCTGTTCCACCGGCGTGAAATGTACGCATGGTAAGTTGGGTTCCTGGTTCCCCTATGGCTTGAGCGGCTATAGTTCCAACCGCTTCCCCAAGCGCAATCTTTTTCATTGTGGCTAAATCAGAGCCGTAGCACATAGCGCAAATTCCACCATGGCTTTTGCATGTTACGGGAGAACGAACGTGCACTTCTTCAATTCCTTTCTTTTCTATTTCTTCAGCGTCATGATGATTCATTATGTGATTCTTTTTAAAAAGAATTTTACTGCCACTTTCTAGATCTTCTGAAAGAACGCGTCCTTTTATATTTTTAGCGAGTGGAATTTCAATACCGGAAGCGCTTTTCTTGGCGATTATTATTCCCTCTTTAGCTCCACAATCATCCTCAACCACAACCACGTCTTGAGCCACATCAAACAATCTGCGTGTTAAATAACCCGCTTTAGCCGTGTTTAGAGCCGTATCGGATAGACCCTTGCGAGCGCCGTGAGTAGTAATAAAGTATTCTATGGGAGTTAGTCCTTCTTTGTAACAAGAAATGATTGGAAATTCTATAGTTTCTCCGGCTGTATTTTGAATAAGACCCTTCATTCCTGCCATTTGCACCAAGTTTCCAGTAGAACCACGGGCGCCGGATTTCAACATATCATAAACGGAGCCATGCTTTTCTAACGCATCGGGTGTTGCTTTTTCCACTTCATTTTTGGCAGAATGCCAAATTTCTATATTTTGACGAGTTTTCTCTTCTTCGGAAAGCAACCCTTCATTGTATTCATTCAATATTTCGTCGGATTTCTTTTTAGCTTCGGCGACAATTCTGTCTTTCTCTTTAGGAATTCTAACGTCATCAAGTGACCAAGTAATGCCGGATTTGGTAACATACTTAAAACCAAACATTTTTATTTTGTCCAAAATCGGAGCAATGCCGGGCACTCCATAACGCTCAAGCAAATCATCAACAAGAGTGGCCATGGTCTTTCTGTCAATCTCTCTATTAATGAATGGATAATCTGACGGTAAGGTCGAATTGAAAAGTAATCTTCCAACTGTAGTTTCAAATACTTCTCCTTTAAATTGAGCGTACTTGGTCGTATCTGTTGGTAAAACTTTTATTTTGGCGCGGTAATAAACTTCTCCAAAATCTGAAGCGGTAATAGCATTATTTGGATTTGGGAAAATTTTACCTTCTCCTTTTTCACCTTCCATAATTTTGGTCATCCAATAACAACCCAAAACCATGTCCAGTTTATCGATGGAAACGATAACATTACCGTTGCCTGGTTTCAGAATATTTTTATCGGCTGACATGAATTCGCGCGCTTCCGCTTGCGCTTCTTCAGTAAGGGGCACGTGTACCGCCATTTGGTCACCATCAAAGTCGGCGTTGAAGGCAGTACAAACGAGTGGATGTACCTGTATAGCATTTCCTTCAATTAAAGTTGGGCGAAAGGCCTGAATACTTAGGCGGTGAAGAGTTGGGGCGCGATTCAAAAGCACATATTTATCTTTAATAACTTCTTCAAGAATAGCCCACACTTCAGAAATTCCTTCATCAATCAAACGGTTAGCGCCACGAATATTGAAAGCAAGTTCTTTTTTTAATAAACCAGCAATAACAAAGGGACGGAATAATTCTAGAGCCATATGCTTTGGCAATCCACATTGATGCAATTTCAATTCTGGACCAACCACAATAACAGAGCGACCAGAGTAGTCCACACGCTTACCTAAAAGATTTTGACGGAATAACCCTTGTTTAGTTTTGAGATTATCCGCTAAAGATTTTAGTGGGCGTCTCTGTGCGGCAGAAATCGCACCACCTGAAGAGGTGCCGTGTTTTATAGAGTTATCAATCAAGGCATCAACCGCTTCTTGTAAAATACGTTTTTCGTTACGCAAAATAACATCCGGTGCCTTTATTTCTTTAAGTTTTCTAAGACGATTATTACGATTTATGACGCGACGATAGAGGTCGTTTAAATCAGATGAAGCGTGACGTCCTCCTTCTAGCGCAACCATGGGACGTAATGCCGGCGGTATAACGGGTAGTTTGGTCAAAAACATCCATTCTGGACGAGTGCCCGATTTAATCATTGAACGCACCAAACTGAGACGTTTTTGCATTTTTTCCCTATCAACCGACCCCACTTTTTCCAATAATTCTTCTAATTCAACTTTTAATTTTTCAAGATTCAAAGATTTAAAAATATTGAATATGGCTTCAGCTCCAATTGTCGCTTCAAAGATAGTGCCATAACGTAATGAATATCTGTGATAAGTTACTTCATCAAGTACTTTGCCAATAGCAATTGCGTCAATATCTTTTTTTGTGGCAAGTAGTAATTCTTTTACTTTTTCTTTGGATTTTTCATCCTTCAAGAGCTTCATCTTTGATTTATATTCTGCGTCCAAATCCTGAAGAACTTTTGCTTTCTCATCATTAATTACTTTGGTAATGATGTATCCGGCAAAATAAACCACTTTTTCAATTTCGCTAGCTGGAATTCCCAAAAGTAAGGAGATACGACTCGGCACTCCACGCAAAAACCAAACGTGGGCAACAGGAGTTGCAAGTTCAATATGACCCATACGCTCACGTCTTACTATTGAACGAGTCAATTCCACTCCACATTTTTCACAAATAATACCTTTGTAGCGAATGCCACGATATTTACCGCAATAACATTCGTAATCCCTTTCTGGACCAAAAATTTTCTCGTCAAAAAGTCCCGCCTTTTCTGGTCTTTGCGTTCTGTAATTTATGGTTTCTGGTTTGGTAATTTCCCCATGAGACCACTTCTCTATTTGTTCAGGAGACGCCAAGGTAATCTTGATGAGGTCAAATCTTCCTGCCGTTTGTTGTTTTTGTTGTATCATATTTTTTATTTTTCTTCGTTTTGATCTCCTTTCTTGCTAACCAAATCAACATTTAAGGCAAGTCCTCTTAAATTATTAAGAAGAACATTGAATGATGCCGGAACATTCAAATCTCTAATGCGCACTCCTTTAACAATTGCGTCAAACGCGGCAGAACGACCGACTATATCGTCTGATTTAATAGTCAAAACTTCACGTAAGGTGTGAGCGGCGCCATATCCAAGCAAGGCCCAGACCTCCATTTCTCCAAAACGCTGACCGCCGTTTTGCGCTTTCCCGCCAAGTGGCTGTTGGGTGATTAGAGAGTATGGACCTATAGAGCGCATGTGAATCTTGTCTTCCACCATGTGATGCAGTTTCAAAATATACATATAGCCAATCGCTATCGGTTTATCAAATCCTTCCCCAGTTCTTCCGTCATACAAATTTACTTTTCCATCTTCCGGAAAACCAGCTTCTTTTAACTCACTTCTTATTTCATCTGCTGTAGCGCCCATAAATGGTGGCACCACCGCTTGATAACCCAGAGTGTTTGCGGCTAATCCTAAATGCATTTCCAATATTTGTCCCAAATTCATACGACTTGGAACACCAAGTGGAGTCAATATAACATCAATTGGCGTTCCGTCTTCTCTATACGGCATGTCCTCTACTGGCAAAATTCTTGAAATAACGCCTTTGTTTCCGTGACGTCCCGCAAGTTTGTCGCCGACAGAAATATTACGTAATTGGGCAACTTCTATATAAACTTTTTTTAAGATTCCGGATTCCAAAACATCTCCGCGTTCACGAGAAAATACTTTTACGCCAACAATCCTTCCGCGTTTTCCATTTTCCATTCGTAGTGAAGTGTCTTTTACATCGCGCGCTTTATCGCCAAAAATCGAGCGCAGCAATCTTTCTTCGGGTGTTAATTGCGTTTCTCCTTTGGGAGTAATTTTCCCAACCAAAATATCTCCCGGTCTAACCTCCGCTCCAATTCTAATTATTCCGTCTTCATCAAGATTTCTTAATTTTAATTCACTAACATTTGGTATGTCGTGAGTGGTTATTTCTGGTCCAAGTTTTGTATCGCGGACAGACACTTCAAATTCTTCAATGTGGATTGAAGTAAACTTGCTTTCTTTTACTAAACGCTCGGAAATAATAATAGCATCTTCATAATTTGACCCAGACCAGCTCATAAAAGCGACCAAAACATTTTGTCCAAGCGACAATTGACCATCTACCGATGTGGAAGTGTCTGCCAATAAGTCGCCTCTTTTCACTTTTTGTCCTAAAGAAACGACTGGTCTTTGGTGGAAAATCGTAAAGCCGTTTGTTCTCACAAAATTAACTAGCGGATATTCATTCCTTCCTTTTTTACTTTGAATTACAACTTTTCTAGCATCAACTCCGATAATTTCTCCGTCTTCTTTAGCCAAGATTATACGGCCAGTGTCACGAGCGGCATCCTCCTCAATCCCCGTTGAAACAAGTGGCGCTTCCGGAATAATGCAGGGTGTTGATTGTTTTTGCATATTGGAACCCATCAGCGCGCGATTGGCATCATCGTGTTCCAAAAAAGGAATCATCGAGGTTGCGATTGAAAAGGCCTGGTTGGTGGCAACGTCAATATATTGCACATCTTTTTTGGCAACAAAAAGAGGTTCACCATTTTTTCTGACTTCTGCTGTTTCTACTGTTATATTTCCTTTTTCATTATATGGCGTTGCCGCATGAGCAATATTGTATTGCTCTTCTTCAAGCGCATTCATGTAGGACACTTCATCTGTTATTTTTCCATTCACCACCTTGGCGTATGGTGTTTCAATCATTCCAAAATTATTTACGCGACCATAAGTTGCAAGACGCAAAATAAGACCGATGTTTGGCCCTTCTGGAGTGTGTATCGGACAAAGACGTCCATAGTGAGAGTGGTGCACGTCGCGCACTTCATAACCTGCTCTTTCACGAGTTAAACCACCTGGGCCCAAAGCTGAAAAAGTTCGGAGGTGCTCAATTTCCTGCAAAATATTTTCCTGTTGCATGAATTGAGAAAGTTGATTTGTGGTGAAAAATTCTTTGACTGACGCTTGGAATGGTCTTGGATTAATAAATTGAATTGGCATAGTGGACGAGGCGTCAATTGTGGACATTCTGTCTTGTATGTTTCTTTTCATACGCGCCATACCGATACGCATTTTTTGTTGAAGCATTTCTCCGACAAATCTAACGCGACGACTGCCAAGGTGGTCTATATCATCCGGAAGTGACCCTGGAGTGTTGTTTAAAGCAGTTACGTGTTTTGCAATAATGGAAACATCGAAAAGTGTAAGGGTTCTAACGTTTATTGATTTATCTTCCGTTCCCAAATTAAAACGTTTATTGAAACGAAAACGACCGATGGCAGAAAGGTCGTAACGCTCTGTACTAAAAATAGAATTGACGAATTCTCTAGCGTTTTCTGCGGTCGCAAGGTCCCCATCACGCATACGCCTATAAATTTCAATGTAGGAATCTTCTTTTGTTTTGGCAGTGTCCTTCCCAAGTGTAATTTCCAAAACTTTTTTGTATTCTGGATCTCCTTTGGCAAGCGCTAATATTTCACTATCAGTTTCTGCGCCCAAAACACGAAGCAATGATGTTATAGGAAATTTCCTTTTTCTATCTACACGCACATATATAGCGCCGTCTGGGTCTGATTCACATTCAATCCAAGCGCCGCGAGACGGAATGACTCTAGCGCCGAAATAGCCGCGCCCTTTCACTTCTTCATGTGTAAAAAGAACCCCAAAAGAACGCGCAAGTTGTGGCACTATGACACGCTCCACCCCATTAATGATAAAAGTCCCATGATTTGTCATCATAGGAAAATCCACCATAAATATTTCTTGCTCCTTTTTAGTATTAAGTGTCTTATTGGTAAGACGAACTATGGTCCGAAGTGGCACATCCAAAGTCATTTTATTGGCTTTGGCAAAATGTTCATCCACTTTAGGTTCACCCAATTCAAAAGAAACAAATTCCAAAATAAATTTCTTATCAGAATAGTCCTTAATTGGAGAAAATTCTTTAAAAATTTCTTTTACCCCCTCTTCTACTAACCACTTATATGAAAGAATCTGTGGCTCTACCAAATTTGGCAAAGTGGTAAGGGGTTTTTTAAAACGCGAAAAGAATTTTTGTTTTTTCATTTATTTTTATTGTTAAAACTAAACAAAACACTAAGCCGCCCCTATTTTTAGTAGATTGGCGGTTATTAATTAATATTTATAGATTTGAGTTACTTATATTATGCAAAATCCCTCCTAATAAATGGAAACCTCATCAACAATAACTCAATCAAAAGGTCAAGAGGCATTATACTCATGAAAGTAATGTGGTCAAGTGCCATATTTTTGACCTGTGTATAACTAATTTTTTTTACCTCTCCTCTTCCACTCCTCTATTTTAGCTTGGTGTCCTGAAAGCAAAACTTCTGGCACTTTATATTTTCTCTTTTTATATTCCAAAACTTCAGGACGAGTATAAATTTCTGAACTTGATACTCTATTTTCCTCCAATGATTCTTGCTTATTCAATACGCCAGGGACGCGTCTGGAAATGGCGTCAATCATAATGAGAGCTGGGATTTCTCCACCGGTTACTACATATGGTCCCACCGAATATTCTTTTGCCCTGCCTGCCGGCAGGCATGTTTTTAATACTTTCATTACCCTAGAATCTACCCCCTCATATCTCCCGCAAACAATTACAATATTTTTTTCTTTTTTCAATTTTTCTGCATCAGTATTACTAAATTGTTTTCCACCAGGTGTTGTGAGAATAACCGTCCCTTTATTTTTTCCCAATGCCTTATCGATAGCACCAATTATCGGCTCGGCCCGTAGCACCATTCCAGGACCCCCACCATATGGTCTATCATCCACATAAGTGGTTACATTTCCATCGGGCCACTTCTTTTGTAATTTCCCTTTAGCAAAATCCCGTGGATTATATGTAGTCACCTTTATCTTTTTATTCTTTATAGCGCGCGCTAAAATCGACTCGCTTGTATAGGATTTAATAATTTCCGGGAACAATGTAATAACATGAAAATGCATAGTATTAACTTACAACTAACAACCCATAACTGACAAGACCTAGTAACAACATTCTAACATTCTATAGAACGTTAGAATGTTGTTTATAAATTAATCATTAACCAATTCTTGTGATAGAGTGCCGAATGTAAAAGCCGTTTCTCCTGAAACGGCTTTTACATTTTTGCTAATTTATCTATTTTAACTATTCTTTAGTTCTTCTATTGCTTCATCTACACTGCGAGATGATGCACCCGTACTTCCCCCTCTCATTCCCCCGCGCATCCCACTCTCCCCCATACCACGAGTGCTTCCAGCTGGCTCATTAATTTTCAAATTAACCCGAGCGTTATTTTTCATACCAACTACTCGAAGAAGTGTTCTTATGGCTTTGGCGGTATTCCCCGAGCGACCAATAACCTTTCCCATATCATTTGGATCAACATCCAAAGTAAGGAGTACCCCCATTTCATCCACCGTTCTATTTATCTTTACTGCATCCGGCGCATCAACTAGAGATTTAACCACATGTTCTAGAAACGCTACATCTTGTTCTGCCATATCGTGAATCTTTCTTTAATTTTATTTTAAATGTATGCGGGCGCGACATCAGCCCACCACTAGTTAAAATATACCAAAAATCCAACATTTAGTGAATCCTGGTCAAACCCTCTCACATACTCATATACTCCGCCCCCACCCATTAGCACTTCACAACATTCCAACATTCTCAAGAATGTCAGAATGTTGTGAATTAGTTGAAATTCTTGAGAAAATTTACAAACTTCTTTCCATACGGGGACAGGGAATGAATGACGCTCCGACCTTTGTATCTTTTATCCAAAAGACCCGCTTGCACAAGGCGTCTGGTATGTTCAGAAATCGTTTTAAAATTTTTCCCCAGAGTGTCAGTGATGTTCTCCACATTTAGTTCTGGATCTTTGAAAACTAAAAACAAAATATCCAACCTGGTGTGATTTGCCAGTCCTTTGAGATGCCTTTCCAGTTGTTTAGATGTTTTCATCATTCCTTATTATTTTATTTCTATTAAAGTCGCAAAAACATCATAGCACAACATTCCAATATTCTTAAGAATGTTGGAATGTTGTGCGGGAAAGGGGTCAAAGGTATGCGGAGATAAATATTTAATTCTTTTTTTCTTCAGCAGAAATCTCCGCAACTAGAACTTCTTCGGTATTTTCCGAGGCGAGGACTTCTTCACCCGAAACCTCTGCTACGGCTTCGATTGATTTTTCTTCTTTGGCTTTCACCGCCTGTGCTGATCCGTCTTTTGGGGGCAGACTTTTTTTGGGTAAAACATTTTTCTTTTTACCTTCTAATATTTTTTGAGAGACCAAAAGGTTATGCACAGTGTCTGTTGGTTGTGCCCCCATAGAAATCCAATACTTTACTCTGTCTCCTTTTATAACAGGATTATCAAAACGGGGGTCATAAGTGCCAAGTATTTCTTGGACACGGCCACTTTTAGTTGAATTTTGTGATTCAGTCAAAACAACACGAAATGATGGTTCGTGTTTTCGGCCGACTCTTTGCAATCTGATTCGTAACATAGAGGCAAAATCTAACAAAAAACCCCTGTTTCGTCAATTAAAATTTCAAACGGACCCGTGGCTAACGAGTCCGTATTGGAACACTAATGAAATATGACTTTCCCGATAGCACCTCCAAAGTCATATTCAACGGTAACCTTTTTGTTCACATAGCCACGAAGGTGTCCCATTACCCTCATAGCGGTCCCAGAAACCGGATTGAGAAAACCAATCTCTTCCACGTTTACATGGATTTTTTCTTCTCTTACCACCTCCCGACTCATGAATTGCGGAAACTTGAATTTCACCCGGAAATAGAGATGTTGACGATTGATAAAAGCTGAAACCAATTCCTCCAATTTACGAGGACCGGTCAAAACATCAACTTCCCCATATGAATCAAGAAAAAGACGATTTAAAGCTTTCATTGTTACCACCTCTCACAGAGAGATCTCAACTTAAAATAGGAGTGAGCAATTCCTGTTCCCATAAAAGCACACCTCGTTGGTCACGAGGAATTTAACAACTTTTTTGACAATACAATTAAAACTATCCAACGTCAATATTGTGTGTTAAATTGGGTGAAAAGTGGAGAAAAAACAAAAAAACTTAGAAGGAATAATAACCATTACCAGTAAAGGCAGTGGTTATGTTGCCATTCCTGACTTTAAGGAAGATGTGGAAATTCCTGAAGGTAAAACCGGCACCGCTTTCCACGGCGATGTTGTTTTGATTAAAACCCTACCCAAAACACATAGACGCTTACAAGGAGAAGTGGTAAATGTTGTAACTCGTAAAAAAGAAACTTTTGTTGGAACAATAATAGAAGAAAAAGGCAGGAAAATATTTGTGGCTGATAATAGGAAAATTCACACTTCTTTTTCTATTTCTGGTAATGCAAAAATCGGTTACAAAGTTTTAGGGAAACTTCTACCTTGGACAAACGCTAAAGAAAAACCACAGATAGAAGTTGTTCAAGATATTGGTAGAAAAGGAGATAACACTACTGAAATGAACTCTATTGTTCTCGATAGAGGTTTCTCCCCCACTTTTCCAAATGAAGTTGAAAATGAAGCTCTTTCAGTAAAAAATTCTTCTATTGCCAATTTTAATGAAGAAATAAAAAATCGCCGTGACATAAGAAAAACTCTCACTTTCACAATTGACCCAGCGGATGCTAAAGATTTTGATGATGCCATTTCATTTAAGAAACTTTCTCCAACCACCTATGAAATTGGTATTCATATTGCTGATGTTTCTCATTATGTAAGACCTGATACCGAATTAGACCGTGAAGCCCAAAAAAGAGCCACTTCCATATATTTGGTGGATAGAACCATACCTATGCTTCCAGAAATTCTTTCTAATGAGCTTTGTAGTTTAAACCAAAATGAAGATAAATTTACTTTTTCGGCTATTTTTGAAATGAATAATAATGGAGAAGTTTTAAAGAGCTGGTTTGGCAAAACTATTATAAATTCCAATAAAAGATTTATTTACGAAGAGGCACAGGAAAGTATTTTGGGTAAAAAAGAAATATATAAAGAAGAATTGCAAATATTAAATGGAATTGCCAAAAAGCTTTTGGCCGAGAGAACCAAGAAAGGCGCTATTTCCTTTGAACAGGATGAGGTTAAATTTGTGTTGGATAAAAATGGTAAGCCCTTGAGAGTTATAAGAAAAATTCGTTTTGACGCGCATAAATTGGTAGAAGAATTTATGCTTTTAGCCAATCGCGAAGTAGCTCGTTTTATAAATAAAATACATAAACCAAAAAGAAGTGGTGACATTCCCCTTTTCCTCTATCGCATACACGATGTACCAGATTATGAAAAAATTGCCGAACTTTCTATTTTTGTTAAAGCGCTTGGTCATGAACTCCCACTAAATAATGGTCACGTTACAGGAAAAGATTTGAATTCTCTTTTTAAACGTCTGGAAGGAAAAGCAGAGGAAAGTATTGTGAAAACTGCCACTATTCGCTCTATGGCTAAAGCAATTTATTCTATAAAAAATATTGGGCACTACGGTCTTGCTTTTGATTATTACACTCACTTCACCTCTCCCATCAGGCGCTATCCCGACACTTTAGTGCATAGATTATTGCAAAAATATTTGGAAGGCAAAAAAATAAGTAGTAGTGAATTTATCTTTTATGAAAAAATGGGCAGTCACTCGACAGAGGCCGAAATAAGAGCGTCTGAAGCTGAACGGGAGTCTATAAAACTAAAACAAGTAGAATACATGCAAGATAAAATCGGCATTGTCTTTGATGGCATAATCTCTGGTGTTACAGAGTGGGGTATGTATATTGAAGAAAAGGAAACAAAAAGTGAAGGCCTCGTTCGCCTTAGGGACTTAAAAAATGATTATTATAAATTGGATAAAAAGAACTATTGTCTTGTGGGTGAAAAAACCAAAAAGAAATACTCTCTAGGAGATTCTGTAAAATTCAAAATCACCTCGGCTGATTTAGAGCGAAAAACCTTAGATTTGCAATTAATATAAACCAATTCCAAATCTATACCACTATTCCATGGAATAGTGGTATAGATAATAAAAAGAAAAGGGTTCGCCACCTTGCGATGACGAACCCAGAGAACCCGTTGCGGATTCATG
>JBBTUX010000016.1:33858-61443 GCA_038063555.1 Patescibacteria group bacterium | reverse complement strand
GGGGGAGAAGGTAGAAAAAGTAAACTGCTTTACTTTTTCGCACACTTGTCCGAGCCGGAGTCATGTTTAGTTAACAAACTAAACAGACGAGGCAGGGTCGTGGAATTTTGTGAGCGACGACGAACAAAATATCCCTGACGACAAGAAAAAGTGTAAATAAAAAGTTAATTGTGGTGCGCCCTGAGGGACTCGAACCCCCGGCCTTTTCAGTGTAAATGAATTGCTCTACCAACTGAGCTAAGGGCGCGTAAAGGCATCATACAAGTTTTTTTAATTGATGCAAAACAGAGTGAAACTTATTGCCCAATCGGTTAGTATTATCGGCTATGGAAGAAAATTTAATTGAAAGGCAATATAAAATTTTTGGCAGAGTGCAAATGGTTATGTTTCGCGATTTTGCTACGAGAAAAGCCAATAAGTTCGGTATTGGGGGATTTGTAAGAAATGAAAAGGACGGCTCGGTTTTGGTTTTAGCTCAAGGTGCCAAAGACAAGCTAAGTTTATACGAAGAATATTTAAAGAAGGGGTCTTTGTTTGCTAGAGTTGATAATTTAGAAAAAAAAGAAATTCCTATCACGAAACGATTCAATTCCTTTGAAATAATTTATGAATAAAAATATACCAAAATGCATAGGAATAATAATGGATGGAAATAGACGCTTTGCTAAAAGTAAGGGCGAAACCCCTAGTTGGGGACACAAAGAAGGGTATAAAACCTTTAAAAATTTTTTAGAATGGTCCAAAGATTTAAAAATAGAAACAGTAATAGCTTATTGTTTTTCAAGTGAAAATTGGAAAAGGTCCGAAAAGGAAGTGGCTTTCATTCTTTCTCTTTTTCGTCTGGCGCTTAGTGAAATACAGAACAAAAAAAATGACGTTGGCGAAGTAATCTTTATAGGAGAGAGAAAACATTTTCCAAAAGATATTGTGGAGAAAATGGAAAAAACTGAAAAGGAAACAAAAAACAATAAAGGCACACACGTTGTTTTGGCTCTTTCTTATGGCGGAAGAAATGAAATAAAGAGAGCCGTTGAAAAAATTGTGAAAGATTCACCAAAAGAAATAAGCGAGGAAACTATAAATAAATATCTTGATACTAAAGATATTGGTGACCCAGATATGATAATTCGAACAGGAGGGGAAATTCGCCTATCAAACTTTTTGCTTTGGCAAATCGCCTATAGCGAACTTTTTTTCACAAAAACTCTTTGGCCGGCGTTTACTAGGGAAGAATTTGAGAGTATGCTCGAAGAGTATGCGAAAAGAAAAAGAAATTTTGGTGTCTAGGAAAAATAAAAAGCTAATCCCAAAAGTTATTTGGGAAAATGCCGATTTTTTGGCGTTGGATAAACCGTCTGGTCTTATGGCGCATGGCGATGGCAAAAATACCGAAAAAACACTTTGCGATTGGATTTTAGAAAATTATCCCAAGACCAAAAACGTGGGGGAACCACTTGTTTTGCAAAATGGAGAAAAGATAATTCGCCCTGGCATTGTGCACAGAATAGACAGGGCAACTTCCGGTATTCTTCTTGTGGCTAAAAATAAAAAAGCGTATGTTCATTTAAAAAAACAATTTCAAAATAGGGAAGTAAAAAAAGAATATTTAGCTTTTGTTTATGGAATTGTTAAAGAGGATTTTGGAACAATAAACGCACCGTTGGGAAGAAGTAAGGGGGATTTTCGTCAATACACTACACCGCAAAAAGCGCGCGGAAAGATGAGAGAAGCCGTAACCTATTATGAAGTTGTAAAAAGAAGCCGTAAAGCAACTTATCTTAAATTACAACCAAAAACAGGCAGAACTCATCAAATTCGCGCCCACATGGTGCATTTGGGGCATCCCGTCATTTGCGATAAGGTCTATGCTTTAAAACGAGATTGCATTTTGGGTTTTAAAAGATTAGCTTTGCATGCTCACAAACTTATTTTTAAAGATTTGAGAGGTAAAGAAATTTCTATTGAAGCGCCAGTACCCAATGATTTTAAAGAGGCCCTGAAACTTCTTGCAGATTGATAAATGACGTGTTAAGGTTTCGGCTATTGTTATGCGGAAAATAATCTCATCCATTGACACAGAAAAGCGCCAAAAACTGGAAATCAGAGCGGGGGATACGGTGCGTGTGCAACAAAAAATTGAAGAAGGAAATGGCAAGTTTCGTTTGCAAGCTTTCGAAGGATTGGTTTTAGCCGTAAAACACGGTAAAACCGCTGGAGGAACTTTCACCGTTCGTAGAGTTGCAAGTGGAGTGGGGGTAGAAAAAATATTTCCAATTTATTCTCCGGCAATAGATTCTATAGAAATAATAAGAAGCGCCTCTGTTCGTCGCGCCAAACTTTATTTCATTCGTGAAAAAGCATCTCGCGAAGCTCGTCGTCAAATGAGGAATATTCGTAAAATAAAAGAAGTTCCACAAGAAGAAACGGTTGCAGAAGTAGCCGAAACAAAATAAAAAAATCTCTAGGGGATAAACTTATCCATTTTCTGGGATTTTTTCGATTTTTTCGGGGAATTTTTATTATATTTGATTGGTATACGCTATATACTTGAGGTATAATTATTATATTGTGTTGGTGTGATATAGGTATGAATAGGGTAGGAATAAAACCAAAGGGAAAAATAAAAATAAAATGGTCGTCAAATTTTGGCTATGCAATCGGGCTTTTAACGACGGATGGTTGTCTATCTAACACAGGGAGACACATTGTTTTTGTTTCGAAAGATTATGAGCAAATAAATAATTTTCTAAAAATACTGCACATTAAAAATATTAAAATAGGAAAATCTTTCTCTGGGCGTAAAAGAAATATGGTTTATAAAGTTCAGTTTGGAGATGTTATTTTCTATAAATTTCTTTTGGGAATTGGTTTAACTCCCGCTAAATCAAAAACAATTGGAAACCTCAATATACCGAACAAATTCTTTTTTGATTTTTTGCGCGGATCTTTTGATGGTGATGGCTGTTTTTATTCATACTGGGACCCACGTTGGCGTTCTAGTTTTATGTTTTATACTGCTTTTGCGTCCGCAAGTAAAAAACATATAGATTGGATTCGTAGAGAAATTTACAAAAGATTGAAAGTGAAAGGTCATATTACTAAAGACGAAAAGAAAATTACTTATCAGTTAAAATATGCAAAAAAAGAATCTTTGAAAATTATTAAAAATATGTATTATAGTAAGTCTATAATTTGTCTTACCAGAAAACGAAAAAAGATAGGAAAAGCTTTAAAAGTTGCTGGTTTAGAAAATTATGCCCGGGTGGTGAAATTAGCATACACGTAACCTTGAGGTGGTTATGCCCTTACGGGTGTGCAGGTGCAAGTCCTGTCCCGGGCACAAAAGCGTTAAAAAATTCTCCACTGCTGGAGAATTTTAGCTTTTGTGAGCCGGAATATATCGCTTCGCGATATGAGGCGGGGTCGCGAGTACTTAGTAGATTTCAAGCTTTGCAAAGAAATATACTTAGTAACTTGTGACCATATTAAAATTTATGACCACAATTTTTTTTATTTTTTTGCTATAATTAAATAAAAACGTATGCAACGAGTATTCACACAAACTTTTGGAGTAGTTGGTGGCCTCATTGAACGAGATGGAAAAATTCTTTTAGTACGCGAAGCTCGACGAAAGGGACCAGACAACGGTAAATGGAATCATCCTGCAGGTTGGATTGATGTTGGTGAAAATCCCATTGAGGCGGTTAAGCGCGAAGGGTTAGAAGAAACGGGTTTTTCTTTTACACCACAATATTTTCTGGGCATTTATTCATTGGTGAGAAAGGATATCGAAAAAGAATTGGGCGCCACTCCTCATGCTATAAAAGTTATTTTTATAGGGGCTATTTCAGAAATAGCGAGTAGTAAACTTGAAGATGATGTAACTGAAATAAAATGGTTTTCACTAGATGAAGTTTACGCGATGGATAATCTTACGCTCCGAGATTTGGATATAAAACAAATGATCAAGGATTATTTTGCGGGAAAGCTGTTCGCCCGCCTAAATTTTGCTTTTCAAAATTTAGGCGGGTAAACTATTTACATGGCTCTATTTACTGGTAAAGGAGATAAAGGAACGACGGGACTTTTTTCTAGGAAAGGCGGACAAGCCTCTGGTTTGGGTTGCGATCAGCGTGTTTCAAAGTCGTCAGCCATTGCGGAAGCGCTTGGTTCACTGGATGAAATAAATTCTTTTTTGGGTTTGATAAAAGTGAAGGCGAAAGAGAGCGAGTTAAGAGTTACGAGTCAAGAGTTAAGAATGGATGAAATTGTAAATGAAATTCAGCAAAATCTTTTTATAATTCAAGCCGAGGTGGCGGGAGCGGACAAAACAATCAATGAAGAAAAACTAAGAGAGGTTGAATCTTTAATAAACACAATAGAAAAAGAATTGCCACCCATAAAATCTTTTTTTGTTTCGGGAGGAACAGAACTCGCCTCTCTTTTTGACATTGCGCGCACTATGGCGCGCCGAGCGGAGCGTCGTGTTACGGCTGTTATTGAAAATGAAGATAGAAAAGTGGGAGAATGGACCCGTTCTTACTTAAATCGTTTATCAAGCATTCTTTACGCTTTGGCTCGACTTAGTAACCATAAATCTGGTATAAAAGAGCAACCCCCGACATATCGGTAATAATGGTGGCTATGGTGTAGCGGTAACACAGCAGCTTGTGGAGCTGCTTTCTCCGGTTCGAATCCGGATAGCCACCCCTCAAAATAGAAGGAAAATTAATATAGATTTTTTTATTTTGCCTGATATACTCAGTAATATGCAAGGAAATGCCATGGAAAAACCCCAAAATACAGAAAAGTCTCAAGAGCAAATTTATTTTCGGAAGTTTTTGAAAATTTAAGCAGTTTTTGGCAAAGATTGCTTTACGCTCTTTTGATTACGGCAATTACCGTTTTAATTTCTGTTTTGTTAGCTAAACTTTTTTTGAAAAAATCTAAAAAAGAAAATCAAAAACAGATAAATGAACAAATAAACAACAAAATGCAATGAATAGAGGGGAAGAATTGGAAAAACTAAAAAAAGAGATGTTAGCAGATAAAAAACTGCCTTTGAAAACAAATTTGGTTTTTGGGGAAGGAAACGCAGGGGCGGAGATTTTATTCATAGGGGAAGCGCCAGGGGCTGAAGAAGACAAACAAAAGCGTCCATTTGTTGGTCGCTCGGGACAGCTTTTACGAAGAATGATTCGGGAAAATGGACTAAAAGAAGAAGATGTCTATATAACAAATATTGTAAAACGTCGTCCACCGGAAAACAGGGACCCTCTACCTGAAGAGATAGAAAAATATAAGCCCTATTTGGCGAAGCAAATTGCAATGATTAATCCTAAAATAATTGTGCCTTTGGGCAGATTTTCGATGAATTATTTTTTACCAGAAGCCAAAATTACTCGGGATCAAGGGAAACTATTTCGTGCCGAAGAAAGTGGCTATTACGTTGTGCCAATGTTTCACCCAGCGGCAGCTTTACGCGGCACTACCGCCCTGAACGCTTTTAAGGAGGGTTTTAAAAATCTCCCTAAAATTATTAAAAAAATTGATGAAATTAAACTTTCTTTGGGAAACAAAAAAGAAAACGGAGGCAAATTAGCCAAAGATTTTATTCAAAGCAATAAAGTCAATCAGGGAAAACTTTTTTGAAAAATATTTGAATTACCAATATAATACAGGTTGTATTAACCGATAATCATTATGCTCAAAAGACAAGAAAACAAAGGTTTTACTTTTTTAGAATTATTTTTTTGGTTTGCTGTAATCACACTTGTTGTTGGCGGTTTTATATATAAAAGAACAAATGAAATAAAGAAGAATCCATCTTCCACCAGTCAACAGGTAAAAAATAATTCAGGAGGTATATTTGGAGATTTAAAATCAGAAACAGAAAGCAAGCAAAAATTAATTGAAGATAATTAAAAGAATTATAATTATCTTTTTGAAGCTTTAATTACCGCTTTAGCAACGGCCTCCATTACACCATCATCAAATGGTCCAGGAATTATTTTTTCCGGTTTTGGATTTTCTACCAGAGAAGAAAGCGCTTCGGCCGCGCTTAGTTTCATTTGATCAGTTATTTCAGAAACTCTGGCATCAATTGCCCCACGAAATATTCCAGGGAAAACAAGAGAATTGTTTATTTGATTAGGTAAATCGGAACGGCCAGTTGCAAAAATCAAAGCGCCACCTGAGATTGCTTTTTTTGACAACGGGCGACTCGACAAGGATTTGCAAGCGTTGCTCCGTGATGTTATTGCGGAGTCAGCGAAATAGCACGGCAGTTTTTGAACGGTCGGCACTTTGTGCCGGCCGTCTTTGTTTTTCGAGGTTGATTTGTTATAGTTTCTTCTCTAATTAACTAATATATAATCACATGCAAGAATTTTTAAATTCAAGTGGAGGGACAAAGCTAACCAAGACTTTGGTTTGGTTGGTGGCCGTAGGAGTGATTTTTATGGCGGCGAAGACAATAAACGAGTTTCGCAAAGGGGCTTACATTGGTCGCGATGTCGCCTCACAAAATACAATTACCGTAACTGGTGAAGGAGAAGTCTTGGCAAAACCAGACATTGCCACTTTCACTTTTAGTGTTACAGAGGAAGGTAAAACTGTATCTGAAGCGCAAAAGAAAGCGACGGATAAAACCAATAAAACGATGGATTTTCTGAAAAAAAGAGATGTTGATGATAAGAAAGATACTAAGACACTTTCCTACAACATTAATCCAAAATATGAATATTACTATCAACCGCAAATAATGGCGCCTTGTAGCGTGGATTATTGTCCGCCACGACCAGTTAAAGAGCCAAAAATTATTGGTTATGAGGTATCGCAAACAATTGAGGTCAAGGTTAGAAAACTTGAAGATGCCGGGAACCTTTTGACGGGAGTAGGTGAAATTGGGGTGCAAAATGTTGGCGGTTTGCAATTTAAAATTGAAGATGAAGATAAAGTAAAAAGAGAAGCGCAGGAAAAAGCCATTGATGTAGCAAAAGAAAAAGCCGAAAAATTGGCTGATCAACTTGGAGTTTCTTTGGTTCGCATCACCAACTTTAGCGAAGGCGGGAATTATCCAATATATTACAACAAAATGATGACCGTGAGCGCGGATTCTTATGGCCGAGGTGGCGCCGCGGAGCCTGCACCCAGTGTGCCTTCGGGCGAGAATCAAATTCTCTCTAATGTAACTATCACTTACGAGATAAGGTAAAGAAAAAATAGAAAACTAAGAAATCCCGCCCCAGTTTTTTAAAAAACTGGGGCGGGGTTGTTTTTTCTTTTCAAAAATGTTTTTATGCAAAATGGCAAGTTCGCCAGATTTGGAGGAATGATGGCAAATAAAATTTCTCGCCGCCGCGCGGGGTTAACTGGTAAAAGCGCCTGGGCGCAAAGAAAAAAAGATAATGCGCCAAGACCACTCGATTTGCCTGGTGGCACAGCGCTTTGCTATGAAGAGAAAGAGAAAAATTACCGCCCACCGACCCACCGTCGGCTCTCAGTTTGTTTCAGTGGACACCGTGCTGGGAGAGTTTTCCGCTAGTGGTTGCGGAAAATCTATCGACACAAAAAGGCAGGGAAACCCCTGCCTTTTCCATTTTTGTATTAGTTTAATTTTGATTTTTAATTTAAAATAGTAGCAACGATTCTTTGGGGAGAAACCGAAAATGCATGAACACAAAGTTGGAGATTGCGTTTCAGCAAAAAATCGTTTTCCCGCAGTAAGGGAAGATGGCTGTGAATATCGTCACGCACCAGAAAGTGTTTACGTTGAAGCGGATTCGATTGGGCAGGTGGTGCAAATTTTCGGGAACACATACCTCTGCAGATTCGAGGTGAATTCTCCTGAATATGTCCACCCGATTCCCTACGTTGCCTTGTGTAGGGAGTCCATGATTAGCGAAGGACAGGGCCCATTACCAGACGCCGCCTGAGACGGTAAGAACAGCAGAAAAGCGGGGGAAACCCCGCTATTTTTTTATTATTCAATAATATTGACAAATAGACAAAAATAGTATATAATGGCAGGCAGATGGGGTGCCCACTATACACCCCTTACTTTGAAAAATTGCCAAATTGTGGGGTTTGGTGATTAGGAGAAAGAAAAGATGGAAAAGAATCAGAAGGTTATTGCCCCGCAGTTCGGTTTCGGTAATGTCAAGAAGATGGAAAGGCCGAAACTGGAACTCGTCAAAGTCGAGAAGATCGACGACGAGTTCTCGGCGCTCGAGATGGCGAAATCTGGCTGGGTTGTGGTTGTGGAGAATGCCAAGACCCATTGGACTTTCGGTTTTCACCGGCCGCTCAAGTCGGACGAAGAGATGGGGCGGATCCAGATTCGCCAAGTTCTCAAGCGCGAAATTCGCGCTTTCGACAAATTGGCCAAGCGTCTGCTGAAGGAAAAAAATCAGCGCGAATGCCAAGCAAAACGGGAACTCCTGGAGAAAAAATGGTTCATGTCGCTGTCGATCGGCGAATTGGAGCAACTCGGTTGTTCCCATGAACTCATGGGTCGTGGCGGGGAGAAAAACTCTGTCGCGACAGTGAAGTTCAAATCACCTGATGGCAAGTTTTCCCGCGAACGACCCATTCTTTTCTGGGCAACACCATGGGGATTGGGTCAGTACATGAAGGATCAGAACTCGAAAGCGCTTGCGGGGATGGAAAGGGTAATGCGGGCCGGAAAAACGGCTCGCGATCATGAAAAGGGTGGTCCGAGGAATCCGACGGGGCGTGGTGCAATACTGGGCCCGAAAAAAGGACCTTCTCCTCAGGCGGACAACAAGGGGTTCAAGAAAAAGAAGTAAAGTTCCTGCAGAAAAGCGAAGCCGTGCGACGATGTTCGTCGCACGGCTTTTGATTTGACAAAAGAAAGCGCTCTGATACTATCTTGGTTAATAGCCCCCGAGAGGGGGTTTTAAAATACAAAATTTATGGCTTTAAAAGATTATTTGAAAGAAACTCGCGAGGAAATGAGACACGTTTCTTGGCCAACGCGAAATCAGATTACGGCTTACACCATTGTGGTTATCGCCATTTCAATTGCAACGGCGCTTTACTTGGGCGCCTTTGATTACTTCCTCCGTATTTTAATGGAACAACTTTTGAAATAATTATTTATGGCTAAGCAACAAATTACTGGAGAGAGACATTGGTATGCAATTCACACATACGCTGGTTATGAAAACGCGGTGGTGCGTAATTTGAAACAGCGTATAGAGTCGCTTGGAATGGGGGATAAGATTTTCCAAGTTTTGGTGCCAACTGAAAAGAAAATAAAAATAAAAGGAGGAAAACGAGTGGAAGAAGAAGAAAAAGTTTACCCAGGTTATGTTTTGGTAGACATGGTGGTGACGGATGATTCTTGGTATGTTGTTCGTAATACTCCGAGAGTTACTGGTTTCGTAGGTTCCGGTGTTCAACCTGTGCCACTTTCAGAAAAAGAAATTGATGATTTGTTTAAAAGAATGTCGGTGGATACTGTGAAGCACACTATCAATCTTGAAATGGATGATATTGTTACCATAATAGACGGTCCGTTTAAAGAATTGGAAGGAAAAGTTTCTGAAGTTGATGAAGAAAGAGGAAAGATTAAGGTTTTAGTTTCAATGTTTGGTCGCGAAACCCCTGTTGAATTAGATTTTCTTCAAGTCAAGAAAATCTAATTCAACGAGTTTGAAAGTTGAGAAGTTCTATAAGTTATTAAGGATAAAAAAGAGGGGAAGGATAATATAAACAAATGGCAACAGGTTTGGAAAATTTAAAAGTATACCAAATTGCTGAAGCTCTAGAAATTGACGTTCATAAGTTAACCGAAAAATTTCCAAAAGATGAAAAATTCAGAAGTGTCGACCAAATTAGACGTTCATCCGCCTCTGTTGCAAATAATATTTCGGAAGGGTATGCTAGGCACTCGTATTTAGAGAAAATTAGATATCTTTATATAGCAAAGGGGGAAGCTGAAGAAACAAAAAGAAATATAATAAAATCGGGAAAAAAAGGGTTTTTGAATCAAGAAATTGCCCAGAAAATCGCTGATAATTATACAGAATTACTGAAAGCAATAAGTGGATACATAGGATTTCTAAAAAATAAAAAGTTATAAAACTTATGGCGACTTATTAATCTTATTAAACTTAGCAACTAATCATGGCTAAAAAATTAATTAAAAAAGTAAAAATAAGAGGTATACCCGGAGGTAGGGCAACACCTGCGCCACCACTTGGTCCAACGCTTGGTCAAGCCGGTATTAATATTGGAGATTTTGTTAGCAAATTCAATGATGCCACCAAAGGAATGATGGGAGAAACTGTCCCAGTAGTTATTCGTGTTTATGAAGACAGAAGCTATGATTTTATTTTGAAATCGCCGCCGGCAACAGACCTTCTTTTGAAAGCTATTAAAAAAGATAAAGGTTCGGGAAAACCAAATACTAGTAAAGTAGGCACTATTTCTAAAGCCGATTTAAACGCAATTGCTGAAAAGAAAATGAAAGATTTAAATGCTCATACTGTAGAACAAGCAGCAAAAATTCTTGGCGGAAGCGCCCGTTCAATGGGGATTGATGTGAAGTAGATAAATAATTTGCAGGTAGAATCTTTTAAATTGCCAGCACTAAAACCACCTCACGCAGATTTGTGTGAGGCAGTTTTCGCGTCAAAAATAAAATTAAAAGATGGTGATATTTTAGCCATTGCTTCTAAAGTTGTAAGTATTGATGAGGGGAGGTGTATTCCAGTCGAAGCAATTGATAAGAAAATTTTAATAAATAAAGAAGCTGATTTTATCACAAAGAAAAAACCTCTAAGATTTTCTCCTTTTACTATTACTAAAAATGTGTTGATAAGATCTGCAGGTATAGATGAGAGTAATGGTAATGGGCACTATATTCTTTGGCCTAAAAATCCAGACAAATCTGCAGAGCGTCTGCGAAGAATTTTTATGAAGCACTATGGGTTAAAAAAATTAGGCATAATCATAACGGATTCAATTTCTAGTCCTCTTAGATTTGGAGCAATTGGTTTTGCCTTGGGTTTCGCTGGTTTTGAGCCAGTCTATGATTACCGTGGATCACAAGATATTTTTGGTAGGAAATTTAAATTTGAGAGAGCGAATTTAGCAGATGGATTAGCGGCCGCTGCAGTTATAGAAATGGGTGAGGGGGATGAGAAAAAACCGGTTGTTCTTATAAGAGGAGTTTCAGAAAAAGTTTGGCAAAAAACTAAAGATTCTAAAAAACTAAGAGTTTTTCTCAAAGATGATTTTTATTATGAGCTTCTCAAATCTGTTAAGTGGGTTAAAGCTCGGGGAAAGTAGTTTTTTTCCAAAACTACAAAACAAAAAGTGGCATGTTCCTGTAAGAAATCGATGCAAAATAGGAAATTGTCACTTTACTTATTTTTTTAAAGTGGTAATACACTAGAAGAATTCGGATTTTTCACCCTAATCTAAAGAGGTGTTCAAATGGCATCATGGTTTAATGAAATTTCCGTTAGAGTTCTTGCGAGAACCACGGTTGACAGGCAAGCTGTCCGTGAATGGCTCGATGAAATGGGGGCTGATGAATTTGAAATCCCCGAGGAAGATGCGGTGTCTCATCCAGCGCTTTTGGTGGCTCTTGCTGCCAAGCAGTGCTATATGGCGTTTCAGCATGGCGTTTCAGCCGGGATTGAACCCGAACGTAAACAAGGTGCGCAAGGACATGGTCGAGTATCTTGACAATGTTTTGAAGCAAAAACATGGTTCAGTGCTCGAACACGCCGTTCTTACTTTCGCGATTAACGGATGCTCGCGGGTGTTCACCGGCGAGATGAACCGTCACCGCGCCGGCGTTGGTATTTCCGAGCGCAGTATGCGCTATATCCGGTACACCGATATCAAGTTCTGGATGCCGGAGGTTTTCCGTGACGAAGAAAATCAATCCTCGGATCTCGCGGAAAAAAGGCGCCGGAGTCGCAACCTTCTCTCGGCGCAATTCAATATCCAGGAGGAGATGATGGCGGAGTTCGCCAACATCTGGAAGTTGGAGCTTTCTCCGGAAAGTACATTCCACGCCAAGAAAGTGCTGACCTCGGCTTTTCGCCGCGGTATTGGTATGGGCATCGCGACAGGTGGTGTGTGGAGTCTCAATCTTCGAGCGCTCCGACACGTGATCGCTTTGCGCACTGACGCTGGAGCTGAGGAGGAAATTGTTCACGTTTTCAAGAAGGTCGGCAAAATCATGATTGCAGAAGTACCCGAAATCTTCGGTGATTTCAAAGAAGTGAATGGGTCATTTGTTCCAGAATATTGGAAAGTTTGACCCCGCGTTTCAGGGGTTTTTGGTAGTGATGGGCGGTAACGGAAACGTTCCCGCCCTTTCTTTTTATTTTTCCAAAACCACAAAACAAAACGGAGGGTTATTTTTAAGGAAACACTCTCTAGAAACTTCTTTTTTAAATTCAGAGTAATCGGGGAAAAAAGTGTCTGCTTCTTTTTCTTCCTCAACTATTGTTAGGTAAAGACGATTGGCTAAGGGAAGTGCTTCTTTATAAATTTCTCCGCCACCGATTACGAAAACCTCTTCGTTTTCAGTTTTTTTTATGGCTTCCTCAATATTATTTACAATTATTGCCCCAGGAGCTTTTAAATCTTTATTTCTAGTTATTAATATATTTTTTCTTTCTGGAAGCGGTCGGAATTTAGGAGGAAGCGACTCCCAAGTTTTTCGTCCCATTATTACAGGGTGACCCAAAGTAGTTTCTTTAAAGCGTTTTAAGTCATCCGGTATATGCCAAAGTAAGGCCCCTCCTTTACCTAAAGCCCTTTTTTCTTTGCTTATGGCGGCAATAATGCTAACAAAACTCTTGCCCCGTGAGATAGGCGAAGCCGTCATCTCATGTGGCTTGCCCGCAGTATTATTTTGTTGTGTCTTTGGTATTTCCATATTTACAGTTTACTCATAATGATATACCCCGTGAGATAATAAGCGCTATATTTACAACGCTTTTGGTCTTAAATATCTCATGGGGTATACTAGGCGAACATGTCAATCATAGGTATAAAAGAGGTGGTTCGTCGCATAGAGGAAGAAAAACTAATCGAAGGGTTGGGCGGACGTGATTTATCTAATCCAGAAGGAACAGGAATAGATTTGCGTCTTGGCGCCGTGCACAAAATTATTGAAGGGGGCGCTTATATTGAAGCTGATGGCAAAGCCGGTTTGGGCAGGCGTCACGGAGTCAAAACAGAAGAAATTTTTACTTTAAAAGAAGGAGATGTTCAAGAAGAATTTGTAATTAAACCCGGAGAATACTATTTAGTGCAAACAGCAGAGAGCATAAACACTTCGCTTGATTTGATGCCGATGTTATATCCAAGAAGCTCTCTTTTCCGCGCTGGTTTACTTTTGCTCAACACTAAAACAGACCCTGGATATTGTGGAAAATTAACAATGGGACTTACAAATTTGAGTTCTTTTGAAGTTAAATTGCAACTTGGTGCGAGGATTTGCAATGTGGTTTTTCACAAAATTGAAGGAGAGGTAATAGGATATCGCGGGCAACATCAGGGTGGGCGAGTGTCTCATGGAGAGGAAAGACAAGTTTAATTTTAACATTCATGTTTTTATCTGACGTAGATATAAAAAAGGCGGTTAAAAAGGGGGACATTGTTATTCGCGATTTTTGCGAAGAAAACTTGCAACCAGCAAGCTATGATATTAGTTTGGGCAATAAATTTATTTTCAATGTGGATTATATGTCTGAAATAATTGACCCGGTTAAAAAAATTTTTCCAGAAACAAGAGAAATTACTATTGAGAAAAATGGAACTATCGTGCTTTATCCCGGTGTTAGTGTTTTGGCAACTTCCGTTGAATATTTTGGTTCAGAACATTTTTTAATACATTTGAGCGGTAAAAGCAGTTTGGCTCGTGTCGGCCTTGTGGTTCACAACACCGCGGGAATTATAAATCCGGGGCATTTTTTACATGTAACTTTTGAACTTTCTAACTCAAATAATATTCCAATAGTACTTCGTCCCAATATGGCAATTGCCCAAATACTTTTTTCCACTCTTTCATCTCCTCCTAGGACAGACTATAAAAAAGTTGGCAGATACCATGACAATGATTGGAATAGTTACGTTCCACCGAAAGAAAGAGGCATTAAAAAGAAAAAATAGATTTATGGCAAAAGAACAAACTCATCCAGAATATCAGTATCTAAATTTGCTCCAAGATATTTTGGATAATGGTATTGAAAATATTGATGAGGGTACGAATGCAATGAGCAGAGGTGTTTTTGGTAGGCAAATACGTTTTGATCTTAAAGATGGGTTTCCTCTTTTAACTACCAAGAAAGTTTATTGGAAAGGAGTCATTCAAGAACTTTATTGGTTTTTTTCTGGACAAACAAATATAAAATATCTGGTTGATAATAATGTACACATTTGGGATGACTATCCTTTCAAAATTTACAAACAGAAAAATCCAAATACAAATATAAGCAAGGGGGAATTTATAGAAAAAATTGCTAAAGACAATAATTTTGCCAAAGAACAGGGAGAGCTACCAAGAATTTATGGAGAAATGTGGAGGGCCTGGCCAGCAACAGATGGTAGGAAAGTTGATCAGCTAAAATGGGCCATAGAAGAATTACGCCAAGATCCTTACGCCAGAAACGTTATAGTTACATCCTGGAATCCGCAATATTTATACGGTATGGCAAAACCTGAAGAAGCTAGTCGTTTTCCAATTTGTCACAATATGTATCAGATGAGTATCAAAGGAGGAAGATTGCACTTACAGCTTTATCAACGATCAGCCGATATGTTTTTGGGTGTGCCTTTCAATATTGCCAGTTATGCTTTATTAAATGTAATAGTTGCTAAGATTTTGGGAATAGAGCCAGGAGAATTTGTTCACACTTTTGGAGATGCACACATTTATGAAAACCATTTTGAGCAAGTGAAGGAACAGCTGGGACGTAAACCAAAAGATTTCCCTAGCATAAAGATTGATAATTCTGTAAAAGAAATTGACGATTTTAATCCCGATAAAATAATTTTGGAAAATTATAATCCACATGACACTATAAAGGCAGAATTAACTGTGGCAGGCGGTGTTAAACAAAGGAATCTCCAAAAATAATATGATTTAGTTAACTTTAGCTAATGCGAGAATTTTACTAAGGATAAATAATTTAATTATTATGGCTAAAGAATACGAATATATAAAAAAACAAGATAAGAAAGTATACGATGCAATTTTAGGTGAAGAAAAAAGAGAAGCCGAAGGTTTAGAGTTAATTCCATCAGAAAATTATGTTTCTCGCGCGGTGCGTGAAGCCAATGGTTCCATTTTTACCAATAAGTATTCTGAAGGTTATCCCGGCAAGCGTTATTATGGCGGACAAACTTACACAGACATAGTGGAGAGAATTGCCATTGAAAGAGCTTGCAAACTTTTTAAAGCTAAATTCGCCAATGTGCAAACGCATTCTGGCGCTCCAGCCAATATGGCGGTTTATGCGGCCTTGCTCAATCTAGGGGACACTGTTTTAGGAATGGATTTAAGTCATGGGGGACACTTAACTCATGGCCACCCAGTTACACTTTCGGCAAAAATATATCGTTTTGTGCGATATAAAATGAAAAATCCTGAGACGGGGGAAATTGATTATAAAGCTTTAAGAGAAACGGCTATAAAAGAAAAACCAAAAATAATTTTGGCAGGATTTTCTGCCTATTCACGCGAGCTTGATTATAAAAAGTTTGTAGAAATTGGGAAAGAAGTAGGTGCAATAACTATGGCCGATATGGCGCACATTGCCGGATTAATTGCAGGAGGTGCTGTCAAAAACCCTTTTGATTATGGTTTTGATGTTATTACCACAACGACTCACAAAACACTTCGAGGTCCCCGTGGAGGATTAATTTTGATTCGCGATAACGAAGAAATTGCGCAAAAAATAAATAAAGCCGTTTTTCCCGGTATTCAGGGAGGACCTCATATGCACATTGTGGCCGCTAAAGCAGTTTGTTTTGGTGAAGCTATGAAACCTTCATTCAAAAAATATGCTAAGCAGATTTTGAAAAACGCTAAAGCAATGGAAGAAGTTTTTAGGAAACATAAAGTCAGAATGTTGGGAGGCGGGACTTCCAATCACTTGATTTTGGCAGATGTATTTGGTTCCTTAGGAATTACAGGGAGGGAAGCGGAAGTGGCGCTTGATGAAGTAGGCCTTACTTTAAATATGAATGCTATAGCTGATGATACAAGAAAACCACTAGACCCATCAGGAATTCGCTTTGGCACACCTGCCATAACAACAAGAGGTTTTAAAGAAAAGGAATGCAAGGAAGTGGCCGAAATTATGATAGAAACACTTAAAAATATTAAGGATTCAAAAAAGAAAAAAGAATTACACGAAAAAGTCAAAAAACTTTGCAGAAGATTTCCCATTCCTCAAAAGTTTGTGTAATTGGTATAATTATAACTATGAGAGAAGATACTCTGGAAGAGATTCCCATCTATCATCCTTTGCTAAAAACGAAATTGGAACACGTCAAAGTGATTCATTGTATTTTGTTTCATAAAAACAAAATACTTCTTTTGCAACGCAATCAAGGCATGCGTTATTACCCGGGTTATTGGAGCGGTGTTTGCGGAATAGTGGACGAACATGTGCAAATGCAGGACAGGGTTCTTGTTAAGGTGGAGGAAGAAACTGGTATTTCTAAAAAAGATGCAAAAATAATTACCCAAACAAATCAAATTGAATACGCAGAAAAAATTTATGGCAAAATTTGGGAAATAAACCCATTTTTACTTGAAGTAAAACCAAAGAAACTTCATTTTGATTGGAATTGTCAAGACCATATTTGGGTTAGTTTAGAGGAGTCCTTAGAATACAATGTTTTACCAGCATTTAAAGAAGTGCTGGGGGCTCTTTTTCCTGGTAAAGTTTAAGAATGATAAAGGAGAAATTACAGATAGAAATTGCGAAGATTCTCAATTTTTCGCAAAAAGATATACATTTGGAACATCCAGAGAATTTTTCTTATGGGGATTTTTCCACCAACATTGCTTTAATAAAAGCCAAAGAATTAGGGGAAAACCCCAAAAAACTGGCTGAAAGTTTTGTGGCAAAACTTTCAGCTAGAAAGTTGTCTGATGTTTCAAAAATAGAAGTAGCAGGACCAGGGTTTATAAATTTTCATCTTTCTCGCGACTTTTTCGCTGACTCAATAGAGAAAATAGAAAATAATAAAAACTTTGGACAAAATAATTTGTACAAAGGAAAGAAAGTAATGGTAGAACACACAGACCCCAACCCTTTTAAAGAATTTCATATTGGTCATCTTATGACCAATACAATAGGGGAATCAATTTATAGACTTTTTGATACAAGTGGAGCGGAAACAAAAAATGTTTGCTATCAAGGAGATGTTGGTTTACACGTGGCAAAAGCAATTTTCGCAAAGAAACAAAAACCTGAATTACCGTGGGGAGCTGCATATAAAATGGGGAGTGACTTATATGAAGTATACAAAAATGAAATAGATGAAATTAATAAGAAAATTTATGATAAAAGTGATTCAGAGATAAATAAATTTTATGAATCTGGAAGAAAAGAAACACTTCAAGAATTTGAAATAATTTATAAAAAATTAGGAACAAAATTTGACCACTACTTTTTTGAAAGTGAAACAGCCATTTTTGGTAAAAAAATGGTTGAAGAAGGACTTGGCAAAGGGATTTTTGAAAATAGTGATGGAGCAATAATTTATCCTGGAGAAAAACATGGACTTCATACTCGGGTTTTCATAAATAAATTTGGCATACCAACATATGAAGCTAAGGATTTAGGGCTAGCAAAATTAAAATATGATACTTTTCCGTACGATATATCGGTTTCTGTAACCGGTAATGAAATAAATGACTATTTTAAAGTTGTAAAAAGTGCACTTTCTAATATAGAGCCAGAATTGGCAAAAAAACTGGAGCATATTTCGCATGGAATGCTACGTTTGCCGATCGGGAAAATGTCCTCTCGCAAAGGAAACGTTGTTACGGCTTTGAATTTTCTGCATAATCTATTTGATGTAGCAAAAAAACGTGCTAGTGAAAGTCGTGTAAGTAACTCCGGAAAGATTGCAGAACAAGTGGCACTTGCGGCAGCCAAATATCAAATACTCAAACAATCTCCTGGGAAAGATATTATTTTTGATTTCGATAGATCTATTTCTTTTGAAGGGGATTCCGGTCCTTATCTTCAGTACACGGCGGTGCGAGCCAATAGTGTTTTAGAGAAAGGTTCATCCGCCGGAAATTTTCTAAAGAAAATTTTGGCGGGCAAGAAAAAAATACCATCTGAAATTACTAATGTAGAAAGGTTGCTCTACAGATTGCCAGAAATTATTGAAAGAGCATGTAAAGAATATGCCCCGCAATATGTAGTCACTTATCTTTTGGAAGTGGCAGGAGCATACAACGCTTTTTATGGAAGTAAGCAAATAATAGGCAGTGACTACGAAAGTTATTATTTATCTATAACTAAGGCAACAAGGCGGGTAATGGAAAATGGACTTAATGTTTTAGGTATAAAGATTCCGCAAAAGATGTAAGGCAAACCTCGTTATTACCCTCATTATCTATTCCAGTATTTTGCAAAATACTGGAATAGATAATGAGGGGGTGTTAAAATGGGTAATATGAATTGGAAAAAGATGGAGAGAATCGTTAAAGGACCGGCCAATCACAGGCGACTTCAAATGATTGATTTGATATATAAAAAACCAGAACTTTCAGTTGAAGAAATATCAGAAATATTAAAATTAAATTTTAACACAGCGGCCGACCACATAAGTCGCCTTTCTATATCTGGAATTTTAATGAAAAGGCACGAAGGCAATTTTGTCAGACACAAACTGACTGAAAGGGGTGTTAAAATCTTGAAATTTCTGAGAACTTTAGAATAGCCAGAATAATATGATAGGATTTTTTAATATGGATGAAAAAGCAGAAAACAAAAAGATGACTGCCAAGGAAAGAGAGGCGGAAATACTGAAATTTTGGCAAGATAATAAAATCTTTGAGAAGACTGAAGGAAAAGGAGACAAAAACTTCATTTTTTATGATGGACCACCATTTGCTAATGGGGAACCGCACTATGGTCATATGCTTGCTTCAACCATTAAAGACGCTATTCCGCGCTACCAAGTAATGAAGGGTAGGAAACTTCGCCGTCGTTGGGGTTGGGATTGTCACGGCCTTCCCGTTGAAAATCTTACCGAAAAGGAGCTTGGTTTAAAAGGTAAAAAAGAGATTGAAGAATATGGTATTGAGAAATTTAATGAAGCGACCCGAATAAATATCATGCGGGACTCTGGTGTGTGGGAAAAACAAATTCCTCAATTGGGTAGATTTGTTGATATGGAGAATGACTATAAGACCATGGACTCGTCTTATACGGAAAGCGTTTGGTGGTCTTTTAAAACCCTTTATGACAAAAAATTGGCTTACAAAGGTTTTAAATCAATGCATTTGTGTCCACGTTGTGGCACCACACTTTCTAATTTTGAAGTGAATTTGGGTTACAAAGATATAACGGATTTGGCGGTTACCATTCCTTTTGAAATTAAAGGAGAGGGTGGTACTTATTTTTTAGCTTGGACTACCACTCCTTGGACATTACCGGGGAATATGGCGCTTGGAGTAAACTCCAAATTTGAATATGTGAAAGTATCTATTAATGATGAGGGATACGAAGGGAAAAAATATATATTAGCTAAAGAAAGGGCAGAAATAATTCTTAAGAATAAAAAGTATCAAGTGCTAGAAACATATAAAGGAAGTGATTTAGTTGGTAAGTTGTATACTCCACTTTTTAATTATTATGAAGACGAAGATATTGATAATAAAAAAAATGCCTGGAAAGTTTATGAAGCGGATTTTGTAACCTTAGACGATGGAACGGGAATAGTGCATGAAGCGCCCGCTTTTGGAGCGGATGATTTGAAATTAGCTGAGATTAATAATATTCCGATAGTTCATCACGTTGGGTACGATGGAAAATTTAAAAAAGAAATCAAAGATTTTAAAGGTCTTTTAGTTAAACCAAAAGATGATGAAGAAAGCGAGGTGAGTCACACAGATACAGATGTAGAAATAATCAAATATTTGGCTCACAATGGTAAGCTTTTTGCTAAAGAAAAAATCACGCATTCCTATCCACATTGTTGGCGATGCGAAACTCCTCTTTTGAATTACGCTACAGATTCTTGGTTTGTGAAAGTTACAGAAATTAAAGATAGGCTAGTTGAAGAAAATAAAAAAATTCATTGGGTGCCAGAGAACGTTGGTCAATACCGTTTCGGTAATTGGTTGGAAGGCGCACACGATTGGGCTATTTCTCGTTCGCGCTATTGGGGAGCTCCACTTCCTGTGTGGGAGGGAGAAGATGGGAAAAAACGTTATGTGATGGGCTCACTAGAAGATTTGAGAAAGTATTCAAAAAAATCTGGTAATAAATATTTTGTGATGCGACATGGGGAAGCGGAAAGCAATATTTCTGGCACCAATGATTCAAAAGGTAACTCGGGCAATCATTTAACTGAGAATGGGCGAGAGAGTACAATACGCACTGCTAAAGAATTTTCTAAAATAGGGATAACTAAGATTATAACTTCACCGTTTCTACGTGCTAAGGAAAGTGCAGAAATTTTTGCACATGAAATTGGGCTCACGAAACAAAATATTTTGTCCGATAAACGATTAATTGAATTTAACCACGGCTCTGACCAACAAGGTAAAAAAATAAATAACAATAATATAGAACTATCCAATGAAAACTATCTATTTATACGTCACGGTGACGGCGATAGTCATGCAGAGGTAAGATCGCGGGTAGTATCGGTGTTATTTGACATGGAGAAAACATATAAAAATGAAACAATACTTATTGTTACACACGGTTCCCCAATGTGGATGCTTATTACTGGAGCTTTAGGTATGAGTAATAAGGAAACAATAAATTACCAAGAAGAACGTAAAAAAGACAATGGGGAGTATTTTATCTCAAACAACCAGGTTGAGAAAATTGACTTTGTTCCATTTCCTCATAATAAAAAATACGAACTCGATTTTCACCGTCCTTATATAGACGAAGCAGAACTTATTGATGAAAATGGGGAGCCGTTAAAGAGAATCCCCGAAGTTTTTGATTGTTGGTATGAGTCTGGCTCAATGCCTTACGCCCAAGACCATTATCCATTTGAGAAAAATTTATTTGATGTAGAAAAAAATAAAGGATATCCAGCCGATTTTATAGCGGAAGGACTTGACCAAACACGAGGTTGGTTCTATTCATTGTTGGTTTTGGGTGTGGCTCTCTTTGATAAAGCTCCTTATAAAAATGTAATAGTTAATGGACTTGTTTTGGCGGAAGATGGAGAAAAAATGAGTAAGCGTCTCAACAACTATCCTGATTCAATGCTCATAATAGAAAAATATGGAGCTGACGCCCTTCGTTACTATATGCTCTCAAGCCCCATTGTTAGAGGAGAGGAACTTCGTTTTTCCGAAAAAGGAGTTTCAGAAATAGCTAATAAAATAATTGGCAGAATTTTAAATGTTTTTAGTTTTTGGGAAATGTATAAAGAAAAAGAGAAAGTAAATTTTTCTGATTTAGAAAGAATATCTAGAAGTAGCAGTAATGTTTTAGACCGATGGATAATCGCTCGTCTTAGTGAAACTAATAATGAAGTAAGTAAAGGAATGGAATTGTACGAACTAGATAGCGCCACCAGACCTCTTATGAAATTTGTAGAAGATTTCTCTACTTGGTATTTGAGACGCTCTCGTGATCGTTTCAAGGGCAGTGATAAGGATGATAAAAAATTGGCTTTAGCTACGACTCATTATGTTTTATTGCAAACGGCAAAATTGTTTGCGCCAACCATGCCTTTTATTGCAGAGGATTTGTATCAAAAATTAAAAACAAAAGATGGTATTGAAAGTGTACATTTAGAAAAGTGGCCTGTTGCAGAAAAAGTAAATGAAGAAATTATAACCAACATGTCGTTTGTTAGAAGTTTTGCCACAAAGGCGCTCATGCAAAGAGAAAAAGTAGGAATAAAAATTCGCCAACCCTTAAGCAAGTTAATCATTAAGAACAATCTTTCCCAACAATTATCAGAAGAATATCTAAATATCCTAAAGGAAGAAGTAAATGTTAAAGAAATTGTTTTTGAGAAAACCGAACAAGAGGAGTTGAGTGTTTCGTTTGATACAAATATTACCCAAGAATTAAAGGAAGAGGGAATAGTGAGAGATGTGATTCGCCTTATTCAAGATAAACGCAAAGAAGCAAATTTGGTGCCAAAAGATGAAATAATTATTTTTGTCAGTGGCAAAAAACATATTATTGAGGCCTTGTCTAAGTTCCAAGACGAGCTTCTTAAGGTTACAAATTCTAAGAAACTTAATTTAGGAAGCGGAGAATTAAAGGGCGAAGATGATTATAGTGTGGAACTGACAAAAATAGATAATTAATGTCGTATCATCGTTACGAAAATGAATGTTTCGTTTTATCTTCAGCTCCTGAAAAAGAAGCGAACAGAACGTACGCTCTTTTTTCAAAAGATTTAGGATTAATTTATGCTAAGGCGCAGGGTGTTTCTATGCCATCTTCAAAATTGAGAGGAAGTTTGGAGCCAATAGCTAAAACCAAAGTATCTTTAATTAAAGGCAAAGAAGTTTGGAGATTGGTGGGAGCAGAAGAAAGTATTTCGCTTTGGCAACAATTCAAAAATAACAGAGAAGAACTTTTTCTTTTTACTCGTCTTAGTAATTTGATAAAGCGGATGATAGTTTCAGAAGAAAATCATTTGGGTGTGTATCAAATCCTCGAAGAATGTTTTGAGGCGCTGTTTTTAAAAAATACTGCTGAAAAATTAACTGCCCTCGAACTAGTCGCGGTGTCACGCATATTGCATAATTTGGGCTACCTAACTTTAAAAGAAGAATACAAACCATTTTTCAATGTTTCTTTAAAGGAAATTGAAAGTGAAATTATTCTTAATAAGAAGAAGGATTTGATAATTGATATCAACCGCGCTCTGAAAGAAAGCCATCTTTAATGTGTATAATGTAGTGGTTTATTATGGCTAAACCAGAACTAATTAGAGAATTGCAGGAAAAATTGTATTCACGAGCCACCAAAGACATTGACCCTATCCGTGAACACGATTTGTCGCCAAAAAATTATGAAGTGGCGGAAGACTGGAAGTATGAAAACGCTCCTCCAGTTTCTGCCGAAAAATTAATGCAGACCAAATCAAGTTTTTCTTTTACAGCTATATTTCTGATTTTCTCAATGGTGTTTTTTATTGGCGCTGGAATCTACACTTTTTTGGCAGTGAAGGGGGGAGGTAACACTGTTTCGGCTGACAATATAGACCTTGGGATTTCCGGTCCAATTTCAAGCGGAGGCGGTGAGAAAATTTCGCTGGATATTACTATTACCAACAGAAACAGAGCGCAGTTGCGTACGGTGGAATTAAATATAGATTATCCTAAAAACACCAAAAAAGCAGAAAACTTGGGAGAAGATTTAACCAATGAACGTATTTATATAGGCGACATTGAACCGGGAGAAACTGTTAGGAAAACAATATCAGCCGTTTTATTTGGCGAAGAAAAATCAGTTGGCGATATTAAATTTAGTTTGGAATATAAAATACCCGGCTCCAATTCAATTTTCTCCAAGGATTTGATTTATCAAATTATTATAAGTTCAAATCCGATTTCGCTTAATGTTTCTGGTCCGATAGAAGCTGTCAGTGGCCAAGACATAAGCTTCATAATAAACGTTCGCTCCAATAGCGCCGAATTGATTAAAAATGTTTTGTTGCAGACGCAATATCCGGCAGGATTTTCTTTTAAAAATTCATCACCCAAAGCTTTTTCGGGAAACACCTTTTGGCAATTGGGAGATTTGGCTCCAGGGCAGGAAAAAGTAGTAACTCTCACAGGCAATATTATTGGAGAAAATGAAGAAGCCAGAGTATTTCGCTTTGAAAGTGGAGTAGGGAGTTCTAATGACAGGACCATTCCAACTCTCTTTGCCGGGTTTAAACAAGAAATCGCTATCAAAAAGCCATTTATAGGACTTTCAATTGTAATTGCCGGAAAAAAAGAACAAGAAGTCACATTGCCCAGAAATCCTCCGGTCAATGTGGAAATCTCTTATATAAACAATTTAGCCACACCTGTAAATGACGCGGTAATAACTTTGAATCTTTCTGGTTTGGCGCTTGATAAAAACGGAATAGTGGCTGGAAAAGGATTTTATCAATCATTAAATAATACTGTTACTTGGAATAAAGAAACTTTGCCAGCTCTTTCTGAATTGGCGCCAGGCGAAGGGGGGTCTGTCTCTCTCACAATTATTCCCAAGCAAGGTGGAGGAATACAAAATCCAGAAATAATTATGAAGGGAAATGTTTCTGGAAAAAGAATTGAGGAAAGCGGTGTGCCCACAGAAATTGTGGCAACCGTTGATCGTCGCATCAAATTTGAATCCGATATGTCACTTAGCGCTAAAAGTTTTTACTATTCTTCGCAAGTTAAAAACACAGGAGCAATTCCACCAAAGTCAGAAATGGAAACAACTTATTCCATAACCTTAAATATCACAAACAGTTCAAATGATGTTACCGACACGACGGTTACAAATACACTTCCTTCTTATGTGCGATATATAGGAGAAATTTATCCAAGTTCTGAAGATGTTTCATACGATGAAGCCAAAAGGCAAGTTACTTGGAGAGCGGGGGTCGTTAGGGCCGGTTTTGGACAATTTTCTAAAAGTGCAACTTTTAAAGTCGGATTTACTCCCAGCGCTTCACAAATTGGTTCGGCTCCCAATTTGACTGGCGCCTTCACCTTAAGTGGGCAAGACCGTTTCACTAATACGCCCATAAACTTGGAACAAAGAGGGGTTAGTATAAAGACGGATGATTTACAGTTTAAGGCGGGAGACGATGCGGTTGTTCCGTAAAAAAATTCCAAAAAATCTACAAAAACTGATAGTATGGCAGAATTAAAGGATTAAAATCGGAGTATTCAGAAATGAAGGGAAAAAAAGAAAATTTGATGGAAAAGATAGTTTCTCTTTGTAAAAGGAGAGGTTTTGTTTTTCAGGGTTCGGAAATTTACGGCGGATTGGCTGGGACTTTTGATTATGGGCCTTTGGGGCTATCTCTTAAGAAAAATATAGAAAATTCATGGTGGAAGCAATTTGTTGATTCTCGGGAAGACATGTACGGTATTGATTCGGCCATTTTGATGAATCCAAAGGTTTGGGAAGCGAGTGGACACACAAACACTTTTTCAGACCCACTAGTTGAATGTGCCAAATGTAAAAAACGTTTTCGAGCTGATAAATTGGAAAATAAAGAAAAATGTGCTGAGTGTGGCGGACGCCTTAGTGAAGCTCGTCAGTTTAATTTAATGTTTAAAACTCACATCGGTGCAATGGAGGACGAATCGTCTATTTCATATTTAAGACCAGAAACCGCACAAGGAATGTTTGTTAATTTTAAAAACATTATAGATTCGTATCATCCCAAACTTCCATTTGGTATTGCGCAAATTGGACGCGCTTTTCGAAATGAGATTGCACCACGCGATTTTATTTTTCGAGTAAGAGAATTGGAAATAATGGAATTGGAATATTTTTTGAAAGAAAAAGATTGGCAAGAACAATTTGAATATTGGAAAAGTGAAATGCAAAAATGGTTTAAGTCACTTGGTTTTGAAAAAAACGACATTAAGGAGGTTGAAGTGGGAGAGGGAGACAGGGCACATTATTCAAAACGCACAGTAGATTTTCATTTCAATTATCCAGATGGCTTTGACGAGATTGGAGGACTGGCTTATCGTACAGATTTTGATCTTAAAAATCATATTGAAAAAAGTGGAGTGGATTTAAGTTATTTGGATTCAGTAATAAGTGAAAGATTCATCCCCCATGTAATTGAGCCAACTTTTGGTTTGGGTAGAATCGTTCTAGCAATTTTTTGCTCCGCTTACACTGAAGATGAAATGGATGGGGAAACTAGGGTGTATTTAAAATTGAAACCAGAAATAGCCCCAGTAAAAATCGCGGTGTTTCCTTTGCTTAAGAATAAGCCAGAATTAGTTAATAAAGCACGAGATGTTTTTGTAATGCTTAAAAAAGAAATTCCGCAAATTGTATTTGATGACAATGGCAATATCGGTAAGCGTTACCGAAGACAAGATGAAATAGGCACGCCATACTGTGTCACTATAGATTTTGACACTTTGGAAAATGAGACGGTGACAGTAAGAGATAGGGATAGTGGTAAGCAAGAGCGGGTGTCCGTTAGCAAACTGCATTCTTTTTTGAAAATTTAATTTTTCTTATATCCCCACTCCATGGGAACTTCCTACGGAGTGGGGGTCTGTGGGGGAGGGGTATCCCCATTCTCCTTAATTCTTACGATCGTAAGAATTAAGGAGAATGGGTGGGGAAAGCTCCGTAAATGTTTGCGAACGCTAAAAATAAATAACAAAATTACAAAAGATTAAAATGTTTTCTAAGATGTGGCGCATTATCCAATTTTTCAACCAAAAGTATTCGAACATAAGGTTTAATCCTGTAAAATTCTCGCAAATATTCTATTTCTTTGATACAGGGGTAGGGCGTTACAAAAATTGATTTTTGATATTCAAAAAATTCCATTCGCTTTAGATGAAAACGAAGAGCGTCTCGTGTCCTACGGAATTTTTCTGGAATATCAAAAGTCACCATACGCCATTTATTGTCCCATTTTTTTGGTTTCGAAATTGATATTTTATCTAAGTTGTAGGTGAGGGCAATTTCCTTACCTTTTTTGCTCAAAAAAACAGTAGTTGTTCCGTCAGGATTATCTTTATGGCTGATTAAATTAGATTTATAAAGGGAATTTACTGCTTGTTCCAGATATTTTCGATTAATGTTTTTCCATTCTTCCCGCAATTCTTTAATGATTTTCCATTGTCGATTTGGGGAGCGAGTCAATCCAAAGGCTACCCCAGCCAAAAGTAGTAATATGATTTTCTTCTGTATTTTTCCGTGCAGTCTAGACATGGTGATAGGATTTATTTGTTGTATTTATATTATTTACACCACTTTATATTTTTACATCATATATTCACATTTATTTACTTTATTTACATTATATATTTAAATCTCCTTAATTCCTACGATCGTAAGAATTAAGGAGATTTTTACTAACTTAACCTCTGACTTAACTTACAGGATTCCATAGGATTAATGGAGGTTAATGAGATGTTAACGAAAGTTAATGTCGCAGGCCTTATCCTACAATTCCACCCCACCCGATAGTATGGTCCTATCGGGTGGGGTGCCCTCTTTATCCTTAATTCTTACGATCGTAAGAATTAAGGATAAAGAAAAAAGAAAGGAAAAAAAGAAAAAAAAAGGGGGGGGGGAGTGGAGGAGGCGGGGGGCGAGGTAGAAGGGTTCAGTTTCGGCTCGAACACCATAAAGGATGTTAAAGATTATCTTG
>JBBTUX010000016.1:0-33848 GCA_038063555.1 Patescibacteria group bacterium | reverse complement strand
CCTAGGATCACCTCAGGGCGTTAGTTAACTGTTACCCCATAGGACAGTCCTATGGGGTGGTCTGAACTGTGAATTGTTGTGTTGACCCAAGATACATAGAGGGGTATTATTTTAATACCTAGAGAATTAAAGAAAATAAGCTTTAGATATGAAGAAAAAATCTCTATCAAAGAAAAATAAGAAAGGTATGAGTATAGATGATTTGGCTGTTATGGTGGCCAAAGGGTTTTCTGATGTGGGTGGGGAAATTGCTGAAATAAAAAGCACAATGGCTACCAAAGACGATTTGAAGAATTTTGTGACTAAATCTGAATTAAAGCTAGAAATAAAAAATCTTAAAGATGATATAGAGGTTATGGTGGGGAAATACATAGGTAGTTTTCGTAAGGACTTTGATAATCTGGCGTCCAGAGTGAGAAAATTGGAGGAGAAAGTTTTGTGAAGAAAGGTGCTATAATTTATGTTGACCCAAACTGAAAAAGCTAAACTTATGAAACAGATTTTTATAGTTTTGATTCTTCTTGTAATAGCTTACTCGGTTTCGTTTTTCTCTAATGAGAAAGATTTAAATAAAAAAGAAACTTTTTCTAATGAAGAAATTAGTGTGAAAGTTGCAGGGTATAGTATTACAAAGATAGATAAGAGTAAAATAATGGCTCAAGTAAATTCGCTTGATGAGAAAACTAGGAAAGAAATTCTAGATTCGTTTGGTATTATAGAATAATTGGCATGACTAAAACGCTTAATTTAAATTCCAAAAATTTTCTAAAGTACTCACTTTTAATTTCGTTCGTTTTCATTTCTTTGTTTGTACTATTTACAAATGAAGCATTGGCTCAGTGGAATTTTAATGAAATAAACCCATCTTTTACCATAGATAGCGGTAATAATGTAATAGGTACTTATACATGCCCACCCTCTCTTGACACTCAAGGTGGAGTTTCGGGGTGGATAATCAGGGCTAACTGGTGGCCAATCAATGTTGTTACACCTAATATCAATAGTGGTCCGTATTATCAAAGCAGGTTGGGATCCCAAACAAGGTGTCCTGGTGGTACTACATTTTCAGTAAATTACGGACAATTAGGTGCAGGGACATACGTTGCCTATGTTTCTTTTGAAGCTGGTATTCACATTTATACTGCTTTCGCTGACGTTAACATTAAAGCTGCTACTACCGTTTGCGTCGGAGGTGTTTTAGTTGCTGGACCGGGACCTTGCGAAGCATCAGGACCGAGCAGAAGTCCTCCCGTTGTAAATTTAACTTTTGATCCTCCACTTATTCCTTATGGCACTAATAGTGCTGGTATTGAAAGTGGTATCTTGCCTAGTTCTGCCACTCAACTCACTGTTTCTTGGACAACATCTTATACTAATAGTGATTATGCTTGTTCTGCGATTGGAAGTGGTTGGAATGGCCTATCTGAAAGTGCCCCAATACCATATAAGTTAATAGGGTTTCAGGGGAGTGAAGTTATACCCGCTAGTGTTTTTACAGGGACCCCAAAATATTTCACTATTAACTGTAACCCACTTGGTCCGTATGAGAGTGGCAGTATTTCTCGAGTTGTGTATCCGCCAGGCACAGGAGCCCCTCCCGCGACCACTTGTACCTCATCAGCTAATGCCTGTGGTCAAACAAATACAGGTACGATAGTAAATGGAAGTTGTAATGCAACAACTCCCGCTAATCCGACTGGTTTTGGATCAGCTTGTACTTCAAGTCAAAATTCATGTGGACAAACAAGCCCGGGAACAATTGGTTGTAATGGTTCGTGTTCGGCAACTACACCACCCAATTCAAGTTGCCCCGCTCCCGTCCTTACTTTCAGTGTAACACCCACAACAATAGATAGCGGACAATCTAGCAACCTAACTTGGGCGGCGACTAACGCCACAACTTGTACTGCAAGTGGCGCTTGGAGTGGCGCTAAATCTACTTCTGGTAATGAAAGCACCGGCGCTTTAAACGCAAGCAGAAACTACACTTTAACTTGTACAGGATCCGGTGGAACAATTGACCCTCAATCAATTACAGTGAGTGTAAATGCCCCCGCCCCCCCTCCACCAGTGCCAACTGTTCCCGCTCCCGTCCTTACTTTCAGTGTAACACCCACAACAATAGATAGCGGACAATCTAGCAACCTAACTTGGGCGGCGACTAACGCCACAACTTGTACTGCAAGTGGCGCTTGGAGTGGCGCTAAATCTACTTCTGGTAATGAAAGCACCGGCGCTTTAAACGCAAACAGAAACTACACTTTAACTTGTACAGGATCCGGTGGAACAACTGACCCTCAATCAATTACAGTGAGTGTAAATGCCCCCGCCCCCCCTCCATCGCCAGTAAGTCCTGACATTTCCCTATCAGCCGATGATACAAGTGTGTCAAACGGTTCAGGAACGACCATAAGGTGGAACGCCACAAACGCTAATTCCGGCAATTCTTGCACCGCAAGCGGAGCTTGGAGCGGCGCTCGCGCGGCTAGCGGTTCATCTGCCACGGGAAATTTAACTAGTAATCAAACCTACAGTTTAATATGCAATGGAGCTAATGGCGGAGTCAGTCCTTTGTCTAGCGTTACTGTTAATGTGGGGGCGGCTATTATTGCCTGCACCTCTAGCGCAAACTCCTGTGGGGCAACAAACCCCGGCACAATAGTGGGAGGAGTATGCAACGCCACGACCCCAGCCAACCCAAGCGGATACGGCACCGCTTGCGCCTCGTCGGCGAATGCTTGCGGTCAAACAATTAGCGGAACAAGACAATGCAATGGTTCGTGTAATGCCACCACTCCCCCAAACCCAAGCGGATACGGCACCGCTTGCGCCTCTAGCGCCAACTCTTGCGGTCAAACCAGTAGTAGTGGCACAATTCAATGCGATGGTTCCTGCTCTTCTGTAACCCCCCCAAATTCAAGTTGCCCTGCAACAGTAGTTGCCTGCACCTCATCAGCGAATGATTGTAGTCAAACAAACCCTGGCACAATAGTGGGAGGAGTATGCAACGCCACGACCCCAGCCAACCCAAGCGGATACGGCAACGCTTGCGCCTCGTCGGCGAATGCTTGCGGTCAAACAAGTCCCGGCACAATTTTATGTAATGGTTCGTGTTCGGCAAATACGCCACCAAATTCAAGTTGTCCGGCGCCCGCCCCCACGGCTTGTACATCGGCTGAAAACTCATGTGGCGCAACCAGTAATGGCACAATAGTAGGTGGTGTTTGTAACGCCTCGATTCCCCCAAACCCAACAGGATACGGCAACGCTTGCGCCTCTAGCGCCAACTCTTGTGGTCAAACAGGCCCAGGCACAATTTTATGTAATGGCTCGTGTTCCGCGGTAACCCCCCCAAACTCAAGTTGTCCTGTATCAACCACTGCTTGCGCATCGCCGGCTAATTCTTGCGGAAAAACCACCGCCGGCACACTTTCTGGAGAAGTTTGTAGTGTAAATTCCGCCCCAAGTTTACCAACCGGTTTTGGCACAGCTTGCCAATCAGACGCTAATGCTTGCGGTCAAAGAATCACGGGCACTATGGGTTGCAATGCCCAGTGTAATGCTTCAATACCGGCAAATCCAAGCGGATATGGTGCAGTTTGTAATTCTGCCGCCAATTCTTGCGGGGAAAGGAATAGCGGCACAACCCTATGCAATGGCTCCTGTTCTGCAATAGCCCCCTCAAACTCAAGTTGCTCCAGCAGTTTAAATACAGTAGAGCAAGCGCAAACCCCAGCCCCCACCCTTACATTCAATGTAAGTGAACCACAGATTGGTAGCAGTTCGGTTAACTTGCGCTGGACAGCTGTAAATGCCAGTAGCTGTGAAGCTTCCGGAGATTGGAGTGGAACAAAGGATATATCTGGAACACACTCAACAGGCAATCTCACTTCTTCAAAAAGATATTCTTTGGTTTGTTCAGGGCAAGGTGGGTCTGTTTCTAGAAGCGTTAATGTAAATGTGGTGGGAAGAGGGTCTTCGCCACAAACAACTTCTACTCCCGCAACCCGGGCTCCCGCAACCCAGGCTCCAGCTGGAGGAAACAACTTGTCTCCAACTATGCTTTTTGTAGCGGATAGGGGAGAAAGAGCTGGGGAAGTGCGTTTTTCTTGGAGTTCAACCAATGCTTCCTCTTGTATTGCAAGTGGCGGTTGGAGTGGTTCCAAGGGAACTTCTGGCAATGCTACTTTAAGCATTAATTCTGATACCAGATTCACACTCGCCTGTTCTGGTTCCGGTGGGGAAGCATTACGCACATTGCAAGTAGAAAGACAGGCCTTGGCAATCCCCACAACTTCTAGCCCATCAAGAACCCCAACAACTCCCACTCGTCCGTCCAAACCCACCGCAGGGACTTCCCCCCGATTTATACCAAAGGCCCCCACGCCAGTTCCTCTGACTTCAACTGTTGTTAGAGAAAATTCTGAAGGCGACATAGTGGCTATTTCTTCTGGTAAAACTTCCCTAGTTTCTCCTCCAGTTATTAGTTTGGTGGCTAGCCCAATTGTTCCTTTCAATAATCCGGCAAATATAGAGTGGTCTGTGGCCAACGCTACAAAATGTTTGGCCTCCGGTAATTGGCAAGGTGAAAAACAAGTCAATGGAGAAGAAACCACCACTCCTTTACAAGAAGACGTTGTTTACACTTTGCACTGTGAGGGGAATGGGGGAGAAGCATCGAGAACAATTGAAATCGTTGTTGTAAAAGAAGAACCAACCGTAACAAGAATCCTAGATAATCTCTTTGGTGGTTTGACAAGCAGAATTTCCAATTTCTTTTCTCCATCTGAGGAAGAAACAGTTGAAATACCGGTATCTGACACAAACATAAAGGCAGAATCGAAGACAGGAGGAGAATCTCCTACTGCGCCTAAGACTACAGCCATCCCTTCTTTTCCTGATTCTGTCACTCCCAACGCTATTTCAAAAAACGCTCCACCCCAAGTAATTCTTTATGTAACGCCAATAGTAAAAGCGGGAGCCACAGCCAACCTTGAGTGGAAGGCCACCAATGTTTCTACTTGTGTTGCAAGTGGAGATTGGAATGGCGGTAAACCAATACAGGGAAGCGAATTAACAGCCGATTTGTTTGAAGATACCACTTATACCATTAATTGTTTTGGAGATAATGGAACTACGACAGCAACGGTTGGCGCGGCAGTTTATCAAGAGGATGAAAGTTTTCTTGGCAGAATTCAAAAAAATGTGGCTGAAGCTTTTAATAGGATTATAGGAATATTTAGCGGTGGTAGCCAAAGGTAAGAACTTGATTTTGGCAAGAATTTGAAATCTCCTTAATTCCTACGATCGTAGGAATTAAGGAGATTTGCCCCGCCCGCCAAAAAGCGGGCGGGGAGGCGGGGGGTGGGTGGAGGCAGGGTGGAGGCAAAGGAGACGGGGTAATTGACGTTATATTTAAAGGGGGATATTGTAATGAATGGGATTTGTTAGATAATGTATGAGAAGTTACAGGGTGTATTTTAATAGTTGTAATTTTCTAATGGGATGGAAATAAAAGGATCAACATTTCAATTGGCTTCAGGATCTATTGTCCGGGTTATTTTGTTTCTAGTTTTATTTTGGCTTATTTTTTATTTGCGTGATTTGGTTTTGATAATTTTGACAGCCGTAGTCATAGCTTCCTCAATTGAACCTTTTATACAATGGTTTCATAAAATAAAAGTTTCTAGAGTTCTTTCGACACTTTTTATTTATCTTGCCTTTGGCGTTTTCCTGATGGGGACTATTTATTTTCTAGTGCCGCCTCTTCTTAATGAAGCGATAGGAATAATAGAAAGATTGCCGCCAGATTTGAGAAATATAGATTTTAGCAATCTTACCAAAGGCACAGAATTCCTAACCGGTAATGAAAGTTTGCAATTTGCAAAAGGCCTTTCTATTTCGGACACATTTTCTAACACTAAAGAAATTATAAATAGTATTTCGGGAAATTTCTTTAAAACAACGGGGGTTCTCTTCGGCGGACTTTTAAGTTTGGCTCTGATTACGGTTCTCTCTTTCTATTTTGCGGTGCAAGAAACGGGAATAGATGATTTTTTAAGAGTTATTACGCCTACGCGCCATCAAGATTATGTGGTGGGACTTTGGAAAAGAGCTCAAGTAAAAATCGGTCTTTGGATGCAGGGGCAAATGATTTTGGGGGTAATTGTGGGTATTTTGGTTTACCTTGGGCTTACTATTTTGGGTGTCCCCTACGCTTTTTTCTTGGCAATACTTGCGATGGTATTTGAATTGGTGCCAGTATTTGGTCCAATAATCGCCGCTGTTCCCGCAACTATTATGGGCTTTGTGGACGGCGGGGCATCGACTGGATTTTTTACAATTGGACTATTTTTAATAATTCAACAATTTGAGAATCATCTTATTTATCCATTGGTTGTGCGTAAAGTTGTCGGTATTCCGCCAATTTTGGTTATTATCGCCTTAATTGTTGGGGCAAAACTGGCAGGATTTTTGGGTATTATTCTTTCTGTTCCGGTTTCCGCCGCCCTCAAAGAATTTATAGATGATGTGCAACGCAAAAAAGAAATTGAGAAGCGGAATATGGTAACTAATAATGTTTAGTGTATATTCTTTAGTATGTCTCCTAAAAAACCACTTTTTATTTCAACGGCTATTCCCTATGTAAATGCCAAGCCGCATTTGGGGCACGCTCTTGAGTTTGTAGAAACTGACATAATCGCTCGTTACAATCGCCTTCTTGGAAAAGAAGTTTTTTTCTTGAGTGGAACGGATGATAATGCTTCAAAAAATGTAGAAATAGCTGAAGCCGCAGGTGTGCCAATAAAAGAATTTGTATCAACTCAAGCAGAAAATTTTAAAAAGCTACTGCAAGATTTGGGTTGTGAGAATAATGATTTTATTCAAACAGGAATTGAGGAGAGGCATATAAAAGGAGCACAGAAACTTTGGAATTTGTGTAAAAAGGGAGATATAGAGCTAAGGAAATATAAAGGATTGTATTGTGTTGGTTGTGAAGAATTTAAAACTGATAAAGACATCGTAAATAATGAATGCCCACTCCACCCAGGAAGAATTTTGCAGGAAATTGAAGAAGAAAATTATTTTTTTAAACTTAAAAATTATGAAAAGGAGCTACTGGACTTAATTGAAAGTAATAAATTAAAAATTGTTCCAGAAACTCGTCGCAATGAAATTTTAAGTTTTATTAAAGGAGGTCTAAATGATCTAAGTATTTCGCGCTCTAAAGAAAGAGTGAAAAATTGGGGGATTCCCGTGCCAAACGATGATACTCAAATGATGTACGTATGGTTTGACGCGCTTTCAAATTATATAAATGCTTTGGGTTTTGCTGAAAATAGCGAGAAATTTCAGAAGTTTTGGGAAAACGGAGAGTCGATTCATGTTGTTGGAAAGGATATAAGTCGTTTTCACGCTGTGTACTGGCCAGCAATGTTAATGTCAGCGGGAATAAAAACACCAGACATTATTTTGGTTCATGGCTTTATAACTAGTGGAGGGCAGAAAATGTCCAAGTCCATCGGCAATGTAATTGATCCGTACGATCTTATTAATGAATATGGAGCTGAAGCCGCTCGCTATATTTTAGCCCGTCATGTGTCAGTATTTGAGGATAGCGATTTAACAAAAGAGAGTATTAAGGAGTATTACAATGCTGGTTTAGCTAATGGATTGGGTAATTTAGTTAGCCGTATTATGAAGATGGCCACAGTTTTTGGAATAAAGTTAGATAAATATACAAAGCTAAATGTGGCTGGTCCAGATTTTAGTTTTGATGAATCTATGAATAGCTTTGAAATAAACTCAGTAATGAATTTTATTTGGACAAGAATTGCTTATTTAGATGGGTATATTCAAGTTGAAGAGCCATTTAAAAAAATAAAAATAAAACCAGAAGAAGCAAAAAACAATTTAATATTCATTTTAAATGAGCTAAGAGATATTGCAGAGAATTTATTACCTTTTCTTCCTAACACTGCAAAAAACATTATTTATTTGATTGAAAGTAATAAATCTCCAGAGACCCCACTTTTCCCTCGGAAAGATTAACCCGCCAAAATTTTTCAATCACAAAAGTTTAATGAATAAGTTTTATAATAAAATTTAGGTGGGTAAACATGAAATACATAGACGCACATGCGCATATTCACGGCAAAGATTTTGATATTGACCGTGATGATGTAATTGCACGAATGAAAGAAAAGGAACTTGGTTGTATTACTGTGGGGACTTCACTTGAAGATTCAAAAAAAGCCGTAAATTTGGCTCAAAATAACGATAATATATGGGCGACCATTGGTGTGCACCCGACCGACACCAAAGATATTTTTGAGGAAAATGATTTTGAAGAATTGGTAAAAAATGAAAAGGTGGTGGCAATAGGGGAATGTGGATTGGACTATTACAGAGGAGTTAAGAGTGGCGAGTTAGGAGTTACGAGTGAAGAAAAAAAGAGACAGAAGGAGAATTTTATACGGCAAATAGAATTTGCTTTAAAATATGACAAACCGCTTATGGTTCATTGCCGCCCCTCAAATAACAGAGGCAATGATGCTCATGATGATATGATTTCTATTCTTAACTCATATCTCGTAACTCATAACTCTGCCACGTTGCGTGGCGTCATTCATTTTTTCACAGGAACAAGGGAAATAGCTGAAAAGTATTTTTCTCTAGGATTCTCTGTTTCTATACCCGGTGTTGTTACTTTTTCAAATGAAGTGGAAGAAATGGTAAGGGCTTTGCCTATAGAAAAAATTTTAGCCGAAACAGATTGTCCCTATGCTACGCCCGTCCCATTTCGTGGTAAAAGAAATGAGCCGATATATGTAATGGAAACAATTAAAAAAATAGCGGAAATTAAAGGGTTTTCTCTCAATGAATTAGAAAAACAGCTTGTTTCTAACGTTAAAAAAACGTTTAATATTTAGTTGCGCTAAAAATATAATTATGATAGCTTTACCCCCACGTGTTCAAATATCTCGCCCGGCCTTAGGCGTTATTAAAGCGACCAAAGTAAGATTTTAAATGGGACTTGTCCCGTTACCCGCCTGCAACGGGCAGGGAAGTCGCTACGACGGAAATCAGTTAAAAAACAGTATGACAAAAGTTCAATTTAAAATTATAATTCGAAGTTGCTCGTCAGAAACCTTGCGAGCGACTTTCTAACGGGATGGCAAAAAAAGAATTAAAAGAAAAAGTAAAAAATGAAACTGACAGTGAAAGCGAAGTAAAACTCTATGAACTAGGGATTCATTTGATTCCCACTCTCACTGAAGAAGAGGCAAGTGCAAAGCTTGCAGAAATTAACGCAAAAATAGAAAAAATAGGAGGAGTAGTCAAATCTTCAAAAAATCCAGAATCTCGACCCTTAGCTTATGAAATAAGCAAATCAGGTGGTGGCAAAAAAGAAAAATACGAATCCACTTTCTTCACTTTCATTATTTTTGAAATGAAAATAGATGAAATAAACGCTTTTCAAAAATGGGTTAACACAATTCCAGAGAGATTGCGTTCCATTGTAATAGAAGTACCCAAGGATATTTTGGTTCCTAAGGAAAGACGTATTCCACAGAGCCATAAAGAAGAAATAAAAAGAACAACCGAGCCGACGAAAGAAGCCAAACCAATAGATGAAGCTGAATTGGATAAAACAATTGAGCAATTAGTAATTGAGTAAGTGAATTGGCCTACCGAATTTGAGTGAGGTATTTGCCAAACCCTACCCCTCCCCACTTTTATTGATGAAAATGTAATAGTAATGTAGAGTGTAGAAATCAAACCAGTTAAATTAATTGATAATAGATTATTTAATAAAAGTGGGGAGGGGTGGTGATTTTCAAAAATTTCACCAAGCTTAAATTAAGAAAATCAACCATGTATATAAATAAAGCCATAATTTACGGTAATTTAACCAGAGACCCAGAACTTAGGGCTATTCCATCTGGTGTTCAAGTGGCTACATTAAGCGTTGCCACGAATCGAGTGTGGAAAAATGCCGAAGGAGTAAAACAAGAGTCCGTTGATTATCACAATGTAGTAGTTTTTGGTAGACAAGCAGAGAATGTAGCGCAATACCTTAAAAAGGGAAGCGGCATATTTGTAGAAGGCCGTATGCAAACTAGAAGTTGGGATGCAACCGATGGAACAAAAAAATATAGGACCGAAATAGTAGCTGACAGAGTGCAATTTGGCCCGAAATCTGGTGGCGGTGGCGGTAATTATTCAAAAGGAGTAGAAGCAACTTCGACGAAAGGAAAAACTAAAGGAGATGCGGGAGAAAAGGAAAGTGATGGGGCGGCAATAGATTATCCAGAAGAACAAATAAATCCGGAAGATATACCGTTCTAAGCGAATTGGCCCACAGAGCTTCCTTTGAATTTTTCAAAAGAAGCTCTGTGGTAACCAAACCTTAATCCCTCCCCACTTTTATTGATTAATAAATGGTGGTGTGGTAAGGTTTGGTGATATCGATCCTAAAGCTGGTTACATAAATAAAAAATTATAAAAGTGGGGAGGGACGGTGATTTGTCAAAAACTCGCTGTCGCTCGTTAAGAAAATCAACCGTATGAACAAACAGTGTTATTTTTCACAAAACAATATTAAATATATAGATTACAAGGACACAGAACTTCTAAAAAAGTTTCTTAATCCCCATGCCAGAGTAATGTCGGGGAAACGCACGGGAGTTTCCGCTAAACATCAAAGAAAATTAGCCGAAGCGGTAAAAAGAGCCAGATTTATGGCTTTGCTTCCCTATGTTGCTAGATAATTGTTAAATTATGTTAGAAAAACCACCTTCTTTATCATACGAAGAAATAAAAAGGCATATTCCTGTGCCTGAGGAAGTTTCTGGCAATTCAAACTATTCGCCTCGTGATAGATTAAATCTTTTTTATTACGATATTAATTCCCTTGAAGATGTTACTAAAAAATCCGAATTGGCAGGTATATACGATAAGCAAGCTGGGGAATTATGGGAAAAACATATAGCCAGCGCAGATAATGGACGAGATAAAAATCCCCAATTTCAACCGACTTTATTCCTAGAGGCGTTAACTATTTCAATAAAAGAATATAATTTTTTCTCTGAAGAAATTAGGGAGAGACTTTTAGCGCGGGTGCAAGAAAAACTTGAGCAGATAAATTAACAAAAATCCCACCGAGTAGGTGGGATTTTTGTTAATTGTAGTTTTTTAATTCTTTTCGCTTCGCCCTACGTATTCACCTGAGTCAGTGTTTACTACAACAATATCTCCTTCATTTATAAAAAGAGGTGTGCTTATAGTAATTCCATTTTCAAGCACCACATCTTTGGTTGCGCCTTGTGCGGTATTGCCCTTCACGGCTGGTGGCGCCTCTTTCACTTTGTAATCTATTTTAATTGGTAATTTCACGCCAATTATTTTTGATTCATCTTCATCATCAGTAAACATAAGCGCATCCACCAATAGATTACCTTTTAAAAATTTAGCGCCCGGTCCAATTATGTTCTCCGGAAGAGCAAATCTTTTTGAGGGGTCTGTAACTTCACAAAAGACAAATTCACCGCGATTAGCGTAAACAAATTTAATAGGTTTTTTATCAATATCAGCTTCGTTGGCTTTGTCGGACGCGTGGAAGGAGACACTTATAACACGTCCTGAAAGCATGCTACGGAGCTTGGTCTGATTTTGCGGTTTGCGCATTTGAGTGCGAGCGACATGACTGTCTATGACCTCGTACGGCTCGCCATCGTGAACGATGAATTTGCCTGGTCTTATTTCATTGTATTGTAGTATTGCCATAATATTTAACTTCTAGCTGCGTCAGCTTTTAGGTTTTAGCTTTTTTTAATAAAAATTCAAAAACAATTTGGCTATCTTAGCTAATAAAAATTATTTTGTCGAGAGTAACTTATTATTAAAAATAGCTGTTGCAATAAATGTAAAAGGTCGGTATATATAATAGGGTAAATAGGCGGGGTTAAGTCCCTGTTTTTGCCCTATAAAAAATGGCCTTACTTGAAGAAACAGCTGAATTAGATTTATCCGAAATAGCAGATGAAGAATTGTTTCAGAGGAGTTTAAAGATGCCTTCGCTTTTTTCTATTATTTTAGATCGTTATCAAGATGCTTTTTTGAGAAAAGCCAAAAGTGTAATGAAAACTGATGAAGGAGCGGAAGACGTAGCGCAAGAAACCTTCACCAAGATTTATTTAAAAGGCAATAGTTTTATATCTCAAGGCAAAGGTTCATTTAAATCGTGGGGATATAGAGTTTTAATGAATACCGCTTTTACCCATTATCAAAAGAAAAAAAGAGGTAACGTGGTTGAATTTAGCGAAGAATTTGCCGAAATCTTTCCCGACACAAAACAAATGGATAGAGAGGAGCAAAAGGTTTTGGCCGACTACGTTTCCTCTGTTCTAGTCCGTATTCCAGACAATTTTTCCTCGGTTTTATCTAAGTTTTTCCTAGAAGGTAAGTCACAAGAGGAAATCGCCAAAGAAGAGGGAGTTTCCATTGGCTCGGTGAAAACTAGGGTTTATAGAGCCAAAGACGCTTTTAGAGAAGCAATGGAAGCGCCTAAGTTATAGGGAATTGTAACTAATTATTAATTTAAGTAGTTTTACTAAGAATGAAAACGCCAGAGCAATTGAAAAGGGAAATAATGGGTAGGGTTTATATGGGATACGCTATTCGCCGTGTTTGGAGTTTCGCTATGCTTCGTTTTGCCGTGTTTGCCGGCGCTATAGCTGGAATTTTGAGTTTTGTGTCTATTAGGCATGTAATACAAAATATGCCGAATCCGACCGACTTCAATGCTTCGTATGGTTTTGTCAGTGTAGCCATAAAAAATACCGAATTTGCTGTGCAATTGTCCTTACTTGCCATTTTTACGGTTGGAGTTTTTACAGCTGTGCAAATGTTAAAGGGAAGACAGGTGCAACGTTCCACCTTCGCCTAATTTTGTCTAGAGTCTAAACTTAATGTTAAGGTGTAAGGTGTAATGTCAAGGTGACACCTTGACATTGGCATGTTTTTATCTATAACTCCGAATTATTTTTGTAGTACTCAGTTGCATCACTAACTATTGTTTTTGGTGTTGGCATATCATTTTTAAGTAGATCAAAGATGGATTTATCCAGCAATCCTCTTTCAACGCGATCGTGTCCAAAATAGTCGATAAAACTTGAATAGGTGTATTCCCCTAATTTTTCAAGGAGGTTATTTTTATTTCTAATAATGCCGTTTTTCCAATCTGGTTCGAATAATTCCAATGGGTTTAGATGTATGTATTGAGCTACATATTTAAGATAATTGTCTTTTCCCACATGTTTTGAACGAAACGGTTTTACAAATATATTTCCAATTCGCTTATTTTTTAAATTAAAATACATGGCGTACGAAGTGCCAAGTTTTCTCATAAATTGGGTTATTCCTCCATCTTGTATTTCCCCGATGAGCATGTGAAAATGATTTGGCATTAAAACATAAGCTCCTAGGGCTACTATTTTTTTACCACGTGGCGTCTGAAGTATTTCAACGTGTGTTTTTGAGTTCAGATCACTTCTTTGAATTTTTTTAGAGCTATTAGAAAGATACATTATTTGTACAAATCTTTTATAATCTGTTTCACTTAAAAAAGTTTTGCGTTTGTCTACACCTCTGCTGTAACAGTGATACCACTCGCCAACAGCTAATGGGAAACGTATAGACATAGTAAATCAATTATCAGCTCTACCCCCAGCCATGTCAAGGTGACACCTTGACATGGCTGGGGGTATTCTTTGCCATGGCTACTAACCAAACCCTAAATTTGATTTGAGGGTCAATACTCAAACGGCCTCTTTAAATTTTTGACGAATTAATTTGGTTATTTCGTTTTCTATTTTGTGATTTTCTTTTAAAAATGTGCGCGCGGCATCATATCCGCGTCCCAATTTTTCTTCGCCATATGAATATGAAGAGCCGGATTTTTGTATGATTCCATATTTTTCACCAAGCGCCAACAATTCGCCTTGTTTAGAAATTCCTTCGCCATAAAGCAAATCAAATTCGGTGTCACGAAATGGCGCGGCTACTTTATTTTTCACCACCTTAACCCGTACGCGTCCCCCCACCGTTTCCTCGCCTTTTTTAATTTGGGCAATGCGGCGAATGTCTAGTCGAACCGAAGAATAAAATTTGAGGGCTTTTCCGCCGGGAGTTGTTTCGGGGTTGCCAAACATAACCCCAATTTGCATTCTGATTTGATTTATAAAAATTACAATTGTCTTACTTCGCGCAACAATAGCTGTCATTTTGCGTAGCGCTTGAGACATTAAGCGGGCTTGTTTACCCACGTGATGCGCTCCCATATCTCCTTCAATTTCATCTTTGGGGGTGAGAGCGGCCACCGAATCAATTGCAATTACATCTATTTTTCCCGAACGAATTAAGCTTTCGGCAATTTCTAAACCCTGTTCACCGGTGTCGGGTTGGGAAATTAAAAGTTCATCAATTTTTACGCCAAGTTTTTTAGAATACTCTGGATCCATGGCGTGCTCCGCGTCAATATAGGCGCAAATTCCATTTTTCTTTTGAGCTTCAGCTATAACATGAAGAGCAAGGGTTGTTTTACCGGAAGATTCTGGGCCAAAAATTTCTACTATGCGTCCTCTTGGGAGTCCGCCAATACCAAGCGCATTATCTAGCCCAATGGAACCAGTAGAAATTGCGGCAACATCCACTCTGGGCTTTTCTCCCAATTTCATTATGGAGTCATCACCGAACTTACTTTTAATAGCGGCAATGGTGTTATCTATGGCACGATTATCTCTTATATCTTTTCCGTCCTCGTCTATATTCGCTTTAGCTTTTTTCTTCTGCATTAATTTGAGAAATTATTTATATATTTAAATTATATCGTGTTTGAGGTTTGTGAAATAGAGTTGATTTTTAGAATTTACTGTTTTCTAACAGGATAGAAAATTAAGAGCCCCCGCCGACGACTCTTGTCGTGGCGGGGGCGGGTATTGCAGGTGGAGCATCTTCCTCTACCAGCGTTGCTGATCCTGGGTTATGAGGGAGATTTATTCCACCGCACGAGGCGCGGGCCGGCGAGCTACTTGTTATTGACGCCGGTGACCGGGACCTGGCTGACGAGGGTCTTGCCCGTGGCGCTCACGCCGACGGCAATACTGAACGAATGGCTGCAGCTGTTATGGAAACTCTCGGTGTTGCCAAACGACGGTGCATGATTCATGGCTCTGCCTTTCTGCCCTTTGGGGCGTTGTTGAGGAACGGTATTACGAAGTTCATTGTAGCACATCCTCAATCCTTGTCAAACAGCAATTTATATTGTCTAAGTTTGAACGTTTTTCTTTGGATTTTCTTAATAATTACCCCAGAACACACCTCAAAGACCTTGCGCAACGCGACTGGCGTGAGCAGAGAGAATTTTCAGTAGAAAATTACCCGTGTCTTTGAGGTGTGTTCTAAAAAAAGTTTTACTGATAAAAAATCTCCAATCTTTTTTCCACTTTTCTTTGAAATCTATCTATGGCCTTAAGGGAAATTACATTGTTGCCATATTGAAGCAGTAATTTTTCAGAAATTTTGCCATTTTCATCAATAAATATTTGCCTGTCATTTAATGTTATGAAAGAAACTCTCTTGGCTACTCCTTCTATGTGAAGCAGGGGGTCGGAAAGAGAGCTGCCGTTTATTGGATTAGCGATTTCAATAATTGGGCCCTCAAGATATTCTTTTGATTGAAAAAAAATTAAAATTACAAGAGCGATAGTTACTATTGAAACAACTATTTTTATAATAAACTTCTTGGCGTTAAATTGATCCATAAAGAAATAATTTTTAATTTAAAATTTTGCAATTTAAAATCAATGTTCCAATTTAAAATGTTTAAAACATTTATATTTTTAAATTCGGTTTGAATTTTAAATTTAATTTTTAAATTCTGATTCCTCTGTGTCTTCTGTTGTTCCCATTCCTTCGTTTTTTATTAAAACTTCTCTTGGTTTAGCTCCTTCCCCTGCGCCTATTACTCCTTTTTCCTCAAGTAAATCCATTAATCTTGCCGCGCGCGCATAGCCAATTCTTAATTTTCTTTGCAAATAGGAAGTGGAAGCTTTGCCGGCCTTTATTATTGTGTCTCTCGCTTCTTCATACAAATCATCATCAATATCAGAATTATCATATTCTATTATGCTTGCAAATATGCCACCCGAGCCATCTCCGTTGTTTGATGACAAATCTATTTCATTTGGCGGGAATTTTTCTCCCTCTTTAATTATATGTTTGGTAACTTTTTTAAGTTCCGACTCTGTAATGAATGGGGATTGCAAACGAGAAGGCTGGGCCATTTCGGCTGATAAATAAAGCATATCGCCGGCGCCGAGCAGTTTTTCAGCGCCCCCCATATCAAGAATGGTGCGAGAGTCCATTTGCGAAGCCACCTGAAGTGCAAGGCGCGCCGGCACATTGGCTTTGATAAGACCAGTAATGACATTAACAGAAGGTCTTTGAGTTGAAAGGATTAAGTGAATCCCGACAGCTCTGCTCATTTGAGCCAGGCGTATAACGGCGGCTTCTAACTCGCGAGGGAAAGTCGCCATAATGTCGGCTAACTCATCTATAAATATACAAATATACGGCATCATTTCTGGAAGTGGCGCTTTCTCATCAGCGCCATCCTTTCCACTTGAGCCCTTTCTTTTTAATTTTTCTAAAGCGGGCGCTAAAATATTTTTATGATATGAATCTATGTCCCTGACTTTTTCCGCTTCCAATATCTCATAGCGTCTCTCCATTTCTTTGGCAGCCCAGCGTAGAGAGGAAATGGCCTTTTTAGGGTCAGTAATAACAGGATTTAATAGATGGGGAATTCCATTATAAAGCGTGAGCTCCACTCTTTTGGGGTCAATCATTATAAGGCGTAAATTTTCTGGAGAATTGCGATATAAAAGGGAAGTGATAATGCTATGAATCATTACAGATTTACCAGAACCAGTGGCGCCAGCAATAAGCAAGTGTGGCATTTTGGCTATATTTCCAAAATGAGATTTGCCGGTTATGCCACGCCCCAATCCAACCAAAAGCGGTTTTTCAGAATTTTGAAACTCCTCACTTCCAAGCAAGGAACCTAAACCCACTATTGATTTAGTGGAGTTTGGCACTTCAATTCCGACCAAAGATTTTCCGGGAATCGGCGCCTCAATGCGAACAGGGTGAGCGGCAAGAGCTAATTCTAAATTTTGTTGCAGGGCTAGAATTTTTTGTAAGCGCACACCCTCGGCTGGTTTTATGGCGTAACGGGTAACAGAAGAACCGATTGAAATCTCGTCCATTTCAACGGCAATGCCAAAGTTTTGCAAAGTTCTTTTTATAATATTAGCATTCGCCTTTATATCACCGACACCCGGTTTGCCCCTGTCTGTTTCAAGTAAAGATAGCGGGGGAGGAATATATTTTTCGTTGCGAAAAGGAAAGATTGAAATTCTAATCTTTGAGTCATTTTGATAATTTTCCCCCGCATAGCCATTTTTTGTTTTGAATTCTTCCTCCGACTCTTCCTCGTCAAAATTTTCTGTTTCTTTGGGTTCAGGAGTTTTTTGGGGAATGGGGACACTTTTTACCGCGTTTTCCACCAAAGTTTCTATGGAATCGTTTACTTTTTCTTTTTTACCGAAAGCTCCTTTCAAAGCGGAAATAAATTTTAGGAAAATATTTTTTAAAATCAATAAAGGTGAAATCAAGGCAAACTCAAATAAAACCAAGAGAGAAATTATTAACAAAGCAATGGAGATGATTACGCTACCGTATAAATCAAAAAGAGATAGTAAAAAATTGGCGAAGGTCAGTCCTATAACGCCACTCGTTTCTTTTTCAAATATAGCCAGCAAGGTTAATGAAGAAAGGAAAAATAAAACACTGCCTGTGACACGATGACCAGATTTCTCGTCCTCCTTTTTATTTTTGAACAAAGAGATTGATATGACGAAAGAAAGAAGTGGAAGTATAAAATAACCAATACCGAGAAGATAATCCAATATTTCATAAAGGTCACTACCGACTACTCCCGCCTTTCCAAAACCGGCTAAAAGTAGGAGTAGGGAAATAGTAAAGAAAAAAATTGAGGCTATGGAACGCCTGGATTCCTTGGCAATATTTTTAAGCAGAATTATGTCCAGAATCCTTTTGAAGGCCTTGGATTCGCCATTTCTCTTTCCGTTTCTTTTTTCACTCATAAATAAACAGCGTTAATAATAACATGAAGAATAATCAACAACTTACGACCAACAACTTACAAAAATACCGAATAAGGACTGAATTTATTGATTACTATCGTAGGTCGTAGGTTTTTGGTCGTTGGGTTAGAACCGAAAAAGACATATAAGTCAATTGTCATTTGGTTTTTCAACTCTATAATTAGTCCTATAGAAATTTAATTTTTAAAAAGACAGAAATTAGACAAAGTTGAGTAAAATAATCTATTAAAAGACAGGTTATAGGACAATTATATTACACAAAAAAATGTCTCTAAACATAGAAAAAACAGCAAATAATATAGAGAATATAGCTCAATTTGAAAAGGACAAGATATTCTTTTTTTGTTACAACAAATTAAATAAACTTCTAAAAGCCGTAGCGGTTCTCACTAAGGACAATCAGGCCAACTCTTTAGTAAAGGACATGTTGATATTTTCGGTTGAAATTTTGAGTAGTGGAATAAAGTTTTTTATGGAAGGAAGTGCAACTCATAGAAACTTGGTATTGGAAAAAATACTGATAATTTCTTCACTGATTGAAACCACCTCTTCTCTTAATTATTTGTCAGAAAATAACGCTAAAATTCTGATTTCTGAATACTCACTTGTGGCAAACATAATAAGTAAAGCCAAACCGGTTTTATTCAATGAGAATCTAGAAAAAGAGCTTGAGAGCGAATATTTTTTTGATAAGGACACTGATCATCTTGAGAAAAATATAAGGGAAATATTGCAAAAAAGACATGGCGCTAGGAGCATTGTAAAAAGTAATCTAAAAGACATTGAATTGTCCTATAGAAATGACCTTTATAATAAACAAAATAGTATGGTTTCGGGCGCTTTAAAACCAAGTGGAGAACCCCTAAGAAAGGAAAATGCTAGTTCTTATTTGGCTAAAACAAATAAAGAATTAAAGACAAAAGATAATTCAGAAAGGACAAAATCAATAATTAATATAATAAAAGACAATAAGTCTGTGACTATAAAAGATATTTCAAATATTGTCCAAAACATAAGCGAAAAGACAATTCAAAGGGAACTTGCGAGCTTAGTATATTCTGGAACCCTAAAAAGAGAGGGGGAGCGTCGCTGGAGCAGATATTCTTTGCGCTAAAAAAGCCGGTTTGACCCGCACCCTCTTTAATTAAAATGGACAGATATACAAATCTTTTTCTGCGTTGTTGATTCAATGTTTTAGGCTTATTTTTAGTCATTTCATTTTTTAAGTTTTGCCAAAGCATCTTTGTTTTACAACATTAGATTGACTTTTTCACCCATTTATGCGAACATTCTCTCCGTGGGTATTACTGACAAAATAAGCTTTAATAAGCCGATTTCTCAAGAAATTAGTTTTTGGGGTTTTAAAAGCGGTTATCCACAAACCTGCTTTTGCAGGTATTTTCTGAAAAACGTATAATTCTCCTTATAGGTTTAGGTTGCCGTTTTTAATTGCGACTTGGCCTGTGTTTGCCGTAATGCAATTTTTCCCTAAGGGATTTTAGGGGAAGAAGAATTTATACAGAAAGGGAGGAACCTTGAAAATTTAATACTGGGAACGCCCCAAATACGCGGGGGTTCCAGACTCGTAAAATACAGAAATTCCTTGACCTGCTTTTGGCTGAAAAATTTACTGAATGACCCATTAAAATCTTGATAGCTAATTTATAATTTCTTGTGTCGAAAACTAGAGAATTTATAAAATAGTGTTTGTCCCAAAAAATTTCGTAAAAGATTTGCAAAATTTTTTGAGACAGTCGATAAATATTTTTTGGAAGTCGAACCTAAAGAATATTTTTCGTTTATTAATAAATAATTTTTTTAAAAGTAAAAATTATTTATTTAGAAAGTTAAAATTAATTATGAATTTATTAAAATCAAAAAAGCTTTTGAAAGGCGTTGCGTCAGTCGCAATTAGTCTCTCAATGGTGTTTGCGTTTGCAAATCCGGCTTCGGCGGCATTGTCCACGAGCCAAGTTGACAGCATCATCTCCCTTCTTCAATCGTTCGGAGCCGATTCTGCAACAGTTGCTAACGTAAGAACTTCTTTAACTGGCGGCACGCCTTCAGGTGGAGGTGGTTCAACGGTTACAGGTTCTCTCACAAAGGATCTTCAAATGGGGATGACTGACAGTGAAGTCAGAACTCTTCAAATGATTCTCAACAAGTCAGCTGACACAATGGTTTCTTCAAGTGGCGCTGGCGCTCCTGGTTCAGAAACAACCTACTTTGGCGCTAAAACCAAAGCGGCGGTTATGAAGTTTCAAGCTAAGAACGGAATCTCTCCAGTCGCAGGATACGTAGGTCCTAAGACCCGCGCAGTCCTAAATACAATGACTGGTGGAGTAGTTACTCCAGGAACGCCTGGTACTCCAACTCCTTCAGGAAGTGGTCTTACGGTTATGGCCGCTTCTCAACCAGTTGCCTCTTTGGCTCCACAATCTGCGAACCGCGTTCCATTTACTAAAGTAACTCTTACCGCCTCAAGTGACGGCGACGTTACTGTAAGCGGAGTTGTCGTTGAAAGAACAGGTCTTGCGCAAGACGTTGTATTTGCCGGTGTCGTCCTTCTTGATGAGAACGGCATTCAGCTTGGTATCGCTAAGACTTTGAATTCTAATCACCAAGTAACTGTCGGTGATCCTTTCACAGTTAAAGCTGGTACTTCAAAAACAGTTACTATCGCTGGTAATATGGCTGCCGCTCTTACAAACTATGCAGGTCAAGTGGCAGCTCTTTCTGTCGTTGGAGTTAACACTTCAGCAACAGTTAATGGCTCATTCCCAATTACGGGAGCGGCGAACACAGTCAATGCTACCCTTACGCTTGGTACTGCAACTCTAGTGCTTTCCTCTTTTGACCCAAATAGCACAGGAATTAGCAAGGAAATTGGCACAGCGGCTTACAAGTTTGCTGGAATTCGCGCTACTGCTGGTTCAGCCGAGAAGGTTCGTCTATGGTCTATTCGCTGGAATCAAACCGGTTCTGCAGGATCAGGCGACCTTGCGAACGTCAAAACCTATGTAGACGGAACAGCTTATGACACAGTAGTGTCATCAGACGGTAAGTATTACACAGCTACTTTTGCTAGCGGGATTGTCATTGATAAAGGTCTCTCAAAGGATATTTATATCCAAGGAGACTTTATAGGTTCAAGTTCAGCGGCCAGAACAGCCCAGTTTGATATCTACAAGGCGACTGATATCTACATGACTGGTGAAACTTACGGTTACGGTATTACAGCTACAGCTTCATCAAACTGTAATGCTACCGCTTCAACTGCTACAGATGCATCTGAGTTCATAAACTCAAGCACTTCTTGTGCGTCAAGCGGCACTGTCGGCACGCCTTTCTTCTCAGCTACAAAAATCACGATTTCAGCCGGTTCAGTAACCTCTGTTAACAGGGCTTTGTCAATCGCAGCTCAAAACGTTGCAATTAATGTTCCTAATCAGGTACTTGGCGGCTACGAAGTTGACTTAAAAGGTGAGCCAATTTCAGTTCAATCACATGTCTTTACTATCGCTTCAACGACTGGTAGCGGATCTGGTCTCTTGACTAATGTTTCGCTCTACGACGAAAACGGAGCCATAGTAGCTGGTCCGGTTGATGGTGTATACGTTAGTGATCTAGTTCAGACAGTAACCTTTACCGACACTGTAACTTATCCTGTAGGCAAGAAAATCTACACTCTGAAGGGTAAAGTAGCTTCAGATATCGGTAATGGCGGAACCTACATTGCTAAAACCACGCCTTCCACACAATGGACTACTGTTACTGGACAGACAACTGGTAATACAATTTCACTTTCATCACTTTCCACGCAAGTGGTAATGAACACGATGACAGTGAGAGGGGCGGCTCTTGGTATCAGCATATCAACCTCACCACCTGCTCAAAACGTTATTACCGGTTCGCAAGGTTTCACCTATGCGAAAGTTCTCTTGGATGCAAGTCAGTCGGGTGAAGATGTAAAATTCTCTTCAATTCCACTTGCCATGACATTTGCGACTATGGTGGTAACCGAAGTGACCACCTGTCAGCTCTTTGATGGCGTAACTGCTTTGAACACTGGTTCAGCTTTGAACACTGGTACAAATGTTGTGACTCCAGCCGGAGCATCTGACGCAAATAATACATTCACCTTTGACCAAGCATTAACGATACCAAAAGGAACTGTTAAAACCTTGGATCTCAAGTGTAATTTGGCCAGCTCGGTTTCAGCTTCCGACACTGTTTCCTGGGGCATAAATGCCGCGCCTTCAATTACGGTCACGGGTGTAACTTCAGGCAATAATGTGGCAGAAACAGTTACAGCAGCAACCGGTCAAACCATGACTGTCGCTGCTTCTGGTTCTTACACTGTTACAAATGACACATCACTTCTCTACAAGACAGCTCAAGCTGGAGTGAACGACGTTGAGCTTGCTCGACTACGCTTTACAGCCGGAGCTTCTGAGAATGTCTACTTGCAGCAAATTGCCCTTCAATTGGGTAATACTGCCTCAAACTCACCGGCTGACCTTCTTGGCAACACAGTAAGCTTGTGGAATGGTGCTACTCAGATAGGTACCGCACAATTCGGTGTCGGCGCTTCTCCTGATAACGCTACTTCTACTCTCTTGTCCCCAGCTCCCTTAATTACCGCTGGAGAATCAATACTCCTTACTGTTAAAGGTAGTTTGACAGCTCAAAACGTGAACGAAGGCACTCCAGGCGCATTCCTAGCCATGACTTACGACGGTGATAACGTTGGAGTCAATGGTAACTATGCTAAAGGAGCTTCTTCACAGTCAAATATCAGTTCAGGCACGACAGCTGATGTAACCACGAATGGTGCAAGAATCTTCAGAACAGTTCCTACAGTTGCTGTCACAAGCAATGGTGGACCACTTGTTGCTGGAGGCGATCTCTACAAGTTTACGGTAACCAATCCGAACACTAGAGATATCGTCTTCCAGAAGTTCTCAATGTCTATTGCTACGTCAGGTGGGGCAACCTTAAACATCAACGCCTTTACTCTCTACGGAGATGGAGTTGCGTTTAATACCACTGCAACTTCCACGGTGGCTTCGGAAACACTTCTTGAACTTACCTCTAGTGGAACTTCAAACGCTCAGATTGTTCCTGCCAATAGCACCAAGACGTATATCTTGAGAGCTGCAACAGTGACCAACCCAACGACTGCTGTTGACTCGGTCTCCCTTGCTCTTCTTGCTGACACATCCTTCCCTTCACAGGTAAGTTTGATGGGCACAGTAACTGAAGTTGAAGCTGGTACGGATAACACCGACAATATTGTCTGGTCACCGTTCTCAACCACGACTCCGGTTGCTACAGCAGCTACTCAAAACAATCTTGACTGGACTAACGGATATGGCTTGCCTGGATTCCCATCCAACACTGCCTTCACCGTTCAGACTTTCCAGAGCGCGAACTAATAACCACCTTGTGTTTTCCTAGGGCTCTTGCCTTAGGGAAAGGTTAAACAAAAAACCCTCCGCCTTTATAGGCGAGAGGGTTTTTTGTTTTGTGCGAAAGGTAATAATTTGCTATAACTAGTGACTATGCTTTCGACAAAAAATAAAATTTACGGACTTACCGCCCTCCTTATTGTTTTGTCGGGGATTTTTTATTTTATTAAAATATCACCCAAAGATATTGGGGAGGGCGCTGAAAAAGTGGGAGAAACCCCAGACTACACCATTGAAGTAATTCCTTTAGGGTCAAACGCCTCCAATGTTGTTGCGCCGGACCTTGATAGAAAAACTGGATTTGAAGTTGCTGATGAAAAGTCAAAATCAGAAATTGAAAAACTATCAAAAACCCTTAAAGCCAGTCCACAAGATGTTTTACAGTGGGTTGATTTGGGAAGCTGGAGAAAAGCGATTGGTGATTACGAGGGAGCTGTTATTGTTTGGGAATATGTGACGAAAATAGCGCCGGGGTATGGAGTACCCTACATCAATTTGGGGAATATTTATCACTATTATCTTAAAGATTATGTAAAAGCGGAAATTAATTTTAAAAAATTTATTTCAATACAGCCAACCTACAGTGATGGTTATCAGCGTTTGTTCAATCTCTATTCTCAATCTTATTTGCAAAACACGACAAAAGCCAGAGACATTCTTAAAGAGGGTATTCTTAAAAATCCAAACGCCGCAGAGTTATATATTGATTTGGCTTTATATTATAAGGAGAAAGGAGGCGTGGATAATTTCAAGAAAACACTGAACGAGGCAAAAGTTATTGCCGAGAAAACTCTAAACAATGATTTGGTTTCTGAAATAGATAAAATGCTTACTTCTAATTAAGTTCAAACACAATTTAAAATGAAGAATCTTTTTACTAAAACATTTTTCAAACAATGCCCAATAATCAAGGTCGGACCTTGATTATTGGCTGTTTAAAAAAATAGAATGAAAAACTTATTCACTAAAACCTTTTTTAGGCAGACTATTTTTTTCTTGGGGGTCATAACCTTTAGTTTCGGGATTTTTCTGGTTTTATCAAAAGTTTTGAGCATTATAAACGCAACCAGCTAAATGTAAGATTACAGAATTTCAAGAGCAAGGTCCACTAAGCAAGGTCCGACCTTGATATCAAGGTCGGACCTTGCTACAATTAAAATATGAATCGAAAATTCTCATTTTCTGTTGGAGAATTTTATCATATTTATAGTAGGGGTACTGATAAAAGAAATATTTTTCTTGACGATAATGATCGTAAAAGATTTCAGGTTCTTTTATATGTTTCTAACAATAGCAAATGTGTCCACTTAAGTAATTTTCAACAAAATCAAGGTCGGACCTTGATGGACTTGTTTGATGCAGTAGGCATTTCTGATAGAAGTCTTGTTGATATTGGCGCATACTGTCTTATGCCCAATCATTTTCATCTAATGATTAGAGAAAAATCTGAAAATGGTATCAGCCGTTTTATGAAAAAACTTCTTACGGGGTATTCAATGTATTTTAATGCTAAGTATGAAAGGACAGGGTCATTGTTTGAAAGTAAATTTAAAGCAAGGCACGTTGATACTGACGAATATTTAAAATATTTATTTGCTTATGTACATTTAAATCCAGTTAAACTTCTGGAGCCAACATGGAAAGAAACAGGTATTACGAAGAAATATCTGGCTATTGATTTTTTAAAAAAGTATCAATTTTCAAGTTATCTTGACTATCTTGGAGTTAACAGGGTTGTTTACAAAATAATAAACAAAGATTCTTTTCCAGGATATTTTGAAAAGCCAAAGGATTTTAAGGAATATGTCAATTGGTGGCTTTCTTTAAACAGAGATGAAAACAAAATAATCAAGGTCGGACCTTGATTATTTGTTTTTTGGTTTGAATTGTAGAATACTCATATGCTAGAGCAGGAAAATCGATACAGCCAGTATAAGTGGAACTTCTTTTACTCGGTATTTTTTGTCGCCTTAATAGTTTTTGCCACCTATTCAATAATTAAAAAATTTAATGGTTTACCAACAACCATAAATCACTTTGACTTTTTTCTTATAGCTTTGGCCACTTTTCGCGTGGTGCGGCTTTTTGTTTATGACAAAGTTACCAAGTTCATAAGAGAACCACTATCCACTTTTGAAAGCGGTCCATTGAAAACTGCCTATGAACTTTTGATTTGCCCGTGGTGTTTTGGAGTTTGGTCAGCTTTTTCTCTGGTTTTCTTCTACTACTATTTCTATCAATGGTTTTGGTGGGTTATTTTAGCCCTTGCCATTTCAGCTTTTGGAACATTTCTTCAAATAGTGGCCAATATGATTGGTTGGAAGGCGGAAGGATTAAAACTTGAAGCGGAAAGCAAAGGAAGTCCAGAAAAAACAAGTGGCTCTTGTGGGGTGAATTAGATTCAATATGTCCAAAGAAAATTTCAAATTTGAAATTTTACCAAAGAACGAATTAACTCCTGAACAAAAGGAACTTATGAAAGAATTGGGGGACCCTTCTTCTAAGACAGAATCAGAAAAACCGGAATTAAAAATTCGCACTATTCAAGGTAAAAATTATGGGAGAACTAAAAAAAATCCTAGTATAAAAAGCAATTATCCTGACGTAAGAACCCCTGAGGAGAAAATGGCTGCATATGTCGAAACGAAAAATAGAATAAAAAAAAGGGTTCAAAAAATAAAAGAGACGCTTCACATAGGAAGCAGTAAAAAGAAAAGTAGTTGACTTTTTTTTCTATTAAAATTAATATCTTTGAACTGGCCACGAAGACCATAGGTCGTCTGCCGAAAGCAGACATAAAACGGACCTGTGCAGGGTCGATTCTCTAAGAGAGGCCTGTTTAAAAATAACGAGTGTAAACGAGTATATTTTTTTACATCCAGCACCTATTTTGTGAAAACAAAATAGGTGCTGGATCGGAATTTTATATATTCGCTTCGCTCATTAAAAATTCAATGCCTATAAGCAAACAAAAGAAAAAAGAAATTGTAGAAAAAACCGATGAAATTCTGAAAAAATCACAATCGCTAGTTTTTGTTAATTTCAAAGGTTTAAAGGTGAATGAGGCAAATATAATGCGTAAAGAATTGAAGAAAAACGATGTTGGTTTTGGGATTATTAAGAAAACTCTTTTACGAAGAGCTTTGTCTAATAGTAAAACAACTGGAGAATTACCAGAACTTTTGGGTGAAGTAGCTGTTGCCTATGGTGAGGATTTGGTTGCTCCCGCTCGTGAAATTTTTTCTTTCCAGAGAAAATTCAAAGACATTTTATCGATTGTCGGTGGGATTTTTGGGGGAAGATATATGAGTAAAGAGGAAATGCTTGGAATTGCAACTATTCCTCCTCTACAAGTTCTTCACGGTCAATTTGTTAATCTAATAAACTCTCCGATTCAAGGATTAGTATTAGCGCTTAATGAAATTGCAAAAAAGAAATAACTCCGACGTAAAGTCGGAGTCCCGACTGAAACGTCGGGATTAGTAACTAAAATAATTAAAAATATGTCAGAAGAAAATAAAGTTGAGACTCCAGCAAAATTTAAGGATTTTGTTCACTCGATCGAAAAAATGAGTGTGCTTGATTTGCACGAATTGGTTAAGCATTTGGAAGAAAAGTTTGGAGTTTCAGCCGCGGCGGTTGCCGTTGTAGCGCCAGGCGCCACCGCTCCCGTAGCAGATGAGAAAAGTACATACGACGTTGAACTTAAAGATGCTGGCGCAAACAAGATTGCAATTATAAAAGTTGTTAAGGAAGTTCTCGCCCTTGGCTTGGGTGAGGCAAAAGCTTTAGTTGACGGCGTTCCTTCAATGCTAAAATCTAGTATGAAGAAAGAGGAGGCCGAAGCTCTTAAGAAAAAGGTGGAGGAAGCCGGAGGTAAGGTTGAATTAAAATAATATTTTAATTCAACCTTACGGTCGCAATGCCCGAGCTTGGCGGAGGCCGTGCACAGCAGTGCGCGGAAATGAGACGGGGCTTGCACGGCTTTGTGAGTGACGACGAACAAAGAACATGTGGGCAAAGTTGAGCTTAAATAGCTCAACTTTCGACCAGAGGCACGAAGTTGCCGAGGTGGGGTCGCGCATCCGCCTAAGGCGGAATGTGTGACAAGTCGAATTAAAATAAGTTTCTCCGAAATGTTACAAAAAATCCGCGAAAGCGGATTTTTTGTTGTGTGGTCTAATTACTTTTTCTATTTCTCTAAAAAGATTTACTTTGTTACTATAAGTTAACTTGGATCCCGTTAGAAATCATACGTTTATGTTATATATAAATTTACAAAATAAATTACAGAAATGGTTTGAAGATTATTATCAATTAAGCTACGGAAGCTTGGTCTAACCAAGTTTCCTATTTCTAACGGGATGGAAATTCTAGAAAAATTACTTGGTGGAGCTGGAAAAGTTAAACTTATGCGACTTTTTATTTTTAACGAAGAAAATTCTTTTACAATAGAAGAAGTTGCAAAAAAAACCAGAGTAAGCGTTAATCGTGTTCGCAAAGAAATAAAATCATTGGTTAAAGTAAATTTCATAAAAAATAGAGTATTAGTTAGAGAAATAAAAATAAAAAAAGGTAGAAAAAAAATTTCTGTAAAGAAAAAATTTAATGGTTTTGTTTTTAACCCCAGTTTTCCTTTTATCTCTCAGTTTAAAACAATGCTTCTAAGAAGCACCTCCTTTTACGGAGATGCTTTGATTAGGAAAATTGGAAGAGCTGGAAGAATGAAGCTTATTGTAACTTCTGGAATTTTTATGCAAGAACCTGAAAGCCGACTAGACCTAATGGTGGTAGGAGACAGATTTGATAAAAAAATCTTAGAAAGAACAGTTAAGAATATAGAAGCGGAAATTGGTAGGGAGATTCGCTACGCTTTTTTTGAAACACCAGATTTTAACTATCGTTTAGGCGTCTATGACCGCCTTATTCGGGATGTTTTGGATTATCCTCACGAGAAATTGCTCAATAAAATAGGAGTTATAGGGTGATTTGAGGAGATTTGGGGATATCCACATAAGGGGAAGCATCTAAATATAGGCGGTGCTATCATTTAGGTAGTTATAATTAATAAAACAAGTCGGCGGGAAACCGCTATATTATAAGTTTTTAATAGTTTATCGTTGCCAAAAAGGCAACTAAAAAGTACATGATGTATAATCCGTTGACGACATGGGGTGACACCTTGGTTCTCAAGTTTCAACAAGTTGGGGCTGGTGTAGTTGGTTTCATTCCTAACTTGATAGTGGCGGTGGTGATATTTCTCGCCGGCTGGGTAGTCGGCTCTCTTTTAGGAAATGTCGTTGCCCGTGTTATCAAAACCATGAAAATTGACCACGCTCTTGAAGGAGCTGGTATTGGTGGTTTGGTAAACAAAGCTGGTTTTAAATTAGATATAGGTGCATTCTTGGGGATGCTTGTAGAGTGGTTTGTGGTGGTTGTTTTCTTAATCGCCGCGCTTGATGTCTTGGGTCTTACTTATGTGAATCAATTTTTGGTTCAGGTAGTTGCTGGATATTTACCACAAGTCATAGTTGCTGTATTAGTGTTACTCGTTGGGGGTGTTGTTGCTGAAGCAATACAAAAAGTTGTTTCTGGAGGTGCTAAAGCTGCTAGTCTCTCATCAGCAAATTTTCTTGGCAATCTTTCCCGTTGGTCCGTTTGGACATTTGCTTTCATTGTTGCCCTTTCTCAACTTGGCATTGGCGCGATATATCTCCAAACCTTATTCACAGGAGTAGTGGTGGCGCTTTCTATTGCGCTAGGACTTGCTTTTGGATTTGGTGGACAAGAAGCCGCTTCTCAAGTAATTGATAGGGTGCGCAAAGAAATATCCAATCACGGAAATCAAGGTTAAATTATCTTCTAGTTTCCCCGCCTGCTTCAGCAAGCGAAGTTGCGGGCAGGTAGCTATTAGGTTTTAGCTTTAAGAAAAAGTCAAGCAAAAATCGGCCGAGTGGCCGATTTTTGCTTGACTTTAGTATCTACATTGTATATACTCATTTTATGACTACAAAAGTACAAAAGTGGGGCAATAGTTATGCTGTGCGTATCCCAAAAGGAATATTAAAGGAAACACAACTTAGTGAAGGTAGCTCGGTAACATTTTCTGTTGAAGATAATTCAATTGTGTTAAGTTATGCTAAAAAACCGAAGTATACCCTTGATGAATTGCTTAAAGATTTTGATATAAAAAATAAACACGAGTTAGTTGATTGGGGGCCAGATGTGGGCAATGAAATACTTCCACCGTGGCCAAAGTAAAATATATTCCAAGCCGAGGTGATATTGTGTGGATTGATTTTGATCCCGTCAAAGGTCATGAACAAGGTGGACGCAGGCCAGCAATTATTATTTCTCCAGACAAGTATAACCTAGTGAGCAATCGAGCTCTTATTTGTCCAATAACATCAAAAGTCAAAGGACATGTTTTTGAAGTTGCCTTTGCGGGTACTTATATTAAAGGCTCAATTCTTGCCGATCAGGTACGAACAATGGATTTTGATAAAAGAAATGTTGTTTTTGTGGAAAAAGCGAAAATCACCGTAACAGATGAAGTAGAAGCGAAACTTCTAACTCTTATTCAGAGCTAAAATTAGTGATCAGTTTGTAACGAGTAGTTTACGATCAGAGAAAAATAAAAATGTTTGAGACCAGCCCTGGTTCTGTGAAGAACTGGGGCTGGGCTTGTATTTTTTATGGGGGGGGGTAGAATTTAAGTATAGAAATTAAGGATAAAACTATGACTGAAAAATTTGATTATACTCCAGAAGAACTTTCAAAGATGCAAAAAAGTAGGGTTCTTGAGGATGCCCAAATGATTAATGAGGGGGCAGACATGACTCCAGATGGCAAGTTAATTGTACCGAGCAACTTACAGCAAAATATAAAAAATAGAAAGAATAGAGAAGAAAATGAAATAAAAGAAAGGCAAAGACAAGAAAAGGAAGATAAGGAGGACCATTATATTTGGAGCTCCAATGGTTACAAAGCTCATTTACACCTCCCTCCAGAGAGTAAAAGAGTTTGGCAACATTCCGATGTATACGAAAAGTTAAAATCAAATAACCTTCTTGATCGTACGTGCGGTGTTGACGATGAACAAGTTAGAGCTTGGATAGCAAATCCGAGCACTTATCCAGAGGAATTAAAAGATAAGCGTGTATTTCTTTGGAAAGGTATGAAAAGGGCAGAAGATTTTTATTTAGAAACAAAAATCCCGTTTCTTGTGTGGCGTAATGATAGCGTGGTAATTGATTGGCCCCCAGAAGAATGGAGTTTAAGTTTGGGAGTTAACGATCCTTCACTTATCAAAAGCGAATAACAATGTGCAACACCGAGTGTTTAACATAAGTATAAATGTCAAGGTGTCACCTTGACATAATTTGATGCAAAGGAGAGATCCTCCCCCAAAACCCCAGCAATTGCTGGGGTTTTGGGGGTTACGCGTCTATATCGTCTATGTTGTTATCGTCTATGTTGTTGACACCCATATACGGCATAATATATACTCTTCCAACTGATGTATACAAAAACAAGAAGCAGTAGTTGAAGGCGATCTTCGCGGTTTTTTCCGTGATACCGCCCTAGGCGGTTTTTTGTTTCCCAAAAAATAATGAGCCAATAGGAAACTTTAGGCGACTATATTTTTTGAGGACCCTGAGCGAAATCGAAGGGTGAACACGACTGAACGATTGATACTTTGATAAAAGAATGCCAGCCCACTTTTAAGACTTAGGGGTCTTTATTGGATGTGGAGTCTGGAAAAAAGTCCATTGCACGCAGGTAGTAAATTAATGTGCGATGGCAGTCCCGAAGTAAAATTCGGGATGACAAGTATCATTGAGTAATATCTCATTCACCTAGCACTTATTTTCCGAAAGGAAAATAAGTGCTAGGACGTTTCTTATGTGTCGCCTAGATACATAAGAAACAAAAAGTCCCCCTCCCTAATTTTGTAACTGAACTTAAAGTTATTTAGATTTCGAATTTATTTTTCGGATTCTTCGTTAATATTTCATTCGGCTGCAAAATTAGGGAGGGGGCTAGTCTCTCTTTGCTTTTTTCAATAGGACAAAGAGGGGTGAACGGTTTTTAAATTTCCGCATAGGAAATATAAGAGCGTATGGTGGATGCCTTGGTTTCTAAGAGCGATGAAGGACGTAGCATAACTGCGATAAGCTTCGGGGAGGTGTCGAGTAACCTTTGATCCGGAGATTTCCGAATGGGGAAACCCCTTTGCATAAAATGCGAAGACCAGTACATCACATTGCATGTGATGTGAGTTATGAAATTTGAGTTATGAGTTACGAGCAAGAAAAATTCTTAACTCTTAACTCGTGGCTCTTAACTCACATCGCGCGTAGCGTGATGTATTGGAGCAAACCCTGTGAAGTGAAACATCTCAGTAACAGGAGGAAAAGAGAACAATTGTTATTTCGTAAGTAGCGGCGAGCGAACACGAATAAGCCCAAACCCAACCTTTAATTGAGTCCCTTAACGGGGATTCAATTAAAGGTTGGGGGTTGTAAGGTGACAACGTGACATTTATGTCAGAAAAGTTAAAAAATTGCATAATAAAAGAATTTGCTGGAAAGCAAAACCCTAGGGGGTAATAGTCCCGTATTTGAAATTATTGCAATCTTTTTTGTTGTCATTCTTGAGTAACTCAGGACACGAAAAGCTTGAGTGAACCCGCCGGAACTAACCGGCAAGGCTAAATATCTTAGAAGACCGATAGTGAACAAGTACCGTGAGGGAAAGGTGAAAAGAACCCTGGTAAAGGGAGTGAAATAGATCTGAAACCATATGTTTACAAGGAGTCAGCGCCGAGCATCACATTGCATGTGATGTGAGTTATGAAATTTGAGTTATGAGTTATGAGCAAGAAAAAATTTGCACTCTTAAACTCGTGACTCTTAACTCACATCGCGCGTAGCGTGATGCTTGGCCATGGCGTGCCTATTGAAGAATGAGCCAACGAGTTAATGCAAACTGTTTGACTAAGCTCGCGAGAGTGGAGTCACAGGGAAACCGAGTGTTAATAGCGCGTCTATAGTATGCATTAGACCCGAAGCCAGGTGAGCTACCCATGAGCAGGGTGAAGTTTGTCGAAAGACAGATGGAGGCCCGAACCGGTTGGAAGTTCAACCCCATCGGATGACTTGTGGGTAGGAGTGAAAAGCTAATCGAACCTGGTAATAGCTGGTTCTCTCCGAAATATCTTTTGGGATAGCGTCGTATGGTCCTCTTAGGGGTAGAGCACTGGAAGGATTAAATAGGGAGAAATCTCGTTAATCCTATCAAACTCCGAATACTAAGAGTTATAGTACGGCAGTAAGACCGTGGGGGCTAAGCTTCACTGGTCTAGAGGGAAAGAGCCCAGATCTCAAGTTAAGGTCCCTAAATTTACGTTAAGTGCGCTTAAGGAGGTGATTTTTCATTGACAATGAGGATGTTGGCTTAGAAGCAGCCATCATTGAAAGAAAGCGTAACAGCTCACTCATCGAGAGAAGTCGCGCCGCAGATAATCGGGGCTAAACGTAGTACCGAAACTGAGGACTTATTTTGTTTTCGAATGAAGTAAGTGGTAGGAGAGCATTCCATTCTGCTATGAAGGAGGAGGGTAACCGACTCTGGAGCGTATGGAAGAGAGAATGTTGGCACAAGTAACCACAATGCGGGTGAGAAACCCGCACGCCGTAAGACTAAGGTTTCCTTCGCGATGGTTATCATCGAAGGGTTAGCCGGGCCTAAGGGGATGGTGAAAACCGAACCCGATGGACATACGATTAATATTTCGTAGCTTTCGCGCGTTTTCGATTGGAGTGACGGAGGATAAAAGAAAAAGCATCTTATTGGATTGGTGTAGAAACCCTTAGCATAATTTTCGAGGCAAATCCCGGAAATTAGTTTAAATACTAATATGCGAAAGAATCTAAATTTTTTAGGGCAACCTAAGATTAATTTTTTTGAAGAGCCTTCCCAGAAAAACTTCTAGAGTTAAACGTGTGAAATCCGTACCGAAAACCGACACAGGTGGTCGAGTCGAGTAGACTAAGGCGAACGAGTGAGATTTCCCCAAGGAACTAGGCAAAAAAGCAGCCGTAAGTTAGCAATAAGGCTT
>JBBTUX010000015.1:0-4341 GCA_038063555.1 Patescibacteria group bacterium | reverse complement strand
GAACTTCCGCATTTCGGAACGGACGCTTTCTTTGGAGTTGAAAAACGTTTGGAAAATCCCCGCCAAATACAATTTAGAACGGCGAAGCCGTCCAGAAAATTTTTCTGATTTAAGCGAACGTGATACTTGGCGGAGAGGGTGGGATTCGAACCCACGAGAGGATTGCTCCCCTAACACCTTAGCACGGTGCCGCTTTCGACCACTCAGCCACCTCTCCAAACAAAGCAACCATAACGCAAAACAGACACTTTTTCAATTTTATATATTACTAAACAATCTGGGTATAATACCCTTATATGAAAAAAATTATTATATTTACGCTTGGCTTTCTTCTTGCCGTTGTATTGGGTGTAATATACAAAACTTTTTTCCAAAACAAACCGACTATCCTTGAGAACCCTTTTTCAATAAATGAAAAAAGTGAAACTACTACAATAAACATGAGTGCCACTAGCACAACAACAGCCACTTCCACTACGCACTAATGTGTCTTGTAAAAACATCTCTTTATTACTATCATTTTAGTTAACCCCGTTAGAGAAAGACTCAAACGAGGCATTAAATCCCTTATCAATTTATATATTAATTTAGAGAATATATTTCAAACGAAATTTTCTCTAACGGGGTAAATTAATCAACAAAATATATGTTAGACAGTCCACGTTCTTTCATTTTAATAACCGCCTCCATCGTCGTTGCCATCACTTTGGTTGTTTTAGGCACCAAAGCTTTCAAAGGCGAGCAGAAAAAAACTACTGATTTAAATCCAGTAATTAACAAAGAGGAAGCAAAAACCGAAATTCCTGCCAAAACCACAACAACAAGCAAAACAACTGTTGCGCCCAAACCATCAACGAGTAATACCGTTACACCGAACACTAAAACTGATTACACTATTAATTATTACTCATCGGGATTTAGCCCAAGTAATTTAACCATTAAAACAGGTCAATCCGTTCGCTTTATAAATCAGGCGGGAGCGAGCATGTATGTTATGGCGACACCAAGCGGAAGTGGTTTTTCTGAATTTGATCAAGGGAAATCTGTTGGAAAAGGTGGCTACTATGACTTCACCTTCAATCGCAAAGGCACTTTCATTTATTACAACAACAATAAAAAAACCGATACCGCCGCTATTACGGTTGAGTAGTTTATTAAAATGAATATGCTTACAGATACTCCGTTTTCGGAATCCTTTAGGCTTAATGAATTGCAAAAAAAAGCGTTTAAACGTCTTTCTATTTCTACTGTTCAAGACCTTATTTATCATTTCCCCACTCGTTTTGAAAAATTCTCGCCAAGCCAAGCCCTCAAGAATAGTAGAGAGGGAGTAAGTGGAGTTTGGTACGGAAAAATAGAATCCCTCTCACTATCTAAAACATTTAAAAAACGAATCGCAGTTGCCGAGGGGTATTTAAACGATGGCACAGAAACGATTAAATTAATTTGGTTTAATCAACCGTACTTGGCCAAAATGCTTAGAGAAAAAACTTTTGTGAGAATTTCTGGGAAAATAATGTCCCGTAAAGGTGAGCGCTATATAGCAAACCCAGAGGTAAAGGAGGTCCCCGAGCTTCCGGGACAGATTGGCTCATCTCTCTTTAATAATAATGGAGGGGGAAAAGAAGAAACCTACATAACTTATCCGATTTATCCTGAAACTAGAGGTATTTCTTCAAAATGGTTTTACCACTCCATACAAAAAATATTTAGGAGCGGCATACTGGAAAAACTAATTGACCCAATACCCAAAGAAATACTCTCCAAATATAATTTACCAACTTTAAAAACAGCCCTGATTTGGATTCACTCACCCAAAACGCAAAATGATTATATTTCCGCTCGCAAACGTTTTTCTTTTGAAGAAGTTTTCTATATTCAACTTGCTGTAAATCGAGAAAAAAAAGATTATCAAAAGCATCAAGGATACAAAATAGAAGTGCCAAAAGAAAAAATAGAAGAGTTTCTTAAACGTTTCCCCTTTGAGACGACAAGCGCGCAAAATAAAGCCATCGAAGCTATATTAAATGACTTCAAAAAACCCCACCCAATGGCGCGATTACTCGAAGGAGATGTGGGAAGTGGTAAAACGGCTGTGGCGGCAACTGTTTCCTTTGCGACCGTCACAAACAGAGCCGATGTCCGCGGAATCGGGAAACTCCAAATCGCTTATATGGCGCCAACAGAAATATTGGCTAAGCAACATTTTGAAAACTTTATTCAATATTTTAAACACCTGCCTATTCAAATTGGCCTCATTACAAGTTCTAGCTGTCTCAAGTTTCCTTCCAAAATTGACGCTGACGGAGCAACCGCAATTTCTCGCAATCAACTCTTAAAATGGGTCAAAGAAGGCGATATTCTAATCCTTATTGGCACACATGCCCTTATTCAAAAGTCAGTTACATTTAAAAATTTAGGTTTAACGATTATCGATGAACAACATCGCTTCGGCACCAAACAAAGACAAAAATTAGCTAAAAAGGTGGAACCAGTGCCGCATCTATTGTCTATGACAGCAACGCCAATACCAAGAACTCTGGCTCTAACAATTTATGGTGATTTGGATTTAACACTTTTGGATGAAATGCCAGCGGGGCGAAAACAAATAATTACCGAGCTTGTTTTACCAAGTAAAAGGCCGGAGGCCTATGAAAAAATAAAAAAGGAGTTGAAGAAAGGACGCCAAGCTTATGTAATCTGCCCAAGAATTGAAGAGCCGGATACGGCAAAAGAAATGGTTCTTTTAGCAAAGTCGGTCAGCGCCGAAGCTAAACGTCTTAAAAAAGATATTTTCACAGAATATGAAATAGGGATTCTGCACAGCAAGATGAAACCAAAAGATAAAGATGAAATGATGCAAAATTTTAAGGATAAGAAAATTGATATTTTAGTTGCAACCTCGGTTGTTGAAGTTGGAGTAAATGTGCCAAACGCAACAGTGATAGTAATTGAGGGAGCGGAACGCTTTGGCTTAGCTCAACTTCATCAATTGCGTGGTCGGGTCTTAAGAAGCAGTTATCAGGCCTATTGTTATGTCTTTACCGAAAAAGTTGGTGAGAAAACTAAAGATAGATTGAAGGCTCTTAAAACCGCCAAAAGTGGTTTTGAATTAGCCGAGTATGATTTGAAATTGCGTGGCTCGGGGGAGCTTATGGGCAATAAACAATGGGGGGTAACGGATGTTGGAATGGAAGCGATTCGCAATATAAAAATGGTGGAGGCCGCGCGGCTGGAGGCCGCGCGGCTAATTGAGGAAGATTCTACCCTCTCCAAATACCCGACACTTGCAACCCGCCTCCTTGAAAAAACAAAAGTTCTGCACTTTGAATAAAAATTTAGTGCGCCCAGAGGGAATCGGACCCCCACTCATTCGTGTATAAGACGAAAGCTTTACCATTAAGCTATGGGCGCACTCATTATCATAGTGAAGAAATCTCTTCACGCAAGTATTTGATAGCCATCAATACTTTTTCAGCTCCATCCCTATTAAAAACCCTTAACATGCAAGTCCCGTGATTAAAACCATTTTTGTAAGTTATGTCTGAAATGTTACTTTTCTTTATACAAGGTTTTCTAAATGCTCCTAATGGTAAATTGAGCTCCTTTTTCCCAAAATCAATTTGAATTCAGCAATTTTTACTTATCATTTACAAATTTACTTATATAGAATCCTTGAACCACAGCGAAAATTAAAGTCAGGGAAAGTAGCCCAAAAAGTTTGAAGTTAACCCAGGTTTCGGTGGAAAAGGTGTAAGCCACAGTTATATTTATAAAACCAACTATCACAAAAAATGAACTCCATGTCCAAATCAAATTTTTCCAAACTGGGTCTGGCAAATCTATATTCGTGTCCACCAACTTTTTAATTAAATTTTTATTAAAAAATAATTCTCCAATTATTAAAATGGTAGCGAAAATCCAATAAAGAATGGTCGGCTTCCATTTTATAAACCACTCATTGTGCAATAAAATCGTTGCCCCACCAAATAAAACTATAATAATCAAACTAATCCACATTGCTGGAGCTACTTTTTGTTTTCGTAAAACCTGCAAGAGAATAATTGCCGCGGTCAGGAAAATCGCGACTGCGGTCGCCGCATATATTCCTTGCCACTTGAAGACAATAAAAAACGCGATTATTGGCAAAAAATCAAAAAGGATTTTCATGAATTAATAGATATGAATCATGATTTTTAGGAATTATGAATAAAAATCAATACACTTCGTCATGTGTCCCGATATCAACAAGATAAACCTTTTCTCGATCAAAAGTAAAAACTAGGCGATATTCATAACCAAGGGAACAAGCCCAAAGTTTTTTTAACTTCCCAGAAAGTT
>JBBTUX010000014.1:0-30124 GCA_038063555.1 Patescibacteria group bacterium | reverse complement strand
CTGTTTACGCAAAGCAAACTAGCGAAGCTGAAACTAAAGAGAAATCAAACTGCTCACATTGTGCTATTGGACATGATGCTAACAAGAGCAAGATTTGGAGTTTTGGGGAGATGGAGGCAGATCATGTATCAGCCTGGATTAAAGGTGGTGCGACTTCAGCAAAGAATTGTGAGATGTTGTGTAAGACACACAATCGAGCAAAAGGAAATCGGTAATATGAAGCGGAATAATTATGACAGGAATATTTTTTGCACATCCACATACACTTCTAGATCAAGTTGGTAAGGTTTTAGAAAAAATTGGCGCTGAAAAATTCTTTACAAGCTCGGATGAGGAAGTGAAAAAAGCCCGAGAGGGATTCGCGGCATATTTCTTCACTCTTACCTTAAAGCAATATCTACGGAGAGATTGGTGGTTGGCGCAGTACGACCAAGCTACTAGAGCTTACCCAGATTTTGATTTTATATCTTTTGCAGAAAATCCTGACGATATGAAGATGGAGTCTGTAGAGCTAGCCGGCATTTACCCCCATTTCAAATCTTTTGACGAAGCCCTAAAAGTTGTTGAGAAGAAACAGAAACAGTATGGCGACAAGCCAGTAAAGTTTAGTTTGTTAGTCTTTGTAAATCACGAAAAAAGCGAGGAGTGGATTAATCTGCTTAGAAATAATGTGAAGAGCGAACATCCGTTCTTGAGTATATGGACAATACACTTGAGATTTAAGAAGGGTGGAAAGGAGGTTGGAAAAGCGGTTGCCCAACGGATTATGCCTTTGCCGGGACTGAGAGTTGAAGCTGACACGGATGACTCTGAAATACACAAGCGACATCCTCTCCCAAGTTATATGGAGCAACGTCGAGAAGGTGAACAAACTTATATTACATTCAAGACCCAGTTTATTGATAAAATGCGGAAAAAGGTTGGAGCATTGTAAGTCCTAGAAGGGAGTCCCGCCCGCGATCCCTTTTGTCTTTCGCGGGCGGGATGTGCGCGCTCGGAGGGTTTGGGGCAAGCACAAAAAGCAAAAACTCCGGCCAATGCCGGAATTTCAAAGTCTTCTATGGACAGAGTTTTTGGGCGGGTACATCTGTTAATCTCCTTGCCGTCTTTAACGCGGGATCCAGCTCATTCCCGAATGGCTGGCAGAAAAGACCTAGGAACCGTTCAGCATGATTTTGCCAATCCCAGCAAGCGAGATCGCTCTCGCACAAACGCAGTGGGTCACCGTAGTTGTGGCGCTGCTTCAGGGCTGCCGCTCGCGCAGTCAACCTACCATCGCTATTGTAGCATTTTTTAGAAAAACAATAGAGGCCTCTGGCATTTCCGCTAGGGCGCATGACTAAAGGATGAGTGCCGCCGTTCTCTTGCAATGCAGAAATCCGAAGCGGAAGCGGCACCACGCGCGGAGCGCGTGGGACATCAGCCCTTTTGTTCAAAATAAGTTCGTGCAAACTGTATAATTACATCACATTCAGAAACTTGGTCGGGAGTGAGCGAATCATCTCTGACCGCACATAAATTTATTTCCTCCACTCCCCTTCCTGTCTCACCAAAAATTTTTCTTTATCTTCTGGGTGCAACATTATTTCTTCCACCAGACGCTCCATAAAAATAGTATTTTCTATTGCTCCAACCATCTTTCTTTTGGTATCCCCGATTGAATAATAATACCTTTAAGAGTTCTCGGTTTTAGAGTTTTTTTACCATGGAAAGGTACACAGACCTGCCGCAAAATTTTCCCATAATGACCAGTATAATAATAATGACTTGAATTTACATAGTTAAGTTGAAAGCCGTGTTCTTTTAAAACACCAACAACGTCATTAAAAGTCCAATTTACTAAGCCTTTTGGCATTAAACTCTTGATACACCAAACATGTCTATTTGAAACGGAGATTTGACGAGTTTAGGAGAGTTAAGATTTGCCCAAAGTTTCTCATATTCTAAATCTGACTTTTGATTTAGTGGAGAAAATCTTGCTCCTTTTAATTTCTTTAATGACTGAATGTAACCACTTACAGCTTGCATCAAACCCATAAAAGCAAGTTTTGGATCATCACTTGATTCAACAATATTGAACTCTAAAGCAACGGCATACCAAGTATCGCCATCTTTAAAAACTATATGCCTAAAGGTTCCTTTTTGGGGTGTGTTCATAATTAAGAAGTTAACATAATATACAGCTTTTTTCAAGAAGAAGTTTATCGTTAACGGGACTTCCATTCTGATTCCTGTCTTACTAAAAGTTTTTCTTTATCTTCTGGGTGCAACATTATTTCTTCCACTAATCTCTCCATGAAAATGGTATTTTGCGAGCCCTTCACCAAAACAATATCCCCTTCTTTTAAAATAGTTTCTAGGAATTTTCCCGCTTTCTCTGAATCTTCAAATTGATAAATATTTTTTTCGTCCATTTTGTTATTCAAGGCGCCTTCGGCAATATGTCGCGAAAGTATTCCCACAGTTATCAAAATGTCTGCAGTTTCTGCAACTAACTTCCCTACTTTCAAATGTTCATCTTTGGCGTAACTTCCAAGTTCTCTCATGTCTCCAAGCGCCACTATACGACGCTTTCCACTTACCCTCTTTAACGTTCGTAAGGCAATATCTACTGCCACAGGTGAAGAATTATAACTATCATCAATTATTATGGCCCCTTTTATAGCAGGAATAGTGCACATTCTCCCACGTGGCACTTCGTAATCATCATATACATTGGCTAAATCTTGAAGTTTCCCGCCCAAAGCAATAGCGGATGCTATACCAGCTAAGACCGGGTAAATCTGTGTAATACCTATTGCACCATTGATGGTAAATGGAACTTTGTTATTTCCATATGAAACTGCAAATTTCATACCTGTCGGCACACTTCTGCCATCAATTTGTGAATATAAAATTTCATCACCTAAAGACGAAACATTGGCGCGGGGCGTAAGTCCGTAAGTAATAACTTTGTCACCAAATTCTTTACCGAGAGCGGCTGACTTTTCATCATCGTCATTTAAAATCAAAATTCCATCAGAAGGCATTTCAAGTGCAGGCAGACTTTCTTCTTTAATTACATCATCAGGTGTCTTATAAAATTGCACATGAACAGAAAGTGACGGAAAAATTGTAGCAACAACCATATTCGGTTTTATCCAATTCAAAAGGTTCGCCAAATCCCCCGGTTTATCTGCTCCCACTTCAAGTATTAAATATTTGGGATAATTAAAAGTAAAAATAACTTTCAACAATCCAAAAAAAATATTCCAAAGCCAAAGTATTGGATTACTCCACGCATTATTGAGATTTAAAATTGTAAGAGGAACTCCAATATCACTGTTTTGGCTTTTTTGGCTTTTTCTAACACTAGGCAAAAATGAATTAAGTGCCGTATAAACCGCATCCTTAGTAGAGGTTTTACCGACACTGCCTGTCACCATAATTACATATGGTTTAAAACGCCAAATAAGTATTTGCGCCTCCAGTGTCAAAATCTTAATAACAACACCTTTCAAAAATTCTTTCATCTTTCTCTAATACTAACATTTACTAGCGATCCGGTGGAATATTGTAATAATTTATTAAAAATTTGGCAGTTTCTGAAAATGGCATGGTGAGAGTTTCTGAAGCAAAGCGCACCACTTTCGGATAATACATATAGAAAAACACTATAAATTTCGGGTTATATGCCGGTAAATAACCGAAAAATGAGTGCAAATATCTATCTTCATAGTATCCCCCACCACCTCCTTTAGAAATTTGAGCCGTTCCAGTTTTGGCGGCAAGGGTATAATGTTCCATCTTTATTTTTCCTCCCAAAAGCGCCTTATCAACCACGACAGAAAGCATTCTGGTAATTTCTTCCGAAGTCTCTCTTTTTATAATTCTCTTGTCGGCATCATAGGAAATCGGTTTACTTATACCTATTTTATAGCGAATTTCCCTAACAACGTGAGGTGTAATCAAAGTTCCTCCATTTCCAAGCGCAGAAAGTGCTCGTACCGTTTCAATTGGAGTTAGGGCAATACCCTGCCCGAATGAAGCGGTGGCGTATTCAATATCTCTAGTGCTTTCTAGGTTCTTGATGAGTCCGGGAAGCTCTCCGGGTAAATCAATGCCCGTTTCCTCTCCTAAACCAAAATTTCTCATATAATCGGCAAATTGCTTGTTGCCAAGACGTGTTACCACAAAAGACACTCCAGTATTAAGCGATTGACTTAAAACTTCTTGCATTGGAACTATGCCTCGCGCTTTGCCGTCATAATTTGAAAAAGTTTTTCCATCTAATGTAACCGAACCTTTATCGTCATAGGTAGTTTGAGCTGTTACAACACCAGAATCCAAGCCGGAGGCAACAGTTAGGGGTTTTATAATGGAACCCATTTCATAAACATTTTCCACAATAGGGTTTCCAAAAATTTCACTGTATTTTTCTAAATTATATTCATTTGGATTAAAATTAGGGGTTACTCCCATGGCATAAATTTCTCCATTCATTGGATTCATAATTATGCCTCCAGCACTATCTGCCGAGTATTCCTTTTTTACTTTCTGCAAAATATTTTCCAAGTGCTGTTGCACCGATGGCTCTATGGTTAAAACAATGTCCCCCTCCCCTTGATACGTTCCTTTTTGAATTGAAGTTTTTACATTAGAAAATATTTGCGCAAAAAAATTGTTATAGGCCTTCTTTTCGTTTCGAGAAAGCACGTCATCGTAATAACGCTCAATACCATAACGACCCGCCAAAACATCTCCCTTAAAACCAACGAATCCTAAAACATGCGATGCTAAATTACCACCGGGGTAATATCGCCAACGGTCCTTTTCTAAAATAACTCCTTGAATTCCCAAATCAGAAATTTTTTTTCCCTCCTCTTCTGGCACTTTTTTTGCAATTTCTTCATACGGGTCAGAGACAAGTAGCGCTTTTCTCAAAAACTCCTCTTTTTCAATTGGATAAATTTTATTTATTTTTTCATATATAGCTTCGCTACTTGTTCCAGCTTCGGCTAATATTTTCGGATTAATGACTAAAGTGAAACCGCTTTTCAAAGTAGCCGCCCCCACCAAAGAACCATCTTTCTGGGTTAAATAAATATTACCCCTATCAAACACTTGGCTTCCTCTATAAACATATTGATGGTCGGCTTTGGCTTTGAAGGTCTCACTGTAAACTATTTGCACTAGGTATAATTTAGAAATTAAAATTACTCCCACAAAAACAATAAGAAGTGACAGTATTTTGGTGCGAAAAGAAATTATGTCTCTCATTCCCTTAGAAATGCTTTATTGAGTTTCGGCTAAAGAAAGCGCCTCGGGGAAGTTCTTTAAAGATACGTATACCGGCTTAGCGTCATCGACAAAGCCCATATCGTAGGCCTTTTCTTTGGTCAAATTGGACATTTCAGTAAGATATTGGTTTTCCAAAACACTCAATTTTGAATGTAATTCCACTTGTTTTTTCTGCTCTACTTCCACATAAACCACGTCCGCTATCGTTTTATTCAAAAGATAAGCATAAGAGAAAATTGTCATCAAAAGCATCGTGCTCAAAGTATAAAAAAGGACTATATTATGTTTTTTGACGACTGTTACTCTTATCATATATTTTCTTTAAATTTTCTCTATAATTCTCAATTTAGCGCTTCGACTTCTGGGGTTTCCTTCCACTTCTTTGTCATCCGCTATTATCGGTTTCTTATTTAACAAAATTCCCAATCCCGCTTTGGCTTTTTCCTGGAAAAACCTCTTGACGATTCTATCTTCCAAAGAATGGAATGATATTATTGCTATGCGCCCATTTTTACCGGTAACTTCCCAAACGCTCTTCAATCCTTCTTTAAGCGCTTCCAACTCATCATTGACTGTAATGCGAAGTGCTTGGAATATTTTTGTGGCTGGATGAATCCTTTTGAATCTTTCCCTTACCGGATAACTTTCCACTATTAGTTTGGAAAGTTCTTTGGTAGTTTCAATTGGTTTTTTTTCTCTTCCTTTAACTATGGCTCTTGCGATTTTTTTGGAATACTTCTCTTCTCCGTATCCTTTGAAAATTGCCACCAGGTTTTCTTCATCCCAAGTATTTACAATTTCGTAAGCTGTAAATTTACTTTTGGACTCACCGTTTGATAAATTCATGAGAAGTGGTTCGTCTCTTCTAAAAGAGAATCCTCGCCCCGAATTTTCCAATTGATCAGAACTAAACCCTAGGTCAAATAAAACTGAAGTCACTTTTCCGCTTAATCCCAAATCTTTAAATATTTTTTCACAATTTCTGAAATTGTTGTTTTTGAGAATCAGAGTTTTGACTTTGTTTTCAAGATTTCTTTTTGCATTAATCAATGCCTCATTGTCTTGATCAAAGCCAATTACCGTAACATCTCCTTTTAGTGATTCGGCAATAGCTAAAGCATGACCACCAGCATTAATTGTTCCATCAAAGTAAACTCCACCCTTAGGAACATTTAGCCCACTCAATATTTCTTTTAAAAGAACGCTTCTGTGAATACTTTTTTTAACCTCTTCATTTTTTGTTTCCATTTTTATCTTTCAATTCAACGCGCCCACTTCACCCAATTTTTCAGCCAAAACATCTATGTCTTTCTCGACTCCCTTTTTGTAATCTGTCCAATTCTTTTCACTCCAAATTTCAACGCGAGTATGAACTCCGGCTAAAACTACTTTATTTTTTAGTTTGGCAAATTCTTTGAGAAAATCGGGAATTAAAATTCTGCCAATCGAATCCACTTCAACTTCCGAGGCTCCGCCCAACATAAAACGTGTGAACTTTCTTTTGTCTCCCTGAACGAGAGAAAGTTTTCCAAGTTCTCCGGAAAATATTGACCAGGTCTTAAGCGAAAAAATAAACAAGCAAGAATCAAGTCCGTTTGTAACCACCACCCTATTACCAAGTTCCTTGCGGAACTTGGCTGGTAGTGAGATACGATTTTTCGCATCCACCGTATGAGTGTATTCTCCAATCAACATACGTTTTAATATCCCGTCTTAGAATTAGCTCTAAACGAGATTTCCCACTTCTTCCCACTTCCCCACTATTTTATCCCACTATTTCCCACTCTTCCTAAAGCAGGTTGTGGATATCCCTATACTTTCCTAAAACAAAAAACGTATTTGATTTTTCGTCAAACCCGGTAGTGAATTTTGGCATGGCGTAAACCCAAAACGGGCTTTGCCTATATAAGCAAAGCCCGTTAATGCCAAAATCTACTACGGGGTCAAATACGCGCTATTTCTAAAAAATCTTTAAATCCTTATTTTACGGCTTATTTTGCTCCAAACGTTCCTTCCTCCCTCTCGATCTAATTAGGAAATACCAGATGTAAAGGAAAGCTAGAAATATGACATTGGGGAAAAATATTTCTGGACGTCCCCAGCTATAGCCATTTATCTGAAAATCGGAAATTGGCCAAAGAAATGGTGTTGGGAAAAATTGCGATGAGTGAGTTGGAATATCCATTTTAATTAACTTTCTTTATTCTCATAAGAACCTAAATACATTTCGTGAAATTTTTTGTAAACACCATCTTTCTTTTTTATAAGCTCATTGTGTTTACCTGACTCTGCAACCTTGCCATCCTCCAATACTAATATTGTGTCAGCTTTTCTGACAGTACTTAAACGATGAGCGATAATAAGGGTGGTGCGACCTTTCATTAACTTTTCTAAAGAAAGACTTATGAAACGTTCTGTTTCTATATCCAAAGCGCTAGTGGGTTCATCCAGAATAAGAATCTGCGGATTTCTAAGCATAGCCCTAGCTATAGCGATCCTTTGTTTCTGCCCAACTGATAATTTTATTCCCCTTTCCCCTACTACTGTTTCTAACCCTTTAGAAAGAGATCTAACAAAATCTTCTAAACCACTTTCTATTACAACTTTCATAATTTCTGCTTCGAAAACATCTTCACTTCCATAAATTAAATTTTCTCTTAGAGTTGTATTAAAAAGATAAATTTCCTGAGGAACATAGGCAATTTTTTTTCTTAATTCTTGCAATGCTAAATTCCTAATTGAAACACCTCCAATCAAGACATCTCCTTTGCTAGAAAAATAAAAACCACCAATAAGATCAATGATTGTACTCTTACCTTCACCAGAGCGACCAACCAAAGCCACGGTCATGCCTGAAGAAATATTAAAAGATAATCCTTTCAAAACTTCTTTACCTTCTTTTTCATAATTAAAATAAACATTTTCAAAAGAGATACCTTTCGAAAAATCTGGCTTATATTCTTTTTCTGGTCTGTATTTTTCTTCTGCTAATTGATATATTTCCTCATTTCGCGCCAAATAAGTAATAGCGGATTGAATTCTTTGCCAACTACGCCCAATGGTAACAAATGGTCCTAAAATAAGAGCAGCATAACCATTGAGAGCAGCTAATTCTCCAACACTGATTGTTCCAGCTAATACCAACTTGAAACCTAAAATAAACAGAACTGCCTGAATAGATATAACAACCAATCTTTGAAAAAAATTCAAGTTTTGCCAAAATTGCACTAACCTTATCCAAACAGGAGCCGCAATATTATTGAATAAATTTGAAACTTTATTTATTTCCACATTCTCTTGCCCAGCTTGTTTTACTTCTTTAACATGATCAATGGTTTCATACGCCACTTCATAGGCATCAGAAAATAATCTCCACGTTCTATCTTGTAAACCTTCAGAATTTTTTACTAATGGTAAAATACTCAGAATAAAAACTACTCCACCAATTAAGAGAGTGAGGCCTAGAATCGGTGATAATGTGAAAGCTATAATTACACCAGCTATCATACTCAAAAGTGATGGCAATACAGATTGAAAAAGCTCATCCGCTAAATTTGAAAGCCAACTAGCTCCTTTGGAAATATTCTGTATTAACTCACCTATTTTTCTATTTGCATGAAAACCTATAGGTAAATGCACTAATTTTGCTATGAAATCAATGTAGTATGTGTTCTCTAACGAAATATCCAGTCCACGCGTCATACGAGAACTGAATCTGGCTAAAATAGCATCAAAAAATCCAAACAATAACCAGATACTAAATATATAAAAAAAACTACCCTGCAATATTCGTATAACAATACTTTCTTTTACAACTCCACCCGTAGCCATGATAATACTGTCCAATAATGAACCTGAAAGATATGGCACGGCCACATTAAGAAAAGCTGTAACAACATTAATCAAACAGACAAACAAAAGTATTTTTGTAAATTTGTTGAGATACCTAACAAAAACACCAATACCTGAAATGTATTTATTTTTGTTGCTGTCGTACTCAGCCATATTTAAAATTAAACAAATTTAATAGACAAAAACTATTCCTTTCCCCTTGGTTTCATCAAAGGGAAAATTTGTGTTTCTCTAAGCGGCTTATCAATAAGTAAAGAAAAAAGTCTCTCCCCAAAACCAAAACCACAGGTTGGCGGCATTCCGTATTCAAGCATTTCCACGAATTCAAAGTCCGGCATCATAGCTTCTTCATCTCCCGCTTTTATTAATTTTTCTTGAATTTCAAAACGCTCTTTTTGATCTATTGGGTCATTTAATTCTGAATATCCCCTCCCCACTTCACTTCCGGCAATAATTGGTTGAAACATTTGAGTAATGTTTTTACCGTCTAATTTTTTGGCAAGTGGTGCAACAAGAGTCGGGTGATTAATAACGAAAGCGGGTCCTCCAATTTGTTTTCGGCAATGTTTCCAAAGTGAATCTATAAGACGTTCTTTGTGAGAACCAACATATTCAATGCCCAATTCTTTCAATTTATCTTTTATCTTTTCCTCACTGTCTTTTTCTATATTAATACCCATTTGCCTTTTTATTTCCTCGGTATAATCAATTTCTCTCCACTCATCTTTTAAATCAAACATCTGGCCACGAGTAGTGAATTTTGTTTTACCAAAAACCTTTTCAGCAATAGTTATATAAAGTTCTCTGACTAATTTCATTCCATCTCTATAATCCGCGTATGCCAAGTAGAATTCAAGATTTGTAAATTCTTGAATATGCTCTTGGCTAGTTCCTTCATTTCTATAAGCACGTCCAATTTCAAAAGTTTTTTGGAAACCTGCCGCCATAAGACGCTTCTGCCATAATTCACCAACTGATATTCGTAAGTATAAATCCGTATCAAAATCATTGTGATGTGTCTTGAAAGGTCTAGCTTCCGCGCCACCCGTTGTAAATTCAAGAGTTGGAGTTTCCACTTCAAGAAAATCGCGTGTTTTGAAAAAATCTCTTATTACATCCCAAAATTTGGCTTTTAGCTCAATTGTCTTTTTAAGTTCTGGATTAAGGAGAATGTCTAAATAACGTTTTCTATATCGCTCTTCAACATCTTGCAAACCATGCCATTTTTCCGGGAGTGGGTGCAGGGACTTGGTGAGAATCTTCCAATCTTTAACAGCTATGGTTTTTTCCCCACGTTTTGTCACTAAAAAACCGCCGGACACCTCTATAAAATCCCCCAAATCAATAGTTTCTTCAAATAAAGTGAGTAATTTTTCGTTTATATCTCCTTTTTTGAGCAAAGCTTGGATTTTCCCTGTGCCATCATACAAATCAACAAAAATAAGCGCCCCCTGCCCACGCAAAGCCATTACACGTCCTGCAATATGAGTTTCCCCACTCCTGCCTTCAAATTCACTCCATTTTCCCAAAATTTCACCAATAGAAAAATCCCTTTCTGTTTTATCTGCGTAAGGGTTCATCCCCGCTTCTTGCAGTTTTTTTAATTTTTGTAATCTAAAATTACGAATTTCCTCAATTGCCATCCCATTAGAAAATTAAGCTCTTAAAACGAATAGTTTTTCGATTTTTGCCACTTCGCCACTGACCCGCCCCTAAAATATAACTTGCGCAGATTTTCTAACCTGTCTGCGTATGCACAGGCAGACGGGACAAGTATTAACTTCTAGCTTAACAAAAAAAATGCTTAACAGAAAGGTGATGTTATTCCAAATCTATTACTTTATATTGAACTTCCCCTTTAGGAGTTTTAAATGCAAATTTATCACCCTTTTTCTTGCCCATCATAGATTCACCAAGCGGCGAACGATTAGAAATTTTACCTGCTTTGGTATCGGCTTCTTCTGAACCAACTATTTGATATTTAGTTTTATCGCCCCCTTCCCTTTGCACTACCACAGTAGAACCAATATCCACAACTTCAGAGTGACGCGCTTTAAGAATCACAGCGTCTTTAAGTATTGTTTCCAGTTTAGCTATACGTTCCTCAATTTCAGCTTGATCGGTTCTCGCTTCAAGAAACTCGGCATTTTCCGATAAATCGCCAAGGGACTTCGCATATTCAAGATTTTCCGCAATTTCTTTGCGTCCCTTAGTGCGAAGTTCATTTAACTCCTTCGTAAGCTGTTCGTGCTTTTCTTTTGTTAGATATTCCTTGCCATCTTTTTGCATAGCTTCGGGATTATAACACCTGTTTTATACCCCGCCATTATTGACTTTTTACAATTTATGATATATAATTAGGGTTAGGTAGGGAAACTAACCTTAAAGACAAGGAGACCTGAATGTTCTTCAAAAGGATTTTGTGGGGATTCTTGTTACCCACCACCATAATTACACTCGGCTTTTGGGCCCTGTGCAGTCTTCAACAATCGGAACCCAAGGAAAGGAGCTTTCCCGTGAAGGAAATTCACATTGAGCCACTTTCCCAAGTGGCTTGCTTTTGCGATGAATTATTCGAGCCCTTAATGCGACTCGGCTCCCTTGCTTGGGACGAAGAACCCCAAAGGACTCATCGTTATAACAATCATCATCTCAATCCAGCCGACTCTGTATATCTCAATCAAAGCATGATGGTTAGAGGTAACGGAGATCCAAAAACGAGACGACTACCGATCGCACTGGCTCATATGCCGATATTTGGCGGCTGGAAGAAATACGCGGTATTGGAACCTGTCGACAAAAACACCGGCGAGTGGTATGTGGGTTGGACTGGAAAAGGATTTTTCGGAATATCCCGCATTCCCATCAATGGCAGAGTTCGTCTTCTTGAAGGTCCTGGGCCAGTTCTGTGGTTCGGCACCAACGCACAAGGCGAGCAGGTTCAAATTCGCCAAATAGGAAATGGTCAAATCGGTGATGGGGGACAATTTTCTCAATTACCGCTTCGCTAAATTCCGCATCCGTCCGCATGAAAACCCTCGCGTTTTCAGCGGACGGTTTTCATTTTTAATACTTTATTGAGGCAACAACTCCGGTACATCTGTTTCTGTAACACCACCCACATCACTTGGATTAATTTCTTTTTCCTCTTTTTGCTGTTTCGCTTCTTTGCCAAAATATTCCGGGGTTTCTTTATTCATATAATCAACAAGTCCACGCATAACCAAGGTTGCGCCAAGTGTGTTAGTTCTGGGTCCTCTTTCCATCAAAATAGCAAAAGAATATTTGGGATTTTCGTATGGGAAAAATCCCGTGCTCCACGAATTAACATATTGTTTTAAGGTTCCAATTTCTGCCGTTCCAGTTTTGGCGGCAATTTTCACTTCTGAAATATTTAAACCATAAGCTGTTCCCCCGCCGTTCACCCCCTGCCTCATACCCTCTCTAACTACTTGAAAGTAACTGGGAGAAATCGGCAAAATGGTTTCTTTTCTTTTTTCAAAAAGAGTAGAAGAAGCCGAGAGAAGTGTTGGTATTAAAAGATGTCCGTCATTGGCAATGGCAGAAACGGCTCGAACCACCTGCATTGGCGTTACCTGTAAGCCGTATTGACCAATTGAAGTATGATAAGTATCCCCTAGGCGCCAATCATCACCATTAAAATTATCCGCTTTCCATATTGGATTCGGTATGGTGCCTTCTTTCTCATTTCCAAGTTCAAGTCCAGTCAAATTTCCAAAACCAAACATTCGCATATACTTTTCTATATTTGTAATTCCCAAACCTTTTTGATCTTCAAAACCTCCGCCGATTTCATAAAAATAAACGTTTGATGAAACGGCAATGGCTTTTCTCATATCAACAAGACCATGCGCTTTCCAATCAACAAAAACTGATTTTTCTTTATCATTATATGGATTTACTATTTCGATTTTTCCAGTTGATAATATTTTTTTATTTGGGTCAATTATATTTTCACTCAAAGCCCCTAGTGCCAAATACGGTTTTATAATTGAACCTGGAGTATAAACACCGCTTATTACCCTGTTTAGAAATGGTTTCCTAGAATCTTCACTATATTTTTTTATCTCTTCTTCTTTACCATTAGAAAGATATTGTGAAGAATATTCCGGATAACTACTCAAAGCAATAATCTCTCCCGTCGCAATATTCATGATTACGCCAGCTCCTCCAGAAAAACCGACCTTCAAAGCCAAATTTCTTATTTGTTTGTATAACTCCTCTTGAATTCTTCCGTCGATTGAAAGAATTAATTTCTCACCCCTTTTGGGCGGTTCTATAGTGCTTTCTGATTCAATTTCGCCCTTGGCGTTTGTCTCTGTCAATTTAAGACCGTTTTTGCCGGAAAGTTCCGTATCGTAGAGTGCCTCAACCCCTTCTTTGCCATCAAAATAATCTTGATAATAAAATCCGGCGCTATCCTTTTTGGGATAACTTACATAACCCAAGACGTGGGAAAAACCATTCTTTTCTATATATTTTCTATCGGGATAGGCGCTATTTTCTTTGGGGGTGTTCCAGGCAAGTTCCACTCCATTTCTATCAATTATTATTCCCCGTTCAGAAAAAACAACTTCATGATGCAGTCTGTTGTTTTCACTTTGCAAGGCGTAGGCCTCACCATTTTTTATTTGTAAAAACCACAATTTAAAACTGAAAACAATAATAATTATTGTAAAAATTAAAACGGTAGAATAAAGAGCGCCTCGAGAAATTGGTCTTTCAAGTTGCCCTTCAAAACGTTCCTTGTCAAATTCTGGTAAATTTCTTGAGTCGATAAAAACTTCATCAGGAAATATCTCATTTTGATTTCTCCAATTGCTTTGTCTTTTAAATTTTCTATATCTCTCTATCACAAAAAATATTTAGTTTTAATAAGAATTTGAATACGGTTCTTTTCCTATCCAAATATATTTTTCAAAAAACATACCTAGAAAAATAATGGCTAGAGCGGTAATTGTCAGCGGTAAATCTGGCATAAAAACTGAGTGGTTCTCTGATAAAAACAAAATGTCTATCAGAAAAAACAACATAATCACACCCCAATATCTAAAGAAAAGTCCAAGTATAATTCCCAAGAAAATAGTAAGTGGCCAAGAGAAGAAGAAAAACGAACCCCAAAATAAACCTTTTAAAAAAACTTCTGTCATATTATTCCTTTACAATTTCCACGAAACGTAATTCATCAAAAGAAAATGGGTTTTTAAAAAAAATGCGTTCAAATGTCCCGCCTTCGGTTTCCTCTATAATCTCTACCACTCCCAAAATTTTGCTACCAATTGAAGGAAAAACTATGGAGTCCCCTATTTCCACCTCGTTGCTCCTTGGTAAAATTATTTCAAAATTTCCCCCACCCCGACCAACCGCATTTCCTGCAATTTTCCCTGCCCCGATATAAACATCATGTGAGTCCCCGGGAGAAGAAAAAAGGCGAACCAAAGACGTTTTGCCGTAAACTCTGTCAATGAGGCCAATTGGCACAATGGAAGAGGTGTAAACTTCCATACCCTCGGCAACCCCATCAATTGACCCCCTATCAATCAAAAGTGTGTCGTAAGGTGAACTGCCTGGAGTTTTTAAAACAGCGGCAACAATTGAGGTAGACGAAGCGTGACTTTTTATCCCCTTTAGAGATTCATTTTCATCTTTCAAAATTTTGTATTCCAATTGCCAAATAGCAAAATTTTTGGCTTGTTCCTTTAGTAGATTATTTTCTTCTATTAGTTGCGCTTTCGGTTTTAAAAAAGAAAAATAAAACAATAAGGAATTAGAAACTTTTGAGGTAACGACAAAAATTGGTCTGAGTATAAAGAAAGCACCCGGTGAAAAAATATTAATAACAAAACCGCCTAAAAACCACAGTATTAAAATAACGCCAGAAAAAAGGACTATTTTCCTAGTCAGAGATTCGCGGCGATTAGTTTTTGAGAGGTAATTCATCTTCATCTTCTATCAAGACCGCCTTGTGGTCATGAACTCTTTCCAAAATTATTCCAGTGCCTCTTGCGACAGCCGTCAGCGGATCGGTGTCAACATGAACCGTAATTTTCAGAGTTTCTTCTAAAAGTTCCTTTAATCCTCGCAGTAATGCCCCGCCCCCGACTAGATAAATCCCTCGTTGCATAACATCAGAGAGAATTTCCGGTGGTGTTTGCTCAAGCACTTCCCTAGTACTTTCCATAATACTCTCTATTGATTGCGCCATTGCTTCACGCACATCATTATCGGTAATCACCACTTCTCTTGGAAGACCAGTCACCAAATCCCGTCCCCTAACTGTTTTTTCTAAGGTTTCATTAGTTGGGAATATTGCTCCAATAGAGATTTTTAATTGTTCGGCTGTTCTTTCTCCAATAAGAATTTTGAATTCATTTCTAATATAAGAAATTATGTCACTGTTTAACTTGTCTCCAGCAATGCGTAGATTTTTTGAGGAGACTATTCCTTCTAGTGAAATGACAGCTATATCCGTTGTGCCTCCCCCTATGTCTATAACCATATTACCGACCGGGTTTTTGATTGGTAATCTTATGCCAATAGCGGCTGCCATAGGTTCTTCTACAATATAAACCTCACGCGCTCCAGCATTCTTGGCGGCATCTTTCACCGCCCTTGTTTCCACATTCGTAATACCAGATGGCACTCCTATGACCACTCTTGGACCAAATAATTTTCTGTTTGTTCCTTCGGCTTTATTTATAAAATATGAAAGCATTTCTTCCGTCACCTCAAAATCCGATATGACCCCGTCCACAAGCGGTCTTATTGCTTCTATGTGGGCTGGCGTTCTGCCCAACATTTGTTTGGCTTCTTTACCAACCGCGACCACTCTGCCTGTTTTTTGATTCACCGCAACAACCGATGGTTCATTTATTATAATTCCGGCACCACGCACATAGACGAGAGTGTTGGCTGTTCCCAAGTCAATGCCAATATCATTACTCACCTTTCGGTATAGTTTTTCTTTCAGTTTTTTATACATAAATTATTTATGCTTTTCCAAATTGGCAAAAAGTTCAGCTTCTTCTATCAATTTTTCTCCGCCATTCCCCCTGCTTTTCACTTCCACCTTTCCTTCAGCAATTGTTTTGTCCGACACCACAACCCGAAGCGGTATGCCAATCAAATCCGAATCAGCAAATTTTTCTCCAGCCCGCATTTCTCTATCATCAAAGAGAACCTCAATTTTTCTCTCCTGTAATTGTCTGTAAAGATTTTTGGCTTCCTTGTATGACTTGCTGGATTTATCTCCAAAACAAAGCAAGTGAACCGCAAAGGGCGCAACTTCGCTTGGCCAAACAATTCCTTTCTCATCCGATAAAACTTCGACAATTGTCCCCATAAGGCGCCCTGGTCCAATGCCGTATGAACCCATAACGACTAATTGTTTTTCTCCTTTTTCGTCAAGATAATTTAAATCGAAACTTTCCGAAAAGCGTGTTCCTAAACTGAAAATATTTCCCACCTCCACCGCTTTTTCTCCTTCCAAATCTGATTTTTTAAGTCCTAAATCAGAAAGCACTTTGTCTGTATAAACTTCTTTATTTACAGCTATTTTTTTATTTCTATCAATGTAAATTGTATCTTCACCCGCTGAAGTGAGCGTCTGAAATTCGTGAGAATATTTTGAGAAAGTTCCACCGGATGCAAAAGTAGTATAGGTTTTATCTTCCAAACCCAGTCGCTTAAATATTTTGATATAAGCATTTTTGGCTTTTTCGTAAAAATCTTGATGTTCTTTCTCGTCTTTGGAGAAAGAGTAGAGGTCTTTCATTATGAATTCGCGAGTCCTCATAATGCCGCTTTTAGCACGCTCCTCATTCCTGAACTTTGTTTGAAACTGATAAGCCGAAAACGGTAAATCTCTATAAGAAGAAAGATGCTCTTTCATTAAATTGGTCAATGGTTCTTCGTGAGTAAAAGCCAATCCCAAATCTGCGCCATTTTTAAGTTTGGTTGTGAACCAATTATCTACAACGCTCCAACGATTAGTCTTTGACCAAAGTTCCGGAATTTGAAGAGAAGTGAGAAACAACTCTTGCCCACCGATTACGTTCATCTCTTCGCGTATGACTTGCATTATTTTTTGCATCACGCGCCAACCCAAAGGTAAAAACGAATAAACCCCAGCCATTTCTTTATGAATAAAACCCGCTCGACTGAGCAAAATCGCATTTTTAGAGACCTCGTTTTTTGGCGCCTCTTTCTTTGTTTTAGTGAATAGATTTGACTGCAACATAAAAAATTCTTCTCCTTCCTAATCGAGATTTATAGATTGTATCGCAAAAACGATAAGCTACCAAACGCTTTGACTATCCTAAATAATCATTGTTAAATGATTGTTTTTCATAAAATTCTCACTACATCGTTATAAGTAATAACAACCATAAGCAAAATCAAAATGGCGAAACCGGCAAAATTTAAAGTGTTAGCTATAACTGGTTTTATGGGTCGGCGAATAACACTTTCAATTGCAACAAAAAGCAGTCGCCCACCATCAAGCGCTGGAAATGGCAATAAATTCAAAACCGCCAAATTCACTGAAATCATGGCCGTAAATCCTAAAAGATAAGCAAGGCCAAGAGCGGAAGCGTCCCCCACAAGTCCCACTATTCCCACCGGCCCGGCAATACCCGAAAGATCCGCTTGGCCGAAAAGGGCGCTTTGTAAAAGTGAAAATAATCCAATCGCCACAGCGCCAATCATATAAAGAGTGATTTTCCCCGCCTCAAAAATTGCTTCAAAAAATGAAAGTCGTAATGTCCCCACTTGCCCCAAAGAAATGCCAAGGGCGGATCGGCCTTCTATGACGCCCGAAACAGCTATCGCTTGTATTTCTTTCCTCTCCCCCGCCCTTTCAATTGCCGTTGTAATCTTTCTATTACCGTGCGCGCCTATAAATTTCATCACTTCCTCAACGTTCAACTTCTCCAGTTTTTCACCGCCGGATTCCATTGCCAAAATTTTGTCTCCCGCCACAAGTCCGGCTCTTTGCGCGGGTGAATTCGGCAAAACTTCCAAAATAGAAACGCTTGAATTTTTCAATTCTTTGTTGCCGGCATAACCGGAAGGCGCTGGCAACCCTATCATTATGGCGATTGAAAAAAGAAACCAAGCGAACAAAATATTCATAAGAACTCCCGCAAACAAAACGGTTGCTTGAATGTATTGTGGCTTGTGGACGAAGCTTCTTGCCCTATCATGTCCTTCGATTGATTCTTTGTCCGGGTTTTCGCCGAAAATCTTTACAAAACCGCCAATTGGCAGGGCGTTTAGAGAATAAATAGTTTCTCCTATTTTCTTTTTCCATAATCTCGGAGGAAAACCAATAGCAAATTCATCCACTCTTATGCCACTTTTCTTGGCAACAATAAAATGTCCAAACTCATGAACCAGTACCAGAAAGAATAGAATTACTAGAAAGATGAGAATATTCATACAGTATAATTTTCAATTTAAAAATTTAAAATTAATGTCTTAATTAAAAGTGTTTCTAACATTTATATTTTTAAATTCAATTTAAATTTGAAATTTAGTTTTTTAAATTAAGCTGTTATCTCTTTTTCTTTCTTATCAAATAATTCTTCTAACTTTCTATTAGCTTCATCAATTATTTTCTGCATTTCGTCTTTTGCCCTAAATTTATCATCCTCACTCATTTTCCCTTCCTTTTCTTGTTTTTGTATATCCCCCCAAACTTTTTCTCTTTCACTTCGCAAAGCAATGCGCGCTTCTTCCAATTTCTCTTTGGCAAGTTTTATAAGTTGGGCGCGTCTTTCCCCTGTCAACTCTGGGAAATTTATTCGAACCCCCTCATCATCCACGGCAATACCAACTCCTAAGTTCGCCACAACAAGTCCCTTTTCAATATCTCTCACAACCGATTTGTCCCAAGGTGAAATTCTCAAACTCCTTGGTCCTTCAACAGAAATATTCGCCAGTTGATTGATTGGCATTTTTGCGCCATAGGACTCTATCATTACTGTATCCAAAATAAGCGGACTAGCCCGACCTGTGCGCACAGAGCCAAGTTCTTTTTGGAACCAATTTTCGGTTTCCTTTGCTTTTTGTTTAAGTTGTGAAAAATTGTAAGACATATTTTATGCTGCCAATTTCTCCTCTTCGACCTCCCCGTCCCCTTTTCCTGATTTTTCTTTTTCTAATTCGGCAAGTTTTTCCATACGTTCAAGAATCACCCTTCCCGCTTCGGCGCTAACCGGTATTTGCGTCTCGTTAACCCCAGAAATCTCAAAATTGATTTTCAATTCGCTTATCATATTTAAAACTTTCTCAGCTGAAATTTTGTTTGCCTTATACAAATTCACAGCCTCCTCCACTCCCCTAATTAATTTATCTACCAGTATCTCTAAATCAACTTTCGAACGTCTTCTAAGAAGATTTTTATCGGCTAAGCTGTCCAGCGCCAATATGACCTTCTCCGCGGTAAGCTCCAAGGCTAAAAACTCTTCCTCCACAATCTTGTCCAGTCTCTCTGGTTCACTTTGTGCAAGGGATTCTAATTTGGACATATTTTTTGTTTATTATTACAGATATTCAGTATAATTCTCACTCCTTATAATTACAAACTTGGCAATTTCAATGCTAAATATTCCCCTATCATTTTGACCGAAGGTGACCTTTCGCTTAAATATCCTTTTAATTCCAAAAGTTCAGTTAAATTTTCTCTAATTTTTATATCCTCTAACGCTTTTAAAGACAACTCCCTTTCAATTTCATCTAAAAAAGAAATCAAATCACTTTTTTTTGTTTCGCTCTCATGAGTTAAAAAGCTGTTTAAAATTTTTAATCTGTCACTGGCTTTGGATTTTAAAAAATCTTTCACCAAAATATTGGACACTGAGTGTTCAATATTTTGGCTCAAATCTAATTTCAACAAGCGCGAGCGAACGGTCGGTAGTAAATTCGCTTCGCTCCGAATAATAATAAATACAAAATTGTCGGCGCTCGGTTCTTCTAACGTTTTAAGCATTGCGTTTTGCGCCTCTCCTCCTATAAAATTTGTAGTGAGAATTATTATTTTCTTTTCGCCAAAGGGTTTAGTCGAAGCTATGTTTTTTATTTTCCTAGCATCATCTATTGAAAGTGTCTCGTATTCAAAAAAATAATAATCCGGGTTTCCTGAAATTTTAAAGCCCCACTCCTTTTCAAGAAATTTATTTAGAGCAGTGACACTACTTTTATTTCCCAATATTAAATACGCGTGGGTATTTTCTTTCATTTTTAAATTATACTATACTGGAATTAGACTTTAGGAAAAACCCACATTTCTCATCGGAGGAAAGAATGTTTCCAACGCTCATTCAACGAGTAGAAGAACCTTTAAAGGCACTCAAGGAAAACCCATTCGACTGGGAAGCTGTGGCAATTCTGGCTCGGGTCGGTGAAATATTGACTGACCCAGAAAAACCCAGCCGCGGGTACTGGCCCACCCTTACGGACAAGGAATTTCTGGAAATGTTCTACCCAGGCTGTGCGAGTGAAATGGCCACCCTACGGCAACTTCCTCTAGAGGAGCGTTGCCAGAAATGGGAAGAACTTACCCAAAGAGAGATATACCAGTCCAGATGAAGGGAAAAGTGTACCCGAACCCTGGAACCCCGCGTCCGCGCGGGGCTTTTTCTTTTAAATCCATTCCACTATTCTATAGAATAGTGGAATGGATTTAATCTGAATTATCGACATTTTTTGTTTTGTTATTTATAAAAATTAGATATAATTAGCAAGGAACTCCACAATGGAGGTCAGTATGGCGAAAAAAAGAAGGAGAGTGGTAAGGAAAAGCTCCTCTTCGGAACACCGCGGAAGTATCGGAGGGGATGGATTCAACGACCGAAAAAAAGTACCGCAGGCACGTGTCGACGCCGTAACGCGCGCTTGCATACAAGCCCTGAAACCGAAGTGAGTCGGTTCTCACCCACCAAGATCCCCGCGCGGACGCGGGGATCTTTCTTTTTGTATTTTTCAATATATTACCTATACCTAATTCGCGCGAATGGTAGAATGATAAGAAAAGTTAGTTTTTTTATATATACCTCTACCCTAGCGTTTGGCGATAATACTTTTTTTGTAAGTATCTAAGTGCTCCAGGGCAATACCTGTTCCTTTTGCAACACAATAATAAGCATCTTTTCCTAAATGAGCTTTGACGCCGGTGCGACGAAAAACAAGTTCTGGAAAATTGCGTAGTTGTGAGGAACCCCCAGTCATTGTTATTTCTTGATCAATAATGTCGGATGCGAGTTCTGGTGGAGTTTCTTGCAAAACATCTTTAATGGCTTTTATCATTTCACGAAGTTCTTTAGAAATCGCTTTGACCATTTCGTTAGTTCTGATTTCCACAGAACGAGGTAGCCCAGTAATAAAGTCCCTCCCTTTCACCATCATAGAAAGTTCTTCTTCTATTGGGACGGCTGAACCTATTTTTATTTTTATATCTTCGGCCATTTTTTCTCCAATTGAAAGATTAAATGTTTTCTTTATATAGTCCGCTATGGCTACATCCGCCTTGTTTCCCGCACATTTCACCGATTTAGCAGCTACAATTCCTCCCAAGGAAATAACGGCAACATCAGTCGTGCCACCACCGATATCCACTATCATATGTCCGCGCGCTTCATGAATCGGAATTCCTGCGCCAATTGCGGCTAAGATTGGCTCTTTCACAACGTAAGCATTCTTGGCTCCTGCTTTTATGGCCGCTTCCACCACCGCGCGACGCTCGGTGGATGTAACTCCTGCGGGAACTGATATAAGAACTTCTGGTTTTAATAAATTCCATTTACCCAAAGCTTTGCTCATATAATAGCGAAGCATTACTTCTGTCACTTTATAATCGGCAATCACTCCATCTTTCATAGGACGATACGCAATTATGGAATCCGGGGTGCGTCCAATCATTTCTTTGGCTTCGGCTCCAACGGCAAGAATTTTATTATCTTCACGGGACACAGCCACAACCGATGGCTCATTTAAAACCACTCCTTTCCCAGGCACAAAAACAAGAGTGTTTGCCGTTCCTAAATCAATTCCTAATTTTCTTGAGAAAAATGCCATATTAACTAGCTTTTAGCTTTCAGCTTCTAGCTGTTAGCTTCAAGAAAGTGAGCTTATACTACAAGGTTTTTAGAGCATCGTAAAATGGCTTGACAAATATTTTAGAGGTGCTATAACGGGGGTTAGATACGGTTGTGGTTTAAATTCTGTCTCCTTGGGTTATACCTCTGCGATGTGGGCAAGCTAGGATAAGTCTGCTAACCCCATAGAACGCTAAAAAGGAGTCTGGACAGAAGACCGTAGGGCGCTGACCCGAAAACCACTCGGCGATTCCCTGCAGGTTTCGTTTAAAAGTTCACAAGATTTGCCTTAGCCCCCTCAGGGTGTGATATTCCAGAGTTTCGTAAATGAGGGAGGAAGCCGTTTCGGATCTCGTCAACCAACGAGACCGAGCGGCTTTTTTCATTTTTTAAAAGGGCAAGTTATACTTCAGAAACATGACAAAGAAAATATCTAACGGGGCAGGCACAATAAATCTGAAAATTGAAGGTGGCAGGAAACTGCACGGCACAATTGAAACCAATACCTCTAAAAATGGCGCTGTCGCCCTTCTCGCCGCTTCCCTTTTGAACAAAGGCGAAACAATTTTACGCCAAATGCCAAAAATTGAAGAGGTATATCGCCTTATTGAAGTGTTGCAAAGCATTGGCGTTTCTGTCAAATGGAAAGATCATGACCTTTTTATAAAACTGCCAAAAGTTCTTAATCTTAAAAAAATAAATGCCAAATCGGCAATGAAAACAAGAGCTATATTTATGTTCATTGGTTCTCTCGTTCATTTGTTTAAAAAATTTTCCATTCCCCAATCTGGTGGTTGCAAACTAGGGGGGCGAACTATAAGACCGCACCTATGGGCACTCAAAGATTTGGGTATTGATATAAAAACCACTGAAAACGCCTTTCTAATTTCAGCCAAAAAATTAAAAAGCGCCGAAACAATATTGGAAGAATCCAGTGATACAGCGACAATTAACGTCCTTCTTGCCGCCGCCAAAATACCCAGAGGCACATTGATAAAATACGCCTCCGCCAATTATCAAGTGCAGGAAATATGTTTTTTCTTGCAAAAATTAGGCGTAGCAATTGAGGGAATTGGCACAACCACTTTAAGAATTGTTGGTGTAAAAGAAATTAATGAAAAAGTTGATTACACTTTAAGTGAGGACCCGATTGACACTATGTTTTTTTTAGCTGTTGCCGCACTTACCAATTCGCAAATAAAAATAACTCGCGCTCCGATTGAATTTTTGGAATTGGAGCTTTTGACTTTAAAATTAATGAATTTCCGTTATAAATTATCTAAAACTTATTTTTCTCACAATGGCAGAACAAAATTGGTAGATATAGAGACCCGCCCCTCAAAACTTATTGCCCCACCGGAAAAAATTCACCCCCGGCCTTATCCAGGATTGAATATGGACAATCTCCCTTTCTTTGCGGTTATTGCAACAAAAGCCAAAGGCCAAACCCTTATACACGATTGGGTTTATGAAAAAAGGGCACTGAACTATGCCGAACTGGACCGCCTTGGCGCCAACACTGTTTTGGCAGACCCGCACAGATTTTTTGTAACTGGTCCAACAGAACTTCACTCGGCAGAAATGGTTTGCCCACCAGCACTACGACCCGCCGCCATAATACTTATAGCCATGCTTTCAGCTAAAGGCACTTCAATTTTACGCAACATTTACAGCATAAACAGAGGTTACGAAGATCTTGTAAATAGATTGAGTAAAATAGGCGCCAAAATCTCTTTTCTCAAGAATTAACATTCTAATCCGCCTAAGGCGGATTAGAATGTTCCTGTGAAGCTTCACAGAACAGTCAATTATTGAGATTATTGTATTACCTTTATGTATCCCGTAGTAGAAAATGGCATTGGAGAACGGTAAGTAATGTAAGAATTATAATGAGGTCGAATATTAAAAATTTAATAAAAATTAAGTGGTAAAAAGCTCCGGAAGAGCGATGCCATTTCTCACTACAGGATGTATATAATAACCTGCTCTCCCATCAACAAGGGACCTGTTCGAGAAGGTTTGTCCTATTTCTCTAAAGATAGAATTCCTGAAGGTTCTTTGGTTAAGGTTCCACTACGAGGAAAAAATATTTCTGCCATAGTTCTTGAAGTAAAAACACTTGAAGAGGAAAAATATGCCTTGAAAGGCGCCTCTTTTTCACTCAAAAAAATAAATAGTAAATCTGCCTTTTTCTTTTATTTTACGGAAATTATTGCTACAGCCAAAGAAACAGCCAATTTTTTCTACACTGGAATCGGGGCTGTCTTGTCCAATTACACACCCGAGTTTGTCAGCCAAAATGGTCACGGTATAAAAATTATGAACCGCCCTGTAAATAAAATTGGAAAAACTAATCATGAATTACTTGCCTTTCAGGCCACTGAAGAAGAAAGATTGCTTGAATACAAGGGTTTAATTAGAGAATACTTTGCCAAAGGACAATCGGTATTAATCTGTTTCCCAACCGTTGAAGACCTAGAGCGTTTTAGAGTCGAATTAACGCGCGGTATAGAAAAATACTCTTTTGTGTTCAAAGGTATAAAAACAAAAAAAGAATTGTCTCTTGTTTGGACTAGCGCAATAAAGGAAAAGCATTCCGTGCTTTTACTCGGCACTCCTCAAATTTTGACTATTCCCAGAAAAGACATTGGTCTCATTATTGTAGAAAAAGAATTGTCTCGTTTTTACAAAACCCTGAAGAGACCTTTTACCGATGCTAGATTTTTTGCGGAAAATTTGGCGAAAAATTATAAAATACCTTGTATTCTTTCTGACACATCTTTACGCATTGAAACAACATTCAGAATTGAAGCGGGGGAAATAAATAGGATTTCGGCTTCAAAAATGAGAGTAACCTCTACTGCCGTTAGTTCTTTAATTGATATGAAAAAAATATCAACCAATAAAACAAGTAAAGAAAGTGGAGCTTTTGAAATAATAAGCAAGGAACTGAAACAGATAATAGAAAAATCTCAAATAAATAATGAGAGGGTTTTTCTTTTTGCAATTCGCCGCGGACTTTCCCCCATTACTTTGTGTAATGACTGCAAAACCATAGTTAAGTGCGACATTTGTGAATCCCCAGTTATTTTGCACGAAAGTAAAATTGAACCTTATTTTCTCTGTCATCATTGCGGGAAAAAACGCCCCGCAAAAGAGACCTGTTCTTCCTGTGGTTCATGGGATTTGAGAGCTTTTGGCATTGGAGTTGAAAGAATAGTAGAAAATTTGGAATATAATTTCCCCAATATTCCCCGCACCCTGATATCTAAGGACACTTTCTCAACTTCCAAAGCAATAACTCTAGGTGTAGAAAAATTTATGAAAAATGGAGGCATTTTAATAGGCACCGAAGTGGTACTTCCTTATTTGCACAAAAAAATAGAGCATTCGGCCATTATTTCGCTGGATTCACTTTTTGCTTTACCTGATTTCAAAATACATGAGCGTATATTTTCAATTATTCAATATATAAGGGAGCGGAGTAAATTAACCTTTACCTTACAGACCCGTCAAAATGATTCTCTGGTATTGCAAAGCGCCATACGTGGTGATTATAACAATTTTTATAGATATGAACTGCAAAATAGAAAAGATTATAAATTACCACCATTTGAAACCTTAATTAAATTTTCCGTTGAGGGTAAAAAAGAAGAGGTCATAAAAAATGTTGATTCTGTTATTAAAAACCCAATCATTAATGACTTGGAAGTTTTTCCCGTATTCGCACCGGCAAAAAACGGAAAAGTCATTTTGACGGCAATTCTAAGGCGACCAAAAGATAAAAATAGAGAAAAAGAACTTTTCTCATATATACAAACGTTGCCACCTTTCATAAAAATAGAAGTCTCTCCCGAATCCACCATCTAAGAATTAATTATTGAGATGCGACAATTTAGACGTATAATGGCGCTATGATACGTATTTTACAGAAAAACTCCGCCACTTTAAGAGGAAAAGCAAAACCAATTAAATTAAGTGACATAGGAACCCCAAAAATAAATAAGATTCTAAGTGATATGAAAAAAGCGATGGATTCGGAGGAGGATGGGGTGGCCATAGCGGCGCCACAAATTGGAGTGCCACTTAGAATTTTCGTAGTATCAAGTCGCATCTTTGATATCTTAAAAGAAAGTGAGAAAGCAAATTATAAATTACCTCCTCAAAATGATTTAGTATTTCTGAATCCTGAAATTAAAAGGTTATCAAAAGAAAAAAGTTTTATGGAAGAAGGATGTCTTTCAGTTCGTTGGCTTTATGGTAAAGTACCGCGCGCTAAAAAGGCAAAAATAACAGCTTACAATGAACATGGGGTTAAATTTGAATTGGGAGCATCTGGCTTACTTGCTCAAATTTTTCAGCATGAAACAGATCATCTAGACGGCATACTTTTTATAGATAAAGCCAAAGAAGTAGAGGAAATACCACCGGAAAAATGGTCTGAAAGGAAAGATATTATAAAGAAAAAATGAAGGAGAGCGAAATAAATTTTGCATTTTTTGGGACTGACAATTTTTCTATAAGTGTTTTAGAGGAATTGAAAATGACTGGGTTAATTCCAAATATAATAATTTCCCCTACGGACAAACCCAAAGGAAGAGGCCTGGCGCTTAATTCCCCTCCAATAAAATCTTGGGCGGAGTTAAATAATGTAAAAGTAATACAATCAGACAGATTGGATTCCGATTTCACTAACGAATTAAAAAAAGAGAAGTGGGATATTTTTGTGGTCGCTTCCTATGGGAAAATAATCCCCAAGATAATCCTTGATATACCAGAAAAAGGAACTTTAAATGTTCATCCTTCCCTTTTACCTAAGTATCGTGGCCCCTCACCGATTGAGTCCCAGATTTTAAATGATGAGCAAAATGTCGGAGTTTCTATAATGCTTCTTGATGAGAAAATGGACCACGGTCCGATTCTCTCGCAAACTCATTATGACACTGAGCATAACGAACAAATGAAAACATCGGAACTTACTTTGGAATTGGGCAGACGCGGCGGAGCTTTACTCGCTAAGACGATACCAAATTGGCTTTCAGGAAAAATAACTCCTAAGGAACAAAATCATAATGAAGCCACTTATACTAAAAAAATAGCGAAGGAAGATGGTTTAATAAAATTGGATGATAATCCTTACCAAAACTATTTGAAATATTTGGCTTATGATATTTGGCCCAAAACCTATTTTTTTCTGGAAAAATCGGGGAAACAAACGCGCATAAAAATAACAGACGCGGAATTCACTAACGGTGAATTCCGCGTCCTATCTGTTATTCCCGAGGGTGGCCACGAAATGCGTTATGAAGATTTTCTTCGAGGTTATAATCAGTAATTTCTATTTTACCGTTGCGCTTTCTATAATGACATCACTTAAAGGTCTATCAACTTGCCCTTTTAAATATGTTGGCACATTTGCAATTTTATCTACCACCTCAATTCCATTTATCACTTTTCCAAAAATAGTATATGAGGGTGGCAAATTAACATCGTTGTGCATTATGAAGAATTGAGAGCCATTGGTGTTTGGACCAGAGTTTGCCATAGCCAAAATACCGCGCACATAACCTGTTTTATAAATATCATCATTTGGATTTATTTCATCATTAAATTTATATCCCGGGCCCCCCGTCCCCCATCTATCTTTAAAGTTATTGTCCTTTGACTGCGGATCACCCCCTTGAATCATAAAGCCCTTTATTACCCGATGAAATTTTACACCGTTATAAAAACCACTCTTCGTTAATTTTTCAAAATTGGCCACCGTGTTTGGCGCTTTTTCGGGGAAAAGTTCTAAAGTAATGGTTCCATAATTAGTTTTTAATTCCACCGTATTACTCAAAGTGTTACTTGACATTTTATTTTGTATATTAATTTTACTATTTTTCTGCCCTGCTAATAAAATCTTTTTCTCCAAACCAACTGACAAAGCGTAAGCGCTCGCGATCTCTGTTTCTTTGCTAATTATTATCAGAAGCTGTGATGCGTAAAAACAAAACAAAGCTGTGCAAGCAATAAGAGACCATGAAATTCCGAATGAAATTTTTTTACCAAACATACTTTGACTTAAATTATCAATTATTAAAACCTTTTTAAAAAGTCCTTCACCTTTCTATATCCTTCTCTAAACAAAGTTATTTTTTTGTCTTTATTCTTGCGCAATTCTGCTAAAAGTTCGTCCTTAGCTTCATCGAGTGCCGAATATAAATCTGCCCCCTCAGCTTCCGAACGCATTGCCCCATCGCTAGTTTCCAGATTAAACTCGGCCCGAAAAACATCCCCGTGTCTATGGTGTTCTGTAGTTTTGCTTATTTCCACATACAACCTCGCCACACTATCCCCTGCCAAATACTTGCTGAAGCTATCCGTCTTTTTTTTGATATAGCTTTCTATTGACGGGATAAGTTCCAAATTATTGGCACGTACGTTTATTTTCTGCATAAAAAAGAGTATATCACTAATTTATTATTAACTAGGAGATTTTTTTGCCGTAGTTTTTTTCAAGATAATCTACTATATCAGCCGACTCATACATTTCCACTCCTTTTTCCTTATCAATAATATAAGGAACTTGCCTCTTTCCTCCTCGCGCTATCAAATCCTTGGCCACTTCATCATTGGCAATATTTTTTTCTTCCCAAGTCATATTAAGCTCCTCAAGTTTATGAATAACCATGGCGCAATATGGGCAACCTGTTTTTGCATAAAGAGTTATATTAGTCATTCTCCTTTGCTGTCTTAGTTCTGTCATAAAGACCCATTAATTCTGTTTCATCTATTATGTGCCCTTGAATTGCTTCTAGCACATCTTTTTTGCTTGGCGCTTTAATAAAATTAAGCGTTCCCAAATCGGTGGCATACAATTTGAAAAAAAATCTGTGCGTTGTTGGCTTATATTGTGGCGGCGGACATGGGCCAGTATAGGCGCTCTTACCAGAACTATTCAAGCCAGTTGTGCCAAATATTTGACCTTCATCAATAAACGAAGTTTGCGAATCAATGTTATAAACAGTCCAATGGTCAAAAACCCCGTCTGGGCGAAGATTTTTGGGAACATCAGGGTCATCCATAAGCAAAACTAGGGTTCTAGCATTTGGGGGAACGTTGGCAATTATTAAAGGTGGCGAAATATTTTTTTCACCTGCCTGCGCAGGCAGGTCGCAAGTATATTTCGCTGGGATAAATCCCCCATTAGTAAAGGCTGGGCTCTGCAAAGTAAATTGACTCATATTTAAATAATCATTATCGCTAATATCTAAATTTTCCGACTGTTGTCTCGGTTCAAAATAGGAAATATAACCTGTTAAAAAAAGCGCCATAATGCCTAAAGCAATCATGACCCCTATAATTTTTTGTTTTGTCATCCCATTAGAAATTTAAATTAATAAAAATTTCTTTATTTTCCTTATTCATCACTTAATCTCCATTGTCCCGTAATCTATATCGGGAAGAATTTCTAACCTGTCTGCGTGCTTACATAATACGCACAGACAGGCGGGACAAGTATCTGAATTTTATCACTTTATCTTTAAGCTGTCTTTTGCTATTATCACCAAGTTCTAAAGTTCTTTAAAATACAATGGAAAGTTAGATTTTTTAGCTCCGCGGTAGCTCAATGGTAGAGTGAGAAACTACGGGGTAGTTTCGCAAGGCCACAGCACGACGGTGCGAGGCGGGCTCGCGGAAAATTTTAGTAAAAATTTATCTGTGAGGCGACCTGTTTTTTTAAAATTTATAAATCTTTTGCTCCGCGGTAGCTCAGCTGGTAGAGCGGCTCCCTGTTAAGGAGTTGGTCGTAGGTTCGATCCCTACCCGCGGAGCAAAGGATTTATATCCCATAACGAGTTGGTCGTAGGTTCGATCCCTACCCGCGGAGC
>JBBTUX010000013.1:0-49378 GCA_038063555.1 Patescibacteria group bacterium | reverse complement strand
CTCCAGAATAAATCTAAAGTTAGCAACTGCTGACCAGTTTACATGCTTGATTGTGGTTTTCACCAAAGTTATAATTAGTTGGTGCCAAATCCTAAAAAGCCACGTCCCAAATGCCCAGTATGCGGTAAAGAGCCCGCTCGGTCATACTATAAGTATTGTAGTAATGTCTGCCAACAAAAATATCAGCAATCACGCTATCTTGATGCTTGGAAAGTTGGTAAAGTAAGTGGCTTACAGAGTATAGGAATTGTCTCGATTCAAGTTAAGCGTTATTTGAGAGAAAAGTTTGGAGATAAGTGTTGTTTCTGTGGTTGGTCTAAAGTTAATCCAAAGACGGGCAAGGTTCCGTTGGTCGCAGACCACATTGATGGTAATTGGCGTAATAATACAGAAGCCAATCTTCGTCTTATATGTCCGAATTGTGATTCATTGCTACCAACATTTTCTGCCTTAAATAAGGGGAATGGTAGAAATAATAGAGCTCCAAGTAAAAGGACCCAAGAGGCGCGTTTGTTAATAAAGCATAAGCCGAAGTAGTTCAGTGGCAGAACACTACTTTCGTAAAGTAGAAACGTGGGTTCGATTCCCGCCTTCGGCTCAAGTTTATTCTGATATAATCGCACAATGAGTGAAGAAAATAAAAAACGTATTGCAGAAATTGAAAACTTGATGCAACAGGCAGATTTTTGGGTGAATAAAGAAAAAGCCAAAGAATTAGTAAAGGAATTAAATATTTTGAAAGAAGATGATGGTGCTTTGGGCTATGATAATAAAGAAGCCATAATCACAATTTTTGCAGGGGCCGGTGGAGACGATGCGGAGGATTTTGCAAGTATATTGTATGAAATGTATCAAAAATATTTTAAAAAGCGTGCATGGGAATCATATTTAATACATAAAAATGAAAATGATCATGGCGGATTTCGCAATATTACTTTTGAAATCAAAAGCCGTGGCGCATACGGTGAGTTAAAAAATGAATCTGGTGTTCATCGTCTAGTAAGAATTTCTCCATTTAATGCTTCAAAGAAAAGACACACTTCTTTTGCTATGGTTGAAGTCATTCCCAAGTTCGAAAAATTAAATGAAATGCCAATTCCCGAAGATGAGTTAAAAGTAGATTTCGCCCGTTCCTCCGGTCCTGGCGGGCAAAATGTAAATAAAAGAGAAACCTCTGTGCGTATTACACACATTCCGACAAACCTTTCAGTGCATGTTGAATCGGAAAGAAGTCAGGCGCAAAACAGAGAAAAAGCCATGCAATTACTTTCGGGAAAATTATTTAAATTGCGTGAAGAAGAAAGAATTGCCAAAGAAAAAGGAATGTATATAAGTAAAACCACAAAAGTGGAGTGGGGGAATCAAATTCGCTCCTATGTCTTACACCCCTATAAACTTGTAAAGGACCATCGGAGCAATGTAGAGGTTCATGATACGGAAAAAGTTTTAAGTGGAGGTCTTGAACCATTTTTAAAAGTTAATTAAATAAGGTAAAATGGAACAGATTAAGACAGTAATTGAAAAAGGACATTCACCTATGATTTTTTTTGACAAAGTTTCCAAACAGTATCCATCAAGCGGGTTCGTTTTAAGGGATATAAATATGAAAGTGGACCCAGAAGAGTTTGTTTCAATTGTGGGACATTCTGGGGCAGGGAAAACCACAATGCTCAAGCTCCTTTTGGCTGAAGAAATTCCTACCGAGGGTATAGTTTTTGTAGAAGATACCAATATACATCTATTAAATAAGGGTGAAATCAATGATTTTCGTCGTCGCATAGGCACTGTTTTTCAAGATTTCAGGTTACTTCCGAATAAAACGGCTTATGAGAACATCGCTTTTGCCATGGAAGTGGCTGGACGCTCCGATGGAGAAATCGCCTCCGACGTGCCTCATGTTTTGGAGTTGGTAGACCTTAAAGAAAAACTACACAATTTTCCTCACGAGCTTTCCGGGGGTGAAAAGCAAAGAGTGGCTATCGCTCGCGCCATTATCAATCAGCCGGATATTATTATTGCTGATGAGCCGACGGGGAATCTGGATCCAGTCGCCACAAATGACGTGGTAAATATTTTACAGAAAATAAATAATCTTGGCACAACTGTAATTATGACAACGCATAACAAATCTATAGTGGACGCATTAGGAAGAAGGGTGGTGACTATGGAAATGGGCAAAATAATTCGTGATGAACCAGCTGGGCGTTATAATTTATAATTTTTTCTCTACTATTTTTTGTATGTTAGAATGAAATAAATATATGTTTTGGACAAACGTTAACAGAATATGCAAATCTGGTTTCATTAATTTTTGGCGTAATGGTTTTGTTTCACTCTCTTCTGTTTTGGTGATGATTATTACCATGCTTGTGGTTGGTCTTATGATTTTCGGTAGCGCTGTTTTTTCTTCTTCACTTGAACAATTAAAACAAAAAGTCGACATCAACGTTTATTTTGTGACTTCTGCGCCCGAAGAAGGAGTCCTGGCTCTTAAGAAAGATATAGAGGCATTAGTTGAAGTGAAGTCGGTAGAATATTTATCACGCGAACAAGTATTGGAAGAATTTAAAGACCGTCATCAAAATGACCAATTGACCATTCAAGCCCTTGAAGAGTTGGGAGAAAATCCACTTGGCGCCACTTTGAACATTAGAGCCAAAGAAACGTCTCAATACGAAAGCATTGCTAAATTTTTGGAAAGCAAAAGTTCTGATACGACAGGTTACGCTTCTTTAATAAGCAAGGTTAATTATTATGATAACAAAACATCAATAGACGCTTTGAATAAAATAATAATTTCTTCAACCAGAGCAGGTACATTAATTGTCAGCATTTTCATTGTGATTTCTATTTTGATCACTTTCGTTATGATTCAACTTGTCATTTACACAGCAAGGGATGAGATATCGGTTATGCGCCTTGTTGGAGCATCCCTAATGTATATTCGTGGTCCGTTTATGGTCACAGGAGTAATGTCTGGCATTGTCGCCGCCATTATTGCTCTCATAATCCTTTACGGGCTAGCTTGGTGGTTAGCACCTTCGTCCAGTATCTTTTTCGGGGGACTCAATCTTGCTTCTTACTTTGTAAACAATTTTGCCGAGATTTTCGGCATTATTATGGGTTCCAGCATTGTTTTGGGCATACTCGGTAGCTATTTGGCGGTGCGACGCTATTTGACCATCTAATTGGCATATAAATGACCAATCGTTGGTCTTGACCTTGGTGAGGGGGCGGCTTTGCCTATCTCATGGGGTTGACTACATTGGTTTTAAAATTCCTACTTCGCTATGCACAGTGTAGACGCGCTTTAAAAGAGGTAGAATGGATTACGGCAGGGAAGGGTTGTCAATCCACCTGCTGAATTTTTTACCCCGTAGTGAGTTTTGGCATGGCGCCTTTGGCGCAAAGCGAAGCTAATGTCAAAATCTACTACAGGGTTATAAAATCATATGAAATTTTCTCCTAAAAAAGATCCCCATATAGAAATTTTAAATACATTTTCAAATTATTTTTTTGGGACTAATTTAGAAATATTGTTTACAAAATGAAACAGAAACCAAGAAAAATTTCTAACGGGGCAAAGCATAAATATATTTTTGTTATCGGTGGTGTTATGAGCGGTGTTGGCAAGGGCATAGCCACCGCCTCAATTGGAAAAATTTTGGAAGCGCGCGGATATAAAATAAACCCAATAAAAATTGACCCGTATTTGAATGTTGATGCGGGCACAATGAATCCGACCGAGCATGGAGAAGTCTTTGTTTTGAATTCCGGGTTGGAAACAGACCAAGATATGGGGAATTATGAGCGTTTTATGGGACGAAATCTCACTAATCACGACTACATGACAAGTGGGATGGTCTATAAAGCCGTTATAGATAAAGAACGCGCGCTTTTCTACAAAGGAAAATGTGTGGAAGCCCTTCCCCATATTACGGAAGAAATAATTTCACGAATTGAGAAATCGGCGCAAGTAAATAAATCAGACATCTCCATAATTGAAATTGGCGGCACGATTGGAGATTTTCAAAACGCGCTTTTCATTGAAGCGACTCGAATGATGAAAATGAGGCAACCGCAAAATATTTTAACAGTTGTCGTTTCTTATTTGCCAATTCCTTCCAAAATTGGCGAAATGAAAACCAAACCAACCCAAAATGCCGTAAGACAATTAAATTCTCACGGACTACAAGCCGATATAATAATTGCGCGCAGTGAAGTTCCATTGGATAGGAAAAGAAAAGAGAAACTTTCTGTTTGGTGCAATGTTCCGGCAGGAAATATTATTTCTGCCCCGGACATAGAAAGTATTTATGAAGTGCCAATTAATTTTGAAAAAGATAATATCGGCGATTTGATTTTGAAATCTCTTTCCATGAAATTGGGTCACAAAAATGGCGAGATGAGACAATGGGCTAATTTTGTAAATAAAGTTAAGACCGCCAAAACGCCTGTAAAAATAGCGGTGGTGGGAAAGTATTTTGATACGGGGGATTTTGTTCTATCGGACGCCTATATTTCCGTTATTGAAGCGCTTAAATTTTCTGCCTATTCTCTTAATAGAAAGCCAGAAATTAGTTGGATTAATGCTAAGAGTTTCGAGAGAGATAAAGCTAAATTAAAGATCTTAAAAGATTACGATTGTGTCTTAGTTCCAGGAGGATTTGGCGAAACGGGCATAGAAGGCAAAATTAACGCCATTCGCTTTGCGAGGGAGAATAAAATCCCGTATTTTGGTCTTTGCTATGGTATGCAACTTGCGGTTATAGAGTATGCCAGGAATGTTTTAGGTATAAAGGATGCTCATACAGCTGAAATAAACCCTAAAGGGAAAAATTTGGTGATAGACGTAATGCCGGAGCAAAAAGAATTAATTGCTAAAGGTAAGTATGGTGGCTCTATGCGTCTTGGCGCGTATAAAGCTGTTTTAAAGCAGGGAACTATTGCAAGACAAGCTTATGGCGTAGCCGAAGTTTATGAAAGACATAGACACAGATATGAAGTGAATCCGGATTACATAGCAAAATTGGAGGAAGCCGGACTAATTTTTTCCGGTCGCTCACCTGATGGGCGACTTATGGAAATAGCCGAACTTCCTAAAAAAGTCCATCCGTTTTTCCTAGGCACGCAATTTCATCCAGAATTTCAGGCGCGCCCGCTTTCCCCGCATCCGCTTTTTACCGCGTTCATCAAAGCGGCAGTGAGTCGCCGTGGAAAGTAATGTATGAAAAAACGCGAGAACAATTACGCCTTCATAGATAGCCAGAATCTTAATCTGAGTATTCAGTCGCTTGGATGGAAATTAGATTTTGCGCGTTTTCGCGTGTATCTCAAAGAGAAATACGGAGTATCAAATGCTTTTCTTTTTGTCGGCTATGTAGAGGGGAATAACAATCTTTACACATCTTTGCAGTCAGCCGGATTCATTTGCATTTTCAAACCGACCCTCACTTATAAGGACGGTACAATAAAGGGCAACGTGGATGCCGAACTGGTCCTTCACACAATGATACAACTTCCACGTTTTGATAAGGCAATTATTGTTACTGGCGATGGCGATTTTTATTGTCTCGTGCAATATTTGTTGGAACAGAATAAATTAGGAACGGTCCTCGTGCCAAATCAGTTGAAATATTCAGCGCTGTTAAAACGCTTTGCCCGCAAGCATATTGCGTTTATGAATGATCTGCAGAACAAACTGACATATAAGAAAGAGGGCGGGAGAAAATAAAAAGGACCCCCTAAGGACGAAACCTTAAGGGGGACTTTTCGTGGTGATATATACATACTAGCAACCGTTCGGCATTTGTCAACAGTAAAAATAAACATTGAAAAACACGCATTTTCGTGTATTCTTTTTACTAATTACTAGTGGCTAATCTCTAGCGGCTAGTTCATTGCCAGGTCGTCTAATGGTAGGACCTCAGACTCTGAATCTGAGTATCTTGGTTCGAATCCAAGCCTGGCAGCCACCATATGCTAAGTCAGGTGACTGAGAAGCATGAGGTTTTTTCTGAAAATGGCATACATGTCAAGTGCGATTTCAATGATAGAAAAACCACCCAGTTGGGGGTTATAAAAATTCTTTAGCCTACATAAAATTAATTAAAAATGTCCCTGTTAAAAGATACACTTAAAAAACATTTTGGATACGAAGAGTTCAGACCGCTTCAACAGGAAATTATTGAGCATATAGTGCTTGGCAAAGACTGTGTAGTTTTGATGCCAACGGGAGGGGGTAAGTCACTTTGTTTCCAGCTTCCCGCACTTATATTAGACGGTTTGGCTCTTGTCATCTCACCGCTTATCTCTCTCATGAAGGATCAAGTCGATGCCCTTTGCACGAATGGCATTACAGCAGATTTCATCAATAGTACGCTCTCTCAGGCTGAAATTGCCAATGTTATGAGCCGGGCTAGAGATAGTAAAATAAAAATCCTTTATTTGGCGCCAGAGCGACTTAGCGTACCTGGTTTTGAAGATTTTTTACGTACTTTAAAAATAAGTTTGATCGCCATTGACGAAGCTCACTGTATTTCCGAATGGGGACACGACTTCAGGCCCGACTACAGGAATTTGAAAACACTATGTAAAAAGTTTCCCCTTGTTCCAGTCATTGCGCTTACTGCCACAGCGACGGAAAAAGTAAGAGAAGATATCGTTAAACAGCTTGAACTGAAAGAGGCACCGATTTTTATCTCAAGCTTTAATCGCCCGAATTTAAGTTATGAGGTTGTGCCCAAAAAAGATTCTTTAAAATCGATTCTCGCGCTTCTAAACGATTATCGCGACGAAAGCGTTATTATATATTGCTTTTCGCGCAATGACACAGAAACACTGGTCAACAATCTCAATGGACATGGGTTCAACGCTGTAGCATATCATGCCGGACTGAATCCAGAAAAAAGAAAAGAAAACCAGGAGAAATTTATTAGAGATGAAATCAACATTATTGTCGCGACCATTGCTTTTGGCATGGGAATCGACAAGCCGGATGTAAGGCTTATAATTCACCAGAGTTTGCCGAAATCTATCGAGGGCTATTACCAAGAAACTGGCAGGGCTGGGCGAGATGGGCTTCCGTCGCGATGCGTCTTGTTTTTCTCATATGCCGATAAATTTAAACATGACTATTTTATACGCAACATGTCTGACAAAACAGAACAAAAAAAGGCACAAGAGAAACTGGATCAAATGCTTTTGTATGGAAATTTCCACGAATGTCGTCGTCGGTTTCTACTTAGTTACTTTAATGAAGTATACGAAGCCATCAATTGTGGAAACTGCGATAGATGTGTTGCACAAGTCACACGGGAAATAAATAAAGTGGATATGAAGATTAAAAAAAATAAACCTATCCTCAATAATATTGAGATGGCCGTGCAGGGTCAATCACTATTTGAGGAACTCCGGAGCATAAGAACACAAGAAGCACGCAGATTAAAAGTACCTCCCTATATTATCTTTGGTGATAAGGTACTCCATGATATAGCTACTCGGCTTCCTCAGACCACGGGTGCATTTTTAGAAATTAACGGTGTTGGCAATCGAAAGCTTTTACAGTTTGGAGAACTTTTTATGTCTGCAATTCGTCGTCACGCAGAAAAAAGCAAGGTTGTAGACAAAACAAAATTAAAGACAAGTAACGAAAACGAAACAGAATCGACGGCGACGAACAAAACCATAAGCGAAAATCGCGTCTTAAAAAAATATTCTGTAGTAAATATTCGTATTGAACACGCTAACGCTTATCAAAAGTGGACACAGGATGAAGATAAAAATCTAAAAAAACTAAAGAGTAGTGGCAAAAAAATATCGGAGTTAGCCAAAATTTTTGGACGAAACGAGGAAGCCATACGATCTCGGTTAAGTAAGTTTGAATTAGCTAAAAATTAATCTTGATATTTAATAGTGATCACATACATTTAGTATATTAGTAAATGAAACAATGCCAAAGATCCCCATTTAATGTTTCATTTGTATCATTTACAAGGAGACTAAGATGCCTCAATTTGCTACACCGACAGTACTCGAAAGAACCCCTACACTGTCTCAAGGTGTGGGGTTCTAGACCTAGCCAGTCAGTTTGAGTCAAGTTCGGAGTCCGAGAAACATCAAAATAGTAGAATAAAAGCAATCAAAAAAGCTTGTGGGGCTTGATGGATAAATTTACGAGAACCGAGGAGGATAGTGAATAAATTTTTAAATTAGTTTTAATAATCTCCTAAATATGTAATATTGTAAACAAATGTCTGATTGGCTTTCACCCTCATTTATTTATTCCATAGTAAAGGATTTATGGAATAAATACTTATATAAGAAGACAAAACCTTTTGTTTATAAGGTAGACGAAGAGATTGTTACGTTTGATGAAAAAATGCGCAGTTTAAAAATGGATGTTATTAAAGTAATGGCACATGATCATGAGTTAGGAATTGCAGCCGAGTATGCTTGGATGAATAATTTTTACCCAAAACATAGACGCATCGTAAAAATGCTCTCAACGCTGGAGGTAATGACTGGGAAAAGAAAGAGTGGGGAAATAATTCGTCCTGGCGAGACACTATTTGATATTTTTTTACTCAAATTGGATGGAGGAAGGGAGAAATCAGTGTATTTTGATATTTCAAACTTTTTTTCTGGCGAGGACTCTTCTTTAACCAACCCAAGTGTTTATGCAAATAAAAAACTAGCTGATCTATATAGTTCCAAGTCATGAGATTTTTTAGGGATTTATAATGATGCTAAAATGAGCCTATGGAAAATATTAAATTTACAAATGTCGCAGTATTCATAATTTTCTTCGGTATAGCCCTTATTGAAGCTATTCAAAAAAGTAATTGGCTAGAAGCCTCTCTCTTTATGGCTCTTGGAATCTTATCTTTGTGGGCTGATTTTCAAAAAAATAAATAATTTATGGACTCCAAGAAAATGGTCTGGATAGGAATGATAATAGGTTCGACTGTTGGTGGATATATGCCAACTCTTTGGGGAGATAGTTTCCTTTCTTTTACATCAGTTATTTTATCCGCCATTGGAGGAATTCTAGGTATTTGGCTTGGCTTCAAAATAAGTAATTACTAAACCTGTTTCCAACTCACCCTCCAACCCATCCCACCCCAATTTCTTATGCTAGTGTTTTGCAAAACACTAGCATAAGAAATTGGAAGGATGTATAATTATTTTTTAATTTAATATTAAAATTTATTAAAAAATGACAATAAATTATCGAAAAATTGAGAGAGTTGTGAAAGGGTTCGCCAATCATAGGCGAATACAAATTCTTGACCTCTTACTCAAGGAACCCGAATTATCGGTGGACAATGTAGCGGAGAAGTTAAATATTGGATACGAGAACGCTTCTGATCATATACGTAAACTTGCCGTGGCTGGATTGGTAATGAAACGTAATGACGGTAGTAGCGTCCGTCACAAACTCACCCCTCGCGCCGAATCTATTCTAGTGTTTTGCAAAAGACTGCAATAAGAAAGTTTAAAAATTTAATATAATAAAAAAGTTTAATAAAATTACCCAGTAATTTATCAGACAAGTTTGATAGAATAAAGTTATGAAATTTAAAGCAACAGGCACAATCAATGTTCGTTCAAGTCCCAGTATCAATGGAAATATTATTCAACAAATTCCGGTGGGGACCATTGTTGAAAGCGATCAATATTCGTGGAAAGAAGTGGCTCTGGCAAATGGGGTCAGAGGATATTGCGCGGCAAATTTTCTACAGGAAGCACCCGCAACAAAGTGGTTTAAACCAATTCGCTCCGACAAATTTGTGGTTACACAGGGATTCCTAGTACCGGATTCGGTCAATTATCCAAAAACAGGACATCATCCAGGAGTTGATTACGGAACACAAGGAGAAGACGATGTACCCCTTTATTTTTGTTCTGATGGAGAAGTGATAGAGATTGGGATTAACAATTCTTTCGGAAATTATTTTTTCTACTATGCCAATGAGGTTGATAAGACATTTCTTTATTTCCATTTGCGTGATGCAGCACCTGCAAAAGGAAAATATAATGGGGGAGTGCAATGTGGTATTGCAGGAAAAACCGGCCAATCTCAGGGTATTCATTTACATCTGGAATGCATGAAAGGAAGAAAATTATCTTCAGACAGAGCTACGCTCTACACTTCCTACAGCGCTCTTGTGGCGGTAGCGGAAAATGCGGATGCTTTTATAAGAGCTAGAATATGAAAAAGGGAGAAGATTACACTGGAATTTCCGTTGTTTTCCTTTGTCGTGATGGAGAGGGGAATTATCTTTTACAAAAAAGGGGCAAGAATTGTCGTGACGAAATTGGAAATTGGGATTGTGGCGGGGGCGCGATTGAATTTGATGAAACGGTAGAAAATACTTTAAAAAATGAAATAGCCGAAGAATTTGACACCAAGGTATTGGATTTTGAGTTCTTAGGTTTTAGAAATGTGCACAGGGTTCATAATGGAAAAAAGACACACTGGGTAACATTGGATTTTAAGGTTTTGGTTGATAAAAGTAAGGTAAAAAATAATGAACCAAATAAATTTGAGGAAATCGCTTGGTTTAGATTGGATAATTTCCCTAAGCCACTTCACTCTCAACTCCCCAAATTCCTTGAAAAATACAAGGGAAAACTATAGATAATATTGATTTTTGATTATTTGTATATTGTATTGACATGTTTTCTTGCATTTAGCATTAGACAAGTTAATATAAACATACGTTATTTGTCGGGGAAGCCCGGGTCCTAAAGTGGAATACCACGTTTGGACTGGAAGTTAGGTCAATGCCTACACTGTGCCGCAACGGTGAAGCTCAAAGCACAATCTGTTTATGAGATAAGTCCGGTCAACGAATAACTGTCATTCCCGAAGCAGGATAGAGAGGTTTAAAAGACCTCTGTGGGCCAAATAGTTCTGCTTCCAAGGCGGATTTTTTGTTTTTTAAATTAGATGAATAAAAAAAGAATTTTAATTAGTGTGATCTTAGCAACCCTTGTTGCCCTATTTGTTTTTTATAGTGGTAATAATAATTCTCTTCCCAAAGAGAATTTGAAATTAAACAACTTTGTTCAAAATGAAGAAAATGTTTCTTCGAAAAAAGAAAATTCTAATAAAGGTATTTCAGTAGTAAAAGAATTACCTCAAAAAGCAGAAAATACAGAGGAAGCAGTATTGCTCGTTGGCGGTAAACCACTTCCTATTTCTGTTTCAGAAAATAAAAATTTGTATGATGAAATGCTTACTTTGCAAAATGAAAATACTTTGCAATTCAAATCAAAATATTTTAATGGCATAGGATATTTTATTGAAGAAATTGGGGGGATTAAAAATGAAAATGGTTATTATTGGTCACTTTATGTAAATGGCAAAGAATCCGAATTAGGGGCTTCAACTTTGATTCCAAAAATCGGAGATTTAATAGAATGGCGTTATGAAAAACGGTAAAAAAACAATTTATAAATTACTTTTGGCAATTAACTTTGTAGTGGTGTTTTTTCTTACCACCCCACTTGTTTTTGCTGATGATGTATCTATAAATTTGAGAATTGAAACACCGACAGAAACTATTTTTAATGGACCTTTAAATGTTACAGAATGCACTCCTCTTGAAGGTATTGCCTCTTCCACTTCAGCTTATTGCGCTATTGTTCAGTCGGGAGCTACAACAACTTGGAGTGCTTTTGGCGATGATTATTTTCTAGACAGCATAAATGGCGTTTCTAATGACTTTGGTTCTAATTTGTTTTGGCTTTGGTTTTCCAATTTAGAGCTCGGTTCTGTTTCTATGAATAAGCGCACCTTAACGCCGGGAGAGAATTTATTGATTGCTATTGGTAAAATGCCGATGAAAATTGAAGTTTCCACTACCACTCCTTTATTAAACAGCACGACCACCATCTCTCTTACCGAGTTTGGTTTTGATTCATCTTTTAATCCGATATATTCTCCTTCAGCTTCAAGCACTTTGATTGTAGATGGCAATAGTTTGGAAGAAAGTGAAAACGGTGTTTTTGACATCTTCATTAATTCAACAAGTACCAGAAATCTAAAGGGAACAAAAAGCGGTTTCATAGATACAGCCGAAATTCTTTTGATGCCGTATGAAGAATTGGCTACATCAACCGTCACATCTACAGAAGAGGAAACATCCCCACCGCCCCCTGCAGGGAGCGGTGGAGGCGGTCGAGTTTCTCACTTAAATCTAGACCTTAATAAAGCTATTCAATTTCTTATTTCCAATCAAAAGGAGGACGGGTCATTTGGAAATTTGCTTTACACAGACTGGGCGGCTATTGCTCTGGCTTCAACTAATGAGGAAAATGCGAAATTGAAATTAAAAAATTATTTTCTAAATAATCTGCCTATATTTTCCGTGTTTCCAGATTATGAGCGTCACGCCATGGCAATGATGTCGCTTGGTATAAATCCTTATAATGGAACATCAATAAACTATATTAGAGAAATTGGGCATAGGTTTGATGGAGCGCAAATGGGTGATAAAAGTTTGGTGAATGATGATATTTTTGCCATTTTTCCACTTTTCAAATCTGGTTTTGGAGAAAACGACCCTTTTATAAAAATTATTATTTCTTTTATAATTTCCAAACAGCAAATGAACGGTTCGTGGGAAGGAAGTGTAGATTTGACGGCTTCTGCCATACAGGCGCTTTCTCTGACACCTTCAATTTCTGGTGTAAATGAAGCGAAGACTAAAGCGAGATTGTTTTTAAAAAATACACAACAAGAAAATGGCGGTTGGGGAAATAGCTTTTCTACCAGTTGGGTAATGCAAGCCATATCTGCTCTAGGTGAAAATAGAACAGATTGGAATTTTAATGGCAATGACCCGGGAGATTATATTTTTTCACTTCAAGCCTTTGACGGTGGAGTAGATAATACTTCTACTGCAATAGATAGTCGTATTTGGGCCACAAGTTACGCTATTGTTGGAGCGCAGGGGAAAACTTGGGGAAGCATTATGCAATCGTTTGAAAAACAAGTGGCTCCAAGTCATACCGAAAGTCCTACACCCGCCCCCGCATCGGGTGGCGGGGGTGGTGGGGGACCTATTTCTTCTACACAAATACCTGATACAACATTAAGTACAAGTACTGAAATTGTTGCGAGCACCACAGAGAATCTCATTGTTTCAAGTACTACAGTGGCAACTTCCACGCAGTTATCATCAACCACTTTGAATGGTTCTCTTAAACCAAAAAATGCCAATACTCCCAAAGTAAATAAAAATATTATTACAAAGCAAGAAATAAACAAAGAAATTAGCGTTACAAAACCTCCCCTCGCCGCTGTCGGCACCATACAAATGCCAACACCACTTAAAACCGCTATCAGTTTCCTGACTGGCCTTGCTGTTTTCTTGCTTATCTTTATCTAGTTAGTATTATTAATAAAATAAAAATTATGAATAAAAAAACTATAATAATAAGCACACTTTTAGTAATAACTTTAGGAATCTTAGGGCGTATTTTGCCTCATCCGTGGAACTTTACTCCTATTGTAGCCATAGCTCTTTTCTCTTCAGTTTATTTCAGTTTCCGTTATGGACTAGCCATTTTTCTTGTTACCATGATACTTTCCGATGTATTCATTGGTTTCTATGAATGGCAAATTATGTTAGCGGTTTATGCTTCTTTTGGTGTTACTTGTTTAATCGGTTATTTGGTTCGTCAGAAAAAAAATATATTTACCATTATAGGAGGTTCTCTTTCTGGTTCTATTTTGTTTTACTTTCTGACAAATTGGGCTGTTTGGCAGTTTGGCACAATGTATGCAAAAACATTTTCAGGATTAATGCAATCGTATACTCTGGCTTTGCCTTTCTTTAAAAATATGTTGCTGGGTGATTTGTTCTACACGGGATTGTTGTTTGGACTCTATGAATTATTTGTGCATTATTACAAAAGGGAAGAATTAAACAATAAGATTTTGATTGGAGTAAATACCCACAAAAAATAAATGGAAAATTTATTGTTACCAATACACATAGGAACTTTATTTATTACAGCTGTATTTATTTTGATTGCTGACCACGATGCCTTCCTTTATATGCGCGGTAAGAAAGAACTCCTCTCCAGAAAAAAAGTTAAAATCATACACTATACTGTTTGGACCGGACTCATAATAATGATAACAACAGGTCTAACTATGGCTTATTCGGCTTTGGGGGACTTAATAAAAAGCACTGGGTTTCTCACGAAGATGTTTTTTGTAATCCTTTTATTTATAAACGCTATTGCCATTCACTTTCTCTCCGATTTGGCTATAGAAAAGCCATTTGTTTCACTTTCCAAGAAAGAAAAGACCCTTCTTTTGATAAGTGGTGCCGCCTCCACCATCGGCTGGCTCGGGGCGGCCATCACCGCGTATATAATTTTCGGATAACAGAAACCATCGAAAATTTTTAGCAATATTAATTATAAGTTAAGGTATGTTTAAATAAACGTATGCCGGTTCAACTTGAAAAGTTAGTATTTTATCTAGAACAAAAGGGAATTTTGAAATCAGAAAATATTGCCCGGGCTCTTGGCGCCGTCGATAGAATTGATTTTGTACCGGAGGACTTAAAAGAACTGGCTTATGAGGATGATCCTTTGCCTCTAGGATATGAACAAACTATTTCCCAGCCACATACGGTTGTTTTTATGTTGGAGATTTTGGATGTCAAGGTTGGACAAAAAATAATGGATATCGGTTATGGCTCCGGCTGGCAAAGCGCTCTTTTGGCCAATCTTGTTGGCGAAAAAGGAAAAATATACGCTTTTGAAATAGTTCCGCAATTGTGCCAAATAGGAAAGGATAATGTTAAGAAATACAAAGAACTTTACCATCGTGTCAAATTTTTTTGCCAAAACGCTAAACACGGCTATGAAAAAGAGTCACCCTTTGATCGAATTATTGTCGCGGCGACTCTTTCAAAAGTTCCTCAAGAGTGGAGAAGGCAGCTCAAGGTTGGAGGCAAAATAGTTTATCCGCTCCATAACTCCATTTATCTTGAAGAAAAAACTAGCGATAAATTATTCATAAAAAAAGAATATCCCGACTTTGTTTTCGTGCCGTTTGTGTCGTAAAACCAACCATATATAATGGCGGAACCGGTCCCGTTAGAGGTTGCGGACGCCAAAACACAATTTTACTGACTTAATATGGTCATCTCAATTACTAGAAATTATCGTATTACGGAGAATGTCGGTAATGTTTTGGAGAAAACCGACCTTATACGGCTTGAATTGCCTGTCGTGAAAGGAGAGGCGCGCGGTTTCTGGTTTTTTGAGGCAGGTTTTCCCGTCATACTTACCGACTGGGACGGAAAAATTATTGGGGAGGGAATAGCGCAAGCCAGAAGTGATTGGATGACGGAAAATTTTGTGCCGTTTGAAGCTACTTTGAATTTTACAAAACCAGATTATGGTAAGCGTGGAACTCTCATTCTTAAAAAAGACAATCCTTCTGGACTTTCCGAACACGATGATGTATTAGAAATCCCTATTAATTTTCAATAGCTAGAAAAAAAGAAGAGTCCCGGCTAAGGGACTCCTTTAATTTTTTCCAGCCGGCACTTTTTAGTGCTCTGGGGGAGTGACGCGACCCCGAGCGCCATCCACAGTAAAAATTGTTCCAGTGGCTGCAGGTGGCATCTTGAGGAGGAGACTAATCACTTCCGCTACCGAAGCACCCCCTAGCCAAGGGTTTCGAAAAGCGGGGGGAACATTCAAGTCCTCGGCTATCTTACTTACAGTTTCTTTTGGGGCGCCAGCCGGTGGATCTATGGGTCCGTTGAGCACAGCGTGGAAGAAAAATCCTTCTTTGCTAAGCTCTATTGCTCGGTGTTTGCTCACAAAAGGAACATATGACTTGGACATAATGTAAGCGTCCTTGTCGCTTCCATAAGCATCCCCGTTGCCATGAATACAGGCATCCCCGATGAAAATGAACGTGCCACCTTTCTTCTCTTGTCGCATGCGATGGATGGCGGCTTTGGTCACAAGCAGGGGACCCATGGCGTTAGCCGCCATATTTCTGTTAAAAGCAATCTCCTCAGCTTCCAGAATATCGGCTAGCGAATTTCCCTTCGGCTTTGAAGTTGCAAAATCGGCGGCGTTGTGAATTACCGCGTCAGGCGAAATCTCTTCAAAGATCCTCCGCACATCATTCTTGTTGGAAAGATCACCAGCAACCAGATGTATCTGTGCGCCATAACCCTCAGCTTTCTTTTTGGTTTCCTCAGCTTCCGTCTGGCTTGAACGGAAGTGAAGATAGATGTTGTATCCGTCTTGAGCAAGGCGCAGGACAATTTCTGCTCCCACGCGCTTAGCTCCGCCTGTGACGAGCACCCACTTCTTTTCCGTTACGTTGTTCATGGTAACCTCGTGTTATTGTCTACTTTGTAAATTATCAGTCATTATACACTTATGCAAGAGAGTCGCTATAATTAGAAGCTATGAATAAAGAAGAAATCATATTTGGAGGGGGATGTTTCTGGTGCACGGGGGCAGTCTTTAAGATGTTAAAAGGGGTTATTTCTGTTTTGCCGGGTTACGCGGGTGGCCAAAAAGAAAACCCAACTTATAAGGAAGTAAGTGAAGGGAATACGGGACATGCTGAAGTAATAAAAATTAAATTTGATTCAAGTAAAATAAGTTTTCGTGATTTGCTTACAGTTTTTTTTGCAACCCATGACCCAACGACTATAAATAGGCAGGGAAGTGATGTGGGCACCCAATATCGTTCTATAATTCTCTATACTAATGATATTCAGAAAAAAGAAGCAGAAGAGTTTATGGAAGAAATAGATAGTTCGGCAACAAGTGGCAGTAAGGTTGTAACTGAAGTTAAGCCACTCATTAAATTTTATGAGGCGGAAGATTATCATAAAGATTATTATGCAAAAAATAGTGTCATGCCATATTGTCAGGTTATAATTAATCCAAAATTGGAAAAAGTCCAAAGAGAATTTAGAAAATTAATTTCCCAATAAGCTCTAATCTTCTCAAGAACATTAGAACTTATATTTAAAAAATATGAATGAAGAAGAATTAAAAAATAAATTAAGCAAAGAAGAATATCACGTTTTACGAGAGAGAGGGACAGAGACGCCTTTTACTGGAAAATATTTAAACGAAAAACGTGAAGGAAAGTTTTTATGCAAAGTTTGTGGTAATCCTTTGTTTTCATCAGATACAAAATTTGATTCGGGAACTGGTTGGCCCTCTTTTGATAAGGCCTTGCCTGGAGCGGTAGAATTAATTGATGATTCTTCACATGGTATGCGAAGAACAGAAGTGGTTTGCTCTAAATGCAAATCGCATTTGGGGCACATTTTTAGTGATGGACCAACAGAAACGGGAAAACGCTATTGTATGAATTCAATTTGTTTATTGCACGAGAAAGATTAATCGTAATATTTAAAAAACATTCTAACATTCTGCAGAATGTTAGAATGTTTTTCTGGGTAATTTTTTATTTAACAACGAGAGTCCCTTTCATTCCCATGGCTCTATGACTGCCGACAGAACAGTAATACTCAAATGAGCCAGTTTTATCAGCTATAAACTCAACTATATCTTCCTCTCCTCCGTTTATGATTTTTGTTGTGGCGTTGAATTCGTCAATTTTCCAGTCGTGTTTGCCACCAGTATTTTTGAAGATTATTTTCACTTTATCTCCTTTATTCACCTCAATCGTCTTTGGGTCGAAAGCGAAGCTACTGCCATTAACTATAAATGTTTTTGTTGTGGCGCTTGATTGGGTTGTTGGGGTAAGAGGTTCAACGTTTACTACTACACCAGTTTGGGTATCGGCATTTTCAGTTGAGGTATTGCTGTTTTGCGTATTGTTTTGTTCTGGCGCTATAGCTTCATTTTTACTAAAGACATAAACTCCACCTCCAATCAAGGCCAATACCACTATCGCTATTATTATATTTCTCATATTTTTTAATTATTTCGTAACCTGGTTATTTTACCCCATCTTGACGTTTTTTGCAGTTATGTGTATCGGTCAAATTTTTATCATGTCCCCCGTGTCTGTTATTTTGCTACAATATGAAAAATGAGAAATATATACATCTTAATGTTGTTTCTTGTTTCACCATTTGCAAATGTTCAAGCGGCGGAAATAAAGGTGAAGCCAGAAAAACCGATTCAAGGTGAGCCAGTTTTGATTACGATTTTGGATATTGTTAATTTGTCAAATATAAAGAAAGCCCATATTGATAAACAATCATTAAACTTTTTCCAATACCAAGGCGAATTCTCTTCCTTGGGGAGTATTGATTTATTGGGAAAAGTTGGTACTTCCACTGTTGTAATAGAGTTGAAGAATGGAAGTAAAATTTTTAAAGAAATATTTGTAAGCGATAGGCCTAAAATAGAAGCGCCCATTGATATTCCGCAAAAGCTTGGCGGTAACACGAAAATCGCGGCGCAAAAATTGGTATCAAACTTAATTGATGAACAGGCAATGGTTAAGAAAATTACTGAAATTGTCAGAACGAAGCCGTTTTGGAAAGAGAAATTCCGTTTTCCGGTTACTAATCCAACAGTAACTGACACTTATGGTTACAGTAGAGACACTGTTGGGTATTCGATTGCACACAAGGGGACTGATTTTAAAGCTGATGTTGGAACCCCAATTTTAGCTATTAATCGGGGGGTTGTGAGAGATAATAAAACCTACCCAACTTTTGGCAGAACTATAATTATTGACCATGGTTTCGGACTTTATTCCATGTATCTACATCTTTCTAAAGTAAAAGTAAATGTTGGAGAATTGGTAATTCCGGGACAAACCATAGGCCTTTCAGGAGATTCTGGTTATGCGACAGGACCACATTTGCATTTGAGCATTCGCATCAACGGCATTTCAATTGACCCAGAAAAATTTTACCAACTTTTTGGCTTAAAGATATGACCTTCTCTAATTCGTCCCAAGCAGTAGAGCAAAGCTCGCTACGGGGCAGGCGCGAATTAGAGAAGAGGTTGAAGATGTCATGAAAAATAAAAAGAAAAACGGTAAATATAAATTGAAGGGAAAGGTCTGGATTTATCCCGGAGTGTCGTCGGTTTGGCATTTTGTTTATGTTGACAAAAAAGATTCAGAAAAGATTAAGAAAACTTATGGATATAGAGCCAGAGGATTCGGCTCGCTTCCTGTAGAAGTAGCTATCGGCAAGACAAAGTGGCAAACCTCTATTTTCCCAGATGGTAAAAGTGGCACCTATCTTTTGCCGCTTAAAGCGCAAGTGCGCAGGAAAGAAGGGATTTTTGAAGGTGATATTATTAAATTTATTATAGAAATATCGTTTACAAAAAAACAGAAATAAATATAATATTCTCATGAATAAAAAAAGAAAAATTTCCCTTAGAAAAAAGCAAAACTGAAGGCAAAAAAGTTTGTTTGCGCTATCGCTAAAAATGAAAGCCCGTCTGGTGGCGGGCTCAAGGTATCCGTCTTTTTAAGTTGATTGTTTGGGGTACCAGAACGGATGCCATTTCCACGGTAGGATTTTATACGGATAAAGATGGTTCGGCCCGGCCTGTTTCAGAAGTATCCACTTGCGCTGATCTTCTGTTTTTTCCCATCCGTTATCAAAACCTATTTGCCAGCCCCATTTTTCTCCGCAGGAAAGCCCTATGCGGGTTCCTGAAGCCCCGCCTAGGTAGCCAAATTCCCATCTGCGGAAATTGAACATGCATACGGCAAAGTGGATACGTACCCTGAAGTGCCCACCGAACAGGGGCCACTTAAAAAGCCATATGTCCCAATCGAAAAACCCAGATATTCTCCAGCTTATAATCGGAGAAATGGTCACGTTAAGGAAGAAATCGATTATCTTGTGGCGTAACCATCTCATTTCCCACATCATTCGTTGGATTATTGCAAGGCAATTCTTCATCTTGGCCTCCATAGCCGTTGTTATCTAAATGCAATTCTAATCATTAAGAGTATTAATGTCAAAAATAAACAATTTTCCCCGAGGAGTTTTGCTATACTTTCCCTATGGCAGAACCTTTAGCTTCAAAACTGCGTCCTACTGAATTGTCTGATTTTATTGGACAAGAGCATTTGGTCGGTAAAGGCAAACCGCTTTCTACTGCAATAGAAAAGAAACACCTTTTTTCTTTTATTTTTTGGGGTCCGCCGGGAGTGGGGAAAACGACTTTGGCCAGAATTTATGCTAAAAGTTTGGGAGCCAAGTTTTACGAACTTTCTGCCGTTTCCGCCGGCAAGGATGATATCAGAAAAATAATAGAGAACGATTCAAATAATAAACAGAGATTATTATTTTTGGATGAAATTCATCGTTTTAACAAAGCGCAACAAGATTTCCTCCTTCCTTTTGTTGAAACAGGGCAATTGACTTTAATAGGTGCTACAACGGAAAATCCTTCCTTTGAAGTGATACCCGCGCTTCTTTCACGCTGTAGAGTTTTTATTTTGAATGAACTTTCTCCTGAAGAAATGGAGAAAATAATTAAAAGGGCTAAATTAAAAATACCAAACGAGGCAATGGAATGGTTAATAGAAATGGCCAATGGGGACGCAAGAGCGGCTTTTGCTGCGCTTGAAGCGGCGCAAGAACTTTATGGAAAAATAACGAAGGAAACTCTTAAAGAAGCCCTGCAGTCAAAACATTTGCGATATGACAAAAAAGGAGAGGAACATTACAACACCATAAGCGCTTTTATAAAAAGTATGCGGGCGGGGAATGCAGACTCGGCAATATATTATTTAGCAAGAATGGTGGAAAGTGGGGAAGATCCAAAATTTATTGCGCGGAGAATGGTTATTTTTGCCAGTGAAGACATAGGATTAGCTCAACCAACGGCCTTGGTCGTAGCCAACGATGTTTTTCGGGCGGTTGAAATAATTGGATATCCCGAGTGCACCATTAATTTAGCTCACGGCGTTGCTTATTTAGCTCAATGCAAGAAAGATCGCCGCGCCTATGATGCCTTACGCGCGGCGCAAGAAGACGTGAGAAAATTTGGCAATTTGCCAATACCGCTGAATCTTCGAAATGCGCCGACAAAATTGATGAAAGAAGTTGGCTACGGAAAAGATTATGAAATGTACGAAAAAGGAAACTTATTACCCGATAAACTAAAGGGAAAAAAATATTTAAAAGAAAAAAAAGAATAATGGTTATTTTTCTCAATTCTGGTAAGATAAGTTTTCTATGAAAATAAAAAAAACAATATTATCAAACAAACTCCGCATAGTTTCTATTCCAATGGATACTCCAACTGTAACTGTCTTGGTGTTGGTGGAAGCTGGTTCAAATTATGAAACAAAGGACATAAACGGATTATCTCACTTTTTGGAGCACATGTGTTTTAAGGGGACAAAGAAACGACCAACAGCTCTTCACATTACCAAAGAGTTAGACGGTATTGGCGCTCAATACAACGCTTTTACATCAAACGAATACACAGGTTATTACGCTAAAGTAGAGAAAAAACATTTCGATACTATTCTTGATGTAGTTTCAGATATATATCTAAATCCGGTTTTTGATGAACATGAAGTGGAAAAAGAAAAAGGAGTTATTATTGATGAAATTAATATGTACGAAGATATGCCAAGTCGCCACGTACACGATTTATTTGCCGAAGTACTTTATGGCAATCAACCAGCGGGATGGAATGTTGCGGGAACAAAAGAAATTGTTAGGAATATGTCGCGCAAAGATTTTGTTTTATATCGCAACAAACACTATGTGGCTTCATCTACAATTGTTGTAATAGCAGGGAATATTAATCAGACTAAAGCAATCGAAAAGGTTAAGAAAAAGTTTGCTGAAATTCCCACGTCTAATAAAGGTAGCAAACTTAAAGTTAAGGAATTACAGAAAAAGCCGGAGATTATTTTAAAACACAAAAAAACCGACCAAACACACCTTGTACTTGGATTTCGTGCTTTCGATGCATTCAACAAAAAACGATTAGTACTTGAAGTCATAGCAGCGATTCTTGGCAGTGGCATGAGCTCACGTCTTTTTCAGAAACTTCGTGACGAAATGGGTGTTGGGTATTATGTCCGCGCCAATGAAGATCTTTACACTGATCATGGATCCATTGCCGTTTCAACTGGTGTTACTAATTCTCGTGCAAGAGAAGTTGTTAAAGCAATTCTTAAAGAATTTGAACGTTTAAAATACGAGGTAGTTTCTAATGATGAATTAAATAAAGTGAAAGAACATCTAATAGGCACAATGTATCTTCAGCTTGAGCCTACCGACGCAATTGCTAATTTTTACGGTGGTCAAGAAGTGGTTACAGGTAAAATTAAAACGGCGGAAGAAATTGCTAAAGGGATTAAAAAAGTTACTCCACAACAAGTACAAGAATTATCAAAAGAATTGTTTAATGAGAAAGGCCTTAATATAGCTATGATAGGACCATTTAAAAATAAGAAAGTGTTTGATAGTGTGTTTAAACTTAAATAAATCATTTTTGCGACACATTGGTGTGTTAAAATAGAAAAATGAAAAGAGTAATTATAGTGCATGGTTGGGTTGGCAATCCCAAAGAAAATTGGTTTCCGTGGTTAAAGAAAGAATTAGAAGGCATTGGCTGTGAAGTTTTAATTCCGCAGTTACCAGAGGCCGAAACTCCCAAAATTGATAATTGGGTTCCCATGCTTTCTAAAGTTGCGGGGGAAGTTGATGAAAATACGTATTTTGTCGGGCACGGTATGGGTTGCCAAACAATTGCGCGTTATTTAGAAACATTAAAAGAAGGTAAAAAGGTTGGTGGCGTTGTTTTTGTGGCTGGGTTTTTTAAACGTCTTACGGGATTAGAGATAGAGGATCAAAAAGTTTGGAAGCACTGGCTTAACACCCCTATTAATTTTGAAAAGATAAAATCGCATTTCCTGACAGGTGTAGCGATTTTTTCTGATAATGACTCGTATGTGCCGCTTGATAATCAAGATGATTTTCGCGATAAACTTGGTTCAAAAATTACAATATTAAGTAGGAGAGGTCATTTTTCGGGAGGTGAGGATCAATGCTTTGAATTACCCGAAGCATTAAATGCTCTGGAAAAAATTTTTGAGCTTAGAAATTGATAATAAAATATCAAGTTAATTGATCATTGTTTGTAATATTTGGGTAGTACCTGCTACAATTTAAATAAATGGCACGTTCCATAGTTTTAGGAAATGGAGAAACATTAGTCGCACTAGATAAATTCGGCAGAGTGCGCGATTTTTATTTTCCGCGTATTGGTTTGGAAAATCAAATTGGCAATAAATATCTTCATAAAATTGGTGTTTTGATTGGTAGACGAATATCTTGGTTTGGCGAAGATAAGAATTGGGATATAAAAATAAAAAGTGAAGAAGACGCTCTCATAAGCAATATTGAAGCTTGTAACAAAAAGTTAGAGATACAAATTAATTTTAAAGATCTGGTCCACAGCCAGGGTAATATTTTTTTAAGAAATATAGAAATTGCAAATAATTCTAAAAAAAATCGTCAAATAAAGATATACTTTACTCACAAATTTAAAATTGGTAATTCAAATGGAGAAAGCACGACTTTTTTTGATCCAAAGAAACACTCCATAATCCATTACAAAGGACAGAGAGTCTTTATGATAAATGGAGAAATGGAAGGAGGGCCATTTACTGATTATGAGATAGGGTCAAGTAGTCCAATTTTACAAAAAAATGATAACCGAAATAAAAAAAACATTAACTATGGAAAATCAGAATCATTGATTGGATTCGATGGTCTTTATCAACCAAATGAGTCAAAGAAAATCAATTACTGGATAGTTGGGGCACGTTCAATACCAGAAGCCCAAAATTTAAACGATTTGGTATTTAAGGAAACTCCAGAGCATATAGTCAAAAGCACATCTCTCTTTTGGAATGATTGGGTCAATAAAGGTGATTTTAATTTTCATAAACTTGAACCAAAAGTTATTTCTCTATTCAAAAAATCTTTAATGATTATACGATCTCATGTTGATAAGGGAGGGGCTATTATTTCATCAGCCGATTCAGACACTCTTAATCAAGGTAAAGACACTTATGCTTATATGTGGCCAAGGGACGCTGTTTTTTCGGCAATTGCCCTAGATAAAACAGGCGACAATAATGTTTCCAAGAAATTTTTTGAATTTTGTAAAACGGCCATAAATGCTGAAGGGTATCTTATGCATAAATATTTACCAGACAAATCACTCGGCTCTTCTTGGCACCCCTATATTGAAGATGGACAATATCAATTGCCGATTCAAGAAGATGAAACAGCTGTAGTCGTTTGGGCGCTTTATGAACATTATAAAATAAGACATGATATTGAGTTTATTGAGTCACTTTATAACGAACTCATAGAAAAGACGGCTGACTTTATGGTTAAGCATAGAGACGTTCAATTTAAATTACCAAAGTCAAGTTATGATTTATGGGAAGAAAAATTTGGCATTTCTACCTATACTTCCTCGGCAGTTTACGGGGCATTGATGGCTGCTGCGGAATTTTCTAGATTGCTTGGTAAAGTTGAAAATGCAAAACTGTATAAAGATACGGCTCTAGAAATAAAAAAAGGTATTTTGAATCACCTATACGATAAATCATCCTGTAATTTTTTAAAATTAATGATTTGCCACGGTAATAATTATGTGGAAGATAAAACAATAGATATCTCCAGTGTTTTCGGGGTGTTTTTATTTGGAGTTTTACCAGTCAATGATATACGTCTTGAAAGGGCAATGAATCAAACCGTTGGTTCCCTTTCTAATAATATAAGAGGTTTGGGAATAGCCCGTTATTTTGGTGACAATTATTGCAAAGTGCAAGGGAATATTCCGGGAAACCCATGGCTTATCAGCACTTTATGGTTTGTCCAATTTTTAATTTCCAAAGCACAAAGTGAAAAAGAATTTAGCAAAATCAGAGAGTATTTCGATTGGGTTGCAAAATGCGCCCAAGCATCGGGCATTCTTTCACAGCAACTCAATCCATTTAATGGAGAACAAGTTTCCATCTCTCCTCTAATTTGGAGTCATGCCGAATTTGTTAATACTGTCATAAAATACTTAGAACGTCTTGAGGAATTGGGTGTTTGTAAAATTCGCAAACAGTGATTTAAAGCTATATTAGCTATCAGCTTTTAGCTTTGGTAAAATGATTTGAAATGGATCCCGTAGTAGAAAATGGCATTAGAGGTAAGTTGGAGCTTTGTCACTTTGGAATTAGGTCGAATTTGGAAAAACTTAACAAAATTAATGGTTAAATTACTCTGTAAAGAGTGATGCCATTTTTCACTACAGGATGGAAGAAGCTATTAAAAACTTTCCCCAACAGTTTGAGTTTGTCCCCGAAGTTGTAAATGAAACAAATTTAAAAAAGAGTGATAAATTTATAATTTGTGGCATGGGCGCTTCACACCTCGGAGCTTCTATTTTAAAGCGAGAAAACCCAACTTTAGATTTATTAATTCATCGCGATTATGGATTACCGAGAGTCCCAGAATATTTTTTAAAGAACGCTCTAATAATTCTTTCTTCTTATTCTGGTGATACAGAAGAAGTATTGGATGTTGCAAAATTGGGTAAAGAAAAAGGGCTAACTCTCGCTATTGTGGCAACGGACGGAAAATTACTTGAATTTGCAAGAGATAACAATATTCCCTTTATAAAATTTCCTGACACTAAAATCGAACCAAGGATGGCTTTAGGTTTTTCTATGATAGCTCTCGCTCGTCTTATGCAAGATTCTAATTTGGAAGAAAAAATTAAATTTTCGGGAAATAGGATTGACCCGCAAGATAGTAGAGAAGTAGGAGAAGATTTAGCCACGGTTCTACGGGATAAAATCCCCCTTGTTTACAGTTCAACTTTGAATTTACCATTAGCTTATATTTGGAAAATAAAATTTAATGAAACGGGGAAAATCCCGGCATTTTATAATTGTTTTCCCGAATTAAATCACAACGAGATTTCTGGGTTTGACATGCATGACAATACAGAAGAATTGAGCGAAAAATTTAATCCAATATTTCTGACAGATGATGAGGATGATGAACGTATAAAAAAACGTATGGATATAATGGAACAGTTATTTTTAGATCGTTCCATTAATGTAACTCGTATTCCTTTAGAAGGGGATAATACATTTACCAAAATATTTAGAAGCGCTTTACTTGCGGAGTGGACGGCCCTAAACTTAGCCAATTATTACGGTGAACCCGACGCAGAAACACCTTTGATTTCAGAATTCAAGAAAAAAATGGGCCAATAAAAAACAGCCCTTAGGATTTCTCCTTTAGGCTGTTGGTTCAGATTACGTCTTTACGTTTTGGAATGAATCCACAACGTTTAACGTATTGATCGTCATATTCGCATCTCACGATTGCGCCGACGGCTTTTTTGTATTTTTCCACTTCGGCTAGGGCGTTTGATTCCGCCGCTTTTTCATTTCCGTACCGCTGGCAATCCTTTATGTATCCTTTTCCGTTGGGATTACGTCGGAAAAATTCTACCCAGTACTCAGGGTCTGGTTCTATTTCATCAGGGAATTCCTCGTGGTGAAAATTGCGTTGGGCCATGGGGCACCTCCTACTCGTGATGAGCAGAAGGTTTTCCCAAGACCATTCTTGGACCTTTGCTCGTTTTTAAACTAACTCTTGTACAGTATCATATTTAATATAAAAGTCAATAGATAGAAAAGACCTAAAAATAAGCTATTTTTGATATACTTTTCTGATGAATTTGGTTTCCCACCCACTAAAATTTATTTTTGAAATGCCTTGCGCAGTGCGACCGGCACGAGCAGAGCATCCGCCTCAGGCGGAATGTGTGCATTTCAAAAGTAAATAGAAATATTTTATGTTTATCGTTGCTGACATTGGGGGAACAAAAATGCGCATAGCCGGGAGTAAGGACTTAGCGAGTTTTACTGAACCTGTAATTATTGATACTCCTCAGGATTTTGAAACTGGCTTGAAACTTTTTGTGGATGCAATAGAAAAAATCTGTTACGGTGAAGAACCAGAAAAAGTTTGTGTAGGACTCCCCGGTGTATTAAATGCTGAAAGGACAGCTTTATTTAGAGCGCCGAATCTACGTGGTTGGGAAAAACAAGATATTAAGGTTCGTCTTGAAAAAGAAATTGGGAGCCGTGTGTTTTTGGAAAACGATTCGGCGCTGGTTGCCTTAGGCGAAGCTAATTTTGGAGCGGGTCGCCAGTTTCCCATAATGATGTATTTAACAGTCTCAACAGGAGTGGGTGGCGCTCGCATTGTTAATAAAAAAATTGATCAAAGGAGATTTGGTTTTGAGCCGGGTCATCATATTGTGATGATTGATGGAAAACCTCACGAACTGGAGAATCTTATTTCCGGTACGGCTATAGAGAAAAAATACGGTAAAAAGCCATATGAAATAACAGATGAAAATGTTTGGGACTATTGCGCAAGACAGGTTGCGAGCGCGATTTACAATTTGATGCTTGATTGGTCGCCTGACGGAGTGGTTTTGGGCGGTTCTATGTTCAAGGAAATTGGTATAAAAGTAGATAGAGTTGTATATGAAATGAAGCATTTACCTGTTATTTTTCCGGAATTACCAAAAATAAAGAAAGCCGAATTGGGCGAATTGGGCGGACTTTATGGAGGATTGTCTTACTTAAAAAATAATTAGTTTATGAAAAAGAAAAAGGTGGCAATCTTTGACGTAGATGGAACAATTTTTAGGGGGTCTCTTTTAATTGAATTGGTGGAAGTTTTAATAGAAAGAGGGATATTCAAAGTAGAGGCAAGGCGCCTCTATCAAGATGAAAAATTTCGTTGGCTGGACAGAAAAGGCGACTATGAGAATTATATTAATGCAGTTGTGGCAAGTTTTATGAAGAATCTAAAGGGAGTAACATATGGAGATTTCAAAGATGCCGCTGACACTGTAGTGGCGCGTTATCACGACAGAACCTATAGATACACCAGGGACCTTGTTATAGAGCTTCGTCGAAAAGGTTATTATTTACTTGCAGTGTCGCACTCTCCAAAAGGAATAGTTGACAGTTTTTGTAAAAGGTTAGGATTCAATAAAATTTATGGAATGTTTTACGAACTTGGACCATCCGACCGTTTTACGGGGACAGTTTCAGACGCTCATTTAATCCACAATAAAGGCACTATTTTGCGTCGCGCTATTCTAAAAGAAAATTTGACTCTTAGTGGTTCTGTCGGAGTGGGAGATACTGAAGGAGACATCGCTTTTTTGGAGTTAGTTGATAAACCCATTTGTTTTAACCCAAATAAAAAACTCTTTACTTATGCCAAGAGATTAGGTTGGAAGGTTGTTGTGGAAAGAAAAGATGTTATTTATAAACTATAATTTAAAAACATGGAATTAGAAAAAAGAATATTAAATTTAGAAGAAAAAATAGACAAAATATATATTTCAGTTGAAAGATTGAGGAAATACTTTTTTTGGACGGGGGTCTTAACGATTTTGTTGGTTATTATTCCTTTATTACTATTACCATTTGTTTTGCCAACAGCTCTTTCCGGTCTAACGGGGGCGGGAATTGAAGGAATTTAGCGTAAAAACGGCAAAATTCTTCAAATATTAGAGAATAATTGCTTGATTTTGGCTATTTTGACCTGGACTTTCTAATTCTCTACAATGTAGGGGATAATCGCTAACCCAAGATAAATTTAATGGAAACTCCTAAAAATCTTTTGTCTAATCAACAAAAACAGCAATTGCCGACTCAAAAGAAGGATCTTTTTAAACCTGAGGAATCTAGTGAAGGGGGTATTTTGTGGAAGATAGCGGTCAGTTTTCTTATCGGAGTTGTGGTTGGCGCTATTGGAGTTTGGATTTCGACTGATAGGCGGGTGGAAAAAGAAACAGAAAAAACGACTCTTTCAGAAGAAAATAAAGAAAAAGCTGAAGAAACAAATAAAGTTTCAGCTCAAGCGCCAAATGTTAGAAAAGAACCGGTTTCTGTTTCCGGAACTAACGCCATAGCAACGCTTGATCAGGGTGCGGGGAATACAGCCGAAGTTACGATGATAACCCTCTCTGTTCCAGGTTGGGTTGCCATACACGAAGACAGGGTCGGGACTTTGGGAAACATTTTGGGAGCTAGACGTTTTGAACCGGGAATTCATTTGGGCGAAGTAGAACTTTTGCGTCCAATGGTTTCGGGTGGCACCTACAGAGCGGTTTTGTATCAGGATTTGGGCGAACGCGAATTCAATTCTTCCGAGGACGCGCCTATAAAAGATGCCGAAGGGAAAATTATTGAAGCAATATTTAAGGCTCAATAGTACAAGAAACTTCTTACAAAAACATTCTAACGTTCTATAGAATGTTAGGATGTTTTTGTTTAGCGGGTGTCGGTGATTCGGAAGACGAAGAAAAGTCCGCAAACCATTACGAGTCCGAGTATAGAAAACATATGCTGATACGGGAGAAACAGAAGAGTGAAACCGCCAAGCAAGGGTCCCACGACATAAGAAAATGGCCGGCTGATTCTGAAAGTGCTGACTAAATCGGCATCGCTTTCCTTTGTTTTTTTGAAGAAATAGCTTTCGGTTGTAATTTCGATAAAGGCGGCTCCGGTTCTGGAGAGGAACAAAAGTAAAGTTAAAACGCTCAAGCGTAAATCATCGAAGTAGGATATGGCAAAGAGAGACGCGGCGGTAATAATAAAACCAAACGCCATAATTTCTTTCTCGCCAAACTTTTTATCTGCTAAAGTTCCAATTGGCAATTCAAATAAAGCAAAGGGAAGAAGGGCGATTGTCAACATTAATCCGAATTGCTCCCAAGAGAGTCCCACGGTATTGATGAGATAAAGCGGCATGTAAATTACCATCCAGGAATAGAAGAGTTGCAGAATAAAATTGGCGATGAAAACGGAATTAATGTTTCTATTTTTTATGAAAACGTCGATTTCATGTTGAAGTTGGAGCGGGTGATAATGCGGGTCTTCGAAACTTCTCAAGGTGAAACCGATTATCAATATAAACGGCACCAAAAACATTCCGGATAATAAGTATGCGGGCGAGAAATCGCCTTTACTTAAACCAATGGCCGCCAAAAGAAGAGGCGAAATAACCAAAGCCACATTCGTAACCGTGAGAAACAGCCCCCTGAATTCGCCGGTCAGGTTTTCATCTTTGGTGCAGTGTTCCAGGAAAATGTCCAGATTGAAAAGAATGACGGGAACAATTGCCTGGTGAATGACGAAGAGCGGCAAAATATAAGCGATATCGGTTGTATAAGCGAGCCCCCAAACCGCCAGAAGGTCCAGGACCGAAAGCCATAATGCTAATTTGTAATTTCCGATATGGCGCAGAAGTTCCGGCGCGTATAGGAAAATAAAAATGTTCAAAATTGAAGCAAGAATATAGAGACCGCTTATAAGATGGTCAGCAATTGCTTGGGGAATATTGTTCCCAAGAAATGAGGAGTTTACGTATGCAGTTGTAAAATAATGAAAAGAGAGGAAAAAGTTGGAGAGGTAAACCAAAAATATGAGCCCTCTCGTTTGTATTGCGTGAACCAAGTATTTCATTCCCTGAATTATACTTTAAAATTTAATATCTATATATTTCTTAATGTGCCTTTCTCTTAACAATAAATCTATTCTAGTGTTTTGCAAAACACTAGAATAGATTTAGGAGAGTAGGGGAAGATGGAAAAAAACAGTAAAAAGTGCTATTTTTCCTTTATGAAATTAACACGTAATTTCTCTGAACTCTCCAGGCGGGACACTGGAATTGCCGGAGGCAAAGGAGCTTCTTTGGGGGAAATGACACAAGCGGGAATTCCGGTGCCACAGGGGTTTGTTTTGTTATCAGATGCTTTCGAGAGATTTATTGAAGAAACCGATTTAAGCGTGGAAATTGATACAATTTTGCACTCTGTAAACAAGGAAGAAATGAGAAGTGTAGAGCATGCCTCCGAAAGGATTCAGGCGCTTATTCTTGGTGCCAAAATGCCAAAGGATATTGAAACAGAAATAGAGAAAAACTTTGAGAAACTAAACGCCAAATTTGTAGCTGTTCGCTCAAGTGCAACCGCTGAAGACAGCGCCTCGGCCACTTGGGCGGGACAGCTTGATACATTTTTAAATACCACCGAAAAAGACCTTATGAAAAATGTCCAGAAATGCTGGGCTTCACTTTTTACTCCGAGAGCTATTTTTTATAGATTTGAAAAAGATTTGCACAATACTAAGATATCAGTCGCAGTCGTGGTTCAAAAAATGGTTGAAAGTGAATTTTCTGGTATCGCTTTTTCGGTGCATCCTGTAACCGAAGACAGAAATCAACTCATTATTAATGCGGGTTTTGGCTTGGGCGAAGCTATAGTTTCTGGACAAATTACCCCGGATTCATATGTAGTAGAAAAAACACCACGACGGATTATTGATAAAAATATAAATACACAGACACGTTCTCTAATTCGCGCGAATAAGGGAATAGGTAATGAGTGGATTAACGTGCCTGAACCAAAGGCATCTTCTCAAGTTTTAACAGATAAGCAAATTTTGGAACTTTCCGAACTTATTTTAAAAATTGAAAATCATTATGGGTTTCCGTGTGACATTGAATGGGCGTATGAAAAAGGTAAATTTTACATTGTTCAGAGTCGGCCGATCACAACACTAAAGATAGAAGGCAACTTAAAAGAATTAAGTAAGAAGATTTTAACAAAGTTGTTTTCAAGACAAGTAAAATTATATTACTTCTCTCTTTGGGATCGTGGAGACAGAAAGGGTATTAAAAAAACGACTGATTTTGATTTGAAATACAATTTATTTCTGTTTAATCCGCGAAAAGGCAAAAGTTCAGTCTGGTATCAGAAAGAGGAAATTGAGCAATTTAAGAATAAAGCCATTGTGTCCCTAGGGGATCCAAATACAATTAAATACATATCTGAAAAGGTTGGAGAGGCCTGGCAATTTTTAGAGTCGTATGCGCATGGAAAAGAAATTGAAAATATTAGCTCATTTGTTAGGTACAACAAGTTTTTAGTGCAATTTTGGTCTAATTTTAACACAGCAATTTGGGAATCAATTGATAGTAAGGATGTGCCTGATAGTAGTCGAAAAATTCTTCTTGAGCTTAGGGATAAAACTCAAGAATATTCTCATCGGCTTAGTCACTTGGCTACAGATTATTTCGAAAAGACTTTACCGAAATATAAAGACATTGTTGATGTTGTTTCAATAGATGAAATGACGAGAATTTTAAAAGGGAAATTTCCTAAGAAAGAATATATGGAAATTCTTAAAAGAAAAGATGGGTGTTTTATATTCAACTCACAAATATACCTAATCGATAATCTTGAACATATCCTCAGCACAAACCACCTTGAGTTTGATGAATTGGACACTGAAGGGATTTCTGAATTAAGGGGTGATATAGCGTGTGTGGGCAAATACACGGGCAAGATAGCTATCGTTGACGGAATCGAAGATTTACAAAAAGTGAAAGAGGGTTATGTTTTGGTGACTCAAATGACAAATCCAAAATATTTGCCACAAATGAAAATTGCGGGAGCATTTGTGACTGATGAGGGGGGTATGTTATGTCATGCAGCGATAGTCGCGCGCGAACTCAAGAAACCATGTGTTATTGGCACCAAGGTTGCAACGCAAGTGTTAAAAGATGGAGACTTGGTTGAGGTGGATGCGGATAGAGGAGTTGTTAAGATTCTAAAGCGAGGTCCTGAGGCCTTTCAAGTGGCGGATAAGGGGGTGATTAACCTTCTCGAAGAGATCAAAAATATTGATTGGCAGATGGATTGGAGCGGAAAGTTTCCTCTCATGGAGTATTCAATGGCCAATGAAGTCTATCTCGATGCTTTACAAGAAGTTTTTGAAATATCTTTTTCACATTTACTTATCATAGCAAAAGCAGATATTGCTTCGGGAAGATTTAGTAAAAATGAATACATAAACGTCGGCTCCTTTTTAGCTAAGAAAGGTGATGATAAAGAGTGCATAAAAAAATGGGCAAAGGAGTACAAAAGGTGTGCCGCCATTCTTATGGAGGAAATACGAGTTAAGCCAGAGAAATTTCTTAAGAATATAGAATCTTTTAATGATTCTTATAAGCTTTTTGGAGCTTATACAGTTGCAACAAAAATATTCTTTGATTTCTACAAAGGTAATGATTTGGAGGTTAAAAATATACTGGAAGATGCTCGCAAATTCTCAGAACCATTCTACTGGGACAATGGTGAAGCTTTTGAAAAAATGGGCAAATTTATAGCTAAAGAAACGAAATATAAATCTGAAAATGTTCTGATGATGACTCGCGCTGAATTATTTGAATATGCCAGCACAAAAAAAATACCTAACGAGAATATTTTGAAAGGAAGATTTTTAAGTCTTGGACTATATTGGAATGAAGAGGGGGCACACTTTCTTTCAAAAGAAGAAGTTGATGAAATTGAAAAAGGTTGGTTGTTTGCTAATTCCAGAAAGATTATCCGCGGAACTATTGCCTACAAAGGCAAGGTTAAAGGTAAATGCAGAATAGTCCATGATTATAAGCACGGAGTTTTTTATGATGGAGAGATTTTGGTAACAGGAATGACTAATCCTAACTACACACCTCTTGTGAAAAAAGCTTTGGCTATTATTACTGATGCCGGTGGGACTCTTTCACATGCCGCGATAATTTCTCGGGAACTTAAAAAACCTTGCATAATTGGCACTAAAGTTGCTACCCAAGTTCTCAAAGATGGTGATTTGGTGGAAGTGGATGCGGATAATGGAGTGGTGAGGATAATAAAGAAGGTGGAAAATGATATCAAATGGAACGAATTTGAGCTTGAATTTAGGCAACGAAACAGACAAACAGTTCTTTTTACAGATCTCTATTTTTTAACTTTTAAGGAAATTTTTAATAGGGCACTTAATTTACCTCCCATAGAAATAGGAACTTACTTCTTTGGAGGGAATAAGGGGTATCAAAATAAACACTGGAAAAAGGCGGTGATTGAGCGGATAAAAAAAGAAGCGACCACGGATCGGTACCCAACTTATGTATGCAAAAGTATTTTGGGGGCAGTAAAAAAATTCAAAAATTTTACCACCAGTTTTCTTCGTGAAGGAAAAAAATTGGCGGAAATGAACAATACTGAGCTGGCCAAATGGTGGCATGATTATGCGGACATGTTCGCACAAGTCGATTCGTGGTTTATTATTCCTTGGTGGTTTACGGAAGAAAATGTCTTTACCGACCCTATCATTGCCACACTTCAAAAATACAGAAAGGAAGTTGAAACTACAACTAATTTTAATGAAGCAGTTGCTTTTTTAGTTTTTCCGAAGAAAGAAACAGCGTTTCAAAAACAAGAAAGAGAGTATGCCGGGCTACTGCGTGCCGCGAACAGCACGAATTTTTTAAATTCACCCTCTTTTAAAAAGAAAGCCAAATTATATCTTGCAAAATATGCATGGATGAGCACTTTTATCACCTTGCCGATACCCCCGCTTTCTTTTGAAGAGATTTGTGCGCGAGTAGGCAAATCAAAAGAGCAAGATGAGCTCTCGTTTCTAAAGAAGAAGGAAGAGACCTCTCTCGACAATAAGAAAAAACTTACCATTCTTGAGAAGATAGCGAAGCAAGACAAGGTTTTATGGCGCAACATCTCGTGGGCAAGAGAATTCGGGTGGATATTAACAGCCAGTGTCGAAAATTTATTTGAATACATGGCTGAATTTCTGCCTCTTTATGGAGAAATTGCGCGTCGTCTTGGTATTACAGACGATGAACTTACATTCCTAAGAATAGATGAGGTAATAGATGCCCTGCACGACAAAAAGTCGCTTTCCAATGTAAATTTTAAAGAACGGATGAGATCCTACTCCGCCTTATTTAAAAAAGGAAAAGAGAATAGGTGGTGGTTTGGAGAAGAAGCCGAAACACTTAATTTAGAAGCAGAAAAAGAGATAGAAGAAATAAAAGGAGTAGTGACAGAACTGAAAGGTGTAACAGCGTCTTCTGGCAATATTGAAGGCAAAGTTCGTATTGTTCTATCAAGTGGGGAATCTAACCAGCTTCAGGAAGGGGAAATCTTAGTCACCGCGATGACTGATCCAGGGTTTGTACCTGCAATGAAACGAGCCGGGGCTATTGTCACTGATGAAGGGGGATTATTATCACACGCCGCAATCATGTCGCGTGAATTTGGAAAACCGTGTATTGTTGGCACTAAAATTGCCACACGCGCTCTAAAAGACGGCGATTTGGTGGAGGTGGATGCGGATAATGGGGTGGTGAGGATATTGAAGAGAGTGTAATATAAAAAACATGGAACAAAAAATTCTTGAGCAAAAACCGACGCCAGAGAGAGGTTCTAATGTAACAATTCTCATTAAATTTATGCGTCATGGCGATAGAAATAAAAAGAACGAACTAATTCCAGAAGGCGTAGAAATTATAAAAGAGCGCGCCAGAGAAAGTGGAATTAAAAAAGGAGAATTTGATTATGTAAAACCAATTGGTTCAAATGTTGATCCAAAAACACCACATAATCTTGGCCGTTCTCTTGAAACAGCTCAAATTTACGCGAGAGAAATAGAAGGTGATGAAGTATTTAATACTAGAGCAAGTAGAATTTTAAATTATAAAACTTTAAAAAATCCCACCCCGTATGATCACGAGAAAATTTACAATTCGTTTTTGCCACCAAATTATGATCAACTGTCGGGAGAGGAACAAATAGAAGCAAATAAAACTGCGCAGAAGGAGATCTTAAATCACGCCATTAATCTTCAAACGCCGGAAGCTGAAGAGTTTAGGAAAGAAGTGGCCGGATCATTTGCTTATGTTTTGGAGCACTATAGGAAGATTGCCAAAAGACTAAAGAGTGGCAAAGCAGTTTTGATTCCAGCGGGAGTTCACGGGGGTACAATGGAATATCTTCTTCAGCAGGCCCTGTCTCGAAAGGGTGAAGATGGAAAAGAAAAGATAGGGTTTTCTCAATTGGTTGATATAGGAGGGGAATTTGCCTCACCGGATTCTTACAATGTTGTAATTGAAACTGACGAAAATGGAGAATATAAGAGATTGAGAATAAATTTTGATGACCCGAAACGTCCGCAAGAAGAAATGTATATTGATGAAAATAAATTAAAAGAGCTGGCCGAATATTATAGAAATCTCCATGCGGATGAATTGAAGGAGTTGAATATAAAGAAATAAAAAAAATCTTCCACAAACTTGAGGACAAGTGAGGGACTCCCTTTACTTTATTTCCATATTTGCAAAATGTAATTATGCTTTACCATTAAACTCCAATAAGCACAGGTATGACTATCGGTCGCTTGTTAGTTTTTTGAAATAGAAAACGTGAGACATTATCCGCAATAGCTCCTTTGGTGTATTCAAGGTTTATCGGATTCATTCCGACCGTTGTATCTTCCACTGTCTTTTTTATTATGAGACGCGCTTGGTTTAGAAGCTCTTGTGATTCGCGTAAATAGACAAAGCCACGAGAAATTATGTCGGGGGATTTGCGTAATTTGCCGGTGCGACTATTGATACTTGCAATTATCACAAACATTCCATCTTTAGAAAGAGTTTGTCTGTCGCGAATAACCACTTCCTGCATATCGCCGATTGAAAAGCCGTCAACCATAAGAGGGTTTGAGGCCGCCTTTTCTTTGCGGACTATGAGTTCTTCTCCGTTTTTAATTTCAATAATGTTTCCGTTATCAGGTATGACCACTCTTTCTTTGGGAAAACCAGCTGCAATTACGGCTTGAGCGTGATTAGCGAGCATAGAGCGAAAACCGTAAGCGGGCATAAAAAATTTGGCATTAACTTTCTGATTAATCCAAACAAGTTCTCCAGCATTACCGTGACCGGTCGAGTGAACGTCGGAGACGCGATAGTGAATGAGCTTGATGTTATGACGATAAAGATTGTCTTTCAGTTTTTGAACCGAAATCTCATTTCCAGGAATAACCGAAGAAGACAACACTATTGTATCGCGGTCGTTTAGAGTTATGTACTTATGTTTTTTGGTAGAAATTCTCATCAAAGCGGCAAACTCCTCTCCTTGAGCGCCGGTTGCTAAAATCACAATCCTATCCGGCGGATATTTTTCTATATCTTCGGCTCCTATAATAGTATTTTCTTTTATTTTCAAAATACCCGCCTCTTTGGCTATTTCAATGTTAGTTTTAATACTTCTACCTTCAGTAATAATTTTTTTATTATTATTGTCGGACACTTCAATTATTTTAATCATTCTTTCAAATTGAGAAGCGAAAGTGCCAATGATGAGACGTCCTTTGGTATTTTTGACTATGTCTTCAAGGGTCTGATGCACTTGTTTTTCGCTGATTGAAAAACCTGGGCGTTCGGTATTGGTGGAGTCCGCCGCAAAGAAAAGATTATTCATTTTAGAAATTTTATTCCAACGTTCCTCTTCGTCTTTGGCAACAACCCCTTCTTTTTGATCAAGTTTAAGATCTCCAGTAAAGATCACATTGCCGTGTTTGGTATCAATAATGACACCCATAGCATCCGGTATAGAGTGAGTCACTGGGAAGAATTCAACAGAAGTTTCACCGATTTTGATCCGATCCCCTGGCTCTACTATTTTAATATCGCTTTCAGGTAAATGAGGAAATTCTATATTTCTCTTTTTTATCATTAAAGAAGTTAAATATCTGGTATAAATCGGCGGATTTCCAATGCGCTCCATAATGTAGGGAATTCCACCAATGTGATCCAAGTGTCCGTGGGTAATAATGACGCCCTTGATGCGCCCCTTTCTTTGCTCCAGGTATTCAATGTTTGGTAAAATATAGTCAATCCCTGGAGAATCAGTTTCTGTCACGAACTGAAAACCGCAATCAAGCACAAAAATATCATTGCTTAATTCAACAACGCACATATTGCGTCCGACTTCTTCCACTCCGCCAAGCGGAATTATGCGAACAGTGTTAATGTCCGGCGCTTCAAGGATTATTTTTTCTACACCGTTTTCATCAACTGGTTTTTTTCTCAAGTTTCCGACAGTGCGGAATCCTTCTTTGGGCATTGGAGCCGAGCGATGTGAACTGATACGGGGTGAACGTTTGAAATGTCCCATTTTTCTAGGTCCAGACGAATGATGGTTTGTTCCACGATTACCGGAATGTGGATTTGTCCCGTGGCGCTCTGTTCTGTGGGGGTTTGGCGCGTAAGGACTAAAAGGGCGTGAGCGATTGGGGCGTTCCACGGCGCCACTGCCACTCAAGTTCGTGTTGGCGGTGAAAACACGAGTTTGGAAACGTCTTTTTGGCTTATTTCCTCCGTGTCGGTGGTTTCTTGAATTTTCTATCATACAAGTTTTTAGTTATTTTTCTTAAATTTAAGAAATTTTTTAAATAATTATTGTTTATTAAAGATTTTCCAAACCTTTTCTGTTTCTATAAACCATTTATAGATGTCAATAAAACGGTCCGATGGAATGGTTATGTTTTTTAGCTCCATTCCTTTGAGGTTTGGTTTATTTATATATATAAATTCGGGAGAATAAAGAAATATAGAAGGTGTTTCCTTCATTAATTCTTTGGAAAATTTCTGATACTTAATAACTCTTTCTTCTTTGGGTAGAATGGACCTTGCTTCTTCAAGTATTTTATCCACCTTGGAATTTGTGTAATTGGCTATGTTGAGGCCAGGGTCATTTCTTTGAGAGGAATGCCAAAAGGCAAAGAAGTCCAAATCACGACCAATAACTTCTCCAAACAAGAGGGAATCATATTTTCTTGGTCTAATGACAGTTTGATTAAGGTCGCCTGACTCAAAAATTTTCACATCGACTTTTGCTCCCACTCTTTCCCAAACTTCTTTTAACATATTAGCTGTCGTTTTTAATTCTGAGATATTTCCGGTTGAAAGAGAAAAAGATAGAACCTGTGTTTCTGTTACCTTAGCGCTTTTCTTTATTGTCTTTTTGAAAACCTTTTCTTCCTCGTTATATACCCAACCATCCCCAGTCAAAATATTTCTTGCTTTGGCAATACGTTCCTCTTCGCTGATTTTTTCCTCACTTAAAGGAGGTGCGATTTCTGACAGAAGGGGAGAGTTTATGACAACTCCGTATCCACCCAACACCTCTTTAACCAATTTTTCTTTGTCAATCGCCACATTTAAGGCTTCACGCACTTTTTGATTTACAAACAAAGTGGCCTGATTTTGATTGAAGAAGACGCCGAATATTCTGGGTAGTGGCGCTGTTACTATTATTTTGTTCTCTCTTTTTATTGCTGTAAGTTTTTCTGTGGCGATACTATGTATATTGTCTATTTTTCCACTTTCGAAAGCAGTAAGAAGTTCATCTTCGTTGGGGAAAAATGAAATCATGACGCTGTCTATAAAAGGACGTCCCAAGGCAAAATCTTTGAAAGCGGATAAGGTGTAGGTTTTGGGAAGTCCGGAGGAATCATTTTCAATACTTTTTATTACATAAGGACCAGAACCTATGGGTTTTGCATTAAAAAGTGAAAAAGGGAGTTGTTCCGGCGTCAAATCTTTCCACATATACTTGGGAACTATGCCAATGGTGGTATTTTCCAAAAACGGAGTGTAGGCTTGTCTTAAATGGAATTTGATTTCTCTGGGATTAATTTTTTCTATAGAGACACTGTCCCAATTGGCTCTCTTGGGGCTTTTTACTAAGGGGTCTTGTATTTGTAAAATGGTAAATTCGACATCATCGGTCGTTATTGGTTTGCCATCATGAAAATTTATATTCTCTTTCAATAAAAAGGTGTAAGTTTTTCCGTCATCTTCTATTTTATAACTTTCTGCCAAATCGGGAATGACAGAACCGTCTGGCATGGACCTTGTTAATCCGGAATATACGAGAGAGGTCAAATCTCTGTCAGAATCAGAGTTAGCTAATATCGGATTTATAAAACGCGCAGAACCAATAATTCCTTCGTGTAAAGAACCCCCTTGTAGCGGAATCTCTTTGGTGAATAAATTATTGATGTTAAGAATTATGGCTCCAGCTGATACTATCATTACGACGCAAAGAATATAAAAAACTGTTTTTTCAAATAAGGAAAATTGATTTATGGCGCGACGAATCCAATCGGGGAGCTTGAGAGTAAACCTCCGTTTTATTTTTACTGGTGTAAATGTTTGATTGTCCATCTTGTTCACAAGGATTTGAATGTACTTTTTATTTATAAAAGCAAAATGCAATTATTTATTAATAGTTAAATAAATATTTTTTGTAAGTTTTCTTTAAGTATATTGACTCACAAACTCTCTATAAAATAAGTATCTTTTATTATCTAATAATAAGAGTAATGATTGAAGTTGTCACAAATAGTATGGAAAATATAATCGTAGCGTTAAATAATATTTTTTCACCGCCACGTCTTGTGTTATAGCCAAAACCGGAATCTGCTCCAAAAGCACCTCCCAAGCCTGCTCCCCGTTGTTGCAACAAAATACCCGCAGTCATTAAAACAGCTAAAGTTATTTGCACATATGGCAAAACAGAAACGAGCACCTCCATTAACGAAAGATATTAGCATGTTCAAATTATTGATGCAAGAGCCAAATTGATATTGGCTTGACTACAGTTTTTTTTAAACTATAATCGGCTAACTTTTAGGTCCTTTTAGTGGTTCAGTAGTTAATAAAGACGTTAATTCACCAAGTTTTAATTTTATGGTAAAAAAGGTAAAAAAAATCAAAAAAACAAATAAGAAATCGGTTCAACCGATTGGTAAGAAAAATAAGGCGAAAAAAGAAAACAAAAAGGTCCCCATAGCACTACTGGGGGATAGAGTTCTTATAAAGGAATTGGGGAGCGAAGAAATGTTTAAAACCAGCGCTTCCGGCATCATTATTCCTGATTCCGGTAAAGATGAAGGTGGGAAAAGGGGTAAAGTCATTTCCGTTGGTCCCGGGAAACACGAAGAAGGTAAATTAATTCCAGTTTTTGTTAAAGTGGGTCAAACCGTGCTTTATACTTGGGGCGATAAAATAAAAGTTTCTGGTGAAGAATATGTGATAGTCCGCGAATCCGAAATTATTGCTGTTCTTAATTCGTAACTCATAACTCTTTACTCATAACTCATTCAAAAAATGGCTAAACAAATTCTTTATAAAGAAAAAGCAAGGAACGCCCTCTTTCGTGGGGTAGATATTGTGGCGAATGCGGTGAAAATAACACTTGGCCCTAGAGGGAGGAACGCTGTATTGGATAAAGGTTATGGGACACCCACAATAACTAATGATGGTGTTTCAATAGCAAGAGAAATAACTTTGAAAGACAAGTTTGAGAATATGGGGGCGGAAATTGTCAAAGAAGTGGCTAGTAAAACCAATGACAATGCCGGAGATGGCACCACCACCGCAATCATAATTACTCAAGCCATTATAGAAGAAGGAGTGCGTCAAACGGCTATGGGGGTAAACGCCATGGGAATTCGTCTTGGTATTGAAGCGGGGGCTAAAGCAGTTGTTGAAGAACTTAAGAAAATGGCTAAACCAATAAAAAGTCATGAAGAAATAGTGCAAGTTGCCAATATTGCGGCTGAATCAAGTGAAGTTGGTAAAATTATAGCCGATACCATTAAAAAAGTTGGCAAGGATGGAGTCGTGACAGTTGAGGAGTCGCAGTCATTTGGAGTAGAAGCAGAATTTGTGGAAGGACTTCAATTTGATAAAGGATATCTTTCGCCGTATATGATTACCGATGGAGAAAGAATGGAAGCAGAATATAAGGACACTTCAATTTTAATTACTGATAAAAAAATATCTTCCGTTAAAGAAATTTTACCTTTACTTGAAAAGATAGCTGCAACAGGCAGAAAAGAATTGGTGATAATTGCCGAAGATGTGGATGGGGAAGCGCTTACTACTTTTGTTTTAAATATGCTTCGTGGCGCCTTCAAAGTTTTGGCAATTAAGGCGCCAGGTTATGGTGATAGGAAAAAAGAATTATTGCAGGATATTGCCATAACCGTTGGTGGTACAGTTGTATCGGATGAAACTGGTATGACTTTAGAAAAGGCCGACCTTGGAACTTTGGGACATTCGCAAAAAGTTATAGCTAGTAAAGATGACACTATTATAGTTGGTGGCAAAGGTAAGAAAAGTGACATTGAAGCACGCATAAATCAACTTAAAACTCAAAAGAAAAACAGTGATTCTAAGTTTGATACAGAAAAATTGGATGAGCGCATTGCCAAACTTTCAGGAGGGGTCGCCATTATAAAAGTTGGTGCCGCAACAGAGTCCGAAATGAAATATTTGAAATTGAAAATTGAGGATGCGGTCAACGCCACAAAAGCGGCAATAGATGAGGGAATAGTGGCCGGTGGTGGAGTGGCGCTTATAAAAGCAGCAGAAAAAGTTGCGAGTAAAAATTTAAAATCTCCAAATGGAAATTTCGCTAAAGAGTTTGAGGTGGGAGTGAATCTTGTTTTAAGTGCACTTTCAATACCGCTCAAACAAATCGCAATTAACGCAGGAAAAGATGATGGGGCGGTAATAGTAGAAAAAGTAAAAGAGGGAAAAGGGAATTACGGATACGATGCATTAGCCGGTACATTCGTTGCAGATATGATTGTTGCGGGAATTGTAGACCCTGTGAAAGTGACTCGTTTGGGAGTAGAGAATGCCGCATCCGCCGCCGCCATATTGCTTACAACGGAAGTAGCCATAACCGATGAACCTAAAGAAGAAAAAGAAGTGGGAGGCGGTGCTCCCGGTATGGGTGGTTATTAGGAATGGCATGCCTCGTCCGCAATGTCTGTATTGGGCGGACGGGCTGGTCCCACAATGTCCGCTTTGAGCGGACATTGTGGGAGAGGTTACTAGAGATACTAGTGTATTTTATTAGTTTTTTGTTATAATACTTCACATATGTATATATTTTTAGGAATAATAATACTCGCGATTTTGTTTGTGGTGGTAATGTATAATCGCTTTATTACCCTTACAAACCGCGGCAAAGAGGCCTGGTCTGATATTGATGTGCAACTTAAACGCCGATATGACTTGATTCCAAACTTGGTGAATACTGTTAAAGGTTATGCAACACATGAATCAAGCGCTTTTGAAAATGTAACTAAAGCGCGCGCTGCAGCGATGGGTGCAACAGGAGCTGAAGCTAAGGGTCAGGCAGAAAATATGTTAACGGGTGCTCTAAAATCAATCTTTGCAATTGCTGAAGCGTATCCTGATTTAAAAGCCAATGAGAACTTCGCTAAACTTCAAATGGAATTGTCAGACACGGAAAACAAAATTCAGGCGGCTCGTCGTTTTTACAATGGCACAGTTATGGATTTAAACACTGGTCTCGAACAATTTCCCGGAAACATTATTGCTGGATTTTTCTCAAAATTTGCTAAAATGGAATTTTTTGAATTAGACGAAGCCGAAGCGGCAGTAGCTAAAAATCCAGTGAAAGTTAATTTCTAACTTTATAACAATTTACTTTTAACTTTTTGTCATTAGTTAATTGTAAAAAGTCTCTAGTTATTTTGTATGGCAACAATCTATTCCCACAAAGATAATAATATAAGAAACACTTGGGTTTTAATGCTGACATTTTTTATTGTTGTTATTGCTTTTGGCTTTGTAATTTCTGCTTATTTTGGTAATCCATCATTACTCTATATTGCGGTGTTTATAAGTATTTTAATGAATGTGGGAAGCTATTGGTTTTCCGATAAGGTTGTTATAAAAATGACTGGGGCAAAATTAGTTGAAAGAACTCATTATCCAGATCTTTGGAATTCTCTTGAAAATCTATCTATTACCGCAGGGCTTCCAATGCCAAAACTTTATATTGTGGAAGATAATGCACCGAACGCTTTTGCAACAGGCAGAAACCCAGAGCACGCCGCTGTCGCAGTGACGACTGGACTTTTAAAAATTTTGAATAAAACAGAACTTGAAGGAGTTTTGGCTCACGAACTTTCACATATAGGGAATCGCGATATGCTCATTGCAACGGTTGTTGTGGTTTTGGTTGGATTTGTCGCAATACTTTCAGATATATTTTTGCGAAGCGCTTATTTTGGAGGAAATAATAAAGAGGGGAACAAATTGCAGGTCGTCGCTTTGATTGCTGGAATAGTTTTGGCAATTTTCGCGCCATTAATTGCCAGATTAATTCACTTTGCTATTTCTCGTAAAAGAGAATTTCTAGCTGATGCATCAGGCGTACTCTTAACAAGATATCCAGAGGGTCTTGCAACCGCACTGCAAAAAATTTCAGCTTATGTGGGACCAATGCAAAGACCTAGTCATGCCACAGCTCATCTTTTCATATCGGATCCATTTGACACAGAAGATAAAAAAGGATTTTTCGCATTTATCGATAAAGCATTTTCAACACATCCGCCAGTAAAGGAGAGAGTGAGCGCATTGCTTGGAAATAAACAATAAGTTACTCTGGCTTATAATTGGAGACGTCGCATAGTGGTCTAGTTAATAATATTATTGTTATACTAGACCAATTTGATATAATTGAACTGTGGGTAAATTGACTTTGCTTAAGTATCCAAATAAAAGTCATAGAAAAATTGTTTCGTTACCGAAACACTCTATTAGATTTGCTGAATTTATTGGTTTGATGATGGGTGATGGTGGTATTAATAATCTTTGGCAGGCCAATATAACCTTAAATGCCATCAAGGACAGTGATTACGCTGTTTATGTTTCGAAACTTTGTTATGATCTTTTTGGTGTTTTTCCAGCCGTTCGTAAACGTAAAAATAAACAAGCGCTTGTAATTTCTCTTGCTAGTACCACAATTATTGATTTTCTTGTTAGTAGCGGTTTACCGCGAGGAAATAAGATTAAAGCGGGTCTTAAGATACCCAAATGGATTTTAGCTAATAAATCTTACAGAATTGCTTGTGTACGTGGCTTGATGGATACTGACGGTTGTCTTTTTATACACAATCATAGGGTGTCAGGAAAAGTTTATAAAAATATAGGTTTGTGTTTTACAAGTTATTCTGTAGAGTTGATAATTCAAGTGGTCGGAATATTTGAGGAGTTTGGAATTCCTGCTCACATCAATGGAAAAGGTCGCAATATTTATCTATATAGGGCGGAGTCGGTATCCAAATATTTAAAAATTTTTGGTACATCAAACAAACGAATAAGTTCCGTATATAGAAAATGGTTAAATAAGTAGTCATTTTAAAAAAGAATTAAGGCCTCCTATATAAAGCGGAGGATTCGCATAGAGGTCTATTGCGCCATCTTGGAAAGGTGGTAAGGTGCAAGCCTTCGGGAGTTCGAATCTCCCATCCTCCGCCTTGTGTGGGACTAAAATTTCTCCGTCTCCGCCAAGTGCAGGAAAAAGTGATTTGAGTCAAAATTAAATATTATGAAAAATTCAGAAAATTCATGGTGGTCCGAAAAATACGGTTTCTTCGGTGATTTTTATATGGAAGGTGACGATTCAGAAGAAGGTTATCTTGTAGAGAAAAAACAAAAATTAAATGAGAGAACAAAAACAGAAGTAAATGGAGTTATTAAATTATTAAGTCTTGAAGATAGCGCAAAAATTCTTGATTGTCCCTGTGGTTACGGTCGTCACACTATTGAATTTGCTAGACGTGGTTTTGATGTGATTGGGTCTGATATAAATTTAGTCCATTTAGAAAAAGCAAAGGCACAAGCAAAAAAGAAATCTCTTGAAATTATTTTCCGTAAAGAAAGCATGCTGAATTTAAATTACTCAAATAAGTTTGACGCTGTCGTTAATTTATTTTATTCATTTGGATTTTTCGATACAGATGAAGAAAATGAAAAAGTTCTTCAAATTTTTTTTAATGCATTAAAACCGGGAGGAAAGTTTTTAATGCACACTAATGCACACTGATGTAAATATCCCAAGAATATTGTCAGGAAAGTATAAACAAAACGAAGAGAGACATTTGGTAAATGGAAAAACATTGAAAATAATTGATTCATATAATCAAAATACGAAAAGAATTAATGGTTCCTGGATTATAAAAGACGGTGACAAAGAAGAGAGAAAAAATTATTCAGTTCGTGTGTATACAAAAGAAGAATTTGAAGAACTCTGCAAAAGAGTAGGTTTTTCTTCGGTAGTTTGTTACTCCGATTGGGAAGGAGGGGATTATTCGGAAAATGCTGAAGACATGATTATAATTGCTACAAAGTAGAATGTTATACAAAGATAAATATGATCAAGAGTGGTTCAGAGAAAAAGCCCTCAAATCTCTTAGGAAAATAAAAGAGGGGGTCTGGGATTATTCGGAGCCGATACTTCTGTATTCCCCTAAGGGTCAAGAGGCATATGAGTTTGCACAAAAAACAGATTCTCCTTATTTTGAATTGGTTACAAAACAAGAGCATAGTCATTTGAAATCAATAGCAAAAGAGGTTGTCAATTTGCTTCCAGAAAAATTTGAATATATAGACCTTGGTCCCGGAACTGAAAATAAAGCTTCTTATTTTTTCCAAGAATTAAAGAATCAAAACAAATCCTTTACTTATATTCCTGTGGATGTTAGTGATTACTTTCTAGACTTCGCAAAAAAGGTTGCCGAAAAAGAGAATGTTGAAATTAAACCGATAAAATCCTCTTTTGAGAAGCTCCCTGAAATAATCGGAAATTCAAATATCGCAAGATTCATCTCTCTTCTTGGTTTAACATTTTCAAATTATTCATCATCTAAAATATTAAAAATATTAACTAATATAGCGGGAAAAGATGGTTACATTTTGATTGACTCTCAACTTAGAGAAAGAGTTGATATATTAAAATTACAAAATGTTTATCAAGAATATGTGGCTCCAGCTTGTGATGAAAAAATTAAATTACTAGATCTAGATCCAAGTTATGATGTTTCCCCTAGATTCGCTGATTCAGAAATATCTATTTGGTCTTCTTTTATTAAAATAAATAATAAACTAAAAAATATCGGAATTAAAAAAGGAGACGAGGTTAAACTATTTCAATCACTGAGACCAACGAAAGAGATTTTTGAAAAAGATCTCGATGGTTTAGATTTTAAACTTTTTGATATAGGAAATTCTTTTATTTCTTGTGTAATTAAAATTTGAAATATTTTTTAACTAGCTTTAATCTGAAAATTATACATTCCCATTCCGCATATTCCCTGCACTTTTTCGGTTCTAACTTCCGGACATCGTCTCCGCCTTGGCAATCTAGTATCGACGTGTCCCTATTGCATATGGTAGTAGCGCGATCCACGTGCCTAAAAAAGTTACAAAAAAGAACGACTAGGAGCATTCTTTTTTGTTTTGACGTCTATTTATTCAATCTTGAATCCAAACATCATGCTGGCCTCCAAGTGCTCTGCGATGTGGCAGTGCGCCATCCATTCACCAGGATTCGTCATCTCAACAAGAATCTCGACCGTGTCGCCGTTTTGAATAAGAGTAGTATCTTTCCATACAAGATCGTCATTTGGTTTTCCGTTCGTTGAGAGTACCAAAAATCGCTGGCCGTGGAAGTGAATCGGATGTTGCATCGGGTGCATGGAATCTCGGTCGTTCTCAATCTTGATTTTTACTTTGTCTCCAACTTTAAAGTTCCAATCGATGCCCATGTTTTTCTTGCCAGTGTCTTCATCAAGAATAACCCATTTCATCATATTTGGATTAGACACCGCATTCATCATGGTGTTGCTGTCCTCCCACTCAATTGGATCGCCACTCGCCATCATTTGGCTGTTGGGCATCATCTGGCCTCCCCCATGCATGTTGTGGCCACCAGCATTATTTTGCATCATTCCCTGCATGTCCATGCCCATATCTATCGTGAGCTTCAGACGCTTACTGGCTGGTTTATTGAAGGACGATCTGAACGTATCAATCTCCGATTGTATATCTTTGTTTCTCCGCAATACTGCAAACTCTTTCTCAAAAGAAGTGACGACTTTTTCACTTGTAACCACTATTGTTCCGAGCTCATAGGCACGCTCTGGAGTTTTGTGCTCAAGCTTATATGACCCAGCATTAGCAAATAGCCCTTCAACAATGGCTCGCTCGGAAGGACTTAAGATAAAGCCATCGCTCCATGTTTCTCGTTCGTATTTGCCACCATCAGCACCCACCAGCTTCATCTTTGCACCAGGAATAGAGAGATTGAATGTTCTAGTATTTGCAGAGTTCGTGATATAGAAACGGATCACTTCTCCAGCCTTCACTTGAAGTGAATAATTTGTCTCGCCATTTACAAGCATGGTGTTACCAAACCTACCCATGAGAGTATGGTCGGCAGATGCTTTGCTGAATGTTGCGATCTTGCCGTTTTCCATGAGAATGTCGTCCACGAACAATGCCACCTCACGGTTGACGGGAGACCAATAGTTCGGGTCACTCGGAACCACAAGGTAGTTGCCATAGAGACCAAGTTCCTGCGCGTAATCTTCCCGAATGTGCGGGTGATACCAATACATACCTTCGTCGGGGAATTTGACTTTGTAGGTAAAGGATTCGCCCGGCTTAACCGCTTTCTGGGTTACGTCGGGAACACCATCAAATTTATTCAGAAGTCGCACGCCGTGCGAGTGAATCGTGGTATCAACGTCGGTGTTGTTGGTAAAATTCAAAATAATTTCCGCGCCCTGATCTACCTTGATCATGGGTCCCGGTATCATGCCGTTATACGCGAGCATTTTGACTACGCTGTTGCCGATCGTTTTCTTTACGATTGAAGCAGTGAGCTCATATGAGCCGCCGTTCTTAAGCTCGACTATCTCGCTCGGCTTTGCTTCAGCAAGACCGGTGATGTCCGTAGAAAAACTGCCGGCCATTACCTGATTATTATTAGGCGGATGCCGCACAACGAAACCGATAGCAATTACACTTACGATAGCGATGGCTCCAAACAATAGTGTCTTATTTTTCATATGGTTTGTTAATTTATTTGGTAACATTTATATCAAGCTCTAATTCTAGTATTGGATTAATTGCGGAATCAGTTTCTATATAGACAACCTTTTTAGCGGGGCCTGTCCCTTGAGGGCCGTGTGCGGCTGGGTCAACTACTACATCAATGGTTATCTCTCTTCCTGGATCAACCACTTCATCTATTTGTGATGAAAGTCCTCCATGACCAGGCATGCCGAAAGGTCCCTTGCGTAGAGCTCCTTGTACCAAGGTAGCTTCAGTGCACATACATGATGTGTATATTTTGGTAATTTTAATTTTGGAATCCCCAGAGTTTTTCAAAGTGAATGAATGATTCACCTTGCCTTTAGCCATTGAAACTAGTCCAAAATCAAATAATTTTTCTTCGGAGATAAATTCGCTGTAATTTCCAGAACCAACTCCTCCCTCCTCATACCACAAACTTATTCCATTGGGCATCTTACCAACTTTTA
>JBBTUX010000012.1:0-23774 GCA_038063555.1 Patescibacteria group bacterium | reverse complement strand
CACAATCAAGCATGTAAACTGGTCAGCAGTTGCTAACTTTAGATTTATTCTGGAGCCGAGAGGCGGGATCGAACCGCCGACCTCATCCTTCGCTTACACCTTCTCTTTATGTATACAGAAGGGCTAGACTGTATATCCTCCGACATAACGTCGGAGCCCTTGTCAGTCGTTCGGGCCTCAATTTTAATTGATGCCACGGTCTTAACTCCTCGAAGTCTTTAACCGTTATTCGGGATTCAAATGTGCATTACTGCACATAGGGGCAAGGAAAGCTTCCTACCATGGATGTGCTCTACCAACTGAGCTATCTCGGCTTTATTCTTTTTTAAGAGAACAAGAAAAATACTATAGCAATTTTAGCTTCTTTTGCAAAAAATATTTCTTATCACTTTATCCCTTCTTCTTTGCGGAAATGCTTGTAGAGAGAACCTGTAAAAATTAAAATAACAAATCCGACAAAAAGAATTAAGAAGGGTCTTTCATTAAGAAACGGGATTTCATCTATAAGACGTTCAAAGCCATACAAAACAGATACAAACCCGAAAGTGGCAAGTAGTGAGAAAAGGAGAGGATAACGAGACAACACTCCCTTGCTTTGAAGCTCCATATAATCGTTTACTTTTTGAGTCAGTTTTTCTACTTTCTTTATTGGGTCATTATCAATCATATTTATTTTGTTTGTGCGGACTAGCCTGCCCCGTAGTGAGCTTCGCTCTACTACTTGGGGTGGACGATGTTACCTGCCCGCCATCAGCTTGAGCCTCAGGCGAAAGCAGGCGGGGAACTGAAATTAGTAAAGCGGGACACGTTTATATTCCATCATTAACCAATTAGGGGTTTCTGAAGATTTGGGTTATCAGGATTAATATCTTCCAGTTTAGTAACAGGTATAAGGTCTGCTACCGACTCCTGCCTTTTCCAATTCTGGAGAATATCCCAAACTACTCGTTCGCTAATATAATCAAGCACAACTGAGCCGTTCTCCACCTGATGCTGATATTCAGGGTACAAAACATTTTGCGAGTCTTTAATAAACCTCTCTGCAAAGTCCTCAGTTCCATTATAAACATCTATCACCCATTCCGAATTTAGAGTACGAGTATTAACCTCCTTCTCCATTTCTATATTCATGGTTCTAAATAGCGGATGAACATATACCGAGTCAGAGGGAATTGAAAATTCCACAACTAGCAAACCTGCTTTATTTGTGCCTCTTTCTTCGGCTGGATTAGATGGCGGTTGATAAGGAGCACCCACTGAAAGCGAGCTGAGTCCTGTAACCCCAAGATAACTCCCAGCCCCATAAGGAGATATGTGCAACTTGAATAACGAAATTCGGGGTAATTTATACTGAACAAAATGCTGGTAGTTTACTAGAGTGAAATTAGCACATAGTTCGGCAAACTCATCTTTAAGAGTATCGTATAGTTTCTCTTCTTCAAGAAATCTTTTTAATGATAATTGGATTTCATTTATTTTTCTCTGAAAAGACTCAGCTATGGCTGGATTGGTCAAAGGATTTTCATCTGTAGAATTAAGAATTGATTCTAATTCCCCATAACTGACCATGCGAAAATATCTAACAGGTCTGCTCTTACTATCTATATCTGCAGTTTCTAACCTTTCTTTTTTTCTTCTTTCTGGGAATAATTGAGAAGATATTGCAATTTTTTCTTCAAGTGGAGTATCTGAAGCAACTAACTTTGCTACCAAAACTTCTCTACTTTCTCTCAGTGTAGGTGTCTTCTCTTGCATATCAAAATTATACCAGTTCTCCGTCCCTAATTCTGTAGTGGATTTGATGGCTTAAACACTACTTCAAAACTATGCGCGACCGACCGGATTTGAACCGGCAACCTCTCGCGTGCACTTCCCCATTATTTTCATAATGGCATGGACTATATCTTCACCATAAGATTTCTACATTTGCCAGTTTAAAACCGACACAAGTGTTCCCTTAGGTGTCCCGGTATCTAGTCTCTACGGCGCCCCCACACTATGTTTTTTTATGTATGAGGTTCCCACGGTATTCGCATATTCAACAATAAATAGTTGAACTTAGCCTCCACCGTTATCCCGGAAAGTTTCAATTCCACTTTCGAAGGAAAAGCTGCACGTCTACAGGCGAGTGCTCTAACCAGTTGAGCTACGGTCGCAATCGCTTATACCTCTCAAAGACTCTCTTTTTACGCTCTAACAAAAGCCGTTCTGAAGTACAAGTATAGCGATTATACATAAAATCATACAGTTTTAAAGACCCATAAACACTATAGGTGAGTCGATAATAATCCCCCATTCCTTTTCTTAAAACTCCTTTACTAATTCCAAACTGCTCACTTTTTTTTCTAAGAGCATACAAAAAATCAAGTGAGCAAGATGTAAAAACACATCTAATAACTAATAACTTAGTGGCTCTTTCTTTATGAACCTGCCCCACCCAAACATTACCATCCCCATCAAAATATCCTCTGAGAAAATCAGAAAAAAATTTATTTGGGACATTCGGCACCACCAGATTTTTAGTTTTGTTTTCAGTGAACCCAAGATTTCGTAAGTCATCACACATTTCCATACTCCCAATTTGCAGACGGTATGTTGCTTTATTGTTACCATGTCTATCACGCTTACTGATCTTATGTTCTGCTTCAATTGTTTTTTTAATACTTTGGATTAAATTTTTATCCGTTATTTCAATACACCAAAAATGTGCCCCTCTTTTATTTAAAGTTATATATCCATCCGCCGCAAAAAAACCAAGAACATAGGCCATGTTGTGAGTCCATTTTTTAAAAAACTTTTTATTAACTTTTTTATATATTGGCACACAATTATTATATCTCGTGACAGGAGATTATACTAACCATTTATACACTAAACAAAAAACTTTGTTTTTACAAAACCTAATCGAGTGCCGGTGAAAGGGATCGAACCTTTTTTTGAGGCTTATGAGTCCTCCGTTCTACCATTGAACTACACCGGCGCTAATAAACTTACAATTAACAACTAACAAAGGAAAAGTAACATAAAAAATATTTTTACTCAATTGCTCTTCAAATTGCTAAAACTGAAATTTCTGATAATATAATCAACCACAATATCGCGGGGTAGAGTAATAGTAATTCGCGAGGCTCATAACCTTGAGATGGCCGTGCAAGTCGGCCCCCCGCAACTAGATTACAACCACCCGCCAAAAGCAAAGCTTTTGGCGGGTGGTTGCTTTAAAAAATTAAATGTATTGAAACTCATTGAAAACATCTTCATAAAGTTTCAACACGTGACGCATCTCTCTTTCGGATAATTCAAAATTAGAGCCCTCGTGAGCTATTGAGTTTCTAATGCGATGCGCTTCCCAGGCCTTATCAATTGTTTGAAAATCACTTCTATCAACTTTCTTCAAACGCTCTCCGAGAGTGTCTCCTAAATCATCAAATTGATCATAAACCAATTTATCAAGCATAATATCTGCTTCAAGTATTGCTAAACGCCATTCGTTTGCGCTTTCTGAAGTCGCGTGCGCCTGAACCTGCTGCCATTTATGGAAGCCGGGAGATTCATTTTGCAAACTTCCTTCCGCTTTGTGGTGAAAATTATGCAAAGCTTTTTGTAACTCTCTGTTCTCTATAGTTCTTATTTGATATAGGCGAAACAAACAGTAACCAATACCCACTATTAAAATCATGGAAACAAAACTTGAAGCAAAAGAAAATGTCTCATAGAAATTCAAAAACTTAATAATGACATCTTCTTTATTGGCCTTTTCACTACCATCAACAAAAATAGTATAAAGACCCCAAAGTATAGAATCCCAAGGAATTATAGGAACAGAATAATAAGAGCCATCCATCCCATTAGAAATAAAATACAGAGAAAAGTCCGTATTTTATCTTATTATTTTTATTTATAAGTTCGACCATATTTTTTCTAAAGACAGGTATTAATAATTTCTAACGGGGCAAGTATCTATACATTCTCCTCTCCAAGGAACTTTTTGCCAAGTTCAAAAAGTGCAAACTCAGAAAGTGTCGGCCCGGTAAACTGAATTCCCAAAGGTAATTTCTTATCATCTACTTTGGAAAAACCAGATGGTAGAGATAATGCGGGAAGTCCTGTAATATTTGCCGGGGTGGTGAAAATATCTGCCAAATACATAGTCACGGGGTCATTTATTTTTTCACCAATTTTAAAAGCAGGGGTTGGAGCGGTAGGGGTAGCAATGAAATCGACTTCTTCGAACACTTTTGCAAAATCTTTTTTTATTTCTTCGCGCACCAATATGGCTTTTTCATAATAGGCATCGTAATATCCGGCCGAAAGAACATAGGTGCCAAGTAAAATTCTTCTCTTCACTTCATCACCAAAGAGGGCCCGGGTATTGGTATAATCTTCCATCAAGTCATTCCCTTCCATTCTTTTACCATAACGCACTCCATCATAACGAGAGAGATTGGTGGAACTTTCTGCTCCCATAATTATGTAATAGACAGGCAGAGAATATTTTATCATTGGCAATTCAACTTCCTTTACTTCATAGCCCAAACTTTCAAGTTTTTTTAATGATAATTTAAAATTTTCCAAAACATCTTTATCTATACCTTCATTTAAGAAATGCCAGGGGACGCCAATTTTATTATTTTTAGTTTTTGATTCTTTTATTTCAATTGTTGTACTGTCAAGTTCGTCACGTCCAGAAATTATTTTATAAATCAATTCCGCGTCCCCCACCGTTTTAGTCATTGGTCCTATTTGGTCCAAGGAAGAGCCCATGGCAATAATCCCATAGCGCGAAATGGCTCCATAGGTTGGCTTCAAGCCAACTATTCCGCAAAAACTTGCTGGTTGTCTTACAGAACCCCCTGTATCTGTCCCCAAGGCAGCCAGAGTCATATTTGAAGCCAAAGCAGAGGCGCTACCGCCGGAAGAACCACCTGGAACGCGGCTTTCATCAAAGGGATTTTTAGTCACTCCAAAACCAGAATTTTCGGTGGAGCCCCCCATGGCAAATTCATCCATATTAGTGCGACCTAAAAAAATAGCTCCTCCATCTTTCAATCTTTTTATAGCGGTTGCATCGTAAGTTGCCCTATACCCCTCCAAGATGCGCGACGCGGCAGAAACTTTTTTACCTTTTATCAAAATATTATCTTTAATCGCTAAAGGTATACCCAAAAGCGCGCCGTCATTACCCATATCACGAGAGGTGTCAGCCGCTTTAGCGGAATCAAGACAATCATCAAACACTTCTAAATAAGCATTCAGCGATTCGTTTCTGTTTTTAATTTCATTTATACAAGCATTTACAATATCGACAGAAGAAATTTCTTTTTTCTCCAAAAGTTTTTTGGCTTCAATTACATACAATTCATTGAGTTTTTTGGACATATTTTTAAAGAATTTTTTTCACAACGATATAATCTCCTTTCAATTTTGGTGATTCCTTCAAAATATCATTTGCAACAATATTGTAATTATTAGAAATGACATCTTCTCGCATTATATTTTTGAGTTCTGATTTTTCTTTTGAAACGCCCCTATCTGATATTTCTACTTCTGATAATTGCCCAACGTAAGAAAGAATGCCCTCCATGTCTTTGGCGAGTTTCTCTTCTTCTTTCTCACTAATAGTAATGCGTGAGAGAGAGCTTAGCTTTTTAATATCATCTTTAGAAATCACTTTGTTATTGTAACATTTTTAAAAATTCATCTTCTTTGACAATTTTGACATTGAATCTAACGGCTTCATCGTATTTGGAGCCAGGATTATCACCCACTATGACAAAATCTGTTTTTGAGGAAACGGAATTTGATATTTCTCCACCCCGGCGTCGAATTAATTCTTTAGCTTCATCACGCGCAATTTTCGAAAGAGTGCCTGTCAAAACTACTGTTTTCCCAGAAAAAATCCCGTTTTGTGACACTTTTTTCCCTGATTCTTTTTTCACCACAATCACTTTTAACAATTTATCTAATTGTCTTTTATTTTCAGAATTTTTAAACCAATTCACTATTGATTTGGCTACGATTTTCCCCACCCCATAAATTTTCATTATTTCTTCTCCATTACTTTTCCCTAAATTTTCAATGGTTCTAAAATGAGAAGCTAAATCATAGGCCGTCTCTTCCCCAACATGGGGAATTGATAAACCGATAATTAAACGCGCCAATTCAACAACTTTTCCCTTTTCAATTGACTCGATTAAATTATCGGCTGACTTTTTGGCAAAGCGGGGTAAAGTTAATAAATCACCTTTTTTCAAAGTAAAGATATCATCAAAACTCGTTATCATTTCATTCTCTAAAAGCAAATCTATTATTTTGGGGCCCAATCCATCAATATCAAAAGAGTGTTTACCGGCAAAGTGATAAAGTTTTCTTTTCCATTGGGCAAAAGAATTTTTCTCTACACAACGCCACGCCGCTTGTCCAGAAATCCTTTCGATTGAACCGTCTCCTCCGCAGGCGGGAATCTTTTTAGGCCAATTAAAAATTTTCTCCTTGCCAGTTCTCATTTCCGCCAAAACTTTCACCACGTCTGGTATAACATCACCCGCCTTTTGCAAAATAACAGTGTCCCCTATTCTTATATCCAACCTTTTTATTTCATCTTCATTGTGAAGAGTGGCGCGCGAAACAACTGAACCATAGACCAAAACTGGTTTTAAATGGGCAACTGGCGTAACAACACCGGTACGGCCTACTTGAAAAACAATATCTTCAACTATTGTGGTTACTTGTTCGGCGGGAAATTTAAAAGCAATGGCAAAACGGGGGGCTTTGCCGGTGTAACCAAGAATTTCTTGCAATTCTCTCTCATTTACTTTAACCACCACTCCATCAATTTGATAATCTTCTAAATCGGCGCGTCTTTTTCCTGCCTGCCGCGACGCTTTGCTTTGCGGCGCAGGCAGGTGCCACATTTCCCAATAAGAAATGACGTCTTCTATTGTCTTGGCATGACTAAAATATTTATTAACTTTAAACCCCAAATCTCCAAGTAATTTTAACTCTTCGTATTGAGAATCGGGAATTTGTGAACTTTGTGCAATATCATAAACAAAGGCATCTAATTTTCGCGTTGCTGTTATTTTTGCATCTAATTGTCTAATTGAACCAGCGGCAACATTTCTTGGATTAGCAAATTCTTCTTCGTCATGTTTTTTCCTTTCTTTATTTAGTTTCTCTAAAACACTTTTCTTCATAAAAACTTCGCCCTCAACAACAATGTTTACTGGTTTTTTTAAAGTAAGCGGAACTGATTCTATTGTCTTGACGTTATGGGTCACATCTTCACCAACACTACCGTCCCCCCTGGTTGCGGCGACAATCAATTTACCCCCCCTATAAGTGAAAACTATTTTCAAACCATCAATTTTAAGTTCCATTGTGTAAGTTGGATTTTTATCTATTCCTTCGGCTTTCAAAAATCTTTTGACCCTAGCGTCAAATTCTCTTAAATCATCCGTAGAAAAAGCGTCATTAAATGACCATTGTTTTACCTCATGTCTAACTTTTTTCAAATCTTTTAATGGTTCTCCTGCCACCCTTTGGGTTGGTGAGTCGGGTGTTATAAGAGAAGGGTTCTTCTCTTCAAGGTCGAAAAGTTCTTTTTTAAGCGAATCCAAAGCATCCTCTGTTATGGAAAGTTTGTCTAAAACATGATGCTCATAACGATAACGATTTATAACCTCGCGCAACTTAGCGATACGATTCTTAAGCTCGTTCGTAATCTTCTGATCAGACATCCCATTAGAAATAAAACGTGCTCAAATATGCACGTTTTATCAATTTTAGTGATTTTAATTCGACCATGATTTTAGCGTTTAAATGCCATATTAACCTGAGCACGTTTTCTAACGGGACAGGTTCCTCCTATATTACCCAAGAAAGCTGACAGCTGGAAGCTACAAGCTATAAACTATTGCAGGGTGGCCTTGATGGCGCGTTCTACTCTTCTGTCACTATTACTACAGGTGTTATAACCATGAGAAGTTATTTCCGTTATGGTTGGAGGTTGAGCCGCACCGGGCAACCTAGTAACAACAACCTCTGCGCACAAACCAGAAGCTGGAACATCAAGTTTAAAATAAGTTTGATGAATAAAACCGCCCTGCACATCACCCTGTCTAAAATCCAAAACAGGGCCACCGCCACAATCAATCATGGGCAAAGAACCCGCGTTTATAAGATATCTGTTACTGCCAACTTCATCTCCACTCGATTCATTGTAAACGCTAAAAGCGCTGCCACTGCCATCGTGTCCATTGGGGTTATAGTGATAGTTCCAATAAAGGGCGCATTCTAGACCAGTGTCAGCCGCATAAAAAGCAAATTGGCTATCTTTGCCCGTTGAAGAAAGAATTATTTCAATCAGAGCAATTCTATGAATTGTCGCTCCTATTGCCAAAAACAAACTCCCAACCATTATGGCCATCAAAAGCGCGAATCCTGTGTTTTTTTTACTTTTATTAGTCATTCTAACAAATTCTAATAACCCCAATTAAATAATCTTTCCCTGAGAGTGAAGCTTCTATCCAAATAAACAGTTCTCCAACTCACCTTCACGGAAACTTCTGCTTCGCGACCAGGTACAATTTCTGTAATAGTGACAGATCGTTCAAAGAGGGTTATCGGAGAAAATCCGCCAAAACCATAGCGTTTAAGACTATTGTTGGCACTTCCAGAAATAGTAATGAGTGAAAACGGCTGACAACTATCAGCATCGGGACAAATTATATATGAATTGGTATTGTCTGGGTCATTTAAAGCGTCGAAAGTGCAAACTTCTGATGGATCTATATTCGCAACCTCGTTAGTCATACACTTTTCCAAACCAACAAGCCAATTGGGACCGGTGCTACTTGGATTTAGTTTCAAAATATTCACATCTCTTTTGTTTCTAATAAACTCCATGCCTTCTTGGGCCAAGTAAGAAGCGGTTATTTGATCCTTACCGACATTTGCATTAAAAACACTTCGGGAAGTCAAAGAAAGTGGTTCTACAACCGCAACAAGCAAAATAGATATGGCTATTAACGCTTCAACTAAAGTAAACCCCGCACTGAAAAATGGCATGGTGGCTTTTGTTTTTTCACACATATTTCTTGGAAACAAAAATTCTCTCTTAAACCAAGAAATAGATTTACGGTAAGCAGCCACACAAAAAACAATGCCATTTTCTAGTGACTGGGTAAATCCTCGCTCACCAAGTCGGCTCGAGGCGGGTTGGAGGGTAGACCTACATATTTTTTGTGAAATATTTTTCTCCATATTTAAATATCAAGTTTTCTCTGCGAAGCTAATGTCTGCAAATTAAAATCAACTCTCCTTGGATTATTTCCAGAGGCCTGACTAACAAAGGCGTATCCTTTAATAATTATTCTGACTAGAGGTTGCGCCCCTCCAAAAATTTGGGCTCCCGTTACAAAAAACTTCATATCTTCTATAACTATTTCTGGAGCTGTGATACGAGCGATTAAGTGCGCGCCTTCAATGGTTTTCTTGGTGTAAATTGCGTTATTTTCTATCCAATAGCTCCATTGGTCAACGTCGGATGAGGTATTTCCTTTTTCTGATTCAAATATAATTTGAGGGCCGCCATTATTGATATCGGCGCAGTCTTGAGTAACGACAGTATCCCAAGAACCAGTCCAAGTATCCAGGAGGGTGTTGCATCTATAAGCGCTTCCGGTTCTAATACTGCGCGCCATGTTTTCAAGAGCAAAATTAATATTATTAATGGCTGATTGTTGGGCTTGAGCTTTTTTATTTAAATCTACAATGGAAAGCAGAGCGCCTGAAGCTATTAATAAAACAATGGAAAACAAACCGAAAGCCATAACAAGCTCAATTAGGGTAAACCCACTTGACCTGCAGTTGGCAAGTTTGTTTGTGAAACTATTATTTTGCAAATTTTTCTTCATATAATTCCGCTTGTGGCATCACAAGCTGTTTGCGACTTAACCGATATTTGCCCAGCCAATGTAACTAGCACACACCTCTTGTCTGTTTCACTGCTAATGTTTTTCAAAACTATTTTTATAGCATCGGCCGTTATTTTATTTTGGGCTGAGTCGCGAAATTCTGGTTCGGGATTCGGTCTTAAAAAAGAAATCGAGGTCTTTCTTAACGAATCAAGGGAATTTGCCACAGCGCAAGTCCAAGTAGTACCAGAAAGGGTGCAAATATCGAAAACTTGATTCCTATTGTTTATGCCTATAATATTTATGGCTTCCCCCTCTTGATAGCTGTATTTGTTACCACCAGCTGTGTTTGTGTCAACAAATAAAATAAACCTTTGGGAATCATCTAAATCAAAATAAATACCATAACCAACTTGCGTACTACCACCTATTTGCGCAATTTTAGAACTTAGACCAAAAACTTGAGCCTGCCTTGCTGTCAGCGCTATTTCATAACCCAAGTTAGTAAGTAAAATAGTTGAATTAAATTTACTATTTTCATAAAGAACAACCGAGCTTACCAAAGTCATAACTGAAACAGTGACCATGAGCTCTACTAGAGTAAACCCCGCACTGAAAAATGGCATGGTGGCTTTTGTTTTTTCACACATATTTCTTGGAAACAAAAATTCTCTCTTAAACCAAGAAATAGATTTACGGTAAGCAGCCACACAAAAAACAATGCCATTTTCTAGTAGCTGGGTAAACCCGCCTAAAATTTTCGATTTTGTGTTTTTTGTCATTTATTTTAAATTCCAAGGAGTAAATGCAGGGAGAATAAATCTATTGGGTAAAGGAAAACTAAAATCGTGGAAATTATTAAGAATGGCGCAAATGGAATCTCACTTTTCATTGTAATAGGAGTCCTGCCTTGCCACAAGGAAAAACCATGCGTAATTTTCTGAAAAGATAGATAGAGAATGGCCCACAAAGCGCCAATCCAAAAAGCAATTACTACGGCAGAAATACCTTCCGCCAAATTAAGCAAAAAACCTATTCCTACAACCAATTTGCCGTCGCCAAGCCCAATCCAACGACCTTCGGAATATTTCCAAAGTCCATAGAAGGGCAAGAATAAAATTGGTCCTGCTCCCAAGTTTATTATTCTGAAAATCAAACTTAATTGTTCCGTATCAAAAAATCTATACAGTCCAACCAGAAATGAAAGTGTTATAAAAATAAATACAAAAGTATCGGGAATTATTTTGTGCCGTAAATCATAAACTGTAATTGAAAGTAAAATACAACCGATAAGAATATATGCCATTAAAAGAAGGAAGTTTTGTATAAATCCAATTGAATAAAGATAAGTTAAAGAAGCAAAGATTAGTCCTGTGATTAGTTCAACTAGAAAATACTGATACGAAATTTTACTGTGACAAGCGCGGCACTTGCCTTTTAAAAAAAGAAAGCTGAAAACTGGCATGAGTTCATGCCATTTTAAGGTGGCGCTACAGGAAAAACACTTTGACCTACCTGTAGAGATGGGTAAACCGGTGCCAAAACGCAAAATTACGACGTTTAAGAAACTGCCAACAAATAGTCCCAGAGCAAAAGAAAAAAACAAAATTAATGTAAATTCCCCAATCATTATTGATAATGATATATCACAAATAGGGTGTGGGCCCTCAAAGGAGGTCTAACAAAAAATCCCTAAAATGTGGGGATTTGTTGTTTTTTTATATGTAAAAACAAAACTAATATGAGGTTGTTGGGAGTCCACAAGTAGCATCCGTTCCTGTTGTAATAGAAAAAGAGGGAGTGGCGGTTGACTGACCTGTTGAGTCAACACATTGATAATTTATTACTGGGCTTGTTTTTAAAGGGACTTCTATTGCCCAGCCATTTACTCCGGAATGACAAGCTGCGGTGGGGGGAGTAACAAGAGTATTTGCTGTTCCATTCGATACAGTAACAGAAGCTGCTCCAGCGGCTTGTTTTGCAGCGGCAATAGCGTTTAAAACGGTCGTATTTGTGCAAACAGTAGCGTAACTATTCGTATCATCATAAATAATTTCCGCTTGGGCACGCATGTTGGCTAAGTTTGACTTAATAGCGGCGTTCGCGCCTTTATCACGAGCGGTGTTAAGCGAAGCTAATACAACTGATGAGAGGATTCCGATGATAGCGATGACCACCAAGAGCTCTATGAGAGTGAATCCTCTTGTTGGTAAAATCATGAAGAAATCATAACAGATTAATTATATTAACAACAACAGAATTACCCGCAGACATAATCATCGCCTTGCAAATAATTTAAGGTCGTTATAGATTGACCTGTATTGTCAACGCAATGAACAGCTCCTGATGGATTTTTAACAGGCACTTCAATTGCCCATTCCACGACGTTTTCATGGCAAGTGGCTGTAGTAGCATTCCCCGCCGTGCCATTAAAAGTGTTGGTCAATGAACTTACCCCAACTGCTTGTTTAGCCGCATTTATAGCATTAACAATATTTGCATTAATGCAAAGATTGTCATAACTACCCGTGCTGTCATAAAATATTGCCGCTTGAGAACGTATGCCGGACAAATTTTCTTTAACAGCTGCGTCAGATGCTTTACTGCGAGCTTGATTGAGAGAGGCCAAAACAATGGTAGAGAGTATGCCAATAATAGCAATAACCACCAACAGTTCAATCAATGTAAACCCTTTGTTTTTTTTTATCATACGGGTTTTAGAGAAGAATCAAAACGCAAAACAATGCTTACTGACAAACGGCAGAAACAGGTCTTGCCGCTAAGATAACGGCTTTACTAGTATCATCAACACACCAAAATTGAGCAGGATCTGTTTTTAAAGGAACCGCTATGGCATATTCAATGGCAGTTATTTGACAAGTAGCATCTCCCCCACTTCTCAAAACAGCATCAGCAATAGCCAGATTTATACTGGGTTGTTCCAATATTGTTCCGGCAGTAGCTAATCCGTTGCAAGTGTCTGTTGCTATATTTGTTCCTGTGTTGTTGTAAGTATTGCCCATGTCATCATATTTAGCCGCCGCAGAAGCGCGCAAACCTTCTAGGTTTGATTTTATGTTTGCATCAGCCCCTTTATCACGAGCGGTGTTAAGCGATGCCAAAACTATTGAGGAAAGTATTCCTATTATAGCTATAACTACTAGTAATTCTATCAGTGTGAATCCTTTTTTCATATAAAATAAAAGATTTTATTTACTATTTTAATATAGATAATATAGCACTTTAAAAACAAAAAATCCCCAAACCTATGGGGATTTCTTGTCCTTTAAAATCTGGAGACAAAAACTATCCGCAAAGAACATCCCCCGCTGTAATAAGGGAGAAATCCGTAGTAGTTGTAGATTGTCCAGTATTATCAACGCATTGGAAAGGAGTGCCAGTTCCTTTCAAGGGAACTTCAATTGCCCAAGCTGTTGTACCGTCGTGGCAAGTAGCCCGACCACCAGCACCGGAAGCTGTGTTATCAAGCGTGGGTAAAGTAACTCCAGCAGCTTGTTTGGCAGCAGCCACAGCATTAAGAACAACTGCGGTGCCACAAAGTCCTGTGTATGTGTTAGCCCCAACACCGTCGTAGTGAATCTCTGCTTGTGCGCGTATATTAGCTAAGTTTGACTTAATAGCGGCGTTTGCTCCTTTATCACGAGCCGTGTTAAGAGAAGCCAATACAACTGATGAGAGAATTCCGATGATGGCGATAACCACCAAAAGTTCAATCAATGTAAAACCTTTTTGTTTATTCATATTTTACTTAAAATTATTAATATTTATTCTTTTTCCTATCATGTCGTCTTTAGACTTTTGTGTATCGACCCCGCAACCCCATTATAGCGGGGTGCCTTCATTAACAACATGTGTAGTAATTATATATCAAAAGCCATATTTAAAGAAAACAGTTGTGGATTACTCTTAAATATATAATCGGGCTAGAAAATACCTGAAAATTGAATTTATTTCGAATTTCTTACTGTATGTTACCCGTAATATTGTAAATTGGTATCAAAACAGCGGCTAGAAGGGTTCCAACTCCAAGACCAAGTAGGACTATCATGGCTGGTTCAATTAAATCGACCAAGGTGTCAACGGCAGTAGACACTTCTCTTTCGTAGAATTTAGCCAGAGTTTTCAAAATAGAATCCAATTCACCGGACTCTTCTCCAACCTTGACCATTTGCACAACTACCCCCGGAATTTCTTGACTCCTTGGCAGAGAATCCGATAAGGAAGACCCCGCCCTAACACGAGAAGCCGCTTCCTTTAAAATATCTTGATAAATCCTATTGTCCACGACATCTGACGTTATTTCCATTGCCCTAACTATAGGAATACCGCTTGCGAGCATTGTAGAGAGATTGTCTGTGATACGAGCAAGATACAATTTTCTATACAAGTCGCCTATATAAGGAATGGATAATTTAAAAAATGAAAGTGATAAACTACCTTTAGAAGTATTGGCAAAGCGATAAAAAACAAATCCTCCCAAAACAAGCAGGGCGGCAAGAAAAATGCCGTAATCTATAAGAAAGCTACTTAAACCTATAACAATCTTCGTGTAAATTGGTATTTCTTGGCCAGATTCAACTAAAATCTGACTTATTTTTGGAATAACTAAGGTGAGCATTAAAATCATAACGGACAAAAACGTGAAAATAACAAAGGCGGGGTAAATTAAAGCGTTTTTGGCTTTACTGGTAAGTTCATAATTTCTATCCAAATAATCAGCCAAGTATTGAAAAACCTCATTCATTTTGCCAGACTCTTCACCCGACTTAATCATATTGGTATAAAACGGGGTAAAAACATCTGGGTGCTTTGAAAGCGCTTTAGAAATCGGGCTTCCCGCTTGTATGTCATCCGTAATTTCGGCTAATCTTTTGCCTAAAGCTGGATTTGCGGCTTCGCTTGAAAGCATACGAAAAGTGCGAAGGGCTGAAACCTGCGCATCGAACAAAGTGGCAATTTGCCTTGAGAGAATAACCACGTCTTTGTTTGAAATATGCTCAAACAAAGCAAAGTCGGTATCAAAAAGCTTTTTACCGCCAACTTCGCGAATTGAAGAAACAACCAAACTTCTTCTTTGCAAAGAAGAGATGGCGACATCAACATTAAGGGCATCAATTGAACCTTCATTTTCTCGCCCATTACTGTCAACTGCTTTGTAATTAAATAACATGGTTGATTTTATTAACGAGTCGGCGAGTTTTTAAAATCACCACCCCGCCCCACTTTCAGGGATATTAAATTACTACTTATTCGATTTTGATAATTTTGATTAGTCATATTTATACAATTTGTTGTTTCTGTAAAAGTGGGGCGGGGTTGTGAAAATTATAGTCATTACATTCCTTAATTTTCTACAATAATCTATCCAAAATACGAGGATTTAAGGAGTGCATATAGGCGTTTTCTGCTGTAATCTCACCCCTTCTAACCAAATCCGAAAGCGAACGATTTAAGTCTATCATTCCCTGGTCCATTCCTGTCTCAATTACAGTGTTAATCTCGTGGCTTCGGCGTTCTCTTATCAAATTAGCCACGGCGTTGTTATTTATCAAAAGTTCATAAGCTGGGATCAAACCGCCAGAAATTCTAGAAATGAGACGCTGTGAAAAAATGCCAGTCAAACTAGAAGATAGTTGCAGACGAATTTGGTCTTGCTGTTCTGCGGGAAAGGAATCAATTACGCGGTCAATTGTTTGCGCCGCATTGTTGGTGTGAAGGGTGGAGAAAATCAAATGGCCGGTTTCGGCAGCGGTGACAGCTGTCCCTATGGTCTCCGACCCGCGCATTTCACCAATCATAGCAACGTCAATATCTTGGCGAAACATAGAGTGTAAAGCGGTCCCAAAGTCATCCGTGTCCACACGAACCTCCCTTTGATCAATTATGCATTTTTTCGGTTCATAAATATATTCAATTGGGTCTTCTATGGTCAAAATGTGGTCTGCTCTTTCATTATTAATAAGTTCAATCAAAGAGGCTAAAGTGGTGGTCTTACCTTGCCCAACGGGACCCACCACTAAGAAAAATCCTTGTTTTTTTCTGGCAAAAGTTTCCAGAACCGGGGGTAAATTCAATTCCTCAATGGAGCGGATTCTTTGTGGAATAAGACGCAGAGCAATACTAATTGAACCGCGCTGGAAAAAAGCGTTGCCACGAAAACGAGTTCTGTCCTGATGCTGATAAGCAAAATCACACTCTTTGTTTTGCAGAAACTTCTCCCTCACTTCTTTGCTAACCATAATGCCAAAAAAGCCAAGCGTGTCTTCTTTTGTAAGTAAACTTTTTTTGACGAGGGGCACTAGAAAACCGGCAACTCTGATTGTTGGGTATCTTCCTTCGGTTAAATGCAAATCAGAGGCGTTTTCATTGGCAACAATTTTTACCAAGTCATCCAATTCTCTTCCATAATCCATATTTGCCATAATTTACCCCGTTAGATAATTATTAATTTAGAAAACTTAATAAACAAAGTTGTCTTCCTTTGACTTTGTAGAATGTAGGTGTTTTTCATAATATCTAACAGGGTAAATAAAATTATTTAAAAAATTTACTTTTTTCGATTCAAAATCTCTCTCACTTGTTCCAGAACTTCTGATGGTATGGTACTGGCCTTTACAATATAGCCATCTATGCCAAGTTTTTTGGCTTCCTCTATATCTGAAGATTGTCCCTGATTAGAAAGGACAATGTAGACGGCCTTCGGCGCCAAATTTTCTTTTTTTATTGCTGCCAAAAACTCTAAACCAGAAAGCCCAGGCATAATAATATCAAAGAGAACAGCGTCTGGACTAAAACCATTCTTTATCTTCTCGATTGCCTCTTCCCCAGAAAAAGCGGACATAATGTCAAAGGAGGCGCTTTTAAATTTCAAGGTATACATATCAACCAAAAATTTATCGTCATCTACCAGAAGAATTTTTTTACTAATTTCAGCCATAATTTACCCCGTTAGATAATCATTAATTTAGCAAACAAATAAAATAACTTGTTCTTATCCTTATTTTGTGAAATGAAAATGTTTTTCATAAAATCTAACGGGGTGAATTCAAAACTTCTTATTATTATAACGCAAAAGGGAGAAATCCTTATGATAAAGTGTTCACTTCTTCAAACGGAATCAATCCCTTGGAGCACTTTATAATGGCATCTTCCTGCAAAGAAAGCATTCCCCTTCCTCTCATAATACCTCTCATTTCTGGTTCATTTGCCTTTCTCAAAATAGCTTCTTCAATTTGCCCATTGATTTCAAACATTTCAAAGACCGCCATGCGGCCACGAACACCGTTTGGGCACTCGGGAGTTGGTTGTATGCCATAAAGATTATCCCTTGGCATAATTTCATTCCGTATCTTTTCTGGCAAAGTAGCAAAGCGATCTTCCACAAAAGCTTTGAGAGATCCTTCGATTGGCAGGGGTTTGCCGCTTTGGGGACAAAGGGTGCGCACCAATCTTTGCGCCATAACCAAAACAATGGTCGGGGCTATCAAGTAAGGGTCAATGCCCATATCTATAAGACGCGGTATAACGCCAAGGGCATTGTTGGTGTGAATTGTGGATAAAACCAAATGCCCCGTCAGAGCGGCCTGCACGGCAAGCGCGGCTGTTTCTTTGTCTCTAATCTCACCCACCATTATGATATCCGGGTCTTGGCGCAAAGTGGTGCGTAGTCCTGTTGCAAAAGTGTAATTAATCTCGGGACGAATTTGCGACTGACTCATTCCTTCTATATTAAACTCCACCGGGTCTTCCAAAGATAAAACATTTTTTGTTTCTCTATCAATTTCATTTAACATTGCATAAAGGGTGGTAGATTTACCGGCGCCAGTCGGACCAGAAATTAAAATGATGCCATATGGTTTTTCAATGGAGCGACGAACTATTGCCAAATGCTCTGCTGAAAGACCGGCATTTTCTAAAAGACGAACTCCCTTTTCTTTGTCCAAAATACGCATCACCACTTTTTCGCCGTAGTAAGTGGGAAAAGTTGAAACACGAAAATCCACTCCACGACCATCGATTTTTGCAGAAAAGCGACCGTCTTGTGGTTTTCTGTGTTCATCCAATTTCATATTGGAAAGAATCTTAATGCGAGCAACCACACTTCTATGAACATTTATAGGTAAAACCAAACTTGTGTGCAATTCTCCATCAATACGAAATCGGACCCTAGTTCTCTCCGCCATTGGCTCAATGTGAATGTCGGATGCCTGACCTTCTATGGCGTAACGTAAAATGGTTGCCACAATTTTTGTAACCGGCGCATCTTCAATTATGCGCGCTTCACCGGCCTTTTTACTTTTGGTTAAATCTTGAGTAGATTCTTTATTTAAATCAGTGTCTTCTCCGCTTAATTCTCCGGACAATTCCGAAAGCGCTTTAGTAACCTCACCGGAAAGGCCCTTGTACATATCAATAACCTCCTTGAAATCTTCATTTGAAATTAAAAATAATTTAAAAGGTAAATTTATTTTTGATGAGATAAAATTCAGGGCATCGCGAGCCTCAATATTGTCTGGGTCAATAATGCCGACCTCTAAAACTCCATCTGAAACGCTTATTGGTACAAATTTATAGTGAGAGGCTGATTCCTCCGGAATATATTTCAATATTTCAAATGGTATGTCCTTTCCTTCCACGCTCCTTACCGGAATCTTCAAATACTGCCCCTTCGCTTCCAAAAAATCTTCATTAGAAACACCTCTATCCTTCAAAACCTCTTCCAAAGAAGTTCTTGATTCTCTCACTTCACGTTCAACATTAGCCGCCTCCCTGTCGGTTATAATATTTTTACGAACTAAAATTGAAAGCAGTGGATTAGCCATAGTTTACTCTGCCCATTATACAACAACCCACTTGCCATAAAGCCAAAGTCAATTGGTGAGTGTCCCAACGCCTATGTTAATTTGCGGAGACGATGGCGCTACAACTCCTTCAAAAGGCGCAAATGGATTGTCTCTTCCTTTATCTCCTTCGCTTAAAACAAGTTCTGTGCTGAAATTATTTAATTTTTTAAAAATTGGGTCGTTGAAAACACTTTGGTCAAGTTTAATCTTTTTAAGTTCCAAAAGTAGTGGCAAAACTTCTCCTCCGACGCTTCCGCCACTACCAGAAACGCTAATTGGTGTCGTGGGGTCTGCTGAGGTGTTCTCAGCAAAAAAATAATTGTAGCCAAAATAAAGGCCAGATAAAATTGCTACGAAGATAACTATATTTTTGATTTCTGATTTTATAAAATCCATAACTTTATTTTAATTTTCATACTTACCGCAACCAATATGTTTTAATAGTGATGTCATAATCATAAACCTCTCCCGCGGTGCTTCCTACGGTAAGGTTTATCACATCAGCTAAACGCAGAGAACTCTCTAGACTTCTCAAAAATTGTTTGAAAACATCGTATCTTGCGGAAACGCTGAAGCCCAAGGTAACGGAACCGATTGTTTCATTTCCCCCTATAGCGATTTCCCTTTCTCCTTCAGAATCTTTAGATTTACTATCGCTTTTGTCTCCTGAAAAACGCAAACCCTTAAGAACAAGCCCGTAAGGTCTTGCTATATCGTTTATACCGATAACAAGACGTATATTGTCTATAGAATCTGGCAACAATCTCTCCAATCTAGCTCTGTCTTCTTGGTCTAAATTGTTCCTGGCCTCAAGTAATTTATTTTTTTCACGCACAAATTCATCAGAATTATTTATGGCAATGTCATATTGCTCTATCTCTTTTTGAATGCTTTTTATCCCCGGCTTTGCTGGGTCTTCGCTTCTATACAAGGGGTCAATCACGGTAAAAAACAATCCTGCGGAAACCACTATGAGTATGACTTGAAAAATAATTTTATTCATAGACCTTCTGAATCTATTACACTCCTAAATCTAAGTAGTTGCGGGTCAATAATTGCCGAGACAGAAAAATTTATATTGCCATTGGTATCAAGACTTAAATCAGAAATTATAGGTTCACGAAAACCTTTTGTTCTATTGAAAACGTCGGATTGAAGCGCGACACTAGTGTAATTTCTGGCATTACCTTTTGCTTTAAACTGCACTCCACTTACGATACTTGGAAGCTCTGACCCTTCAACCGCTCCCCCTTGACCATCATTTTCTGGAAGAAACAAACTCATATCAAGGAAGCGAACATATTTTATGGTTGCGTCTTCCAAAATATCAAAAAGAGCTGAAGTGGCTATATGTTGATTAAGTAACTTTCCAGACTCTTCTATGCGACTGCCCAATCGCTTTAAATCTCTAACTGTGTCCAAATCAAAACCTTTTCTAGCTTTTTCAAGGGCCTCTTTTTTGCTCTCCAGGGACTTCATCAAAAAATTCTTATATAAATAAGAGCCCGCAGACAAAGCCACGGCGCCAAAGAATACAACTATGCAAATTATTGTTACAACCGAAACACCCCTGTTTTCGTAACTATAACCGGTCTGGATTATCGGTTTTTTGGGTATAAAAGAGGTCTGGGATTGACTATCCATTGTTTTATTATATCAAGAAGAACAAAATTTGTTATAACAATAAGCGTGAATAACTCGGGAAGTTAATTTTTAATTCTGCTGACTCAATTTGCGCAACGCCAATCCAACGGCAACCGCAAATTCTGGTCCGACCGCTTTCAAGGTCGGAGCCAAAAAGGCGGGAGTTAAAGTTTTGGAAAATGGATCTCCAGCAACAACTTCTGCTTGAAAATGAACTTTGGCAGCTTCGGCAAAACCACGCATCACTGCCCCACCCCCTGAAAGCACCACTTTTGTAATAGTGTGATTGTTTTTCTTTTCAAAAGAAAGCAAAACTTGATTGCTTTCATTAAAAATATAGTCCAAGGAAAGCGCCACTGTTTCGTTTATGGCTCTATTGGCTGGGTTTGTAGAAAGACCTATGGTTCTTTTCAATTCTTCCGCTTGGGAAACTGGCACACCAAGTGATTTGGCAATTGAGAGAGTAATATCTTGTGAACCACGATTTATAATATGAGAATCTTTGATAACGCCGTGTTCCATCAAGTAAAGCTTGGTGCTACCTGCTCCCATATCCATAATCATTACTGGTTCAATTCCTTGATCTAAGACAGAACGCGCGGTACTAAAAAGTTCTATTTCAAAAATAGGGTCTTCTAGACCCATTTCCGCGCTAATTGTTTTATTCTTATTCAGCGCGTCGTTTAAAATTGCAACCAATAACACATCTATCTTTTTGGCGCTTTCGGCTTTTGCATTTGCCGGTTTGATTTCACCCGGAGAAGAAAATCTGTCCTCCTTTTTAGGAATTATCCACCAATCGAGAGAAACTTCAGTAATAGGCACGGGAATATAGCGCCTAGCTTCAAGTGGAATCATTTCCGCCATTTTTTTCTCACCAATGTCTGGCATTTCCACAAAGGAAATCAAACTGGAAGAAAGTGGTATGGAAATAGCGGTATTTTTACTTGTAACTTTAGCTTCGCGGAACAAGTCGTTAAGCGCTTCCTTGATTCTGTCTATTGGTAAATTTGTAGCTCTCCCCAATTCAATACCAGCGTATGGTCCAAGAGAAATCTCTCCGTAAGTTTCAAGCACAGCCCGACCGTTTTTTTTCCGGAGTTGCACCACTTTAATGGCCGAGGCGCCAATGTCAACCCCGACCACGCTTTCGTTCCTATTCGTTAGATTTTGAAAAATATTTTTGAATGAAAAATCCATCCCGTAGTGAAAAATGGCATAGCTTCTTTTAGAAGCAAGACGTCAGTTTTATATTAAAATTTTTTGTAATCGACCACTCTCTCATAATCCAATTTAATCACATTGTGCTTCTAATGCCATTTTCTACTAGCAGGATCCATTTTTACTCTAAGATATGCCAGAATATAGTTAAAGTATAACACGAATCACTATATGAACCGCTTATTTTATTGGATAAAAAACACACTGGAATCAGCTCTTTCTTTAATATTTCCCATTTCAAAGGTCGAAAGCAAACTCAAAAGTATTAAAGCAGAAGAATTGAAAAGTCGCTTCCCCAACGAATGGTTATCGAGTGACAAGAAAACTATTGCCATTTTCCCTTATAAAAATCCATTTATTCGCCAATCTGTTTGGCTTCTTAAATATAGAAAAAATGAAGATGCTTTAAATATTTTTGCTCAAATTTTGGGAGAGTCAATTATTGCTACTTGCGAAGAAATACTGCCTTTTTGCTCCCACCCTAGAATTATCCTGATACCGATACCTACTACAAAAAAACGAAGTCTGGAACGCGGACACAATCACACGCTAATACTTGCCTACAAAACAGTTGAGATATACGGGCGCGATTTCTTTGAAATCGCGCCCGATGTTTTAATTTTTGCTAAGGAAACGAAACGCCAGACATCCTGCAAAAACAAAAAAGAGCGGGAGGAAAATATGAAAAACGCTTTTGCCATTTCCAAAAACAAACCTAATCCAAATTTTTCCGGCAGGATGGTTGTTCTAATTGATGATGTGACAACAACTGGCGCCACGTTTCGTGATGCTCGCCGCGCCATAAATTCTTTGGGTGCTATAAAACCTAAACAAATCTACTTTTTTGCTCTAGCGCATTAAATTGTATTTGCGGGGAGAGCGAGATTCGGTCGCAAACAAGTCTTCTTTTCATATTTTTAGCCAAAAGTGAAGGTAAACGCTTTCAGTCCTGGACTTTGGATTCGGAGTTCCAGCGTATGAGTTTCTGATTGACTGCCTTGAATTATTTTATAGAGTCGCGCTTCTTTTATTTTCACAATCGTCTTGCCATCGGACGTTGCAACAATGTCCGATCCGGCTTCGGACAAAAGAGGTTTTCCATCAAGAAGCACCTCAACAATAGTTTCAGTGCCCGCTTCTGCAACAAAGAAAACATCCTTTGCGGTATATCGGTATACGATGCTGGCGCCGGGTGAAATGCTTTGGGCAAATTCCGGCGTTATATTCCAACCATCATTAGGGACCAACAGGTTTTTCTGCTGGTCGTTGCGCGCCGATCCGAAATATGTTTCGGGACTTTTCGCTCCGTTCTTAATAAAAACTTCTTTTGTAATTGGCTGGCTAACATCTCCACCTTCTCCCAAGACAGTCATCCGTTCCGAAAGCGCCGCCTGGATTTTTTGCTCCGTTTCCTCATACCCTCCCTCGCCAATGTGGTCGTACACGACATAGCCGTCAATATCAATCAGATACTTGCGTGGCCAGAAACGATTTTGATACGCGTTCCATGTTGAAAAATCATTATCAAGAACCACTGGAAACTTAATTCCCGTCCTCTTTGTTGCCTCAAGAACGTTCTCGTAAATTTTTTCAAACTCAAATTCTGGAGTGTGCAGTCCGATAATAACGAGACCCTTGTCTTTATATTTTTCGTACCAGGCGTTCAAATATGGTGTAGTCCGCTGGCAATTTATACAAGAATATGTCCAAATATCCAAAAGTACGACCTTCTTGCCGGTAAACTCACCGATGGTTATCGGTTTCCCGCCAGTGTTAATAAACCCATCTGGAGTTGTAATCTCCTTTGCAACTGGATAGCGCTTGGCCTTATCTTCTTTGTTCATCGTTGTTTTTACCTCTACTTTATCTGCGATTGAGCCCCTCGAAACTTTTTGTGAATTGAGATAAAATATGCCGAAGGTAACAGCGGTAACAAGTACGGCACTGATGATTATTTTATGCGTGCTCATCTTTTCGGGTTATGCAACAACTTCATTTTTTACACTTCGACTCTGCTCAGTGTCTTTGACTGCGGTTGAGGCTAGGTAAGAAAGAAACCCCGGGATGAGTGGCAGAATGCAGGGACTTAAGAACGAACCCACCCCGGCGAGAAATGAAACGCCAAAGT
>JBBTUX010000011.1:0-12752 GCA_038063555.1 Patescibacteria group bacterium | reverse complement strand
TATGACGTTTACCGCGTAAAAATTCTTGCCAAGCTAGGAGCAGGTTTTCTAAAGAGATGATATCTTGATAGGTATGGATAAATTTAACACCCCTCTTCTTAAGACCCCCCCCCAATGGGTTTTTGCGGTTTTTGCCAGTTACTGAGCATTGTTTGAAAGTATACAAACAGTGGTATGAATATAAAAGTAATTTACCACAAAAATCTCGTTACACTTTGGGGGATAAAATTGATTTTCTTTTTTTAGAAATATTAGAATTATTATTCACAGCCAGTTATCAAAACAAAGAGAACAAATTGTACACCCTTTTAATTTCAATTAAAAAACTTGATTTATTAAAATTTCTCATTCGTGTTTGTTGGGAACTGAAAATTTTGGACAACAAAAAATACATAATTTTATCAGAAAAATTACAGGAAATCGGACGAATGCTTGGTGGCTGGAAAAAAGGATTGGAAACAAAAACTCCTCAACCATAAGTTAAGGAGAAAATGGAGTTGCGGGAGAAAATGCGATTACCCTGATTCCACCTGTTCTCGTCCAACGAATAACAGTTGAAGTTCCACTGCCGATTGTCGCTGTTCCAGTTGACGTTGACCGCGAAGACCTCGCCTCTCGTACTTAAAACCATCTGTAGCACTGCTCATTGAATACTCTTTGAACTGTATCTTATTTGGGACATAATAAGTCCACTAGTTTAAAGTACCAACTACAATATTTTTTTAAAAAATTATGGAAACACGCTTCTTGAAGCCATAACCGCAAGAATTCTGATTTTCAAAATTTTAAAATCCTTATGCCAAAGCCATAGCCGTGGCATCACCAAAGATTTCATTTTTAGTATATCAAAACAAAAAGCCCCTCGGTTTCTTTAGACACGGGAGTGTCAGAGATTCCAAGGGACCCAATTCAGAGCAAAGCACCAGATTGTCAGTTGCGGGAGAAACCGCGATAACCCTGAAACCACCCGCCCTCGACCAACGAATAACAGTAGAAGAACCACTGCCGATGGCCGCTGCGCCAGAAGACGTAGACCGCGAAGACCCCGCCCCCTTTGCCAACGACATCGAAAATGTTGGCACGACCGTTGGTGAGAAGGGTATCGCCACTGCCATTTGGTTGCGCCCGCGTCATCTGGTAAAGCCGCCAACAGAACTCACTTGCCCCGAAAACATGATATTGGGGGAGCTCCGAGTCAATTTCCTTGTCGTTGGCGTCTTGAATCAGATTGAAACCAGTCGGGATCGGCAGATCTTCCGTCGGCTGAAAAACTTCCGCGACCGAGAGGATGTTCTCGATGAACTTCTCCGAAACCCAGATGTCTTTGGTGTTGTTGTTCTTGTAAACATCAGGGTTAAAGGATTGAAGAACCTTCTGCGGTATCGGCTGGAGGAATCTGTACACGACAGGTTTGCCTTTCGGCAAAGGTTGTCGAGCCCCCTTTAAAAACCTCTCCCTGTAAATGGGAGCGCCCTCGGTATTCAGCCGACTGGTGATCTCTCCCACTACTCCGACGAACTTCGTGTCCATGCCTGCGAGTCCGCAGACAATGCCGCCGATCATCGCGTTCTTTGACATTACATTCTCCTTTAAGGAGCAACGCTGTACAACTAACGGATTTGCTTCCCGTTTCGCCACAGCCAAAAATGTCTATTTTTTAGGCATTTTTGGCTGTGGCGAATTCACTTTTTTAAGGTTCTTAATCTATCTTTCGTTATACATCTTACGAAGATGTCTGTCAATGGTTACTAATATTAAGTAAATTGAGTATATTCTCTGATAGTTTTTTCACAGCATTGTCATCCAAAATAGTCACTGTAAAAACATTATCACATAGTTTTTGAACTATTTTTTCTTTTTTCTTTAAATCTTCAGAGGAAACTGTGTCGGTTTTAGTTAAAATTACTATTTCCTTCTTTTTTATCAATTCGGGAGAATACTTTTTTAATTCTTCCCTTATCGTTTTATAGTCACGTTTAACATCATCGCTCTCCAGTGAAATGCAATGGAATAAAACTTTGGTTCTTTTTATGTGACGCAAAAATTTGTGCCCCAAACCTTTTCCAACGGATGCTCCTTCAATTAATCCTGGGATATCGGCTAAAATAAAACCAAACATTTCCCCTAAGTTTGGTTCAAGAGTGGTAAATTGATAACTTCCAATTTTAGCGTGAGCTCTGGTCAAAGCGTTCAAAAGAGATGATTTGCCAGCATTTGGTAAACCAATAAGACCAGCATCCGCTATAAGCTGTAATTCAATTAAAAAATCAGCCATTTCGCCAACTTCTCCAGCCGTTGCTTCTTGAGGACTTCTATTTATTGAAGATTTGAAAAATTCATTGCCCAAACCACCCTTGCCGCCATGAAGCAAAATTTCTTTTTGACCATCGCTTAATATCTCAACTACTCGCCCCGTTTCTTCATTTTTTATAATCGAACCAACAGGCAATTCAAATAGAAAGTCGGTGCCGTAGGCGCCGTGCCTAGAGTTTCCTTCGCCGTCGTAGCCATTTTCTGCAGAATACTCCTTACTGTGGCGATATTTAGCCAAAAGTCCCACATCACGCACTCCTATAGCATAAACATCTCCCCCTTTACCTCCATTTCCCCCATTTGGTCCTCCCCAAGGTTTTCCTTTTTCGCGCAACCATCTGACTACGCCATTGCCCCCACGCCCAGCTTTTAAATGTATTTTTAATTCATCAATAAATGCCATTAGCTTGTTTTATCAGTTTTTGCCCTGCTTGTAAAAATGGCGCCCGATTAAAATAATTAACACTGCAACAGCCCCCGCAGAAAAAAGCGACAAATATTGTTTAGAAAGAGCGGCTTCGCCGCCATAACTCCAAATAATGGAAAAGGGAGTTACTCCAATTGCCGTTGCCAAAGTATAACGAAACAGCGACATATTTGTGAAAAGTCCTATGGCATAACTTAAAACATCAACCGGAATAAGCATTCGCAAAAAAACCAAACTCAAAAAACCCAAATCCTGCGGTATACGACTGCTATATTTTTCCGCTTCGCGCAGAACTCTTAAAAAATTTAAAGCCCTTTTTCCAAAGTGTCTGGAGAGTAAAAAGGCTACGACCGCGCCAAGAGTCCAAGCAGTAATGCAAACAATGGAAGTGAGTTTCCAACCAAAAGTCAAAGAAGCAAACGGCACAAGCGAAAGAGTGTTTAAAGGAGCTATAACTGTCGAAACGAAAAGGATTACGCCGAGCATGAACAATCCAGGCAATAGTCCAGCCCTTGCTATAAAATCTCTTGCTCCATCAATCCATTCCGGTGGCAAGGCAAATGGAAAAACAATAAGCAAAAGCACTAGCCCGATAAAGATGTAATGGTGGGTAATCCACCTTAAAAGATTCATAATTAACTTTAATCAAGAAAACGATCAACAAGCCATTTGAAAACTGCAATTACTAAAGCCCCCAAAAAAGCTGCGACAAAACCCGAAACTTCAAATCCTTTTACAAAGAAAGAAGCCAACCAGAAAAGTAAGGCGTTAATAACAAAAGTGAAAAGACCCAAAGTCAAAAGATTCACCGGCAATGTGAGAAGGAGAACTATTGGTTTTATAAAAAGATTAAGAACAGCAAGAACTAAAGACACAACTAGTGCCGTGGTAAAATCTGACACACTTATTCCAGGAATAAGATTGTATTGCGTTATTCCCAAAAGAACCAAAGCTATTAAAACAATTTTAACGACAGTTTTCATAATTTACCCCATTAGATAATTAGTGTCCTATTAAATCAATTGAATAAAAAATTTAGTGATAATATTTTTTAAAATAAATTAATAAAAATAATATCTAACGGGGTTAATCAGTAATTTTGTGAACTATAGTTTGCGCAGCGGAAATAATAAGCGCCGCAAGAAAAGCGGCCAACCAACCATTTAAAGCGCCGTCTATACTGAATTGCTCTGGGTCCATAGATTCACCTATAAACCACAAAACAGCTGTATTTAAAAAAACGGCAAAAACCCAAAGGGTAAGAAGTTTCATTGGCACTTTCATCGTAACTAAAATAGTTCTAGCCGCAATTGAAAGAAGTCCCATCAAACTGGCTACGACAAATGCGCTATAGACACTTCCTACGAACATTCCCGGTATGATATTCCTAAAAGTTAGAAAATATATTATCGCGGAAGTTAGAACTAAATGTATAAGAATTTTTTTTGGTTCCATCCGGTAGTGAAAAATGGTATCGCTTCTTCTAGAAGCAGAATGACCAATTTTTTATTATTCCATTAATATTCAACCCTTTGCTCATAGTGTGTAAATTGTTACGGCTTCTCATGCCATTTTCTACTACGGGATTCCATCTAGGATTATTATACCTTTTAAATCTAATTAATACTTCTAGCGTATTCCACAAGTTGATTCAAAGATTTTTGCAATTGTTCTTGGTATTTATCGTCAGGGTTTTTTCCATCAGAAAATTTTTTATCTGCAAAAGAGGTGTGTAGCACCGATGGTAATGAAATAATGCCAAAATTATTAAGTATTGGTTTTAAATTTTCTGCCATACGCGCCCCGCCCCACGGGCCATCAGAAACCGTTACTAGAAGTGCCGGTTTTTTTATATACTCATCGTGAGCCGAGTCCAGTAAAATTTTAAATTCACCGGGGTAACCATGATTGTATTCCGGCACCACAAAAATAAATCCATCGCTTTTTAAAGCAATTTCCTTCCAAATATCAGTCCTCTCATCCTTTTGCCATGGCGGTATGGTTCTGCCAAAAAGAAAATCTTTCACGTCAACCAAAGAAACTGTGACTTCATCCAAAAGAGATGTTTTTTCTAAAACAAACTTGGCTACTTTTTCTGAAATTCTCTCTTCTCTTGCGCTTCCTAAAACTATAGTGATGTTAATACTTTCTTTCATAATCAGTAATTTCTGTTTTTTTATTATTAACAAATATCAAAAGACATAATATTAAAGTTGAAGCTATGGCTGAAATTAAACAATAGATACAAAAAGCTTGAATAACAAATCCTTGCAAATAAACAAAGTAAAGAGAAAAAATAAAACCTATAACGGAAGCGAGAAGAGCCAATCGTTTCCATAATATATTTTCATAACGCGTGAGAAAAAATACCAATAAAAACATCACGACATAAAACAAAACTCCAAAAGTCGGTAGCGGTATTCCAAAAACATGAGAATACGGGCTTTGGGCTATAGTATTGCACCCGTCAAATAAAAAGCAGTCTATTGGGTTGGCATTAATATATTTATAGAAAAGATAAAAAGAATCTAATAAGCCAACAATAATTACTCCAAAAGCAAAAATTTTCACTTTCAGTGTCATACTTTATTTTTCGTTAAGAGATTCTATGGAACTTCTTATGTTAACAAGTTCCTTACGAACTTCATTCAAAATACTTTCTTCCCGTGAAACTTCTCCTTGAATGCGTTTCAAAATACCGGTCTCTTGTCCAATCTCCTCTTCTGTTTTTTCTATAATTTTCTTTTCTCTGCGCAACCCAGAAATCAAAATGGCATCCCCCACAAAAAAGGAGGAGAAAAGCCCTGTCAGCAAAAGTATCGTCCCTCCCACAAGTAGAGATACCACCGCGCCCTCAATATTGCTGAGGGAATAGGCAAGTTCAATTTCATCCGCCAAATGCCAAATCCCGCGCCAAAACAAGATTACGGCTGAACCACCGATAATTGAGTACAAAATTGGCCTTCTGGAAAGGCGCTCCCGCACCTTGTCTTCAAGTTTGTCAAAAAAACGAAATAAATGTTTCATATCGGCGATTATATCATGAAAAATGAGTAGTTTTTAATCATTTAGATTGTGTTTCTGAACTCTTCTCTCGGTTTTTATACATAAAATATAAAACGCCTAAAACCAATAACACAGCCAAAAAATTCTCCACTTTTTCAAATTGTGAGGAAATTTCTTTATGGAAAGCCCCGAGTTGCCAACCCAAAAACCCCAAAATTGTAGCCCTAAATAAAACTCCCAGAAAGGAAATGCTTATAAACTTTAAAAGTGGATAACGTATTAATCCGCAAAAAACATTAATAATCGTTACTGGAAAAAGTGGTATAGCCCGAGATAAAAAAATAAAAAAATCATCCATAATCCCCTTTGACATTCTTTCTTTAATTTTCTCTATATCAGCAAAAGTTATGCCAAAATATTTCCCAAAAGTGTTTATGGCTGGCTCTCCTAAAAAATAAAATACGAAATATGCAAACAAAGAACCTATGGTCAAACCAAAGGAAACGGGTATAACTACTTGAGTAAATAATTTTAAAAAAGAAGTGAACGATATCGGATCATTACCAAGCATAAAAAAACCGCCAGTCATTATCACCAAAGACGAAGGTATGGGAGCCAAAACCTCTTCCAAAAAACTAGCCCAAAAAATGCCGGTGGCCCCGTAAGAAACAATTATGCCCTCAATAAAATTTAGCAGGTTTTCTACCACAATTAATATGTTAACACTTTGGGGTTTATAAATTATCTACAAAGAAGCGACTTCTTCCACATTCTTTTCCAAGACGATGTCTCCTTTTCCAAAAAGAATTTTGCCTTTAAACTTTCTATCCTTTAGAAATAAGGGAATCCAAAACTTATCTGCCACCCACATTTCCATAAAAGGAATCTCGTCAATAAAAAACCACCTCGGACTCATTTCTTCACTCTCGATTGGTTCTCCCTCATATTCTCTGCTTTTAAATATATGAACTTGCAATATTTGCGGGTCTCCTTTGAATTCAAAGTCTAAAATGCCAAGTTTTTCCAACTTCTTTGCTTCTACTCCCGATTCCTCTTTTATTTCTCTCAAAGCCGCTTTTTCTATACTTTCATTATTGGAGACTTTGCCACCAAAACCATTCCAGCGACCTTCCCCAAACCCTCTTTTTTTCATACCCAAAAGAACTCTTGGGTGCTTATGAATAATAACCAATGTAAACAGTTTTTTTCCTTCCGCCATATAAATTGTAATTATATAGAACTTTATTGCGTGGGCAGTGTAACTTTTGTAGCCGAAAACAAGGCTTCATCTAGTGCTTTTCTGAAACTTGAGAGTATTTCTTCAACCGTATTTCCTTCTGGGTTTGCTATTTTTTCTCCGTTTAAGAAAAAGGATGGGGTTGAATCCACTCCAAGTTTAACGCCACTTTTATAATCATTTTGAATTTTCCCCCTAAGAGAGGGGTCATTGTAGTCATTTACAAATCTTTCCAAATCAAGATTCAGTTCTGTGGCATAACCTTTGAATATTTCCAAAGATTTTGATTCTCCCGACCAAACATCTTGATTCTGGAAAAGCAAAACGTACATTTCCCAGAATTTCCCTTGCCTACCCGAAGCTTCTGACGCTCTCGCGGCAGTCATGGCATTCAAATGTTGGGCAAGAGGAAAATGTCTATAAACAAAAGTAATGCGGTCTTTATACTCTGAAACGATTTGTTCAACTATAGGAAAATAGCTGCGGCAGGCTGGACATTGGAAATCGCTATATTCCATCAAAACCACAGTCGTGCTCGTGCCAACCGTCCAATCCGAAAGAGACACTTCTTCTGTTGGAATCGGTAACCCTGTAGCGCTTTTATTTTTATAAAACGCTGCGAAAGCAAGGAGTCCTATAAAAATAACTATAACAGCGATTATCCAATAAAAACCTTTATTCATTTGTTAATTATACCTTAAAAAGAAAAGTTGGCATCTTGACTAAAAGAAATAATCAATTAAGTATTACGGACCTTTTAAAACCCATTACTCTTAGAGCGTTAAAAAGAGGTATGAAATCGGTTAGGAAATTGAAAGCCGCGGCAGAAGTCGGATTTAAAACATGAGTGAAAACAAAATACAAACCAACCGCATTTATAATTATCCACCAGACAAAATTTTGTCTAGCAATTTTCATCACAAAACGAGAAAGGTCTATGGTTTCTGGAATTTTAGAAAAATCATCATGCATCAAAATGACATCAGCCGCTTCAATAGAGACATCAGAACCTAGAGCCCCCATGACTATGCCGATTGGCGCTCTTTTTAAGGCCGCGGCATCATTCACCCCGTCGCCAACAACCGCCAAAATTTTATCCGGCATTTTGTGCAGGAATTTCTCCACCTCTTTAACTTTGTCTTCTGGCAACAAGTTAGCGCGAACTTGGGTTACTCCCGCTTCAAGCCCGATTCTATGAGCAACCATAGCATTGTCTCCCGTCAACATTACAATCTCCAAAACACCCAAAGCTTTCAGGTGGTCAATGTCGGTTTTAATATTTTTCTTTAACTCATCGGCTACTATAAAAAATCCTAGAGTATTCTTATTTTTGCCAACATAAGTTATGTTGAAACCAAGCATTTCCGCTTCTCGCATACGCTCCAATAAATCCTTGGAAAGTGGGGCGTGCATTTCCTCCATAAAACTTCTTCTGCCTAAAAAGAAATGTTCCCCTTCTAGACGAGATATAATTCCTTTACCAACTTTTTCTTCAAAAGAACTCGGTGATTTTGCTTTGGTAAATTTTGAAATATATTTTTCTATTGCCTTTGAAGCCGGGTGTTTTGAGACGGAAGAAGTGAGGAGTGAAGCTTCAAAAAAATCTTCACTACTAACCCCTTTGCCCATAACGCATCCTGCAACCGAGAGTTTACCAGTTGTAAGTGTGCCCGTTTTATCAACTATTAGTGTTTTAAGACGAGAAAATCCTTCCAAAAATTCAACGCCCCTAATGATCACCCCTTTTTTTGCAGAGACGGCTACCGCCATCAAAAAGGCAAGGGGTATGGCTACTGCAATTTCGTCAGCGCAAACTACCAAAAGAATGCTTAGGACAAGAGAAGTATCCTGACTTAATGCATAAACAACAATAGAAACTATGAAAGCTACAGTAATATAATAGGCAGACAAACGATCCGCAATTTTTATAATAGGCGCTTTTCTTTCCCCGGCTGATTCAACCAAAGAAATGATTTTTTCTATGGTTGAATACTTGCCAACCTTTTGCGCCACAATTTCAAAGGAACCCTGCACTACAATTGAGCCGCTAATTACTTTGTCCCCCTCTTTTTTATAAACTGGAACAGATTCGCCTGTAATTGAAGATTGATTGAGCAATCCCTCTCCCTCAAGAATTTTTCCATCGACTGGCACATTTTCTCCAACAGAAACAACTACAGTATCTCCCAATTTAACTTTATTAATTGGAATCTCCGTTATGTTGTTGCCATGCCTTACTTTTGCATACTTGGGTTTAAGTTTTGCCAAATGACTCAAAGCCCTGTCTGCTCTTGCGTCACTCCAAGTGCGGAGCATTCTGGCAAAAGCGAGCATTAAGGTAATGAATGCAGCGGAAGCCCATTCCCGAGCCAAAAATGAAAACACTAAAGCTATTCCAGCCAAAAGATCGGCTGAAATGCGTTTTTCACGAAGGGAACGAATGGTCGCGATTAAAACCGGAATATTGGCGATTATAGAAACAACAATGAGATACGGATTAACGGTCTCTACCTCAAAAAAATTACCGTAACGAACGATGAGCAAAGCCGTCGTCAAAGAAATAAAAACAACATCAAGCCAAAGTGGCAATTCGCCTTTCAACAAAAGTTTTCCAAAAGGGACTCTCATCCCGTTAGAGACAGATTGTGAACAAAACAATCTGCGCCATGTATACGACTAATAATATTTTGCTCCGAATTCATAAAAAACTCCCCCCGTTGAGTACGACCTCTAACGGGACTCATTCCCTTCTATTCTCTTATTGAGCGCTTAGAATTACAAGCAAGCGATTGTACTTAGCCAGGCGTTCGGCTTTGCTCGGACTGCCAAGTTTAATTCCCGTAGCATCCGTGGCATAAGCTAAATCTGCGATAAAATCATCATTGGTTTCTCCACTTCGGTGCGAAACAAAAACCCCAAAACCAAATTCTTTAGCTTTTTTAATTGTTTTTACTGCTTCACTAACCGTGCCAATTTGATTTGGTTTAATAATAACGCCGTTGATGGCTTGTTTTTCTTTGGCCTCAATAAGTTTTGAAGTTTTAGTTACGGTCAAATCATCTCCCACAAGGAATCTCCCTTCTTTCCACTCTCTTTTCAATTCGGCGAAACTTTCAAAATCATTTTCGGCGAATGGGTCTTCCAAATACAAGATGTCGTATTTATCTCTAAGCGTGCGATAGGTTGAAAACAATTCTTCTTTTGACTTATTAACATCGCTTCCGGCAACGTCAATCCCAAAATCAATTTGGCCCACGAAATCTTTATCGGCAATTTCTTTAAGTATTTCAAATGGTTCCAAATTATCTTTAAAATTCGGCGCCAAACCGCCTTCGTCCCCCAATTTCAAAACTTCTTCTCCGAATCGGGAAATCAGATTTTCTTTAAGCAAATTAAAAAAACGAAAAACAATTTCAGTTGATTCTTTGATACTGTCCGCCCTCGGAATTATCATATATTCCTGAAAATCCAGATTATTATCGGCATGAAGACCTCCGTTAATGACGTTAGCCAAAAATTTTGGATTGCTTTTTACATCGGGGAAATCATAAATTTCCCGAATGTGTTTCCAAAGAGGAATATTTTTTGAAACGGCCCCGGCGCGCAAGGTGGCGATTGAAACCGCCAAAACACTATTCGCCCCCAAGTTACTTTTATTATCCGTAGAATCAAGTTCTATCAACTTCCTGTCAATTTCTTTATGATTTTCTATATCAAAGCCCATAAGTCCCTGCGATATTTTTTCTTCAACATTCTTTATAGCTTGAGGAGTTGAAACATAAACCGCCTCCCCGCTACCGCAGCTTTTTCCGTGGGGAACGGAGGCCGAGGCGCTAGTGCCGTCGGACAGTATAACTTTAACTTCAATAGTTTTTTCCCCTCGTGAATCCGGAATTTCCCGAGTGTTTAATGCCGCGATTTCCGCCATAAAAAATTATTTCGCCACGACAACATTGACCGGCGTACCAGAGACAATACCTTTGATGTCTTCAACCGATGTATCCAAAATCCTTATCAAGGCCTCTTTGGTGTTGAAGGCGGCGTGCGGCGTAAGTAAAACATTCGGCATGTCAGAGAGCACATGATTCGCAATCATCGTTTTCATATCATGTCCTTCTGAGTCGCCGTGAAGCACGAATCCCATTTCATCTTTCAAAACTCCTTCTTCTTCAATGACGTCCAGTCCGGCGCCGGATAAATGTCCGCTTTGCAAAGCTTCGACCAAAGCCGAAGTTTTTACCACTGCGCCACGCGCCGTGTTTACCAAAATCGCCCCCTTCTTCATCGAGGGAATAGTTTTTTCATTAAACATATGTTCGGTTTCCGGCAAAAACGGCACGTGAATTGTAACCACATCGGACACCTTCAAAACTTCTTCAAACGGCATATAAGAAAACCCCAGTTCTTTGGCCATTGCTTCATTTGGAAAAGCGTCATACCCCACCACATTCATGTCAAAACCTTTGGCTATTTTTATTGAATACTTGCCGATGCGCCCGGTGCCGATAACGCCGATAGTTTTGCCTTTAAGGTCAACCCCCATTAAACCTTCAAACGAATACTTGCCGGTTTCCCTGAAATTGTCCACCGCCGCGTATACTTTACGGGACAGCGCCAAAATCAAAGCGAAAGCAAACTCGGCCACGGTATTTTCGCCGTACGATGGCACGGATGAAACGATTATATTTCTCGCTTCGCATTCTTTTAAGTCAACGTGGTCATAGCCAGTTGAACGAGTTACCACCCCTTTTAAATTCGGAAAATTATCAAGTGTCATTTTACTGACAACCGAATCAACGAAAATAGAGACGATGTCAAAATCACTCTGTGGCGGCAAATTATCCGGCTTCAATTGTCCATCATAAAAAGTAAGCTCGCCGGCGCTATCTTTCAAAGCGTTTCTGACATATTCTTGCTCCCATTCTTTCATCCCCCAAAGTGCGATTTTCATCCCGTTAGAAACCCGCCTGCCATCGCCTAAAACGAAGACCGTCGGGAATATTATTAATTAATAAATTTATTGTATTTATTCCAAATACCAACTCTGTCGCTCTGGCTTTGGCGGGCAGGTAGGATGCGGACATATTTTGCGCGCATTCTATATAATTATTTCTTGTAAATACAACCATTGTTTCGTAATAATAGCACAAATACCCGCGCAATTTCCCTGCCCGTAGCAGGCGGGTAACGAGATAAATTTTGTAAATTTATTATAAATTAATTAAAGTAATTATTGCATAATTCTGAGTGAAACGAAAAACTCCTCCGCCTTAAGGCGGAGGAGTTTTTCGTTTCTTCACACCCTCTCAATAGAGGTCGCATTCCCGACATCGTCTCAACTCCCGCGCTCCAACCGAAAACTTCCGGATTAAGCATTCCGAATATAATGGCAAGCGGTATATTAAATCTACTGATTCCTCTCCTTCTCCGCGATGACCGAAAGGATTTTAACGACTGTGTCGGGATTAAGGGAAATACTTTCAATTCCCTCTTCCACCAAAAATTCGGCGAAGTCGGGAAAATCCGACGGCGCCTGTCCGCAAATGCCGACGTATTTATTTCTGGCGCGACACTTTTGAATCGTCTGCCTTATCAATTCTTTGACCGCTTCATTTTTTTCGTTCCCAATATGAGCCAGTGTCCCGGCATCTCTATCCAGTCCCAAAGTCAATTGCGTCAAATCATTGGAACCGATGGACATGCCGTCAAAAAGATCCAGAAATTGGTCCGCCAAAATAACATTGGATGGAATCTCGCACATCATATAGA
>JBBTUX010000010.1:0-96482 GCA_038063555.1 Patescibacteria group bacterium | reverse complement strand
TCCCCCCGGGAGGAATCGAACCACCATCGACGGCTTAGAAGTCCGCTGTTTTATCCATTAAACTACGGGGGGTTAAAAACTCACAACTTACAACTAACAACCTACAATAGAAATCGAATACCAACAACTAATGAGTCAAATTCTATAAAATAATTAATGTAAGTTGTTAATTGTTGGTTGTTGGTTAATTAGAAGGATCAATTATGCTGAAATTGTTGTTTTTGATCTCCTCAAAATTCTTATTTCTATTTGAAAAACTCTCCAAAATCTTGTCCAAAGTGTCATGATTATATTTGCGGGTAATCACTTTGACATCTTCAATTTTAGTAAAAAGAGTATTATTTTTTACCCCAAAGAAAAAATAGGTATTGAGTCCAAAAAATAAAATTAACATAACAAAGATAAAACAGAAAAGTATAGTCCAAGCGCGATAAGGGTTAAACAAAACAGGTTTTTCAATGTTTTGTTTTTCTTTAGTGAAGAAGATTTTTATTTTTTCTATAATTTTTTGCATAATTTATTTTAATTCTATAGTACGAGCAACAAAAGACATTCTCCAAAGTTGTTTTTGCTTTGGGTCGGTTGGTATTTTTTCTATTTCAATCCTCGGCACTTCAAGAGCTTTCGGATAATTTTCCAATAAAAGTAGGAGTTTATAAATGCCATCTAGTCCCCCCCTGGCCGTTCCTTGTACAACAAAATATTGAAATCTATTTTCCTTAGGAACTTGTTGAGAACTTAAAGACGTCTCCATTTGCACAGGGATTGATTCTGCCATTTCTTCAATGGAAGTAATAAATTTTGCTTTTTCCCCAATCGTTTTTCCCAAAAAAAGATCTCCCAATCTTTCTTTACCTTCAGCAACTGCTCTTAATGTGCTTTCTGCAGATTTAAAAGATTCTGCATCAGCTCTTTCTTGCGTTACCTCTGCTTCTAAGACAGCGAGTTTCAAATTATTAGAAAAAACATAGTAATAACCGACAATGCAAAGAGACAGGGAAATAATCACGAGAAAAATTGATGTATAAAAATATTTTTTAGCTAAATCTTTGGTCATCGAATTAAAAACTGATTGTGGTGGAGCACAATTTTTGTTTCATATTAAATTTTACATTTCGACTTTTAGTCATAGGGTATTTTGTAGTTTGGGACATGTTTTTTAATGGGATAAATATTTATTTCAATTGCATTGTGAATCTAACTTCACTATTTTTTGGTTTTGCTAAAAGTTCAATGGGAAAATCTGCCTTAGAAAAAAAATTGGTTTTTAACAGTGTTTCTTGAAATTTGAGCAATTGATCTAATCGGGAAGCGGCTCCTTCCAATGTCACCGCGGTGGATGTTCCCACTACTTCGTAAGTAAATTTTGTGATTTTTATGCTCCCCCCGCGACTTATCACAATGCTGTCAAAAACCTTGTGTGGCACGTGTTCTTGATCAACAATAGAAAGTATTTTTACTTGGTCATTAATTACTTGTATTACATTCGTGTAAGAATTGCCAGCGTTTTCTTCTTTGCCCTGTTTTATAAGGTCTAATTCTTCTTGAAAAGAAGATTGTTTTATGTAGGTCAAGGTAATGGCTGGGACCAAACTTAAAAATCCGCAGACAAAAATTCCTGACAACAAAAACATGGTGACAGTAGCGACACGTAGTCTATATTCTCCGCGTAAAATTTTTTGTTGCTCTTCAGGAAGGAGATTGTACATAATTTTATATTTCTTCCTAAATTTCTCTTAGGGCAAGTCCTATGGCGCTGGCGTAAGAGAGAGATTCGGCACGAGAAAGAGGCGGAATATAATTATCTGTAGAAAAAGCGTTTGTCCAAACATTGCCCACAACAACAAAAGTTCTTAAAGAAAGCGCCAAGTGCTCCGCCAAACCTTCCAAATTGGCGTCTCCTCCACAAAGAATAACCTTTTCTATGGCAGGTGGCGAAGAATCTTTTTTATCAGGATGATTGTGCCAATAAACATAGTGTTTTTTGATTTGGTCGGTAAGCGTTCTGGATGATTCTATAAGAGCTGGGAAAAGTTCTCTGTATTTTCCATGATGAGAAAAAGCTCCTTCTATTTTTAACTTTTCTGCCTCGTCTCTTGAAACCGACAAACTTTTTTCAATTGCTTCCGTAATAACTTCCCCGCCCACCTCTATGGTTGAAGTGAAATGCACCGCTCCCTTACTTACTATAGCCAAACTTGTGCGCAATCTACCCATATCCGCAATCATGTAAGTGCCCATATCCCCGCTTTCTATTAATGCCCTTTGCAAGGAAGATCCTTCCATTTCGAAAGAAAGCGGGGTAAGCCCCGCGCTTAAATAAGCGTCCAAATAACTCTCGACCGTAGATTTGGGGAAAACTGAAACCACGACTTCTCTGGTCCCAGGAGTTGCTTTGTCAAAAAGAGGTTCGGCGAGGGAGTAGTCAAATTCTGCGTCCATTACTTTAATTGGAACATATTCTTCCAATTGAAACGCTATATTTTCTCTTATCTCTTCCGAAGAAATATAGTTGGGGATTTCTTTTCTAAACAAAAAAGCTTTTTCTTCTGGAAGCGAAGCTCTGACAAAAGAAAGGTTGTGTTCGCGACGAAGTCCAATCAAAGCTGTTTTTAATGTTCCTGGGTCTTTTATTTCCCCGGACAAAATAGTTCCTTCGGGAAGCGTCCGTTCGCCAAAACGTCCCAACTTCAAATGCTTGGGGGTAGAAACGAATTCAACAAATCTTACAGCATGTTCGGAGATATCAATGCCAACAAAATTCATCATTAAAAATTCGGCTGGCGGGAAAGCCTGAAAAAAGAATTTTTGCGATCGCGTTATATTTGAGTGAGGCATAGAAAAAGCTTTGGTTACTTTTTCCTATTATATCAAGATATGAGCGATTCGCTCGAGTGAAAAGTGAGTAAACCCCGTTAGAGAACTCTTACGAAACATGAAACTTGAAACTTTCCTCATATATAAAAATATTGTTATTATTTAAAAAATATTCTCTAATTCTCTAATGGGGTAAATCAAACTTTCTCTCTCACTTGTATCAGAAAAGCACTGAATTATTTTATTTTCGTTCCAGGAGGAATTTTGTGGTCCGCCTTAAGCAAAGTAAATTCACCACTATCGCTAGAAGCGGCCATGATCATGGCTTGGCTTTCTAAACCCATTAACACTCTTATTGGTAAATTGGTAATAAAAGGGCACTTAAGACCAACCAAACTTTCCGCGGTTACATATTTTGCAATTCCTGAAAGGACTTGACGCAGTTTTTCTTCACCAAAATCAACGCTTAGTTTTAAAAGTTTGTCCGAACCCTCTATTTTTTCGGCTGATTTTATCTCACCAATTTTTATTTCCACTTTATGAAAATCGTCTATACTTATTTTATCCATCCCGATAGTGTTTTAAACTGTTAACCAGATTAACTATAACAATATAATTTCTGCCGAGTTTGTAAAATTGAAGGTAATTTTAAAAAAATAACACTATCGGGATCCATTTTTTTCTAAAAATCTTTGTAAAATAATAGCCGCGGCTGAAGCATCATGTCTTTCATTTTTTCCCTGAAAGCGACTGGCCTCAACTGAACTACTATACTCTTCCTCTAAGATTACTTCAAAACCTTTTTCTTTAAGTTGTCTTTCCAAAATATGAATGTCAGCAATAAGAGGATTTTCACGACCCCCATAATCACGCGACTCTCCAATTACTATTTTCTTGACCTTTGATTTTTTAGCCAATTCTTCAATCTCATCTGCTAAATCAGGTCCGGCAGAAATAACAGCTTTAGGCAGAGCAAATTTTCCTTCTTCGTCAGTTAGTGCTATGCCCACTCTTTTCTTTCCATAATCAATTCCAAGTATTCTCATACAAATAACTTACCACCAATAACTAACGGTTAACAAGTTTTTATAGTTGTGAGTAAATGATTTTCATTGTAAGTTGTAAATTGTTATTATTGTTCAAAATCTGGGATGGGTGGCAGAGTGGTCTATCGTACCGCACTTGAAATGCGGCGTACCGCAAGGTACCGTGAGTTCGAATCTCACCCCATCCGCATTGTGGTAAAACTCAAGTTTGTATCTTTATTTTCATGTTAAAATAAAGCTATGCAAGAAATTCGCTGGAAAGATTTTGAATATTTACATCATGAAAAATCAATAGATTGGTATTGGGGACTTGGCACTTTATCTATTTTAGGAGTCGGTCTATCTATTTTCTTTGGCAACACTCTTCTTGCAATATTAATTGGCCTTGGCGGTATAGCAGTTGGTCTTTTTGCTATGCGAGAACCAAAAGAGATTGAGTATTGTCTAAGTGAAAGGAAAATTCTAATTGGGTCTGAAGCTCATTCTTATAGTGAATTGGAATCTTTCTCAATCGACCATCAACATGATGATGTAAAATTGATTCTTGCTTCCAAAAAATTTTTTCTTCCCTATATAGTCATAACAATAAAAGAGCATCACCCTGATACCATACGTGAATATTTGGAGAGGAAGCTTCCGGAAGCAAACCACCAAGAACCAATAATTCATGTCATAGCTGAAAGAATTGGAATCTAAAAGTTTTTAGTCCCCTCGGGAGGAAATCTCCCATTACATGGGCAGTACAGTTTTCGCATTTTGCCTTGGCAAAACATACTCAAACTTTTCGATTCCTCCACAGAATTAAAAATTTATTTCTTCGGGCGGACAAAAATCCGCTCTGCTATATTTTTGTCCCCCCGGGAGGAATCGAACCTCCATTTTAAGATCCGCAATCTTATGTCCTATCCATTGAACGACGGGGAGTATAACAATTAACAACTTACAATAAAAAAAGAATAAACGCCACGACCCCAAACAGGGTCGTGGCGTTTATTTGAGTTTATATTATTTTAATTTCGCTATCGCTTTAGCCAGACGAGATTTTTTATGAAGAAGTGTTTCTCTTTTTAGTTCGGTCCCGCACAACCTGTGGCGCCATAGGCCGAAGTATCGAGAGTGGCATTATACACACTTGGGTCCACGGGTAAAAGAGGGATCAAGGTACGCGGGTCGCCTTGTCTTCCCCATGCCGGCGGCTCTTGCCAAGAAGAGAAGGTAAAGTTGGTCGCGGTCACGCCCTGAATGTGACTACTGGTGAATGAACCAAAGAAATTATTATTACTACCACGACCCCATGATGAATCTATTAAATTAAAAGTTGGTGTAGTGCATACGGTGTAGCCATAGATCTGATTATTATCTGCAAATGTCGCGTTAATATCACCCGTTGAAGTTCCGCCGAGAGCCTTTGCCCAAAGAATGCTTGCTTCATGACGGTCAACCAGCGTGTTGGAATTTACCCACAAATATTGCGGCGAGTAAGACGTGGGCTCCGGATGCATACGAATACGGGAATAACGAGTTCCCTCTATTCGGTTTTGGTAGAAAATTGCTGCTTGACCATAGATACGGAAACTCCACCCCTCTACATAGCCATTTACGGAGCGAGGTCGAGCCCCCGAATACACATTATTACCGGCAGCAACAAAAAATCGTGAATGCCCTAAGAAACTCATTCCGGCAGAGTGCATGACATTGTTCACGACCGCCATGCGCTGTGCACCCGCCACGCTCCCTATATTAATAATCCCTTCGGAAGTTCCTCCGTCACGAATCCCAATGCCATCGATAATAAGGTCTCCCACCGACACAACTGTCGAGAGACCATTTAAAATACCACCGCTATATTGCCCCACCGTGGTGCCACGAATTCTGACACGATTTATTTGATTCGAGGAACCCCATTGACCTAGAGTTAACCTGCCTATCGTTCTTCCTGGAGGGATAATAATATCTATGTCAGTAATATCACCAAATACGGTTGTTGTCTGTGCGATATCAGCCCCGATCGTGATACGTGTTCCCGGTGTCTGCATATTGCTTCTCAGTTCTGCAGAAGTGGTAACGGTTACGTCTCTTGTGGTATTGGGCGCTTCCGGAGCTTGAATCTGTGATTGTGGCCCCCAGGCGCCGGCCCCCGCATGAAATTCAATTTGATTTAAGTTGAGAGCAGGGTACCACGCATAAGATCCAGAAGATGGTGGGGTGGGTGGCGGAGGTGGGGTGGGGGTAAGTGTAGGTGTAGGAGTGGGAGTAGTATTAGAGGAAGTATTGGAATTGGTTGTTGATTGGCCACTAGATTGTGTATTTGAAGTTGCTCCACTTCCTGAAACTACCGTCGTCACAGAAGCTCCGGGGGTGGTGCCCATTTTATAGTAAAGAGAAGGATTAAACGCATAACTTATACATTGCACATAATCATCACTACCTGTCAAATAACTAGTACACGATCTTGTGGAATCGTATCTCGTTTTAATTGATTCCTTGAGAAAAATTCCTGGGCCACCAGTGTAAAGAGGTTCGTTGCTGGAGGTGGTGGTTGTCGTATTTCCAGAAGAGGGAGTAACACATACTGTCTTTCCACTTCTAGATTTAGAGAGCGAATTAAGTTTCGCTCGAGTCAGCACGCCAACAAAACCACTTCCCTTACTAAGTCCTGCGGGAGTAAGTGTCTCTGAACGATATTTCTCTTGGAATTTAATAACAGCAATTTTTGTTTTTGCGCCAAAATAATTTGATTCCTTGCCCGGGGAGCCCGCTCCAGAAGAAGCTATTTTCGTTGTTGGATCAGAATTAAGAATTTTTTGCAATTCAGTTACATCAGAATTCTGCGTGCCCAAAATAATGTTGCGAGAAAAATTGAACGGCTCCCCAGCAATTTTGTCATTACATACAGTTTGAGTTGTTGTATTAGATACTTGGGCAGACAAAGAATCCTTGTTTACACTTACCATTAACTCATCTTGCTTCAATGAAAAATAGATCAGGAAAATAGCGACAGGGAGCAAAATAAGTGTGTATTTGATAGGTGTAGACATTGAGAATTGAGAATGACAAACATTGTTAATGGTAACTCAAGAAAAACCGATAGCAAAGCCCTAATCTGTACACAAACACACATCTAATGGGGCTTTGCTGAAAAAATTATTTTAATTTCGCTATCGCTTTTGCCAGACGAGATTTCCTGCGAGAAGCGGTCCCTTTTTTTATCAAATTTGTCTTGGCAGATTTATCGAGTGCTTTATAAGCTTTTGCCAAAGCCATTTCTGCTTCTTTTTTCTTACCTGAATTTATAAGACTTTTTATCTCTTTAATAGCATTACGCAGAGTGTTTTTTCGGCGCAAATTGAAAACACGGCGGCGCTTTGCCACGCGTATTGCCTTTTTTGCTGATGAAGTTATTGCCATGAGTTGCTAGATTACATAAATATCCCCCAAAAAGCAAACCCGAATAAAATAAGGTATCATACGCCTTATGACCCCGTAGTAGAAAATGGCATTTAAAGATTACGGGGATGTTAAACGTTATCATGAAGCCGAATATTAAAAACGTAACAAAGTTAAATGGCTGTGTGGCTCTATTTATTAAAGAGCGATGCCATTTTTCACTACAGGGATGATTGGATACATTGAAGGGTCTGTAATTTCAAAAGACGAAAAAAGCTTGGTAATAATAACTGGGGGCGTTGGTTATCGCGTTTTTACCAGCAATGAAAGTATAGCCAAAAATCCAAAATCCCTTTCCCTATTTACCCATTTGGCAGTTAGAGAAAACGCGCTTGATTTATATGGTTTTGAAAGCAAAGAGGAGCTTTCTTTTTTTGAATTACTGCTCACAATTCCCGGCATCGGACCCAAATCGGCTCTTTCCATATTAAATATGGCGCATGTTGATACCTTAAGGAGCGCCATAGGTTCGGGTGATGTTTCTTATCTTACAAAAGTTTCCGGCATAGGCAGAAAAACTGCCGAAAAAATAATTTTAGAACTTAAAGATAAAATCGGCGAAATAGCCAAGGAAGAAAATATTTCTATGAAAGAAACATCGGATGCAATTCTAGCTCTTGTTTCTTTGGGCTACTCTGAAAGAGATGTCAGGGAAACCTTGAAACAAATTGGTAAAAATGAATTAAGCACCGAGGAGCTTATAAAAGAAGCTCTCAAAAACCTTGGTAAATGACAGAGCAAATCTTTAGAACAATAGAAAAATTCATTCCGAGTTTTTTGTATAAATTTTTACAACCACACTATCATTACTTGCTGTCCCTAATTGGCGCTGTTTTTTATAACTTTCCTTCTAAAAAATTAATTGTGATAGGGGTTACGGGAACTAAAGGCAAAAGCACTACTTCAGAAATAATTTATAGAATTTTTAAAGAAGCGGGATTTAAAACGGCGCTTGCTAATACGGTGGAATTCACTATTGGGGAAAAAAGTCAGAGAAATTATTTCAAAATGACCACTCCGGGGAGATTTTTCCTGCAAAAATTTCTCTCTAGAGCTTTAAAAGAAAAATGTACTCATGTAGTTTTGGAATTAACATCTGAAGCCACTCTTCAATCACGCCATAAATTTATCTATCTCGATGCTCTGGTTGTAACAAATGTTTCTAAAGAACACATAGAAAGGCATGGTTCATACGAAAATTACAAAATGGCAAAACTTCAAATTGCCAAAGAAATGCTTTCAGGAATTAAGAAAAATCCTATTTTAATCACTAATGCAGACGATGGAGAATTACAAATTTTCCGTGATTTATCGATTTCAAAACAATTTACTTTTTCGCTTAAAGATTTTAGTCCTTATAATCTTTCTACGGAAGAAACTTCTTTTACTTTTAATAATAGAAATGTAAAAGCTCCTTTTGTCGGTAAATTTAATTTGGAAAATTGTTTGGCCGCCATTACTCTTGCCACTTCCTTTGAAATACCCGGGGAGAAAATAATATCTGCCATTTCAAAATTTAAAGGAACCCTTGGCCGAGTACAGAAAATTGAAATGGGTCAAAAATTTAGGGTCGTTGTGGACTACGCTCACACCTCTGACTCTATGAAAAAACTTTATGAAATCTTTCACCCCAAAGGGCCTCAACCCCAAGGACCGCCCTTGGGGTTGAGGCCCTCTTCTTCTTTAATTTGTGTTTTTGGCGCAACAGGGGGTGGCAGAGATAAATGGAAAAGACCAGAAATGGGGCGTGTAGCTTCAAACTACTGCGACCATATCATTCTCACCAACGATGACCCGTATGATGAAGACCCGCAAAAAATAGTTGAGGAAATAAAAAAGGGCATAGAGAAGAAAGAAGTGAGAATAGAAATTGACAGAAGAAAAGCTATTGCTCTCGGACTTTCTTACGCAAAGGAAAACTCAACTGTTTTAATTACCGGCAAAGGCACTGACCCGTATTTAATGGAAAAAAACGGCAAGAAAATCCCTTGGGATGATGCCACCATCACTAAAGAAGAGTTGAGGAAAATGCTTAAATCCTAATTTGCCAAAGCTTGTTCACCCTCTTCGTTTTGAACCTTTAATTTATTAAAAATAGAGACAGTTTCTTTGTTCAATTTGCCTGTTTGGGGAATTTCGCCTATTTTTTGAAAATCCCTAAGCGCTTCTTTGGTGCAATTGCCGATAATTCCGGTTAGGGGACAATCTTGCAAAGTTTTTCCGTTTGGCGGATAAAGACCGTTTCCTATTAAAGCAAGCTGTAAACGCAGGGCTTCAGGCGTTGGAGTATCTGCTCCAGAAAAAATCTTCATATCTTCTTTATTTGTAATAAATGAAACCTCCTCATGAATAACGCCGAAAAATTCTTCAATACTTAAATAAGTCTGATATGCCATTTCTCTCAAAACAACTTCTCTAGTTTCTTTTGTTCTAAACATTGGCTCATAAATATAGCCATACTCAATTAGTATGCTGGCGGTTTTAGAAGTATTAAACCTGCCAAGAGCAATTAGGTCTTGGTCTTCCACCACTCCCCCTTTTTCCTTTGGCATATTACTTGTCGGCAAAAATAAACCTAAACGATTTGCTATATAATCCGCGACCTCACCCGAACTTTCTGCGTTCCCGTATTGATTTTCCGGAACATAAACTGTAAATCCATAATATTTGCCAATTGTTGTGGAGCTTTTACGCGGATAATCATTAAAATGAATGTTTATAACTAAAGCCACGTCATTTTCATTTGCCCATTTATTAACTCCATAAAGATCGTTGGCGTCTTCCTGATTTATAGTATTGTGGGGCGGACCATCTATATCAATGACTTTGCCATTTTCAATCAAACTGTTCATTTCATTTTTGTGCTCACTGATCCATTTTTCAATCTCTTTTTTATTATTTATTACATATTCACCAATTTCTTTAATAAATCTTGTATCGTCTCTTGCCAGTAACACTTCAAAGCGTTCGTTTTCTTCCAAAAAAGAAACCAGATTTTTACCTAGAGAAACTGCCATATTTCTTTCTTTGACAGAACCGAACTCCCCTCCTCCTTTATTGGGGAAGTGTCCTGGCACCACGAGAATCTTTACTTTTTTTAGACTCTTTGATTCTCCGCTATCCGAATTGTATCTATTTTGCAATTCTTCAGTCGTTATACCTTTTGCAAAAAACAATGAGGCCATCATCTCTGTGATTTCCCCATAAGACAAAAATATGCGATTAGCGCTCCCCGCGTAGAGAAGCGTTATGGAAAGAAGCATGCTCAAACCGACAAAAAACAAAATTGTGTTTTTCAAGGATTCAATTATATCAAAAAATGATATTTTTTTATAAAACTTGTTAGTTGTGGGTTACTTATTGTAAGTTTAATACATGCCCGAATTACCCGAGGTACAAACAACCGTTTCTGGACTACAGAAAGTCCTACCCAAGCTTTCGATAAAAGATGTTTGGACGGACTTCGAAAAAATGTTTCACTCCATTGCCTTTTCTAAATTTAAAAAAGAAATATTAAATAAAAAAGTAATTTCTATTAAAAGACGTGCCAAAAATATATTGATAAATCTTTCGGGTAATAAAACGGTCTTAATTCATATGAAAATGACTGGTCATTTAATGGTTGGGTATTACAAAAAAACCTACGACTTACAACCAACAACCAACAAAAAGAAAAAGGAAGTTTGGATACCACACGAAAAAGAAAAGAACGAGGCTCTCCGTAACCCGTTTAATCGCTTCATTCATGCTGTTTTTACGCTTAGTAATGGAAAACATCTTGTTTTTTGCGACACGAGAAAATTTGGGAAAATTGCTCTTATTGAAACCGACAAACTTCTTCATTCCCCTCACCTTGCGCACTTGGGACCCGAACCCCTCCCTAAAAATTTTACATATAAAATTTTTAGGGAGCGAATTTTTAAACGCCAAAACACCAAAATAAAAACAGCTTTGATGGATCAAACTGTGATTTCTGGAATTGGCAATATTTACTCTGATGAAATTCTTTTTCATTCTGGGGTTAATCCAGAAGAGAGAGTGCGAAATTTACCCGAAAAACTTTTGCAAAAAGTTTTTCGGGCAATCAAACCAGCCCTAAAGGGCGGTATTCACTTTGGGGGAGATTCAACCTCTGACTATAGAAATGTTGATGGCAAAAAAGGCAAATTCCAAAATAAACACATGGCCTACAGAAAAACAGGTAAGCCCTGTCAAAAACACCAATGCAAAGGAGTAATTTTACGAAAAATAGTAAATGGCCGAAGTGCTCACTTTTGTTCTAAACATCAAAAACTTCTCTGTTCCTAATTCAACAATTGGGCAATTTGTTGATATTATAAACACACATGGCGTCCAAAGGCCCAAAGGATGATTTTGGTTTTTTCTTAATAATAATAGGTATTGTTGCTTTGGCTTGGGTAGGTGCTGGAGCTCCAAGTGGGGGCGGAAATTATGGAAACAATAATCAAAACTCCTCTGAAAACAACACCCCTCAAACTCAAGAAGAAAAACGGCAAGTAGAAAACAAAAAGTCTATAGGCACACTTTCTCCACTTTCTGAATACATATCTTTACGCGCCGGGTCTCTGGGCGGTAGCGACCCTAAAAATGAATACTTGGAAATTGAGGTTTCTAATAATGCTCCCTCAAGAATAAATATCACTGGTTTTACTATTAAAAGCGCCGTTTCCGGCAGAGGAACAGATATTAGAAAAGCGACCATACTGCCATTTACCGGAGTTCTGAATGTAGAAGAAACAATTTATCTTTCTCCAGGCGACAGAGCTTATTTAATAACAGGGCGTTCGCCAAATGGTTATTCTTTCAAGGAAAATAAGTGCGTTGGCTATTTGGGTCAATACAATCATTATCCATCTCTTCCCTCTTGTCCATCGCCGCGCGATGAAATTTTGCCTTTTATAGGAGCAACTTACAGAAACACTTGTTTTGATTATATAGACAGTATTTCTTCTTGTACTGTGCCGACACTTGATTTTGAAACTTCGCTTTCCCTTGGCTATGACTGCGCCCAATATGTAACTACCAAAATAAATTATTCCGAGTGTTTGAAAAAACACAGGAATGATAGGGATTTTTACGGTAAGCAGTGGTGGATATATTTAAATTATGATGAACCCCTTTGGGATACCAGACGCGAAATTGTTTTGCTTCAGGATTTAAATAAACAGACCGTCGCCTATTTTGAGTATTAACCCGAGCTAAAACTATTCTGCTATTCTGCAGAATATCAGAATAGTTTATATCTTGAGCAAACGATACAGGGCAACACCCGTCGCAACGGAAACATTTAATGATTCTTTTTTGCCCTTCATTGGGATTTCGACTACACAATCACTCATTTTTAATATTTCTTTGGAAATTCCCGTGACTTCATTGCCAATGATTAAAGCTGTCCTCCCTTTCCAGCCATAGGCTGGTCCGCCTCTGGCGGATATTTTTTTGTAATCCAGGGCTTTCTCATCTTGTTCAAGTGCAATTATTAAGAATTTTCTTTTCTTTAATTCCCGCAAAAGTTGAACAGCGTTTTTGCGATACTCCCATTCAATTGTTTTTTCTGCTCCCAAAGCAGATTTAGCAATGTCTTTTCTTTCTCTGCCAAATCTATCTATGGGGCAAGGCGTTATGCCAATAAGAAAAATTTTAGAAACTCCGACAGCGTCCGAGGTGCGGAAAATGGAGCCCACATTTTCTGCACTTCTAATATTGTCCAGTATTAAACAAATCTCCTTTTTCATGTTTTATGTTCCATGTTCTACGCTCTATATCATTATGTTAGAATATCATAATGATATTTTCTGTTTTTGAAAATGCACTCAATTATTGGTTTGTAACTATTTCCGTGTTACGTATTGTGATTGGCATAATTACTTTAGTTTTGGCTAGTCGCGCTTTGGGTAAAGAACGTAATCACAATAGCGAGGTATTTGCCAAGTTTAAATTAATGCCTGGAAAATTCTTTTCTTTTATTTTTGGTTTTATTTTACTGGTTTGCGGCATTCTTTTAATCATAGGACTTTTTACGCAAATTGCCGCCCTTATTTTGGGAGTTCTTTCTGTGCTTATAATTACAATGAAAATTATAAAGGAATCCCCCGAACAAGAAAGTATTCTTTTCTTTGTTCTCTTTGGCGCCGTTTGTTTTTCTTTAATCTATTTTGGCGCCGGTGCTATTGCGCTTGATTTGCCTTTATAAACCTTCTCTTTTGGGGAATTCTATTGTAAATTGCTACACTATTGATTAACCGCCCGTAGCTCAGGGGTAGAGCAGTTGCCTTTTAAGCAATTGGTCGGAGGTTCGATTCCTCCCGGGCGGACAAGTTTTAAAGTTTGTGGGACAAAGTTTAAAACTTGTCCGAGCCGGAGCGTGGCGGTCGCGGACAAAAAGTGCTTAGGCACTATATTGTCTTGTCGGGTCGCGAGTTTTTCTAGCAAGAAAAAACTTGTGACGACATGTTATTATTAAAAGGCAGTATAACTCTATAAACATATGAAAAAGATTCTTTTGACCTCTCTTGTCTTGGGCTTATTTCTCCCCCTTTCGACAAACGCCGCTCTCTTTTTGCACGAAAAAGATGGGAATGTTTCGGTTAAGAGAGACACGGAAATTCGCGAAAATGTTTATGTGGCTGGAAAAAGCGTTTCCATTCAACAAATAATCTTTGGGGACGCTCTTGCGGCTGGAGCCACTGTTTTGGTTTCAGAAAATATCTCTGATGACGCTTGGCTTCTAGGAGCCACAGTTTCTCTTCTTGGCGCAGTTGGCGGGGACGCTCGTATTGCAGGAAGTAATGTTTTGGTGAACTCTTTAATTGTTAAAGATTTGATGGTGGCTGGAGGCACCGTCACCATTTCTTCAAAAACAAATATTGGCGGAGATCTGATTATAGCGGGCGGCATAGTTACTTTTGATGGAATTGCCGCAAAAACAGCCCGCATAATAGGTGGAGAAATTGTTATAAACGGCACAATAAACGGAGATGTTTCTGTAAAAGCGGATGAAAAACTTTCTTTCGGACCAGACGCAAAAATAAAAGGTAATTTAAATTATAAATCTAAAAAAGAAGTGGAAATTCCTACAGGAGTAGTTACTGGCAAAGTAACCTTTGAAGAAAAAGCTGGCAGAGGCGTAAAAGAAAACAAGAATTCTGCCTCTTGGGTTGGAGCTCTTATTGCCGGTTTTGCCACCACTTCATTTCTAATGATGCTTATAGGCGCACTTTTTCTTTTCTTCTTTATGCCAAAGTTTGCAAATGAAGTAACAACAAATTCTCTCACAAAAACCGGCCAATCAATGCTTCGCGGTTTTATAACGGCAATCGTTATGCCAATTGCGGGAATTATACTTCTTGCAACAATTTTGGGCTGGTTTATAGGTTGGGGTGTCCTTGCTGTGTTTGCCCTATTGATAATTCTATCCAAGGCCTCGACTGCGCTTGTAGCAGGATCTTTAATTGCAAAGTGGGTAAAAAGAGATGAGGCACTTCACCTCTCTTGGAAGACAATAACCATTGGCGCTCTAGTCCTTTCTCTCCTTTGCTTTATTCCGATTTTGGGCTGGTTAATACTTGCTCTCATTTGGCTAATCTCATTTGGAGCGGTAGTAACTTACTTCTACGAAAAACTCTGGCTTAATAGCCGGAATTAGTATTAATAATTGACTTTCTCTTTTGCAAGAGTAACCTAGCTTTCAGAGCGAGTCTTTTCTCGTAAACGTAGGAGTCTTTGATGAAACCGATTTTTCAGTGCTGGGACTGCGGTGTAGACGGTCGCGACAGATCAATTGTGGGTTATGTCTCGAACATGCATCTCGCCGAAAAAGTGGTGCTCGGTCGGGGAGCCTCTGGGTTCGGCAACGGAACTATCGCATCGATCGATCTATGGGAAAATGCTGAGGATCTTCCTGGGCACATCACCGAAAGGATAACGAGAGAAGCGTCCAGGTTGAACAGTGAGGTAGACAAACACGTCTCCGAACTAGCTCGCCTTCTCGAGGATGTGCCCGAGCCCATACGGGCTGGAGCAATCCAAAAGCTTCAGGGGGCACTCACGAAAACCTAAGCTAGACCTGGAGGGGACATCTCTTAACTGCACCATGCTTCAAAGCCCCGCGCTTCGCGCGGGGTATTGTTTTCTAAACCGAAAGAATAAATCTTTCTAGGGTGGTTTCTAAATCATAACGCCCGCGACGAGATTCGTGATAACGTTTTAAGAGATCAAAGGACATTTTTTCTATTTCCTCGCTCTTGTAATTTTTCAAAAATTGTTTGGCCTTATTTGCCACAAATGGACTAAGTCCTGAAGCATCGCCCTTTGAAACGAGCAGCATTGATTTTAATTGCCAAAAGATAGTGCCGACAATTTCTTCTCCGCTTTTTCCAGCATCCAATGCTTTGGTATATAAAACCCAGAGAGTTTTCTTATCGCGCAAACCAAAGGCATCGCTAACTTCAAAAATATTAAATTTTTCTTTCTTCTTATCAATTATTTTAAATTCTTCTACTTTTTCCGAATGCTTTTTTAAAATCTTAAGCGTGTCTGCTTTTATAGCATTTTCCAAAAAAACAAAGGTGTTTTGAGATTCTTGAAATGATTCTGTGTATTTAAGTACTTCTTCTTTATAAGCACTTTCCAAAACTCCATCACATTTAATAAAAGTTTTTTCGGCAAATAAATCATTAATCGTAGCTAATGATAAAAGCTCTATTGGATTTTCCAAACTTTCATCAAAGGAAATTCTTTTACTGGAATTAGATTTTTCTAAAACTGCCTCAGTTGCTTTTAAAGCTCTCAACCTATCGTTTCCATAGAAAATGTAGAGCATGTTTTATTTTTTGGGAGGAACTAGTGTTGGGGTTAAGTACTTGTGGATCAAATTTTCATATTTGTTGTAAATCTTCTGCTCAATACTCCATTCAGAAATTGATGTTATTGGTTTATATATTAATCTTTTATTTTTATCAAAATATGGAGGAACACTGACTCGAAAAAATGGTTGTTCCCAACAATTCATAAAAACAACGGGGGCGTTCCAATACTTCGCAACGCGATTAAGAATACCGACACTTTGATCGTAAAGTGGTTCGTTTGGTTCCCATCTAAATTTTACCTCAACAAATTGTGGTTTTCCCTTTTTATCAATGACTATAAAGTCCGGAATAGCTCTTATTTTTTCACTTACTTCCCCATATTTATCAAAACTTTCTCCGAGCTGAACAAGATTTTGAGTAATTGCTTCATAGCCGAATCTATATACTTTATTTCCTGAATCTTTCATTAATCCCTCAAAAAGAGTTTCCGCCATACGCCCTTTAAGCATACTTTCAGCAAAATCATTTTGTTTCATAAATATTTTTTCTATTATCACTTATTCCAGTAATTACAACAACTAATACATCTCCCCCCAATTTTTACCTTTTGAGAAGCTGGCGTTAAGCCTAATTCCATAAATTTCTTTGGGTAAAATTACATCTTCCATAATTTTCTGAATTTTGGGAGCAATACTCTCAATTAAATCCTCTTTTATTTCATAAATAAGTTCGTCGTGAATTTGTAGAAGCGGAAAAACCTCTTTTTCCAATCCTTCTTTTTTAATCATTTCTTCAATTCTACTCATAGCAATTTTTATAATATCCGCTTGCGTCCCTTGAATTGGCGCATTTATAGCCATACGCTCCGCCGCCGCACGAATAAAGGGAAGGGGTGATTTAATTCCCTCAAAATAGCGGCGGCGGCCAAAAAATGTTTCCGTATAACCTTTTCTAAAGGCCTCCGCTTTCACTTTGTTTAAATAATTGGCAATACCTGAAAAATTTTTGAAATAATCATTATAGAATTTCTGGGCGTCCGCTCTATTTGTTCCTAGATTTTGTTTTAAAGCATTCACTCCCATTCCATAAAGAATTCCGAAGTTTATCACTTTAGCTTGGCGACGCATTTCTTTGTCCACCAATTCCTCTGGCACACCAAAAACCTGGGCTGCGACCGATGTATGAATATCTGCCCTTTTTCCGCCAGAGGCGGATCCGCCTTCGGAGGAAAAAATTTCAATCAATTTTTCGTCCCCCGAAAGAAAAGCGGCAACTTTAAGTTCAATTTGTGAATAGTCAAAGGATGCCAAGAGAAATCCTCTTTCGGCAATAAAAGCGCTTCTGATTCTCCTTCCTAGCTCTGTTTTTATTGGGATATTTTGCATATTGGGATTTGCCGAAGAAAAGCGTCCTGTGGTAGAGCCGGTCGGAATGAAATCGCAATGCAAACGACCGTCAACGCCAACCATCTCTGGAATATTGTCTATGTAAGTTGAAAGGAGTTTTTGTAATTCTCGGTAAGAAAGAATCTCGGCAATTATTGGATGCAATTCCTTCATTTTTTCAAGCTCGGACTCGCGCGTGGATTTTTGCCCAGTTGAAGTTTTCTTTTGATTTTTTAAACCCAATCCCATTTTTTCAAAAAGCGCTTCACCAAGTTGTTTCGGAGAATTTATATTAAATTCAAAACCAGCATGACGATATATAACTTTCTCAAACTTTTGCAATTCAATAGTATATTCCTTAGAAAGTTCTTTTAAATATTTAGTATCAACCTGAATGCCTCTTTCGTGCATTTTTTTCAAAATGGGAATAAGCGGTTTTTCTATTTTTTCGTAAATAAAATCCAGCTTTTGCTTTTTTATTTCGGCAAAAATAATACTTTTGGCTTTTTCAAATTCATTTGTTTTAGCGTAATGATAAATGTCGTCCTGTGTCGGATTAGTGTAATTAGAATTAATAACCCAAAGAGCAAGGCCAACTTCCTTTATGTCACTCTCCCCGACGCTCTGAATACTTTCAGAGGTGGAGGTCCCGATCCCTTCAGGCGTCTCTTCGGGTGCCGGGACATTTTTTCCAAAAACCTCCTTTATGCGCCGAGACAGGGCCCTAAACTCCAAGTCAGAAAACAAAGACAGTGCTTCTTCAATTTTAAATTGCTTGGTCCACTCTTCGTTTGGAATTTTATACTCAATGGGCGCGTCTTTTCTAATGGTGGCCAATTCCTTGCTAAACTCCGCCTCTTCTTCCCCCTCTTCAAGCAACTTTATTATTCTTTCTTTAATACCAACTTTAACAAATGCTTCTTTATCTTTTTTTAACTTTTTATAAATATTTTCAATTGTGCCAAAATTAACAATCAAATCCGTGGCTGTTTTTTCTCCAATTCCAGCAATACCAATAATATTATCCGACGGGTCTCCACGAAGCCCTTTGTAGTCCGGCAAAAGTTTGGGTGGAAAACCAAACCTTTCTATTACGGCTTTTTCATCATAAATTATAGTGTCATTTATTCCTTTTTTGAGAGTGTAAACCCTTACTTTTTTATCATTAATTAATTGCATAGTGTCCATGTCCCCTGAAGCAATAATTACATCTATTTCTTTTCCGCCAGAGGCGAATCCGCCTTTGGCGGATACTTGCTCTACAATTGTCCCGAGCATATCGTCGGCTTCAAAACCAGCGTATTCATAAATTGGAATACTGAACGCTTTGAAAATATCTCGGCTTCTATTTATTTGCGTAATTAAATTGTCATCAGTTTTTATGCGCTTCGCCTTGTATCCTTCATAAGCGTCGTGTCTAAAGGTTGGCCCCGCTAAATCAAAACAAGCGGCAACATAATCTGGCTTTAAATCATTGATTATTTTAATGAGCATGGCTGAAAGTCCATAAAGGGCTCCTGTTGGCTCACCTTTCCCTGTAGAAAAATCTGGAAGCGCGTGAAAGGCACGGTGCAAAATAGCGTGAGAGTCAAGGAGAACCAAACGCTTGGCTTTGGCGCTACTTTCAGCTTTTTCTTTTTTTGAGATTTTTGCCATACACTGAAATTTTGAGTTATGAGTTAGGAGTTACGATATTAAAAATTGTTCACCTTCTTATGCCTTTATCATAACTCATATCTCGTAACTCATATCTCGGACTTTACACTTCGTGTCTTTTCATCAACAAATTTAAATTTAAGTTTTTTGGCACTTTGGGGAATAACTTTTGAAACATTTTCTGGCCATTCAATAGCAATTAAATTCTCTGGGTTTTTCAAAATTTCCTGCCAACCCAAAACTTCCAACTCTTTTTCTTTTTCCAATCTGTACGCATCAACATGAATCAGTTTTTTAAAATTTTTGTACGATATATCGTACAGTTTCATAATAATGAAAGTGGGACTAATTATGGTTTTTTTAATACCAAGATTCTTTCCCAAAACTTTTACAAAAGCAGTTTTACCGCTTCCTAAATTTCCCTGAAGCGCTAAAATAGTGGCGCCAGTTTTTACTGGATTTAATTCTTTAAGAAATTTCTTAGAGAAATTTTTTAACTCTTTTAAACTTTCTATTTTTAGTACCATTTTGCGATATTACCTCTAATTAAGAAAAACAAAAAGGCCGGAGGAATTTCTCCCATCCGACCCCGCTTCTGTCCGCTTTCAGCGGACATAAGCGTCCCCCGTGCGTCGCGCCGCCTGATCCCGAAGATCTCTGTCCATCTGCGCTTTTTGGAAAGCACGATCACGCCCAAGATTTTGGGCATAATCGCGAAGCTGGCTCTCATACGGGTTGCGTGGCACACAATATTGCGACGGGTAAATTACAAACCCGTTGGGACCAACCCACGCGTGTTCAGCGCAAAGTTCTGCCCACTGATATGCCTGTGAGCGCTGATCCGCGGCTAAGGCTTGGCGGTTGGACATCACACGTTGGTTGTAAGCGCGTTGGCATTCCGTTGCGGCCCAAAAACCACTTTGGACACGAACGGCTTGGCAACTCGGCTCACTTATTGAGAAGTCACTCTGGAAATAGCCGTATGTGCCGGAGTCAGGGGCGTTAAGCCCTCCCATTCCAGCACAGCCTTGTAGCAGCGCCACCACGAAAGTGGCCAGAAGGATGCGAATCATGGTAATTCCTTTCCCTGCCATTGTGGCAGAATTGTTGAATTTCGAAGGGGTTTTAATCCCAAACTTACCTACCCACAATTATACACCATAAAAATACAAAAGTCAAGATATTCTCTTCCCCCGAAAACGGCTTGTCTTAGCCGTTTTTTGAGCCGTTTTCCTAGAGCTTTGTGATATCATTACGAATAAATGATCAGCTTTGATGAAGATAAATCTCATAAAAAAGTTAGTGATCTTCTGAAAAAAGAGGAGGAGGATTTAGCAATAATACTCTCCCAAAAGTATGGGGTGGAATACTTGGATCTTTCTCGTATTTCAATAGAGACTGATGCTTTGAGATTATTACCGGAAGATGAGTCCCGCCGCGCCAAAATAGCTATTTTTGAAATTACCAATAGAAAACTAAAAGTAGCTGTTCTCTCCCCTGAAAATGACTCCGCCAAAAGCGCTTTGGACGATTTGAAACGAAAGGGATATGAATTAGAAATTTACATGGTTTCTAAGGCCTCTCTTGAAAGAGCCTGGGGACGCTATAAAGAAATTTCTTTTGCCTCCGAAACAAAAGCCGGTGTGTTAGACATATCAAATGAAGAAATAGAAGTCTTTCTTTCTAAAGTTCATACCTTAAATGATGTTGTGAAACTTATTGAAGGGGTATTACACCAAAATAAAAGTTATAGAATTTCTCGTATTTTAGAAATTGTTCTCTCTGGCGCACTCGCGCTCGGCGCGTCAGATGTGCACGTGGAGCCAGAAGAAACTGATACGCGTCTTCGTTACAGACTTGATGGGGTATTAACGGACATCCTAAGATTCGATAAAGAAACTTTTCAACTTTTGCTTTCGCGAATTAAACTTCTTTCTCGTTTAAAACTTAATGTCAAAAATCTTCCCCAAGATGGACGTTTTTCTATAAAAGTAACCAACGAAGAAATTGAAATACGCACCTCCCTTTTGCCGGGCGCTTATAGCGAATCTGTTGTAATGCGCATACTAAACCCAAAATCCATACAAGTTCCTATGGAAGAATTGGGGATTCCAGAAAAACTTTTCCAAATTCTTGATAAAGAAATAAAAAAACCAAATGGGATGCTTTTAACCACGGGTCCTACCGGGTCGGGTAAAACCACCACTCTTTACGCGTTTTTACGTCGCATACATAATCCAGAAATAAAAATAATAACTATTGAAGACCCCATTGAATATCACTTAAAGGGCACGGTGCAAACGCAGGTTGATCACAAACAATACACTTTTGCCGGGGGACTGCGAAGCGCCTTGCGCCAAGACCCCGATGTGATTATGGTTGGTGAAATACGCGACGCAGAAACTGCCGAAATTGCAATTCAGTCGGCAAACACCGGACATTTTGTGCTTTCTACTTTGCACACTAATTCCGCCGCGGGAGCTTTCCCACGCCTTATTGATTTAGACGTTAATCCAAAAATTATAAGTTCCACTGTTAATTTGGTTTTAGCCCAAAGACTCCTTAGGAAACTTTGTAAATATTGCGCCAAAGAAATCCCCGCAACGGCAGAGCAGAAAAAAATAATAGATTCTATTATTTCTGAAATAAAAGATAGACCAGAAAACTTACAAACGGAAAAAATTTGGCAAGCGGTGGGTTGCGATAAGTGTAGCGGTTTGGGTTACAAGGGACGCATTGGAATTTATGAAGCTATAAAAATGGATGACACCATAGATAAAATAATAAATCAAAATCCATCAGAATCAGAAATAGAAAAAGTTTCTCGCGTTCAAGGAATAATGAATCTTAAAGAAGATGGTATGGTAAAAGTTTTACAAGGAGTTACAACCTTGGATGAACTCATTCGGGTGGTAGATCTTGAAATTTAGGCTCTGTCCGCTAAAATTTTCTAAACTATATAGTTTTTTATTATTTTTTTATATAACAAAAAATTTTGGCGAGGAAATTACAAAGTAAAAATCGAAAGAGCGCCACTACCAAAAAATTACGGTGAGCGTAAAGTAAAAAAAGCTCCTAACGAAAATTTAGGTCACCAAATTTTCTACAGGACAAGCAAATCCAGTTCATTATTCTCTAAGGGATACTTTAAAAGCGAGGCTTTAAAAGTTAAGAATTTTCCTGAGGATAGAATCAGTGTTTTACATAAAGTAAAAACCAAAAACGTCCTTGCGAAAACACCAGTAGGTCCGGGGACCCAATTCCTTAGAGAATACTGCACTGGATTTGACTTGTATTTAGTAAGTTTGGCTCTTTTCTTATAAAAGAAAAGACATGGTTTAGACTTACGGGCTGTTTAGAAGTGTAGCATAAAGACTCCTTGCTGTCAAGGGTTTTTTATGGTCATATCTTTTCTCTTTGGGGGCAGTTTTTGGGGCTCTTTTTTGCGTGATACAATGACCATAACTCCAAAAAAATAAACTATGAATAAGAAAAACGAAGGGCAAAGCGGAAAAGATACTTATTTAGATCAGGCCCTACGTCCCTCTTCCTTTGAAGAGTATGTTGGCCAAGAAAAAATAAAGAGAAATTTAGAAATTTTACTCTCTGCCGCTAAAGAACGTAATCATGCTCCGGAACACCTCCTTTTTTATGGACCTCCGGGACTTGGTAAAACAACTTTGGCACATTTAATAGCCAAAGAAATCGGCAGCGGTATAAAAATTACGTCGGGCCCTGCAATTGAAAAAGTGGGGGATCTTGCTTCAATTCTTACCAACCTCACCCCTAAAGACGTTCTCTTTATAGACGAAATTCATCGCTTAAATAAAACAATTGAAGAAGTTCTCTACCCAGCAATGGAATCTGGGGTTTTGGATATCATTATCGGCAAAGGACCTTCAGCAAGAACTATACAGCTTGAGTTGCCTCCCTTTACACTAATTGCCGCAACCACTCGTATGGCTCTCCTCTCCTCTCCTTTAAGAAGTCGTTTTGGTGGAGGAGTTTTTCGTCTTGAATTTTACACACAAGAAGAAATAGAAAAAATTATTACGCGCTCAGCTAAACTTTTGGGAATAAACGCTGAAAAAGAGGCTGTTTTGGAAATTGGTAAACGTAGCCGTTTCACTCCGCGCGTTGCCAATTATTTATTAAAACGTTGTCGCGATTTTGCTCAAGTACAAAAAGAATCTTTGAGTAAAAAAATGGCCGATGAGGCACTTTCACTTTTGGGGGTTGATAAATTGGGACTACAAAACGCTGACCGTTCCCTTTTAACAATGCTAATTGATAAATTTAATGGTGGCCCTGTTGGACTTACAACCATTGCCGCGGCACTTTCCGAAGACGAAGGAACGGTGGAAGAAGTGCATGAGCCATATTTGATGCAATTGGGACTTTTAGAAAGAACACCAAGAGGCAGGGTGGTAACGGAACGCGGTTTTACACATCTTGGAAAAAATCCGCCGATAAACCCGCAAAATAAATTACTCTAAAAAAATGGATCGAACTTTCCTACATTCTTTAGATCATGAAGCCGGCGGAGTTCACAGCGCCACACCACAATTTGAAATGAGAGGTAATCATATTTTTACTACTATTCATCATAAGGACGGCGCGAAAGTTTTACCTTGGTATGAAGTGCGCAACAATAAAGTGTATCGCACCGAATTTCATCCAGAAGGAACCTCGCTTCATCCACATTTTGAAATTAGGGGGGATAAAATTCATACTACAATTCACAATTCTTTGGGACATTCTCCACTTCCCTCTTTTCATTTAAGAAAATAAAATTGTTTTTTACTAGCGCTCCAAACTCCACCTTGCTGAAAAACAGATTCTCTTCGTCTTCTTAAATTTTGCTTTTCAAAATTTAGACGGTTAAACTGTTAATTATGGCAGGACACTCTAAATGGGCGCAAATAAAAAGAGCTAAAGGAGCGGCGGATTCGGCGCGTTCTAAATTATTCGGTAAACTGGGACGTTTTCTAGCTGTAGCTTCCAAAAAATGTAGAGGTGATGTGAACGCACCGGAATTAAGAGCGGCAATTGAAAAAGCCAAAAAAGAAAATATGCCCAAAGACACAATAGAAAGAGCCATCAAAAAAGGAGTGAGTGTAAATAGCGCAGAAATGGAATCTTTAACTTATGAAGCCTATGGCGCAGGCGGTGCCGCACTTTTAATTGAGGTTTTGACCGATAATAGAAATAAGGCGACACAAGAAATAAAACATATTCTTTCTAAAAATGGGGGCTCTCTTGGAGCCAAAGGAAGCGCTATGTGGGCGTTTGAAAAAACAGAAAATAGTTTTGAACCATCAATAATGACATCTCTCTCAAAAGAAGCCAGCTCCTCTTTGATAAATTTAATGGAAAAATTGGAAAGTAATGATGAAGTACAAGAAGTTTTTACCAACGCAGAACTGCAAGAATAATTATTATGAAAGTACTTGGCATTGACCCAGGATATGAACGACTTGGAATTGCGGTTATTCAAGGAAAAAGAGGTGAAGAAAAATTATTACACAGTGAGTGCTTCAAAACTTCTGCCAAGCTACCTTTTGCGGAAAGATTGGTCCTTATCGGGGAAAAAGTGGAAAAGATAATTAATAAATATAAACCAGATCTTTTATCCATAGAAAACCTTTTTTTAAATAAAAACCAAAAAACGGTTATGCGCGTTGCCGAGGTTCGCGGAGCAATTATATATATAGCTAAAAAAAATAAAGCGAGGGTGGTTGAGTACACTCCGCTACAAATCAAAAACGCAATTATCGGTTATGGCAGAGCCGACAAAAGACAAGTGGAGTTTATGATTTCAAAGTTGATAAAAATCCCTGCAAGAAAAATGATTGATGATGAGTATGATGCTATTGCGGTTGCCCTGACGGCTTCTGCCTCTTTTCGTCAATTATCCACAGGTTAAAAAAATAATATTTACAAAAAAAAGCGCTTATGTTACAAAATGGGCATATAAGTAGCATGCAAGTAATTAAAAGGTATGGATTCAAATCAAGACGACCTCAACGAGGATTTTAAAAAGGAAAATATAGAAATTGTGGGAAATGCCAAAATAAACCCTGACGATGACGACCTTATGGGAGTTACATTAGACCCTGCTTTAGAAGGAAAAACGGGTATTTCAGATGGTTTGGGAGCTTTGAGCGACGATGAATTGGACGCTGACAAAATGGACTTTGAACCCGAAGAAAAAGATTGTCTCTAAAATTTAAAAACTCCTCCAAAAGAGGAGTTTTTAAATTATTTTAAGAAATCGGTGTTTTCCTATTCTGTATGTTTTGCGGAGAGCTGGAGCCTTACCATTAACAATTTTTGGTCCGCCAAGAATTTCAATTGAACCACTTGAAACTAGTCTGGCAAACTCTGATTTTGATTCAATTACTTTGGCACGCAAGAAAACATCCACCAAAAGTTCACTGCCAATAAGTTTTTCTGTTGGAATATTTTCTGCTTCTACTCCTTCAGTAAATTTTTTAACAAAATTTTGCTCTGTTTCAATCGCAACTTTTTGGCCATAATACATTGCCGTTATGGTTCTTGCTAACTTCATTTTAACTTCCTTTGGGTGTATTTTGTTTTCTCTAAGGGAAGCCATCGCGCTTTCAATTTCATCCATTGGAAGATTTGTTGCTAGTTTAAAATAAATTTTCACCAAACTATCTGGGAGACGCATTGTTTTGCCATACATGTTTTCGGCACTGTCATTTATGTTTATGGTATTACCCCAACTAGAACTCATTTTCCTGCCATCAAGCCCTGGCAAAAGTTCTAGTGTCATGAGCTGTTGCGGTTTTTGTTTGTAATAAGTTTGTAATGTTCTTCCCGACAGAAGATTGAAGCGTTGGTCCGTTCCGCCAAATTCAATGTCGGCTTTGACGGCCACGCTATCGTATCCTTGCATTAAGGGATAAAGGAGTTCGCGCAGAGAAACTCTTGTTCCTTTATCAAGCCGGCGCTTTATATTTTCTCTTGCTATAAAATCAGAAAGAGAGAACCTGTCGGCTTGGGCACCCAATTCAGCGTAAGTTATTCTGGAAAGCCATTTTGAATTGTGGTACTGCTCAGCCGATGCCAAATTTATTATTTTCCCCATTTGGGAAAAATAATTTTTCATATTTTGTTCCACTTCTTCCTTAGAAAGCATTGGTCTTTCACTTTCTTTATCAGATGAGTCCCCAATAACACCGGTAAAGTCTCCCACAATTAAAACTATTTTATGCCCCCAATCTTGCAGTTTTTTCAATTTCCAAAGCACCGCGGCGCGCCCCAAATGAATATTCGGACTGGTCGGGTCTATTCCCAATTTAATACGCAGGGGCTTGCCACCCAAAAGCAGTTTTCTAAATTCGTTTCTATCAACAACTTCGGCTACTCCGCGGGAAAGAAACTCACCCACCTCGTTTTCTTTGGGTATTAGGGCTTTTTTGTTCGCGGCAAAACCAAACATTCTATAACTTTATCATGTCGCCAGAATTTATAAAATCTCTTGTTTGAGGGCTGTTTTTTGCTAGGATTAATGAAATGTATCACCGTGTTGTTCGAAAAAGCAAAAAACGGCTTGCCAAAAAGATTTGGCTTAATATCTTTGCTTTGGGTTTATTAACCACCGGACTTATTCTTGTTTGGGCGGCTAGATTGCAGCTTCCTGACGTGAATTCTTTTAATACTCGCGTAGTTTCTCAATCAACCAAGTTTTTTGACAGAACGGGAAAAATTTTACTTTTTAACATACAAGAAAATGTGCGCCGAAGCGAAGTCCCTCTTTCAGAAATATCCCCCTATTTACAAAAAGCGACTGTGGCAATTGAAGATGACACTTTTTACCAACACAAAGGGATACGGCCTCTTTCTTTTCTTCGCGCCGTTTTAGTAAACGCCACTTCTTTGGGTTTTTCTCAGGGCGGTTCTACCATTACGCAACAAGTAGTAAAAAATTCTCTTCTAACCAGAGACAAGAGCATTGCCCGTAAGTTGAAGGAGTGGGTTTTGGCAATAAAACTTGAGCGGGTTATTTCCAAAGACCAAATTTTGGAGATCTATTTAAACGAAAGCCCATACGGGGGAAATATTTATGGAGCCGAAGAAGCTAGCCATGCTTTTTTTGGTGTTAGCGCTTCTTCCTTGAATCTTCCTCAATCGGCCTACTTGGCTTCTCTGCCACAGGCGCCAAGCTATTATTCACCTTACGGAAATCACAGAGATGAATTGACTGATAGAAAAAATTCGGTGTTAGGGAAAATGTATGAAAATAATTTAATAAACGAAACGGAATATCTCTCCGCTCAAAAAGAAAAGGTTGAGTTTAAGCCACCACAAAGAATTGGTATCGTTGCTCCCCACTTCGTTTTTTATTTAAGAAGCATTCTGGAAGAAAAGTATGGTAAACGGGCTTTGGAAGAAGAGGGTTTAAAAATTATCACCACAATTGATGTCCCCATGCAACAAAAAGCGGAAGAAATTGTAAAAAAATACGCTCTTTTAAACAAAGGTAAATTTAACGCAGAAAATGCTGGACTGGTAGCCCTTGACCCCAAAACAGGACAAATTTTAGCAATGGTTGGTTCGCGCGATTATTTTGACAAAGAAATAGACGGCAATGTTAATGTGGTTTTAGCCAAAAGACAACCCGGGTCTTCTTTTAAACCTTTTGTTTATGCCACCGCTTTCAAAAAAGGTTACACCCCGGACACAATGGTTTTTGACCTTGAAACTGAATTTTCTACTCGTTGTGATGATGAGAGTAAACCGCTTTATACTAGCGATGACCCAGAAACAATTTGTTATAACCCTGAAAATTATGACCAAATATTTAGAGGCCCGGTTTCTTTGCGGAACGCTCTAGCTCAGTCCTTAAATATACCCGCGGTAAAAGTTTTATATCTTTCTGGAATGAAAGATGTTTTGCAAACAGCCGAGGACGTTGGCATTAACACTCTTAATGATCCGGACCGTTACGGATTAACTTTGGTTTTGGGAGGTGGAGAAGTAACTCTTCTGCAATTGACCGGTGGTTACGGAGCCCTTGCAAACGACGGTATAAAAAGTGTGCCCAATGGTATTTTGTTGGTAGAGAATGGTTCCGGTGAAATACTGGAGTCATTTGAACCGCAACAAAATAACGCTTTGCCAAGCGATGTTGCCCGTATAGTTTCAGATATTTTATCTGATGATAAGGCTCGCTCACCTCTCTTTGGAGAACGTTCCACCCTTTATTTTCCCGACCACCAAGTGGCGGCAAAAACAGGTACCACAAACGATTATAGGGACGCTTGGGTGGTAGGATACACCCCTTCACTTGCGGTTGGCTCTTGGGCGGGGAATAACGATAACAGACCGATGGAAAAAAAAGTGGCTGGGCAAATTGTGGCCCCAATGTGGCATGAATTTATGGTTTATGCTATCTCCACCCTTCCCGATGAAAGATTCCACCAGGCGGCACCTATTAACACAGATGGTCTGTCTCCTGTTTTGCGTGGGATTTGGCAGGGTGGCGAAACCTACTTTGTGGATAAATACACGGGAGTTATAGTTGATAAAAATTACCCAGAAGAAAAGTTGCAAGAAAAAATTGTCCCCTCGGTTCACTCTATCTTAAAGTGGATAAATAAAAATGACCCACAAAACGGAATCCCGCCAAGTGACCCAAACGAAGATTCTCAATTTTCTCATTGGGAGTTTGCTGTTAGAAAGTGGGCCGTAGCAAATGGGTACGGGACTGATGCAATTAAACCAAACATTTTCTCAACGGCCCCTTTGAGTGAAGTTTCTTTTGATGTTATTGGTTATGATGAAAAATCTGAACACGCACCTTCTTCTCCAATTTCTTTCACAGTTGTTTCCGCAGGATCTTCGCGATTATCAAAAGTTGAAATATTTCTAAATAATAATTTAATTGGAATATACAAAAACAGTCCTTTTTATGTTTCTTTTAATAACAGAGAAATTGCTGGAATTATTAGAGAAGAAAACTTGCTTAAAATTATCGGTTACAATGCCTCTGGTTTAAAAGTTGAGAGGTTTTTCCCTCTAAATTTTAAACTCAATTAAATTTTATTTGAGTGTCTTTGTTGGTATTCTAGGAAATTTTTGTTTAATTATTCCAAGTATTTCTTTTTGTTTAATTAAAATTTCTCTTTTGGAGTAGGCGTCTGTTTTAATAAAGATTATTTTATTTTGAAATGATATCTTTACTTTTATTCTCCTTTTCTTGGTGTCAAAAATATAATCTTCTATTTGTTTTTCAATTATGTTTTCTGGTGGTATGGGAATTTTGAAACCCTTTAATACTTCGGCTATGGATTTCATTTTTTTATCTATTCATAGGCATAACTAAGTATCGAAAATAACTACTTTTTCCCCCTTCAATTAAAAGTGGTTTATGTGGCCCCCCAAAAGTTAGGGTTATAGAATCATCAGTAAAACCGCTAAATGACTCTTTGATATATTGTTGATTAAAACTAATAACAATATCTTCGCCCTCTCCTTTTATTTTTAATTTACATTCACCTTCCCCAACGTCTGTGTTTTTAGAAGAAAGAATAATAAATCCTTCTTTTATTTTTGTATCAAAAGTAACTTGATTGAATTTATCAAAAACAACTGTTATAGCTTTTAGACCGTCAAACAAGTCTTGTTTCAAACAATGTATAACTGTTTCTCCTTTTTTAGGAATGATTTGTTTATAGTCAGGGAAGGACCCGTCTACAATTCTTGAGGTAAAGTGCGTTGTGCTTGTGCTTATGTTAATTTGATTTTTACCAAAAAAAAGATTGGCGTCTTCATTAAGCCCATCAAAAACTCTTATCAATTCTAAGCAGTTTTTTTGAGGAATAAGTATTGAGGGAAAATTATTTATCTGTTTAGAAACAATTCTTTTTTCAGATAAACGAAATGAGTCTGTGGCAACAAAAACTAATTCTTGGTTTTCTGGGTAAACATAGACACTGCCAAGCTCTGGTTTTATACTTGAGAGAGAGGAACTGAAGATAACCGTCTTTAAACCATAAACAAAATCTTTTATTTTAAAATTAACAACCTCTCCATCCTCCCCTTTTGGTATTAAAGGAAAGTCTTGTGGCGATTGTGTTTTTAATTGAATTTCTGAAATATCATTTTTTATAACCAAAAAACCATTTTTTTCCTCCAAAGAAACTGTTTTTCCTCCTTGTAAATTATTTATAGCTTGGGAAAAAATATTGGCGGAAATAGCCACAACCCCCTCTTTATTAACTTTGGCTGGGATAGACATTTCGACGCCAATTTCTAGATTTGTAGCCTTACCGATAATATTTTTATCTTTCGCTACCAAAAGAAGGCATGCTAAAATTGGCAGACTGGCGTTTTTATTCGCTATTTTCTCTGCTCTTATAACAAACTCACTTAATTTATCTTTCTGACATTCTATATACATATTAGTATTATAGTTCTGTTTATTATTTAATAAACCTAAAAAAAGCCATTTTTATTACTTATAATTTATTTCTTTAAAATAACAACACCTTTATTACTTTTTTCTTTTTTGTAATTTTTCATTTTTTAAAAATTAAATGTTGATAAGTGACGTGTTTTTCCCAAAGTTTTTTCTTTTTATACATAACTTTTCCCCAACTTTAATTCAACATTGTCCTAATATAATCTATTTCTTCGATTAAAGTGGTGTCCGTTTTTAACTCCCTTTTTATTTTCTCACAAGAGTGAATCACAGTTGTGTGGTCACGACCTCCTAACTTCTCCCCTATGGTAGGGTAAGATACTTTGAAGTCCTCTCTTAAGATATACATAATAATTTGCCTTGGCTTTACCACTTCTTTGCGTCTGGTTTTTTCATAAATACTATTTTCTGGCACATCATAAAAATCAGCGATTGTTTTGATAATCTCTTTAACAGAAAAAGACCTTTTGGGTTTGCTGGTTTCCCTTATAATATTTTTTATTTCCGTCAAGGAAATAATCCTGTTTTTTAGCTGCATGTGATAGGTTATGGTGTTTAGGGCTCCCTCAAGTTCACGAATGCTATTATCAGAACTGGCTAAATATTCAACAATCTCTGGAGAAACAGAGTTGTTTTGGGAAAGGCATTTTTTTTGTATTATAGCGACCCGGGCATCATAGTCTGGGGCTTGAATATCCACTATCATTCCTGCCCCAAAGCGGGTACGAATACGGTCTTCCAAATTCGGTATTTGATTTATGTGTTTATCGGAAGAAAAAATTATTTGTTTGTTGTTATCATAGAGAGTATTAAATAAATGGAAAAGCTCATCCTGAGTTTTTTCTTTGTTGGATAAAAACTGAACATCGTCCATTATAAGGAAATCATATTTTCTATATTTTTCTTTAAAAAGAGGTATTTTATTTTCTTGCATAGCATTCACCAGCCCCAAATAGTAATTTTCAGAAGTTATATAATAAACTTTCATACTAGGAGAAACGCTTTTAATATAATTTCCCACCGCTTGAATCAGATGAGTTTTGCCGTAACCAGTGTTTCCGTAAATAAAAAGTGGGTTGTAAGCGATTCCTGGTTTTTTAATCACAGCCTGGGTCGAGGCAAAAGCCAAATCATTAAAAGAACCAACTACAAACGAATCAAAAGTATAACGAGGATTTAAGTTGTCTTCTTTGTTCACATAAAAATCAGCCAAAGGCATCTCGGTTGTTGGGTTGTTGACTTTTTTACTCGCAATTTCTTGTTTGGGCGGTTCTTTGCTAACCACATACTCAACATTTCTGACTTGCTCAGCTCCTTCGCGCAGTTTTTTTAGTATGGCTTTGTGATATTTGTTTGCCAACCACTCTTTTACAAATTGATTGGGAACCGAAAGAAAAACAACGCCATCTTCTATTCTCACAATGACAGTATCTTTAAACCAAGTGCTAAAAGTTGCCTGTGAAACATCGGTTTCAATGTTTTCCAAAACTGTTTCCCAAAGTTGTTTGGTGTCAAACATAATTATTTAAATTAGATTCATTATACAAAGGAGAAAAAAATGCAACACTTACAAAAACGTTTGATTTGTGGTGATAAAAAGTGGAAAAGGAGTGAATAGTGGAAACCTCTATTTTTAAAAAGACCTTTACCCAAGATTGATTAAGTTAAAAAATAAGATTATAATCGCACGATGTCCAAAACATATCAACCAAAAAAGAAAAAGAGAGCAAGGGTGCACGGATTTCTCGCAAGGAGCCGGTCTTCAGGTGGTCGCAAGGCAATCACTCGTCGTCGTCGAAATAGGCGCAAACGCCTCAGCGTTTAATTCTGTCTCTTGGATGGAATTAAAGAAAATTGTCTATGTTTCCTAAAAAAGAGAGGATTTCTCGCAAGGATTTCTCTTCTATATATAAAAAAGGCAAGTCTTTTCACTTCCCAAACTTCACATTTAGGGTGTCCTTAAGAGAAGATAAAGGACAAAAGTTTTCTGTTGTTTTGGGTGGTGCCTGGCAGAAAAAAAAGTCCCTTAGAAATAAAACCAAAAGACGGGTAGCTCATATTCTTAAAAACCGCAAAGAGTTTTTTCCGGAAAATGTGAACATAATTTGTTTTATTAAAAAAGAAGCAAGTTCCTTGTCCTATAAAACGATATCCGAAAGAATAAAAGAGAACGTGCTTTCTATGAAAAAATCTTTTCCAAGGAGTAGTAAATAAGTTAAAATGACAAAATGAATGAAGGAATTTTTTTCACTGTATTCTATCAGCCCATTTATAATCTAAATGTTTTTTTGATTGATCTTTTACCGTTGGGGAATGTGGCTTTGGCGGTAATTTTGACAACGGTTTTGGTCAAACTACTTCTTTTTCCTTTGACTAAAAAAGCTCTTTTGACTCAAATAAAAATGAGGGGTATAGAACCAAAAATGGAGGAGATTAGGAAAAAGTTTAAAGACGATCGGCAGGCTCTAGGCAAGGCAACTCTGGATTTGTATAAGGAGGCAAAAGTTAACCCTTTTGCCAGTATTCTTGTTTTGGTAATTCAAATACCGGTTGTTATTGCCCTATATTGGATTTTTTATAAAGGAGGGCTCCCTTCTATAAAACCAGAGATTCTTTATTCTTTTGTGGGGTCTCCAGAGTTTGTTTCCATGAAGTTTTTTATATTTGACATGGCTCAAAAAAGTTGGATTCTGGCTATTTTGGCTGGGGTGACTCAATATATTCAGGCCATTCTTTCTTTTCCTGCCACACCAGCGAAAAAAGACGGTGAAAAAACGTCTTTTAAAGATGACTTTGCTAGAAATATGCAGTTTCAAATGAAATATTTTTTTCCTATACTAATTGTAATAATTAGTCACAGTTTGTCTTCGGCGGTGGCGCTTTATTTTGTAGTCAGCAACATTTTTACCATAGGTCAAGAGCTTGCGTTGAAGCGCCATCGCACGGTATAAAATGAGCAAGTCATATGAAGACCGAAGATATAAAAAAGGAGTTAGAAATTATTTTAAATAACCTTTCTATTGCTTTCTCTGAAATTTCTGTTGAGAACAGTTTGGAAAGGGTAATTCTTTCCATTGAGTCAAAAGACAGCCCAATTCTGATTGGTAATTCTGGAGAAACGCTCTCGGCCCTTAATCATATTTTGCGTAAGATAATTGAAAAAAAGAGGGGGGTTGATATGGGGGTAATTGTTGACGTTAACGGTTATAGGAAAAAAGCCGAAGAAAGAGTCAAGGGGGTAGCTTCAATGCTTGGAAACAGGGCTTTAACTTTTAAACACAGCGTGGAAATGGACCCCATGCCTTCTTTTGAGCGTAGAATAGTCCACTCTGTTTTTCAAGACCATCCGAACATTGTTACGCAATCGGAGGGTTTCGGTAAGTTTCGCCATGTAATTTTAAAATATGTAGAACAAAAAGAACTTTCTTTGGCGAAGGAAAGTAATCTAAATATTTAGTCGCAACCCCCATACCCCATAGGACAGTCCTATGGGGTATGGGGGTTGTGTTTGGGATACTGTAGGGGCTTATTGTTTGAGGCGGACGCTCCAAAGGGAGTTGTTTGTTTTATCTTGCAAAATAAGAAATTTATCTTTGTCGCTTAAAGAAAAAGAAGAAATGTCAAAAAAGAAAGAATTTTTATACAAACTTACCAACTCCTTTGCCGTTCCGCTAACAGAATCAATTTCCCAAATATTATCACTAAAAGATATTGTGCCTTTATACCAGTCGTCGGGGTAAGTTCCTCGCGGGATGTTTGTGGGCACCGCGCAGATGATGCGACTTACATTACTTTCACTCCAGCGACATTTGTCAGCAAAAGTTCTAAGTGAGGTTTGGGTTGAAGTTTTTTTGTTTACATCATAAATGTATAGCAAAGGGTATTCAAAAGGAGTACTGGAGTATAAAATCAAGTCCCCCTTTTTGTTGGGAAGAATAGAAAGGCCAATAAAATTTGAAAGAGTTGGGTTTGCGGTTCCATTTTTAATATTAAGAGAAAAAACAAAGGAGGGGGCAAGACCAGATGACTTTGTTTGAATATAAGCCAAAGAATCATTTATTCCATAAAGTAACCAATCTTTCATTGGGGAGGAGTAAACATGAGTGGCCTTGCTACCGTCGCTTTCGGCGGAAAACATTGTGGCGACGGAATTTTCTGTTAAATAATAAAATATTTTTGTTGAAGCACTGTTGGTTCTAAACAAACTCAAGTCAGAAATATTTTCTAATAGAAAGCGTCCCGTTAAACTTCCTTCAGCGGAAGAATTTTCTTTTAGGGTGGCATAAAAGCTTTGCAGAGAATCCTTTTCGTCCAAGTAGCGCATAATAAAAGAATTTCCCCCAGAAAGCCAATGAACTTCTCTGATTTTAGGTATGGTGGTATTGCTTATTCTTTTTTTGGAAACTATTTCAAGGGGGGCGTCATATAAATTGCCAGTTTCCTGGTCAACATAACGAACAAAAGGAAATCCTAAATTATCAACAAGTGGTAAAAACCCAGCAACGGGCAAACGCGAAACCTCTCTAATTTCCGGAGCATTTTCCGTTTGATTTTCTTTGTCGGTTGTCAGTTGTTGGTCGTTGGTCGTTGGTTCGTTGTTATTTCCAAAAGGGAAAAAATTTATTCCACCACTGTCGTTGTTTTGGTTCCCCACTCCTGATTGTCCCAATGAAAAATACCACCAAGCGAGGCCCCCGCTTATGGCCAAGAGTACGACGACAATAATTGTGATGGCAGTTGATTTAGACATAATTACTTATTGTAACAACGATAAACTTGACTTTCTGGACCTAGTCCTTCTGGACGAGGCTTCCCTCCTTTAGCTGTACAGTTTGTATAGAATTGATCGCGTGTTAGGTTGGGGGTCGATTTAAGATCTACTCCTGGGATTACTTCATACAAACCCTGTCTGTTTTGCTCCTCTGTATATATTAGTGGAGGACTAGTGCTTTTTGGTTGAGCCGTGTTCCCTGGAACGCCGATTGTTTGAATGTTTAAATTAAATTTAAGAAGCTCTGGATTTATGGTTTTTAAAATTAAGAAAGACGAAGTCAAAATTACAAGTCCTAAGAAGGCATCTCTTATGTTTTTTTTACCTTCTTCTTTTAGCCCAATAGACTCACTGGTCATATATTTAAAACCGCCTATGGTTATCATTACAACTGCCAAAACAGCCGCAATGACAATAGAAAGATTTATAATAGCTTTTACATATTTACCAATGTCGCCGGTTTTGTAGGTGTCTCCGCTATCGCCAAAGAAAGGGATGGGCGCCAGCAAACAATATGTGTCTTTTTGGTCGGGGTTGCATTTTGCCGTTGGTTCGGCCGAAACAATTAATGGCGAGGAGATAACGAAAAAAACCACAACTATTAGAAAAGTTTTCCCAACGATTTTTCTTAATTTTTTTATCATAAAGCTAGAAGCTGAAAGCTGAAACCTAAAAGCTGTTTTTATTCTCCATATTTTACCAATAAATTTGTTGAAGCGACCTGGAAAATTTTTCTAATATTGGAAAGCGACACTCTCAAAGCGGAAGTTCCGCTGCCCTCGGGGCTTCTTATGGTTAGCCCGCTTTGGTTTTGGGGAATATCAGCCACTTTTTCATTGTTAATATACCACGCGTATTCAAAATTGATTGACTCTCTGTTTTTTCCGGAAAAGAAATATGGGTAAGCGACAAGTGACATTTCTTTACCTGACAAAAGATTGTCATTAGACATCGCTTTATTTAAAATAACGCCAAGGATTGGATTATTTTCATAGACAATAATTTCTGGGTTAAACGAAGGGAGTAAAATTGAAGAGTAGCCACGCAGACTTTCTTCGGGGAATAAAGCGCTAACCTCAATTAAAGGTGTGTCTTCCGGTAATCTACCCGTTATAAAAACATAAGTGTCTTTGCCCAAACCAGAATTGGCGCCGTCCACCACACCCTCTTTTTTCCAAGTGAAAATTAAATCTTTAGAAGAAATTGGGGTTCCATTGTTTTTTATAAAGCGTGGCAAAGCAAGTAGCGTAACAACGCTTTCAGAGGAAGGCAAAGCTTTTCCTTTATAAAACGGAGGAGTATAGGTATTGGCTTCATAAATTAAGCTAATTGAGGTCGGATTTATAGTTATTTCTTTGTCAAAAGAGCCATAAAGGGGACTGTTAACAGAAATCAAAATATTTGTTTCTTTGCCAATTTCTTTAAGTTTTGTTTCCAATACCCTACGGTCTTTTCCTTTAAGTATCACTTTCCCATCAACACTCCAAGTTATAGTGGAAAGAGAAAGGTCAATGAGAGAGCTTTCAAGATGAATTGATATCGTTTGATTGGCTTGTGGGTTTGGCGGAGTGATAACCGTGCGCAAAGAATCTTTATAAGAATCTATTGTTTGGGACAAAGCAATGGTTGGTAAAAAACTTAAAAAGCTTAGGGCAAGTATCACTAAAATTTTTTTGGTAAAAATAGTCATTTTATGCAGCTTTAATAAAACGAGAGGTGTCATCTGACGAGGCAATGCCTTTGAAACCACGATTTGTTAGGGGTGGGTTTTGTCTAGCATTTACAGGAGAAGGTGTTGAGGGAGAAGTGTAATTACTTTTATAATTTCTATCATTTGCGGCGGGCTTCACTGTCAGTTTTTGACCATAATATTTTGGTTTCAACTTTAATTTATTTTTTTGATTTTCAAATAAATCCTCTCCTTTCACAACCATAATCATTAGTGAGGTGGAAAGAGTCCAAGCTGGCAGAGCGTTTAAAAGAGGTATGAATTCCACAAGAAATCCGCCGCCTGAAATAGCAACTTTTCTTGTGCTGTTATATCCAGCACCACGAAAGGTAAACCATAGAAAGAAAGTTAAAAAAGCAACAACGCCAACAGCAGAAGCCATAAGCCAGCCAGCAACTGGAATAAAAGCAAGGCCAAAACCTAAAAGGTCAAATATAATAGCAACAGAAACCATAAAAAAAGCCCATACGTTTGGAATTCTATCTATTTTTTGAGTTTGCTCCATATTAATTTGCCAAACTAAGCTCGGTTTTTGCTTTTCTAATAGAAAGTATCTGTGAAGGGTCGGACGTTATAATTTGATCTTCAGTATAAGAAGCGATTATTTTTATAGCCACGTGTTTTAATCCGGCAAAGAAGATTCCCTCTCCCACATCGCTTTCTAACAACAAATATTTTTCTTCCTCGGTTAAGTTAAATGTTTTTTGCACATCATCAATTGAGGATGGTGATTGTTTTAAAAGAAGTTGAAGTGAAGAGTTGGTAATAATGGGCATGCCGTATGGTGATTTTAAGAAATCTCCCACGTCTTGGGTAATTGTGGCAACTCCTAGGAAATATTTTCGCCCCCTTTTAACCAAGCTGTATAGAAAGGAAGCGGTATCTTCGGATTTCATCATCCACCAGGCCTCATCCACTATCAAAAGACGTTTTTTGAGTTCTCGTCTTATAGCATTCCAAATAAAATGCATTACAATATACATGGCAACGGGCTTCAACTCATCTTCCATGTCGCGCACAGAAAAAACCACGAATTTTTTATTTATATCAACATTTGTCGGCCTATTTATAAACCCGGCCCAAGTTCCCTTGGTGTATTTGGTAAGCCGTTGCGCCAAACTCTCACCACCCTCCATTCCTGTCAGCACTAATTCAAAGTCGGACATTAAAGGCGGCTCTATGTTTGAAAAATCAGAATCCGGCGTAATATCTTTGAGAGCATAAGTTTCACTAATTGCCCTGTCAATAATAGCGTCTTCTTCAGCACTTAATCCTCCCATCATTACACGGAACAGCCCAACTAAATTAACAATATTTGAGCGCAAAACATCGGCCGTTGACTCATCTTCTCTTGGAATTGGTAAATCAAATGGGTTTATGTGGTGTTCAGACGTTAATGACACATTAAAATAACGTCCCCCTGTAGCTTCGGCTAAATACTCATACTCTCTCTCTGGATCAAGCACAATAACTTCCGAGTCAAACATAAGCGTTCGCAGAATCTCTAACTTGGTAGCATAAGATTTTCCCGAACCAGATTTAGCAAAAGTGACGGAATTATAATTTTCAAGAGAAAATCTATCAAAAAGAACTAACGATGCGTTGTGGCGATTGATACCGTAAAGAATCCCTTTGTCCGACGTTAAGTCAAAAGAAATAAAAGGAAAAACGCTAGAAAGAGGAGAAGAATTTAATTTAGAATGAACGCCAAGCTCATCCGTTCCAATGGGGAGAACGCTTCGGAAACCCTGCTCTTGTTGAAAAAGAGCCGGTTTCATATAAACAAGTTTTGACTCAAGAATTGATTTAACTTCGGACTCCACTTTGTCCAACTCTTGGTTTGAATCGCCATAAATTGAAATATAAAGACCAACATCAAAAATTTTTTCCTGGGCTTGTTGCAAAGAATCCCTCAAGTGCTCAAGGTCTTGATAAGCCGTATCAAGAACGGGGTCTCGAACCAATCCCTTCTCTTCGCGCTCATGTATTTGACTCTGCACCTCCGCCACTTTTTTTTGGAATTGTCGCAAAATTTTGGCAGTTTCAATGGGGTGTATAAAAATAGATGCGTCAAAAACCTTATCAAGATTAATAATTGGAGCAAACCAACTTTCAGTCAAATAGCGTGGGTAAGAAATAACAAAAAAAGTTCTGACGATTTTTTCTCCCAAATTTATTTCTTTCGGGGAAATCTTCAAAGCAGAAGGCGCTATAACGTCCTTTAGCTCCAACACTCCGGACTCATAAATCTCTTGAGGGAGTATAGCCGTTAACCCCGGCTCGTTTTTAGGTTTGGATTTAAAAAAATCAAGTAAAGCCATAAGGGAAGAGTTATGAGATAAGAGTTATGAGAATGATATTAACAAAAGACCCCAACAAGTTATTTGTTGTCATACACTGAAATTATACTCCAAATTCAGTATTTTTTGGGACTTTCTTGTTCGTAACTCGCGTCTCTTAACTCGTAACTCCAAACCAATGAAATTGTCTACGACAATTTCATTGGTTTGTCCTGCTCTCCCGGATTGAATATTTTATAGTAAAGCTCGATTATTTCTTCTGTGCCAAGTTGCACAACCCTTACTCCGGTACGCACCATTCCCTGTTCTACAACGGAGATTCTTTGCTCCAATTGAGTTCGATGTTCTTCAAATTGATTAGATAAATCTTGCGGGGTAGGTTTTTTATTGCCACCGAAAAAGTTTCCCACCGAGGAAGAAGTTAAAATTGGAGGAGTGTAAGGAATTACTATAAAAAAACTTTTAGTCATAATGTTGGCGCTTTCAGTGAAACTTTTTATGAATTCAATATATTCGCGAGTTTGTATTTTCAGCAAATCAACCACTTGTTCGCGATAGCGATTTTCTAAAAGCGAAAGATATGGTCTTATGTCCAATTTTCTTGACTGAAGAAATATTTCAATAGGAAATTCAAGCGAGTTTAAAAAGTTTTGAAATTGAAAAATTATTGATCCCTGCTCGTCTTGCGATTTTAGAGCGAAGTTAACGGAAGATGTCAAAAGTATGGCTCTTAGACCGCCATCTTTAAGTATTACAACTCCATCACGCACCTCCTTTATAGGCACAAAATCTTGCGTAGAACCTGTTTGTTGTTGTGCCATAAAATGAGTTATGAGATAAGAGTTACGAGTTACGAGTAAGATATTCTTTAGAACTTCTAATTAATCCTTGCAATAATTGATGAGCGACATTTGATTGTTCCATAACTTTTTCAAAATTTATCTTGTCAAGATATCCAATATCTCTTGCCACTAAAAGTTGATTTTTTACTTCAATTAATGAACCTTGAGCCATATAATAAAATTGTATCCTTTCTTTATAGCTTTGTCTTCCGAAACCCTCGGCAACATTTGAAGTTATAGATACAACTGCCCTACGAAGTTGGCTAGTAAGTGAGAATTTTTCTTCAGCAGGAAACTTTTTAGTTAATAAGTATGTCAAAAGAACCAATTTGTGACTCTCTTGCCATACTCTAAGGTCGGTAAAATCTTTAATTTTTTCATAACTCATATCTCGTAACTCTTAACTCTAAGAACTATGACCTTTTGCACCCAGGTCATAGTTCTTAGTGAACTCGACCCTCTCCTTCTCCTCTTCTTCAAATGAAAGTTTTTTCTCTTTGTATTTTGCCAAGGGGCTTGAATCAAGGCGCTCCTTAACATCTAAACTCCAGGCCAAATCTTTAAGACGACTGTCAGAAAGACGGGGGGCTAAAAGAGTTTCTATGGAAGGACCTTCATCAACCATTTCTTTTTTGGCTTCAATCTTCTTTGTTGTTTTTTTCCAAATGTATAGTTTGTTTTTCAGCCAATAACCAACAGCTGCCTCCAGTGTGAAAATAAACGGCTTGCTGTTTATCTTATAAAAAGAAAGGGCTATAGCAAAAGCGACAAAAGGAACAGCTATAATTATGGCTATAAATTTAATGGGAATGAAAATATAGAGAACAACCGCGATGCCAACCCCCCCAGCAAGGTAAATAAACTGTTTTAAAGTGAGTGGACCGAAAAGTTTGTCCTCAACCTCTATAAATTGTGGAACTTGATATTGCATGAGCTAATTATAACTTACAACCAACAACCAACAACTTACAACTTCTCTGTTAAGACAACTTTTTTCTTTAGTCCGCCGAGTTGATTACAAACAGAGGAAATTTTTTCTTGCAAATTGTTAAACTCTACCAAGGTTATCAACTCGCTATTTCTCATTGAGTCTAAACAGGCCAATGTTTCATACGCAGAACCCAGGCTTATCTCAATAAAACGAACAAGCTCTTTGTCAGATTCTTTTCCGCTACCTTCCGCTATGTTCAGGGTTATAGAAAGAGACGAGCGAATAACCTGACTCCCCAATTCAAATCTATATTCTTTTGGTAATTTTTTTACAATTTTTAATATTTCAGAAAACAAGTCCCGAGAGTCTTTATAGACCTGCCAGTCAAGAAATTTGAATTTTCTCATTGTTAGTTGTAAGTCGTCAGTTGTTGGTTCTTAAACAACCTCTCTATAAGGATCGACACCTTTTGTTGTAGGCGGTGTCGTAATGTTGACAGACTGTCTGGGAATACGGACAACACTGCTCAATTTTTCCAAAGGAGAAGTGGCTATTGTTAAAGGTTGAATATTTTGTGGAGCGGGGGGCGTTTTCTGAATTATTATTGGAGAGGGATTTTGCGATTTGTCGGGAGAGGGAGTCCTTTTGTCACCCTCCACTTTTTTCTGGGCTACCAAAACAGCTTCTTCTGCCAAGGATTTTTTAGGAGTAATTATGTTTCCTGCTAAAGGAGCAATTTTCATTTTTTGAATCATTTCATTATGCTCCGACAAATATAGATGAGGGTCACTAGTTTCTACATTCCTTTTTGGAGTGTTATCGATGTTAACTTTTTTGGTCACAGGGTTCTCAATTGCAGACAATATATCAGCTCTCGACATACTATAGTCAGTTTCATGAGGAATTGCTTGTTCTCGGGGTTTGACCTCATTTGTTTGTCTGTCGTAAGTCGTTGGTCGTAAGTCGTTGGTCGTTTTTGGTGTTTTACTGTGAAGAGACATTAAAGACGTTCTAATTGGTTTAAATATTTTTTCATCAACTTCTTTTACCAAACTGTTTCTAGCAACTTCTGGAAGATTAAATAAAACACCAATTTTTCTGCCAAACTCGCTTGGGTGTGTCATTCCAAGTAAAACAAAACCGACTTCTTCAAAAAGTTGATCTAATTGGTCTAAGTGCAAGCCACTCGTTTTGCCAATTTCTTGCAGGGACTTGGCAAAGTCAACAGAAGTAATCGCTTCCCTTAGTTCTTCAGGCAGAGAATCAAATTTTCTTTGTAACTCATCAGGTGAATAGTGCATGTTTATATTTTACATTCTATCTTATGTTTTCGCTTCCCCACCATCGTTTTTTACTTCAGGTGTTGGTTTTTCTTGTTTTTTTTCTTCATCATACCCAAACTCTTTTACCACTTCGCGGAATTTTTCTGTTGCTCTTTTACCTTTGATTTTACTTTTTTGATTTTTAAGGTCGCTTATTTGTTTTTCTAAAAGTTCTTTTTGTAAATTAGCCGCTCGACTTGAGTTTTTTTGAATCTCATCGATTTTCTTTTTAAGATTTTCACTCTCAGTTTTTAAGACCTCTCTTTCTTCGTTACTAGCGCGACCCCACTTGACCTCTGAATCCACTTTAGACATTTTCTCAGCAACCTTAGAAAGTTCTTCGGTGTGTCGCGCGATAGCTTCTGAAGCATTGACCCCCGCTTTCGCTCCCCTTTCTAGCTGTGCCCTAAGCTCTTCTATTTGAGCATCGAGTCTATTAAGAGTAATATCATCGGCATATTTGGTTTCTTGTTTATATCGATCTTTGGCGTATGGCTCGTCTATCTTTTTGGAAGACTTTTCACGTTCTGCTGAAAGCCTCTTCATGACAGCAGCAATTGGTCCTTGCATTAGTTGCTCACCATAAACCTGCTCACCTGTTTTTGTTCTGCCTTGATCTGTATGAATTTCTTTTAGTTTGGCTTGGGCTTCGTTTCTTAGATTTATAGTTCCCACTCTTTGTTTTTCAATATTTTCTCTTTCTGCCGCCAATCTCTCTCCATCAGCCACGTCTTTCGGTGTTACCATTCTCAATTCAGCGGCTTTTTTATTTAATTCAGCAATGCGAGTGTCATATCCTTTTATAGCTTCTTCTCTGCCTGTGGCTTCGGTTTCAGTTTTTTCATCAGAATAGATTTTTACATCTTTAAGTTCTGTCGCTCTGCGTTGGCGTTCTTTAACTTGCGCCTCAAGTATGCCTCTGTAACCACCCTTCCCTCCGGCATCTCCCAAGGCACTGATTCCTGCGCCACGAGCGTCAAAACTAGAACTCGCAACTCCCTTTGCCGCTCTCAAAATATTTCCACCAACAAAAGGATTTCTAGCCGCAAAGCGTTCAAGCCCCTTATTTTCAGCCAATTTGTTTCCTGCCCAGCCAAAGCTTTTTCTTCCAGCAAAGCCGGCGGCGCCGAAAGTCATGCCACCAGCTGCTTTTCTGGACCACTTTTCGGCGGCGCCCAAGACGGCGCCGCCGGCTGAACCACTGAAGTTTTTTGAAATAATGAGAGCTCCTATGAGCATTGCTATCAAAATTCCAAAATTAACTGCCACAGCCATGGAATCTTTGATTGTTTCCCCAATGATATTATAAAATCCTCCATCTGTTTGACCATTTCGGTTTATTGCATTTATGAAGGCCGTATTGTTCACTATTGAAGCAATAATCCAAAGCATGGCCATAATAGTCGGAGCAAAAATGGCTTCTCTAAATAATGTGTTAAGCCACTTAGTCCAAACTTCTCCCATTCTGTTTACAACAAGACCCAAAAGGGCAATTGGCGAAAGCATCATTAAGAAAAGTAAAACTACAAATCTTATAACAAATAAAATTCCTATAGCAAGAAAACAAAAAGATAAAATAATCCCAAATATAAGCCCGAAGAAACCAATTAGAAGAATATTTGATCCTTTATACCCCTTAGCTTTAGCACTATCAGTCGCAGAACTGTCGGTCGGGTAAAGGGTGGTAAGACGCGAAGCGTTCATAAAAACCCAAGAGAAACCATTATTTGAAGAACTAGGCCCTTTGCTTATAGAATTATAAAATTGAATGGCCAGAATATTTGATGCGTCAATTACTACCTTAGTGAAAAACATACTGAAGTTAATAAGAAGGGCTACAATTATTACCATTACCAGCGATTTGCGGGTATTCATACTGGCAGCACCTATAATTGTGGCAATGGCAATATAAATTAATATAAAGATGAAAAACATATTGGCAAGGTCGCGGAAAGTTTTCCATCCCGCGGTAATAACTCCAACGTCATTAACAAATTTTGACATTTGTAAAACTGTAATCTCGATTGAGAAGTTTAAAAATGTTCCTGTTATTCCCACAAAAGCGCCTCCTATGACTAAAAGAAGGTTTCCCACGCATTCCGATATGTTTAACGTAACTTTCTCTTTCCAAGTGCATAATTCTGGAATTTCAGTTTTTTTCGCATTTTTAGCGGCTTCTTGTTTTTGTTGCGCTTCTTGTGCGGCGGCTTGAGGACTGTAAGCATTTGGATTGCTTGGATTGTTTGCAGGGTTTTCCAATCCTCCTGAGGGAATGGTGGTGTTGGCATTATTTATTTGTGTGGCATTTTCGGCATTAAATGTGGCACTTACATTGTCATTTTCTTGCGCCTGCGCCGGCAAAACAAATCCAAAAATACTTTGAAGAATTATTGAAATTACTATTATGTATTCAAATTTCTTTCTCATACTGCTTGATTGTTTGTTTCAGGCGGATTTTGACATTGTTGGAACTTCTGATCACTCTGAGTATCTATTGTTTTCAAACTTTCAGGAATGGTGAAATCGCGTTCATATTCTGCCTGTATCACATCTCCTTGGTAATGTATTTGAGAAAGCAAGTTTGCAAATTCATTTGCAAGGGAGCGGAAAGAATCTCTTCTTTCATACGGCAAAGCACTCATTCGGTCGCCCAATGAATTTAAATTGTTTAAGTTGTTTTCCCCTATTGATATGTCCCTCTGAAGAGGTGCTTTTCTTAAGAGAACTTGAGCAAGCGTGGTTGAGGCGCTAGCAATTTCATTTTGGAACAGAGCTATATTAACCGGCTCTGTGCTACTTGCGGCAAGAGCAATTCTTTGTTGATAGCACCCTATAATGTCACGCACTTTTTGGGCTGAAATTTCTATACGAGCAATAGATTGATTTTTAGTTGCAATATAACTATTTTCATCGTTTGCACTAGAAACTATTTGAGAAACAGTGTCGTTTTTAGTTGTTTGAAAAACCTCTCTATCCTCTTGCTCTACTTGTGCCTCGTAATCATTTGAATATACGCCACCCCCTCCGCCGGCGCCAAACAAACCAGCATCCCCCAAAACATTGGTAACCAGTCCATAAAGCACGGCTCCCAAAACCTCACCGATTTCATCCGCCGCAATAAGTTCGTCTTGCCCCGCACCAAGAGCTTTGTTGACGGAGTCAGCGATGACGCTTCCGGGAGTGATTGTGTCGCATTTGTTTGGGTTGGTATTCTCTGGCACTCGATCGTAAAGATTCACATTACCCGCAGCGTCCTCACTTACTACTTGAGGAAGTGGAGCTCCGCCTCCCTCACCTTCGTAAACATCTCTTGTATCTTGTATTTGCTTATTTGCCATTGCCCTTTGAACACATCCAGGCTCTTTCCAAGAGAAAAATCCCTTACCCCAATTTAGAAGATTGAGCTCGCGCGTTTTGTCAGTTGTAATAGCGGCTTCAACCTGAAGATTAAAAAGTGCGTATGCTCCATAGGGATTATTTTCTGGTTGCGTTGCCATTACGTTCCAGGCATTCCAACCACCCAAAGTTCCAAGTTCATTATTAACTCCACTTATGAATCCTTCATAGTTTCCGACTATGCCGGTCAAGGTACACTGTGACCTTTGGGTAAAAGAGCGATTGTAAATAAGAGCGCGTTTCAATTGAAGCCGGAATGGACTACACATCCATTGTAGGCCGGCGTTGTTATAAATTATTTGTCCTATGGCCTGGTCAGCCACATTGGCAAAAAATTGTGTGGGGTTTTGTATAAAAGATGGATTGCCTTGGAAGCCACCAGCTGCCCATTGGATAATGCTTTGTGTTATGCCCCGTAAAATCATGCGCGCAATCATTTTGAAAATCGGGTCTAGGACTTTTTCTTTAGTAACCAAAAACGCTATGCCACCGCCAATTATGTAGGTCGACACAGTGCTTATGGTGGTAAGTATGGCCTCACAAACTGGACAACTCACAACTAGCGCCTCGACTTTTTTGGCAGGTAGAATAGGTGAAAATAAAAACGCTAATACTACAAACACAGAAACGGCCTTAAATATCAACCTATTTTGCTTTTGCAAAGAAGAAATAATCATTGTTTTTTTGCGCTCAATTCAATTAAATCTGCAAAATTGGCATAGTAATATCCATCGTTTTTTAAGCTGTCATAGGTAATGTTATTTCTTTGGAAAAGTCCTCGTATATCAATAAAAACTCTATGAAGCCCTGTAATTGTTTCTGAATATTTTCCAAAAATCGTCAATGCTGTTACCGGGTCTTTGAAAACATTTTGAGCGGATTTTAGTGAAGAAATTATTTTCTCCATAGCATTCAATAAATCCAAATGAGTAGGAATCGCTTTTTCTGGCACAGTAATTTTTAACATTTGTTCGCGCATTGAAGTGTAGCCATTTATAATAGGGTCAAGTCGTTTCAAAATGCTCTCGTCCTCTCTTTCAAGCGCTTGCTTAATAATTTCTAACTCACTTTCTTTCCAAGGAGGTGTATTTTTTATAATGCTTCCCATTTTTTCACCATAACTTTTTAAATTTTCGGTGTTGTCGTTTTTATCAATTATTAAATCGCCTTGGCTATAAAGTCTGACTATTCCTATAGTTTTTGTTTGCGTTAAAACAGAGGAAGCTATTTGGCCAGATATATTACTGTCTATAGGTTGCCCACTTTGTTTTGCGGCGAGGTATTTACTGAAAAAATCTCGCGCCACCAAATCTGTGGTTGTTAATTTTTCCTCAACTTTATTTACTGTGCTTTGGTCGGTGCCAACTGGTAAATGCAAAGTGTCGCTAGGACCCTTAACTTTAGGGTCTCTATTTTTCTTTATTTCTTCCCCATCGTTTGTTCCGTCGCTATCAGTGTCGGGGTTTTTAGGGTCGGTTTGCCAGAGAATTTCCTCCCAATCTTTCAGATCATCTTCATCGCTATCAATCAAATTTACTTTTTCAAAAGAGAGACGTTCTATTTCACTGCTTGTAATGAGAGAGGGGCTATCGGCAATGGAAACAGAAGAATTTTTTGACATAGAAAGGGCTTTGGCTCCCCAAACTAAGACAATAACAAATACCAACGACCCCAACACGGCCGAAAAGCGTCTGCTAGGCAGTATTTTTGCAAAGTTTTCCATCTTTGCCTCCACCAATTGTATCAGACAAATGTCCCTTAATTCCTTAAAGACACCTACCTTTGGGGATAGTTTTCAATATTTGGCCTTAAGATCGTCCCCACTCTCTAAAGTAGCAGAGATAATTCACCCCATTGTGATAAAGAAAGGTCTTCCCCCCTTATATTTAGGGGTATATTTGCCTTTTTGAAAGATTTTCTCAGTTTATCTACAGAAAAAAGAATAGATAAATTAGAAAAAAGGAATTTTCTCTTATGAGCAAAGCCTGTTCTCAGTATTTCAAAGAATTTTTTCTCACTGAAACCTTTAAAAAAATTCTTGTTGATATTTGAGATGCTTATAATAGCCGAATCAACGTTTGGCGACGGGGTAAAATTGCCACGGGAAACATAGGAAACAAGAGTTGCTTTGCCGTATACTTTTACAGAAATTGAAAGAATGCTTTCTTTGCCATCTCGCGCCACAATTCTTTGCCCGACTTCTTTTTGCACCATTAGGACCATTAGAGATGGCTGTATTTTATTTTCCAAAAATCTTCTTAGAATTTCTCCAGTGATGTAATAAGGAATGTTGGCAACCAACTTCCACTTACCATTTTTAAATTTGTAATTTTTTAAATTAATGTCGCGAATATCTTTTTCAATCAAAATTAATTTTTCATTTTTTATTTTTTCAGAAAACCTTTCTTTCAATTCTGGTATCAAGTCGCGATCTTTCTCAACAGCCAAAACTCTTGCTCCACTTTTGAGTAATTCTTCTGTCAAAACTCCCTTGCCCGCTCCTATTTCAAGAACAATGTCAGCTTCTTTTATTAGAGCAGTTTTCACCATTCTATTAACGATTGTTTTGTTGGTCAGAAAGTTTTGCCCAAATTGTTTCTTGGGCCACTTCTTGATTCTTATATTGTTTTTTATCTTTGGCATGAGGTCACCTTATACCTTTTTTAAATTAAGACAATCCCCACTAACACAAACAGAGCATATACTCCGTTTGTGTTGCTAAGAGTTTTTTCAAGAAATCTATAATCTAGAGGGTTAATTTTTTAAAAACTAAAGTTTAAAAAGTTTTTTATAATTCCTACTCCCCTCCATTTCTTTTGCAAGAATACAGGTAATATGTTTTCTAATTCCCAAATACTCTCCCAGAAAGTCAATCTCGTTTTTTGCTGGGTAAGGATAAACGAAAACAGATCTTTGAGTCATTTCAAAGCCCATTTCTTTTAATTTTAAACGGAGAATATCTCGTTTTTTGTTGTCTTTTGTTGGAATATCAAACATGACAATTCTCCATAGCCCATCCCATTTTTTGGGGTTATAAATTTTCATTTCATCAAATTTATATTTTAGAACCCTCCCCTTTCCTTTATCTGTTATTTTAATAATTAAATTTCCGTCTTTATTAAAAATTTTTACCATTCTTTTTTCCTCCAAATTTTTAATGGCACGCGAAAAACCCAACCTTCTCTTATTATTTTTATTGTCAAATAAACGAAGAACGGGACCAAGTCCTGGAGCGATAGCCACACTCGCTATTACTGTCCCGGCTATCAAAGTTGTCAAAATTATTTTAGTGAACAATTCTTTTTTTGTAGTCATTTTTATACACTAACATAAAAGGAGTATATGCACCAATTATGTTACTAGATTGATTTTTAAGTTTTTAATTATTCAAGAGACATTATTCAAGATAAATTACTTTTCCTTTGGCGCTATCGTTTTCGCCAAATTCATTTTCTAAAATTTCTGGAGCTATATCATCTATAAAAGAGGAAGGTATATTCATAGTCCTCGTGCCATATTGGCTCCTTACAGATGAATAAGTTAAAAATAGTTTTTTGCGGGCGCGGGTTAAGGCAACATAAAACAACCTTCTTTCCTCTTCTTTTTCCTCGAGATTTTTTTTGCCTTCTGGTTTTTCGTGAGGGAAAAGCCCTTCTTCTAATCCTGTAATAAAACAATAATCAAATTCTAATCCTTTAGCGGCGTGCACCGTCATTAATCGCACTCCCTCTTTTTCTTCTTTCAAATCATCCTGGTCACTAGAAAGTGCGCACTCTGTCAGAAATAAATCCAAGGCCTCTTCTCTTGTAAATGAATCGTATTTACTAGATACGGAAATTAATTCAAACATATTTTCCAATCTTTCCACCCCAACATCCCCCTCACCTTCATAATATTTTTTAAGACCGCTTTTTTCTATAATAAACATTATTGTTTCCGATAACTTCTTATTTAAAGCCATATTTTTTATTTCCGCTAGAAGTTTTCTAACCATAAATATTTTTTCTTTGGTTGCATTTGGCAATTCCCCTTCTTTCTTTTCTATAATTTTTAACAAAGTAGTTTTGCCGATTCCTCTTGGAGGGGTATTAACAATCCTTCGGAAATCATTTAGATTATTTTCATCAAGAGAAGCGCGTAAATAACTGATAATGTCTTTTACTTCCTTTCTTTCATAAAATTTTGTGCCGAGCACCTGATAAGGAATATTTTCTTTAAGCATAGTTTCCTCTAATATCCGAGATTGGAAATTGGCGCGATACAAAACGGCAAAATCTCTTGTTTTTTTCCCCTCTCGCAACAAACTTTTTATTTTTTCGGCTACAAACAATGCTTCACCCACTTCATCATAAGAGCCGAAAAGAGAAATTTTCTCCCCTTCCGCATTTTCTGTAAAAAGTTTCTTGTCTTTGCGTAAAGTATTTTTTTCAATAATAGAATTGGCCGCTTTCAATATTATTTTGCTGGAACGATAGTTTTGTTCCAGTAAAATCGTTTTGCTTTCGGGATAATCTTTTTCAAAACGCATAATGTTTTTGAAATCAGCGCCACGCCAACTGTAAATACTTTGATCAATGTCCCCGACAACACAAACATTTTTTTCTTTTCCAGTTAAAAGTTTGGTAATTTCATATTGAACTTTATTGGTATCTTGATATTCGTCTATGTGAATGTAATGCCAAATATTTTGATAATGTTTTCTCACGTTTTCATTTTTTTTCAACAAATCCTTGGTAACCAAAAGCAAATCATCAAAGTCAAAGGATTTATCCTTTAAAAGTTTTTCTTCATATTTTTTCCAAATGGAAAGAAGAATGCGGTCAAGGTAATTTTCACTAGCCCTTTCTTCATAATATGATAAAGAAATACCCTCTCCTTTTTGTTTAGAAATTATTGCTAAAAATTTCGCTGGCTCAAATTGTTTTGGGTCCAATGAAAGTTCTTTTATGGCACTTCGTAGGGTGCTTAAAGAATCGCTTCTATCATAAATTGTGAAATGGCGCGGGATTTTAAGTAAAGAAGAATTTTCTCGCAAAATGTGCACCCCCAATGAGTGAAAAGTAGAAATAAAGGGTCGAGTAAATTCCGAAATAGGTAAATTTATGGTCTGGTCTTTCTCTATTAGGTTAAAAATTCTTTCGCGCATTTCCTTAGCCGCTTTATTGGTGAAAGTAACAGCCAGTATTTGATGTGGAAAGACCCCCTTTTTTATTATTTCTAGGACTCTATGGGTTATGGTCTTGGTTTTTCCCGCCCCCGCCCCCGCTAATATTAAAAGAGGACCCTCTGTGGCCTTAACTGCTTCTCTTTGTTTTGAGTTTAATCCTTCAAGATGAGACATTTCGTTGTTCATTTGGCAGTTTAACATACGTACCGAATGTTATTTTTTGACTACTTTCTTATTTTTTACCTTATCCACATGCCAGAAAACCAAAGGTTGACACTCGGTTTGAGGGGGGTATATTAGATGTATAGGAAGAGAAGGATGCTAATAAAAGTGGCTTAACAAAGCCATTATTCACCAAAATGGTAAAGAAAAGAGAGGAGTTAGCTTAACCTTTAGGGCTTATTAAAATAAAACAAAAACAAAGCTCCACCGAAGCTGTTCTCGGGGGGCCACATAATGGTAGTGGATTTTTATCGTTTTTTCTAAAACAAGTCATTCTGTTTGCCGTTTTTGCTCTATTTTTTATTGTACCCAGCGCCGCGAACGCTGGTTTTTTCTCGCTTATTACTGATTTTTTTGAAAAACCAAAGGAAATCATGGAAAGAAGGTCTATGAATACGCAAACAATGGGTTTGCTTCAAGCGGCGGTGAGCCCAGACCCAAATCCTGCAAAGGGGGGTGGCGACATTACGGTTGTTTCAGGTAGCGCCCTTCTTTCGGAAGACGGACCAGAAGGAACGGCACTTGACGTTGAAGAGAAAATTGCTATGGGTCACATTAGTTTGTATGTGGTGAGATCTGGGGACAGCCTTTCTTCAATTGCTAAACTTTTTGGTGTTTCTAAAAATACAATAGCCTGGGCCAATGATATTTCTGGTGGCATTATTAAACCAGGACAAACACTTATTATTTTACCGATTTCTGGGGTTCAACACACTGTTGTAAAAGGAGATACTATAAAATCAATTGCTAAAAAGTATAAAGCTGATGAAAAAGAAATTTTGCAGTTCAATAATTTTGAAGGAAATATTGTTTTGGCTATTGGCGAAATAGTCATGGTTCCAGATGGGGAAATCGCAACTGCGCCAAGCGTGAGTGCTGTTACTAGCGCCTGGAGGAAAAGTGTCGGTGGACCAAAAATTGATGGCTTTTACCTAAGGCCGATTCTTGGTGGCATCAGAACGCAAGGACTTCACGGATATAATGGTGTGGATTTGGCTAGTTTCAGGGGTGCGCCAGTCATAGCTTCAGCTACAGGTGTAGTCCTTACAAGCAGAATTTCTGGTTGGAATGCGGGTTATGGTCAATATATTGTAGTGCAACATGGCAATGGCACACAAACTTTATATGCTCACTTAAGTAAAAATTTGGTTTCACCGGGCGAGAGGGTAGTGCAAGGACAAGTAATTGGAGAAATGGGCGCCACAGGTAAAGCAACGGGAACGCATGTTCACTTTGAAATTCGCGGTGCGGCTAATCCTTTCTAGATTTCTTTTTGTCTATATTGAAGCGCTTCTAAGATATGTTGGGGGAGCACAAATCTTTCGTGTTCTAAATCGGCGATTGTTCGCGCCAACTTTATAATTTTGTGATAGCTTCTTGCAGAGAGCTGCAATTTTTCGGCGGAATTATTTAGAATTTCTCTCACCTCTTTACTCAGTGGAACCAAATTTTCAACCTCTTTAGCGCTCATATCTGAATTTAATGTTTTTCTTTTTTTATTCGCAAACCTTTTTTCTTGATGCGTCCTTGCCGCAATAACTTCTTTTTTGAATTCAGAACTCTTTTTTCCGCCAGATTTTTCTCCCAAAACTTTGTGTTTAATTAGAGGTACTTCAATCCACATGTCAATTCTGTCAGCTATAGGACCTGATATTTTCTTTTTGTAACGCGCCAAATCTTTGGGAGTGCAATTACAAGTTTTGGTACTTCCGAAATTTCCGCAAGGACAGGGATTAAGTGCGGCAATTAAAATAAAATTTGCTGGAAACACACTGCTCCCCCTTACTCTGGAAATTGAAATTGTTTTGTCTTCCAGTGGTTGTCTCAAAGCGTCAATTGCACGTCTCTCAAATTCTGGGAATTCATCCAGAAAAAGAACGCCTCTATGAGAAAGAGTTACTTCTCCCGGTTTGGGAAATGTTCCTCCGCCAACTAAGGAAACATAAGAGGAAGTGTGATGAGGGGAGCGGAACGGTGGAATAGAAATATAGTTTTCGCGAAGCACTCCGGCAACAGAGTGAATAGAAGTAACTTCCAAAATTTCTTCATAAGAAAGCTCTGGCAAAATTGTTGGCAAAGCTCTTGCTAGCATTGTTTTTCCAGTTCCCGCTGGACCATATAGGGCAATGTTATGACCGCCAGAAGCCGCGATTAGAAGTCCCCTTTTTCCCGTTTCTTGCCCTTTTATATCAACAAAGTCAGTTTCAGGATTTTCATTATTTTTTAAACCTTTTTCTATTTTTGTTTCTTCTTGCGATTTTAGTATCGGAGTTTTACTTATTAAATGTTCCACCACCTTTGAAAGTGAAGGTGCCCCGTAAATTTTTATGTCACGAATAAGAGCCGCCTCCTCTGCATTTTCTTCGGCCACATAAACTTCCTTGAATCCTTTTTTCTTGGCTGTTTCAACCAAAGGCAGTATCCCAGAAACTCCTCGCAATTTTCCATCCAAAGAAAGTTCGCCTATGAAAATTTTATCTGTGGTGTCAAAATCTATTTCTTCTTTGGCTAGTAAATAAGCAAGAGCAATTGCTAAATCAAAAAGGGGACCCTCCTTTTTTAGATTGGCTGGAGCAAGAGAAACCACTATTTTTTGATTATGTGATTTTGGAGAGCTGAACCCAGAGTGTTTTATAGCCGCCGAAACTCTATCCTTGGCTTCTTCATTTGCTTTATCTGGCAGTCCCACAATAGAAAAAGAATGCAACCCTTTGGATAGGTCTATTTCAACATCAACAATAAAACCATTTATTAAATGGGTTTGAGCACTATGAACTTTGGCAAAGTGCTTCATTTGTAAAAAGTTATTTACCCTCTTCTCTCAACTTTCCCTCTTTGTCTTTATTAGCAATTGAAGTACGGGCGGCAGGATTTGCTTCAAGACGCTCTTTTTCAATTGGTTTTCCCGATATTTCACACACTCCGTAGGTGTCGTCAGCGATTCTTTTTAAAGCGCTTTTGATATCGTTATAGCGAATTTCTAATTGTTTTAGAATCCCCGCGTTAGTTTCATATTCCTCAATGGAGTCTGCAACTTCCATATCATCAGCCATGTCCGGTTTTAAATCAGAGGGAGTTGGTTCCCAATCATTTTTATTATCAGGGTTGCGACGTCCCACACTTTTTAATTCTCCTTCTAAAATCTGCAATTCTTCCTCCAACCTTTTCTTAAAATGATTTGTATCTATGGACATATTGGACATACTAACACTAATACATTTTTTTGATAATTTTTTACCCCGTTTAGATAGCTCTGTCATCTAATGGGGTTTATTCAACCACTTTTCTTCCTGAAAGACCGCTTATAATTTCAGCCAGGGTTTCGGGGTGTGAAGCAAAAACAATTGTTTCCCTATCTTTAAGAAATGTGTATAGGAAGAGAAAATTATTATTCTCATCATAAAGTACTCGAGCATCTTGGTTCTTTATGGTTTCATCTTTGAAAGTGCGTCTATTTGTTGTTGCGTCACTTGAAGTGGCATAGGTAAAATCGCCCGAAGACCGTATCAATTTTCCCACATCTTCTTCAAGATTTTTTTCCCAGTCAAGCATACCGGCTCTTGCCGTGTCATATGAATCGGTTTTTAAAATTATGAAGGACTGATTTTCGCTGAATTTATGAACCCCGAGCATATAGGAAGAAGCCAGGGTGCGCAAAAGCTCTGGTGGTATGCGCATTTCAAGAATTTTCATAAAACTTTCTGTGCTCAAGGCAATGTCTCCCAAAAGACCATTTTTTGTAAGAATAATATTTTTTATTTCATTCAAATTGCCCTGACTTTGATTTCTTTCGGTTGCGATTGCCGCCCGAAGGTAGGAAGAATTGTGTTTATCTGCGCTAACTTTTACTTCAGATTGTGCCGGAACAATAGGGCCGCTAGCCTTGGAGGCATCAATGGTTATTATTGGTTCTTTTTCTTTCACCATTATGTAATAGAGAGCGTATATTCCTCCTCCCAAAAGGGCTAGTCCAACAAAAATTGCAACAAATTTTATTAGGGGAACCGAGTTTTTGTTGGAAGTTTTTTCCTCAACCTCTTTAGCCATTCCCTCCGGAGCAACGACTGTTGTTTTACGGCTTAACTCTGATGTTACAAAGGAAGTTAAAGTGGTTTTACCGCTTCTCATTGCTTCCTCAATATCTCCCTCTAGGGTTCTTAGTTTTTTTATAATTGTTGACGATTTGCTTTTTGGTGTATAAGAAATTTGTTTGAGGGTTTCTTTTACTTTATCTATGCCAGATGGCGGAATAGCCTCTTTTGTATTCTCATAAGAATATTCGGAAGATGATTGGGGTCTAGTTTTGGGAGGATTTTTGGCAACACTGGCTTCTATTGAAAGAAGTTCGGCAATAGTTTTCGGAGCTTTCGTTTTAGCAATAGGAGTTACGTCTATTGGTTTTTGTTTTATTACTCCAAACTCTTTATCAAGATCCACTACGTGATCTGGGAGCTCTTTTTCAACCGAATCTTCCGTTTCGACTGTTTCTGTTACAGTGGATTTTGGGGGGATAGTATTATTGGTTGGTATTTTTGTTTCGTCCGGATTTAAAATAATATTGTCAATCTCTACTTTGGAAAAGGCCTTTTTAGGGTCACCTTTACCAGACTGCAATTGCTCATCAATCATTTTTTGCAGATCATCTTTCATTTGAATATATATTAGCATCTCTCTCTGCTGGCAGGGAGAGGTGCTAATAGCATCTTTTTATATTCTGCCTACACTTTTGTGGCACTACCTCCACTAGCGTTTTGCGGTGGCTTTGCTCCATGGCGCTCGGCAAAATCTTTATCTGCTTGTTTGATGGAAAGATTAACCCGACCTCTTTCGTCCACCTCTTTTACTACAACTGGAACCAGCATTCCTTCTTTCAGAATTTCAGAAACTTTTTCTACGCGGAAGGGTGCAATTTCCGAAATGTGAACCAGTCCTTCAGTGTTGTGACCAATTTTTACAAAAGCGCCAAAATCCAAAATTTTTACAACCATGCCGTTGAAACGATCTCCCTTGAAGTATTCGCGGGTCATCTCCTCAATTATTTTTTTTGCTTTTTCGGCTCCCCCATTCTTTCCTGTTATGAAAACAGACCCGTCATCTTCAATGTCAATTTCTGTTTCTGTTAATTCACGAATTTCATTTATAGTTTTGCCCCCAGAACCAATAATGAGTCCAATTTGATCTGGTTTTATTTTTATTACCACAATCATTGGTGCACGCGGTGAAATTGAATCTCTAGGTTTCTCAATCGCTTTGTTTAATGTTTCTATAATTTCCAATCGGGCTTTCTTGCTTTGTGTAAGTGCCTCCCCCAATATTTTTAGAGAAATTCCAGAAACCTTTACATCAAGTTGCACGCCGGTAATCCCCTCGCTGGTTCCTGCTACCTTAAAATCCATATCACCATGTTCATCCTCTGGGCCTTGAATGTCCGTTAGTATTTTGTATTCATTTTCATTTTTATACATTAAACCCATAGCAATTCCCGCAACAGCTCTCTTAATTGGCACGCCTCCGTCCATCAAAGCTAAAGATGAGGCGCAAACACTTCCCATTGAACTCGAACCATTTGAAGAAAGGGTTTCCGAAACCAATCTTATGGTGTAAGGAAAAATATCTTTGTGGGGAATTACGGCGCGCAGGGATTTTTCCGCCAAAGCGCCGTGCCCAACCATTCTTCTGTTTGTTCCACCCATTCTGCCCACTTCACCAACAGAAAATGGCGGAAAATTATAATGATGTAAAAATCTTTTTTTCTTTTCTGATCCGTCAACAAAATCAATTGTTTGCGAATCTTTTGGTCCACCTAAAGTTAGCGCGGAAAACATATGAGTTTCACCTCTATAAAAAATACCTGAACCGTGCAACACGTCGGATATTCCTCCAGCTTTAGCAAATAAAGATCGTAACTCGTTTAGTTTTCTCCCATCGGGCCGCCTTTCTTTTTCTATTGTTTCTTTATGGAGACAATCGTTTATCGCTTCATCATATATATTTTCTGCAAGAGCAGACTTTCCTTCTGGAAAATTTTCTGCAAATTTATTCATCCAAGTTTCTTTTAAGGCGTAAATTCCCACCTTTCCCGAGCCAGAAAATATCGCTTTGTCTAAGTTTGGAGTCACAATTCCATAAAACAGAGTTAACTCTATTTCGCTTAAATTAGTTTTTTCAAACTTTTGTTTTTCTTTTCCAATTTCTTTGATTATTTTTTTCTGAAACTCTTCAAGAATAGAAATATTTTTACTAGCAAATTCTAACGCTTCTTTCATTTCATCTTCTGATATTTCACCAGCTTCAACTTCTATCATATTTATGAGTCCGTCCTTGCCACAAACAACCATGTCAAAGTCCAAGGTATCTTCTGTTCTGTCTGCAAAAGTGGCATTTAATATCCAATCCTTACTTCCTGCCTGCGCCGTACCCGTCGCGGCAGGCAGGCCTTTTTTTCTAGAAACTCTGACACTTCCCACTGGTCCATGCCAAGGAATGTCAGAGGTAGCAATTGAAAGAGACCCCGCCAAAACAGCCAGAATGTCCTGGTCGTGTTTATCAACCGCCAAAGTCGTTATTACCACTTGGATTTCGCGACGAATTGATTGATCAAAAAGTGGACGAATTGTTCTATCAAGTATGCGACCACGCAAAATTGAATCATCCCCGGGCCTACCTTCGCGACGAACATACTGACTGCCCTTTATCACGCCGGACGCATAAAACTTTTCTTCATAATCTACCGTTAAGGGAAAATAATCACTTTCTTTATCGTGTTTGCCCATTACAGCTGTTGCTAAAACAGTTGTGTTGCCATATCTCAAAATTACTGAACCATTGGCTTGATTGGCAAGGTCGCTAAATTCTGCGACTAAAGTTTCTCCAGCAAAATCCAGAGAATATTTTTTTGTTTCCATTTTTCTAAAGAAACTTTTAGATTTCAGCGCTGAAGATTTTTCTTCAGATCTGCCTATCTAAAAGCTTCGCTAACTTATAATTCACCCCATTAGACAATTCGAGTTATCTAATGGGGTGAATCCACTCTAATTAATTTCAAGTGAAAAAGCAAAGCCCTCCGCCTAAGGCGGAGGGCTGAAGAGTCGTTCGGACGGAATTATTTCTTTTTGGGTTTTTTATTTTTTTCGTTTTTTATGAACTTTGCCCAATCGGATAACGCTTCACCCTTGGTGTTGTGCCAACCCTCCCACATGAGAATTGGACACTCGGTATTTGTACAAGCGCAACGCCACCGCTTGTGTTCACCAGTTTCTCCCTCGTCATTCTGTCTGATGTAATAGCCAGCTTGTGGTTTTTCTCCGCATAAGCAGAAAGGAGACTTTTTCTCGTCTGTCAGTTCGGAGTCAGCTGTGAATAATGCCTCCTCTTCTTTTTTTTCTTCTTGCATTCGAAAAAATTCTTGTTCAACCGGCGAAAGATTTTTGTACCAGGACATGTTTACCTCACAAAAAATGAAAGGTTTGTACGATCAGCTTTTTAAAACTTACTCTTATTTTTGAATATGTCAAAAAACAAAACCCCTCCGCCTAAGGCGGAGGGGTTTTGCAACTCTCTGAATTTTTTGTATTTGTATTAAAGCTTCCGCCTGAGGCGGATCCGCCTTTGGCGGAAAAACCTAGAAGCTATAAAACTTTAAGCTCGCTTTACTCATCTTTCTCCCCCAATTCTTGTTCTTCTACTTTTTCATCTGAAAGAATTTCTTCTGGTGAGCGATATCCTTTTCTTGGTCGTCTACTTACGCCCCCTCCACCGCCTAAAAGATATTTTTTAGGGTTCTCGCAGAGGTCAAAGAAATCGTCAGCCGCTTCTTTCAGAGCGCTTGAGGTTGATTTACCAAAAGAAACAACTTCAACTTGGCAACCAAAACTATTTCGCATGAATTCTACTAGCGGGACAAAATCGCCATCTCCCGTTGCAAGAATAATTGTGTCTAGTTTGGGTGCCATGCGAATTGCATCAACCGCAAGCCCGACATCCCAATCGGCTTTTTTGGCTCCGCCCCAAAAGATCTGCAGGTCCTTTGTTTTTATCTCAATACCCATTTTTGTCAGGGCCTCAAAAAAACCCGTTTCATCTCCCGCTTCTGTTGTTATGACATAAGCGATAACGCGAATAAGTTCACGGCCAAAAACAGCGTCTTTCACTACTTGTCCAAAATTTACTTTACCGTGATAAAGATTTTTGGCGCTATGATAAAGATTTTGCGCATCAATAAACATGCCAACGCGCTGTTCCTTATGTTTTATTACACTCATAAAATTTGTTCGCGACTTAGCGCGAAAATAAACTTATAAAATATTTCGAAGTCTGTCGTTTCTAGTGGCCCCTTCGAGGTAAGAGTTAAGAGATATGAGTTACGATTTTTAAATTCATAACTCCTAACTCACCTGGCTCATAACTCATTCTGCAAAATTGTAGGCACAATTTTGCAGAAAATGCTTACTTACTAAGTTCTAGTTTTTTGACGACAGAAGCGTAGCGTTTTTCGCTCTTCTTCTTTAAATATGCCATATGGGTGCGTCTATCCGCCACCATTTGCAAAAGTCCTCGGCGGGAATGCTTGTCTTTAGGGTTTTTCTTCAAATGACCCGCCAATTCATCAATTCTCTTACTTAATATGGAAATCTGGACTTCGGGCGACCCCGTGTCCTTATCGTGCTTTTGCACGAATTTAACAGCTTTTTCCTTCTTTCGCTTGGTAAGCATTACCCTATACACTAGCACATTTCCCTTATTTTTACAAGGGTTTTTTTGAAAACAAAAAGCCGGGACCGTTTCTCCATCATGGGAGTGTCCTCCGGCTGCCTTCTTTCAGCTTCCCGCGCGACGTTGCGGGGGCCTATCCCTATCAGTGCTTTCTAGGTTTGCATCCTCTCGGGTCTGGGAAACGGCCCTTTGAGAAAGTCGCTGTAACGGTCATGTCTTTCGAGCCGCGAATCGCCGATTGACTTTCAGATGGTATCATATATACGAATTTTGTCAAGTCTACAACATAGGAGGTATAATATTGTGCGACACTGCAAATATATGCAAAAATCCTATTTAAGTCGTACTTGGGTTAGCCCCAAACTCAAATCTGGCAAATCGGATATACATGGCGACGGCCTTTTGGCTAAGGATAGAATAATTAAAGGAGAAAAAATAATGGAATTTGGAGGCGAATTGATTTCGAAAGAACAATCCTTGTCGGGAAATTATAGAAGCCGTTCAATTTGGATAGTTAATGAGAATAAGTATCTGGCTCTACCAAATAGTGACACTGAAGAAAGTTTGGATGAAAACTTAAATCATTCCTGTGATGCCAATACCTGGCTTAAAGATGAGGTAACTTTGGTTGCGAAAAAAGATATTGAAAATGATGAGGAAATAACTTTAGATCAAGGGACATGGAATTTTGAAGACAGTAGCTACACTGATAGCAAAGACAGCTGTTCTTGTGGGGCCCCAGATTGCCGACGTATTTTGACAGAGAATGATTGGAAGATTTTTCGTGTTCAAGAAAAATACAAAAACCACTTTCATCCTATGATTCAAAAAATGATTAATTCGATATTGAGCTAAATAAATATTTATTATTAGAAATTATATGGCAACAGAAATTGAAAATCTAAAAAGACAATTTTTGGAATATATTGAAATAGAAAGGGGGCGTGCCGTTAAGACAATTGAAAATTACGACAGATATTTGACCCGCTATTTTGGTCAAATGGAAATAAAAAAGGCCAGTGATATTAGCGAGCAAAATATTCGCGATTTTCGTCTTTGGTTAAATAGGCAAAGCGGCACGGGGAAAGATTCAATGAAGCGTCGCACGCAAAATTATTACATTATTGCCATTCGCGCTTTTCTAAAATTTTTAAGGAAGCGCGACATAGAATCCGTTTCTCCGGAAAAAATAGAATTGCCCAAACTTCCTGAACGCCACCTTGATTTGGTAACTCCCGCGGAGCTTCTGCGTCTGCTCAAAGCTCCTAAGGAAGCATATGAGAAAGAAAAAAATCCTCACAAAAAAAGAATGTTTTTGCGAGATGGGGCTATACTTGAACTTTTATTTTCAACCGGTCTTCGTGTTTCCGAGCTCTGTGCGCTTAACAATGATATTGATCTTTCTCGCGATGAAATTTCTGTGCGGGGTAAAGGAGAAAAAGTCCGAGTGGTTTTTCTCTCCCCTTCTGCCAAAGAAGCGGCGTGGCAATATTTAAAAGAAAGAAAAGATATGGAGGAAGCTCTTTTTGTTGATGGCAGGGAAAACAAACTTCATCGCATTATTCCTCGAGATGTGCAAAGGCATTTAAAATCCTATGTTGCCCGTGCCGGCATCTCTTCTGTTGTTACGCCCCATACCATTCGTCACGCTTTTGCGACAGACCTTTTGAGTAATGGGGCTGATTTACGCTCGGTGCAAGCCCTTTTAGGCCACGCTAACATTGGCACCACCCAAATATATACTCATGTTACGGATGCGCATTTGAAAGAAATACATAAAAGGTTCCACGGTAAAAAGAAATAAACAACATTCCAACATTCTATAGAACGTTAGAATGTTGTGAAAAGAAAAAGGGCAACCGAAGTTGCCCTTGCCGTTTATGCTCTACCGAGACTTCCATCTATCTCTCCTTACTTGTCTCTTCATATTTTCGGAGATTTTTTTTCTTTTTAAATCCAATTTCTCCAAACACCGATCATAGTAGGAGATTGAAAGTCTTAGCCCGTAGTTGGAACCATACATCCTCGGTGGAATCTTTCCTGTGCGAAGGAAGGTTTTTATTTCAGGAACAAAAGCGACAATGTCAAGATTGTCGACTTGCTCGATGAAAGGTAGCCAACCTTCCCGGATGACTCTCTCTTTTTCTGTGGTATGGGTGATTTCCCCATTCGGAGAGAGAGGAAGCAAAGAAAGGAAGATTTCATTCCTTACTCTCTTCCACCTGTTATTGGGCAAGCATATGACTTTTTTGTTAGGAAATTTTCTTAGAACTTCTTTCCAGAACAACATGACTATTTCCAGAAAACGTTTATGCTCCACTGAAATCTCCTTTGCTTTTGGTTAAAGATCTGCTTCTAATAAACATTATTACATTTTTATACATATTTGTCAATATAGATTATGTCAAAAATAAATGATAAAAATCATTGTAAAATATAGATATTATGATAGTATGTAATATATAACTATGACAAATAAAAAAGAAGATAATTTAATTAATAAAAAGCTTTCTGTAATGCTTGAGAGTGTAGGACTAACCACAAATGACTCTACGATCTACCTTTATCTTTTGGAGAGAGGTAACAGTATGAGCGGTTCTAAATTATCTATAGCAACAGGTCTTCACAGACAGTATGTTTATAATTCTTTAAAGAAATTAGAAAAATTTAAACTCATTGAGTCAATTAGAGATAAATTACGATTTAAGTATAGAGCCCTCCCTCCTTTGCAGGTAACAAAACTAGCGCGAAAAAAACTTGATGAAGCAGAAGAAATAGAAAAAGAATTGAAACTAATTTCAAATGTTGGCGCGGAACAAGATTTTGAAATTTATATGGGGGAAAGGCAAGTTTTTGATTTTGAAGAAAAAGTTGTTAATACACTAAAATCAAACAGCGAGCAATATATTATTGGAGGTGCCAGCGACCACTTTATTAAGTTTTTTGGTGATCAATATAAAGATTTTAGCGGGTTGGCCAAAGATCAGAAATTACACTCAAGATACGTTGGTTGTCCTGAAGAAGAAGATTGGCTTAAGCTTGCTAAAGAAGCGAACCCACACTTTGAATACAAGATACTTAATACCTTACCGAAAACTATTGTGAATACAGTTGTCCGTTTTGATACCGTAACTATATACAGCTTCGCCTCTCCCCCATTGGTTTATGTTATAAAATCAAAAATAGTGGCGGACAATTATAAAAAGTTTTTCGACATGCTTTGGAATATAGCTAAATAAAAATGATAATATAAATATATGATTCAATATCTATTACACGGATATTTAAATCCAACTCCCATATTTTTAATATTATTTTTTATCGCTACTTCCCTACTGACACTACTCGGAGTTTCTTGTTTTCTTCATCGTTCGCAAACTCATCGTTCTGTTACTTTGGCCGCTCCTATAAATCATATTTTTCGTTTTATACTTTGGGTTTTTACAGGAATGATTACCAAAGAGTGGGTAGCAATTCACCGAAAACACCATGCTTTTACTGACATTGAGGGGGACCCGCACTCTCCGCGCCTTTTGGGACTTAAAAAAGTATTTTTTGAAGGAGCAGATATTTACACCAAAGTTGGAAGAGATAATAAACCGCTTTTGGATGAATATGGCAAAGGGACACCAGATGATTGGTTGGAAAATAATTTATATAACAAAAGATATTTGGGAATTGGACTCACTTTTGTTATTGAGACATTTCTTTTTGGGCTTCCCGCCATAATTATTTGGCCTTTGCAAATGCTCGTTATTCCGGTAATTGCCGCGGGATTCATAAACGGTGTGGCTCATGTTTGGGGAACACAAAGATACAAAGAAGGAGAAATGAGTCCCGAAGGGAAAATATTTCAAAGAATTGGGGACTCCAGAAACGTGCCAACTTTTGGTTTGGCGGTTGGCGAAGAGTTTCATAATAATCATCATGCTTATCAAGACAGATTTAAGTTTTCCCACAAATGGTTTGAATTTGATTTGGCGGGAACCTTTATAGAAATTTTGTGTCTGTTCAAATTGGCCGAAATTCCGAAAAGATAATAAAAAATAAATCGGCGCGTCCCAAGTCGCGCCGATCACTGACGATCAGTTTAGCATGCTTTTTATCAGACAGGCTCTCCTCTCTTGGGGATCAAGCACTCGATAGATGTACGATCCTGTCAGATAGTTTCTTACTATGTATACCCAAAATCTTGCCGGATTCCTCTTCGGATTTTTACGGTTCGCCTCTTCGATGATCTCTGTCATAGGCAGAATCGCGAGAGCGAACCTGTGTTCGTTAAGAGGGCCCATTGCGATTTTTTGATGGGGTAAAACACTTAATCCCCATTCTTCTAGATCCTTAATGTAGCCATCGTCCCAAACACCTCTGAGTAACCTGCACGTGCTGACGAAGACTTCATCTCCCTCGGTCAACCACACAGGAAGAGGTGTTCCGTCGTGCGATTTCCTCATGCGGACTGTCATGTCGATGTTCATGGACACTCTCCCCGAAGTTGAGTTGAATGACCTACTAACATTAATCATATCCTCATGTGTTAATATTAACCAATTTAATATGAGGATTATTTCTTGGAACGTTAATGGTCTGCGTGCCGTACACAGAAAAGATGCACTTTCCCCTATTTGGAAAATGAACCCAGACATATTTTTTATAAACGAAACCAAGGCCCACCCCGAGCAACTTCCAGAAGAATTACAAAAACCGGAAAATTATTATGCCTATTTTAACTCTGCGACAAGCAGAAATGGTTATTCCGGTGTTGCCTTGTATAGTAAAGTGAAACCGGAAATGGTGGTTTATGATGTTAAGAAAATAAAAGATGAAGAGGGACGCTATATTGAAGCGCATTATTCAAACAAATTGGTGGTCATTGGTTGTTATTTTCCAAATGGTGGAGGTGAACCTCATCGCCTCAAATACAAATTAACTTTCTACGATCAGTTTTTGGAACATATTGAAAATTTACGAAAAGGCGGACACTCAATAATTTTCTGCGGGGATGTAAATGTGGCGCACGAGCCAATTGATTTGGCGCGCCCAAAAGAAAATGAAGGTGAAATTGGCTTTCTTCCCGAAGAAAGAGCTTGGATAGATGAATTAGAATACTCTGGCTATGTAGATATTTGGCGCCACCTGCACCCCAACAAAGTTCAATACACTTGGTGGGATGTGAAAACAGCTTCTCGAGAAAGAAATGTCGGTTGGCGTCTTGACTATTTTTTCATTGGCAATAATTTAGTCAAAAAAGTAAAAAAAGTGGCTATATTAGACGAGATTTATGGTTCCGACCATTGTCCGATATTGATGGAAATCAATGTTTAGGACCACTGCCCTATTTTGTTGGGTATAGGTATTTAAGATATAAATTTATTATCCACATCTTTGTCCTTTACATGTCTTTTATAAAGAATATAATTGTCCTAGAGCAGTAAAAAGCAATAAGTTCTTTGTACAATTTTTTATGAAGGCACACTGATAATTTGCCTTCTCCTTCCTCTTGTCTTTTAAACGCTCGTTTAAAAGATCTGCCTGAGGACTTTCTGGGCCAGAATAATCGTTATAAATATCGCATTATCTCACAAATATATAAGGGATTCGGTATAGAGAATCTTAAAGTTTAGGATTTTTTACACCGAATCTCATTGGAATTTGGGTAATTGATTAAACGAATTAGGCAAGTACCTGGGAATATCCTGTAAGGGCGCAAACAAGGCCATTCGCCACAGATGCGACTGCATTAAGTTTTCGGCTTCTTCTCACTTCAATATTAGAAGCCATGTTCTTTGACGCAGTCACAATTGTTCGATGGCCTTTTTGATTTCCCTCAATTATCATAATCAAGGTCGGACCTTGATTGATGGGGTTGTCGTCATTCTACGAAATACTTTCCTCTTATTTCTTTTACTTTTTTCTCTTGTTCTCGTTCTTTTTTTTCTTTACCCTTTTTACCCAATTTCTCTAATTCGCCAATTCCAAGTTTGTTCAATTCTCCTGCTCTTTTTTCTAAGTATTTTAAAGTGTTTAATTCAGGTTTATCCAACACCTCTTCAAAAAGAGCGTGTAAAATATAACCGATTTTAGGTCCGGGTGGTACCCCGAGCACTTTCATAATGCTATCCCCTTTTATTTTGAGCATTCCAACGGAAACGGCGTCCTGTAACGCCTCTTCTACCATAGATTTATACTTTCTGAATCTATAAGGGTTTTCTTTGGGTCTGCCGGTGCCTATGCGGTCGCAAATGCGCAAATTCATAAGCTCCCAAACATCTTCTTTACCAACATTAGAAATGAGTCGTCTTACCGCAGAAAGTGTGATTTGTTCTGGGTCTGAAAAGAACATGTGCCAACGGACCATCTTCCCTATCTTTTCAACTCGGTTGGACGGGAATTTAAGCTCTGTAAGGATTTTTTTGACTAATTTGCCACCGACTACGTCATGACCGTGAAAGGTATAATCATTCTTTTCACGTGAAAAGCGACGTGTTTCTGGTTTGGAAATATCATGAAAAAGCGAGGAAAGACGTAAGTCCAAATCATACTTTTTATCCGCCGCGTGTTGTAGGGTGCGTAAATTATGCTCAAAAACATCATATTTGTGAGCCTGGTTTTGCTTTACGCCAATTCCCCTCTCTAAATCTTTGGCAACATACCGTAAAACTCCCAATTTTAGGGCTAAATTAAGGCCTTTCATAGGTTCGGGAGACATTAGAATACGGCAAAACTCGTCTCTAATACGTTCTTTGGATATCTTTTCTAGCGTTTTAGCCTTATTTTGTATGGCTTTTTCGGTATTTGCCTCAATAATAAAGCCAATTTCAGAGGAAAGTCGTATAGCGCGGAGTATTCTTAAAGCATCTTCCTCAAATCTGTCCTCGGCTTTCCCCACTGCGCGTATGATTTTGTCCTTTATGTCCTTTTGACCGTCATATGGATCCATCACTTTTCCATTGTGGGGGTCCAGAGCAATTGCGTTAATGGTGAAATCGCGACGCTTCAAGTCATCATTTATATTTTTACTAAACTTCACTTCATCTGGGTGTCTTGCATTTGAATAAGTTCCTTCTTCTCTGTAAGTTGTGACCTCAATTGTTTTAAGGGATTCGTTGTTTGTTTCTTTGTTTACCACTCCAACTGTGCCAAAAGTATTGGTATAAAAAGTGTGGGGAAAAATCTTCAAAATTTCTTCCGGCGTGGCATTGGTCGTAATGTCCCAATCTTTGGGATTTTGACCGCGAAGCAGGTCGCGAACACAGCCACCAATAAGATAGTTTTCAAATCCCGCTTTTCCTAAATCGGAAGAAACGGAAAGAACTTCCTTTGGTATTTCAATTCCTTCTGATGACGCTCGTTTCATGTGAAATATTGTATCATAATTTACAACTTTTATGCTATTTACACTCCACTTTAACCTTGTTTTTTATAGGGTTGTATATATAATATGTTATATAACTGTATATGAGTGTTTCAATTAAAGAACAAGCGCTTTTAATGAGAAAAAACGGGGCTACTTACTCTGAAATTTCTCTAAAATTGAAATTAAGTAGAGGCCTACTTTCAAAATGGTTCCAAGGCATCACTCTTTCTCCTTTGGAAAAAGAAGGTCTCTTGAAGCATCAAAAAGAGGTCATTTTACGGTCCCGAAATAAGAGTAAATTGAGTCGCCAAATGAAGAAAGTTTTTGGCGAAAGACAGGCGCTTGTGGGGGGGCAAAAAAGTTTTAAAAAGTTTCAGTCCGACACTCGCTTTTTGGTGGGGCTTTCTATGTATCTTTCGCATGGATCTTTCGGCAATTCTTACTTGCAGTTTAGTTCGAGTGATGAGGAGGTGGTGCAAATATTCCTAGATTGGTTAATTCGCTTTCTGGGAGTGCCAGTTTCGGCTACACGCTGTAGAATATATATAAATAACAATATATCCCATTTAGAGGCACAAAGCGCCTGGATTCGTAAAATAGCTATAAATGACAAGCAATTTCTAAAGCCGGTGATATATAAAACTAGGCAAAAAACTAAAGAAAATGGCTCAAATAAAGGGTTTTTACAGATTTCTGTATCCGGTATCAACAATATTCGCACTCTTAATGTTTGGAAAAAGCTTATTCTAAGCTATTATCATCAAGTTAAGAGATAATTGCCTCCGTGGTGAAATGGATATCACAGCAGTCTTCGGAACTGTTATTGTGGGTTCGAGTCCTGCCGGGGGCGCCAAAGCAAAATTAGCATTGTTTTTCAATGGTAATTTTGCTTTTAGGAGGTGTCCGCGGGACTCGAAGCCCGATTGAGATTTTTATAAGCCGTAGGCGTAAGAAAAATCCAATTGGGGTACTGTTCCTGTAAGGAACGAGTCCATTTTTTGGAGAAATAGGATATTTATATTAGAATTCCCAAGTAGGTTTGTATAGCGGGTATGGTTCAATGGTAGAACATTTGGTTGCCAATCAAATGATGGGAGTTCGATTCTCCCTACCCGCACCATATGGGGAGAATCGAACTGGGAAGGGGTCGGGAAACGGAAGTTTCCCGTGGAGGAAGGCAACGAGCGAAGCGAGAGTTGGAAAACCGAGAGGTTTCCAAGGTGTTCGATAGCGAAGCGTCTCCCTACTCGCACTAAAATAGGTAAAAAGAGCTTAAAAGGACAGAAAATAATAACGGACATTTGAATATGTCAAAAAAAAGTCCAGAAAACTCTTTATTTAAGCCAAATTATAAAAATTGTGGATAAAAATGGGGATTGTGTTTATAAAAGACAATTGTAAAAAAGTAAATTTCTGTGCTAAAAGTCATTAAAGAGCCAAAGTAAGCCATTATTTGACATTTTAAGAGTAAATAGTTTCATGTGAAATAAAATAATAGTTTTCACGTGAAACACTAGAAAAATTAAAGAAAAGATTACACGTGAAAGATTTTAAACCTAAAAAAAAGACAGAAAAGAGAAAAATAGGGGATTTGGGTGAATCCATTGCCATTAAGTATTTAGAGAGTAAGGGTTTTAAATTGTTAGAGCGTAACTATCTTAAACCTTGGGGTGAAATAGATATTATCTGTAAGAAAGGGAATAATCTCTACTTTATTGAGGTTAAAACCGTTACACATGAAACATCTGGCTTTAAAGCAGAGGAAAATGTGCACCCTTTTAAGCTAAGGCGCCTTGAAAGGACTATAAACTCTTATTTATTAGAAAAAGGAGAAGGGGAGAGCGATTGGCAAATGGATTTGATAGTGGTTATTTTGGACAAGGAGAATAAAAAAGCTAAAGTTAAGTATATAGAGGGAATTTTCTAGATGTCTTTTATGTCCTTTAAGACATTTACACTTTTTAATGTTAGTATTGTTTTTGTTTTTACGGGGCTTGCCCGCCAAAGTTTTGCCGAGCAAAATTTAGGCGGGTGAATATGCCGGCACTGCTCACCGAAGGTGTTGCTAGTGTTTGATTTGGGGTTAAAAGATTTTTGAAATTTAGATATTGAGTTCATAGTCGGGGCGTAGTATACCGGTAGTACGCTTGATTTGGGATCAAGTAGACTGGGTTCGATTCCCAGCGCCCCGACTATGAACTTAATTTAAAAAATCTTTTAACCAGAAGTATGGGATACTTCTGCGGAAATTTCTATAAGAAATTTAAGTAGAAAGGTTCGACTTCTTACAGAAGCTCTATACCTTGTGGATATTTTATAACTCCGTTCTAAAATACCTCACAAGGTCTTGCGAACGCTTCGCGTTCTCACCCAGCGCCCCGACTATGAAGAATTTAATTCAAAATCTTTAAAATCTAAAGTATGGATGAATCCGAAGTAACAAAAGAACTTGTTTTTAAGCGTTACCATGAGTTAGCTGGTTTGGTTAGAGATGGTCAGATGGTGAATAAAGATAAGGAAACTAGAGCTCGAGAATATGTAAGGTTACGTAAAAAATTTGTCGAAGAAGTTTTTAAGCAAAATGAAATTAAAGAAAATAGTAAGTATGGCAGATTTATTCTTCAAACGAACGAAGTTCAATTTTATCTGGTAAAATTGATTTTTCTTAGATCTTTTAACCCAACTGGTAATTTTGAGAAGGAATTAGAAAGATTACAGCTCGGAGCCCTAATTAGTTATTTGAATGTTTGTGCTCAAAATGATTCTGATTTGAATTTGATTACTGATCTTAAAAGTTACAAAGATAAAAGAGATGCTCTGGCACACAAGATGTTTTCAGCCCAAAAACTTACCATAAATGAATGTGAAAATGGTATAAAAATAGGAGACAAAATTATCCAATATTTGGTCGAAAGCCTTAAAAGTAAACAAAAACACATGATAAAAGGATCTGATAAAATTTCTGATTTTCCTAAAAAGTTTAATGAACTTGCAAACTTGGTAGAGTCTATAAAAGATAGATTAGAAAAGTTAGAAAAAAGTAAAAAGTGACTTAGAGAAGCGAGGACAGTTTTAGTTGTATGACCCCAATACTTAAAACCGCAATCTTTAACGCCTTCGCGACAGTTGCTTATATTGCACTTGTTGCTAGTTTTTTATTTTTTGTCCCAAAGCGTCTCCAAATAGAGGAGCCATTTATTTTGATACCAATTTTTATGTTGTCACTTTTTGTTTTTTCAGCATCTGTAACTGCGGGTCTTGTGCTTGGTAAGCCAATACTTTGGTATATGGAGGGGAAAAAGAGGGAAGCGGTGTCACTTTTTATTTACACTCTAGTAACTTTCTTTTTTATAATCCTAGCGATTGGAGGATTACTGTTGTTCTTTAATTAGTTGTGCGTTAATTCTCCAACAAGAATGTTTTTTAAATAATCAAATTTACTTAGACGAAAGTCCAGAACTTTTTTTACTAAATTGTCCGAAAGATATTCGCTTAAACCCTGATTCGTTACGGCTTGAATGCTTCGGTTTATATGCGAAAGGGTAATGGCGCGCATGTCTCTAGCTGAAGTGGTGCCCTCTGTGGTTGTGGTCACAATAATTCCCACGACTTTCTTTTCTCTTACATTTACCACAGCACCCCCAGATGATCCTTTTTGGGCCAAAATCGAGCCACCTAAAGACATTAAGTCCAGGGTTGTGTCTTTAAAAGTAAAGAATTGTTTAATGCTGGAAACGGTTGAAGAAATGTAGAGATTTTGCAAAACGGTGAGACCGCCTAAAAAGCCAGCAGGGTAGGCGACGACGACATAAGAGTCCGAAAGAGCCATTTTTTCATTGGGTTCTTCAGTATTAAAGGGGATAAAAGGAAAGGTGACGGGTAGGGGTATATCTTTATTGGCAGAACTTGTTATTAGAATGAGGCCAAAATCGTGTTCGCCTGTCCCCAATGGATTTTCTTCAATTATATTTTTTTTATTTTCTTCAACCCAAGGAGGGGAGATGTATAAAAGTTCCCCCCTGTAAGTTATTGTCGCTGGGCTTCCCGTTCTAATGATGCAATCGATGTTGTTTGGGGTTGGGAAATCTTTAAGAAGAAAGTATTGAGCTAAGTGAGCGTTTGTAAGAATAACACCTCTCTCATCTATAATGATCCCGCTTCCTGTGAGTGGTCTCAAAATACTTCCAGCTTCGGTATAACAAAGGATGTTTACAGCGGCTTTTCTCACCAAAACATTGACCTCATTGGCGTTAGGAATTACTTGCGGAGTTTCTGCAATTTGTTTAATGGAAAGGTTTAATTTTTCTTCAATTGGGGCGAGAGTTTCTTTTATGGGGTCATTTGTTTTGTTTGGGGTGTTTGGGCTCGGTATTTTTGTGGTTTTTTCAATTTTGGTTATGGTTTTTATTTCGGGAGTGGATGAAGATTGTGATATTTCGACAATTTTTTCTTCTGTAGAGGTAGATAGAATTATGTTTAATGGGGTAGTGGTCGCTATTTTCAAATCTTCTTTAACATAAGTATTTGTTTTGTTGGGAGAAATGATGTTTGCCGCAACGAGAAGGGAAATGAAGCCAACTGCAGCCACTTTTATTAAAGTTTCAAATAGAGAAAACATTAATTAATATTATCATTATTTTGTTGAAGATAAGATAATGCTTTGCTATAGTAGCGAAGCAAGAATTTGCGGGATTAGTTAAATGGTATAACTTCAGTTTTCCAAACTGATGTCGGGAGTTCGATTCTCCCATCCCGCACAAGAGACAAAAAAATCCCAACTGCTTGGGATTTTTTTGTACTCGCGTGAGACGGAGGCATATTTTTTGAGTACAAAAAATGCCGAGTCCGGGCCTGGAAAATTCATTCTCGACGGAGAATGAATTATTGTGGGACAAGGCTTTTAACAAAAAATCTCTTCCGTTTTGGCGAAGAGATTTTTTGTTATTGCCGATGCGAGGATAGGAAGTGCAGGAGCACTTCCGTGGGAGAATCGAATTCTCATTGAGCAGATTTTATGAGTGAAGCGAAATAAAATATCCAATGAGGGGACTGCTCCTGTAAGGAGCGATTCTTTTATTTAATTAAAAAAAGAAAAAACCCCGTGCTAATCTGGGGCTTTTTTCTTTTCTCCAAAAGTTTGAAGAATTTTACTTAACAGCTTCTTTCAAAGCTTTAGCGGCGCGGAATTTCGGTACTTTCATAGCTTTTACCTGCACCATTTCTCCTGTGCGTGGGTTTCTGGCAGTGCGAGCGGCGCGTTGTTTGACGGTGAATATTCCAAGACCAGCAATTGATACTTCGCCGCCCTTTTTTAATTCATTAACTATACCGCCTATAAATGTTTCAACCGCTTGCTCTGCTTGCACTTTGGTGCCACCCAAAACTCCTTGTACCGCATCAACCAATCCTGCTTTATTCATATTTATTAAAAATGAAGTGGGTTTATTGTTTTCGACCAATGAAATAAGTATATAATAGGCCATTTTTTGTGCAAGTAGCGCAAAAAATGGGAATCTAAAACATATTAACGAGCGTATTCGATGGAACGACTTTCGCGAATAACATTAACTTTGATTTCCCCTGGATATTTCATTTCTTGTTCAATGCGAGTGGCTATGTCTTTGGCCAATTTACGCGCTTCAAGGTCGGAAATTTGGTCGGGTTTAACAAAAACACGCATTTCACGACCGGCTTGAATGGCAAAGGCCTTTTCAACACCAAGAAATGAGGTGGCTATGGCTTCAAGATCGCCAAGGCGTTTTATATAATTTTCTATGGTGTCACGACGAGCCCCAGGGCGACCGCCAGAAATAGCATCAGCCACTTGTACCAGTATGGACTCTACATTTTCATAAGGGTATTCCTCGTGGTGAGCAGACACGGCGATAATAATTTGCTCACCGACTCCAAATTTTTGTAGGATTCGGCGACCAATCTCAACGTGTGTTCCTTGCACTTCGTGGTCCACGGCTTTGCCTATGTCATGTAAAAGGGCTCCCGCTTTAGCAACCGCCACATTGGCGCCAAGTTCTTCCGCCATAACACCGGCAATATGAGCCATCTCAATTGAGTGTTGTAAAACATTTTGACCATAACTTGTGCGGAAATGTAGGCGTCCTAGAATTGATATAACTCTTGGGTCTAGATTAAATATTCCGCATTCATAACAGGCCTGCTCGCCTTTTTCCTTGATAATTTTGCCCATTTCATTTCTGGCTTTTTCTACAAGTTCTTCAATTTTAGCCGGCTGAATTCGGCCGTCTATTATTAAGTTTTCAAGAGCCACGCGAGCAATTTGGCGACGCACGGGGTCAAAGCAAGATATGGTAATGACTCCTGGTGTTTCATCCACTATGACTTCAACGCCGGTGGCTCTTTCAAAGGCCTTTATATTTCTGCCTTCTTTACCTATGATTTTCCCTTTTATTTCGTCCGAAGGAATAGAAACAGAAGTGGCCATGGTGTCTGCCGCGACAGAATTGCCGAAACGGTGAATGGCGGAAATTATTATTTCTTTGGCGCGCTTTTCTAATTTTTCTTGACCAGTTTGTTCTAGTTTTTGAATACGCTGCATTATGTCATCCTCCGACTGTCGTTCAATCGCTTTTACAAGTTCTTCTTTAGCTTCATCTTTTGAAAGACCTGCCACTCTTTCAAGTTCAACTTGTTTTTCTTTTTCTAAAATCTCAGCTTTCTCTTTTATTTGTTTTATTTCAGCGACTTTATCTTTAATATGATTAACTTCTTGATCAATATCAACTTGGCGCTTATCCAAAAGCTCCTCCTTTTTTATAAGGCGCTCTTCTGATTTTTGTATTTTTTCTTCTCGCTCCTTACCTTCTTCTTTGGAATGCTTTTCCAATTCTTCCACTTTCTTCTTGGCTTCCCCGAGAATTATTTCAGCTTCTTCTTTCGCTTTGAGCTCCATCTTTTTCAGCTCAATTTCAACGGAACCGCGTTTTCCTAGTGTGATCAGATAACGAATAAAATAACCTAAAATACCACCAACGATGGTGCCTATTCCCAAAAGGGCTAATATTATTTTTAATGACATACAGGGTTCTTACCCTGCTTTACTTAGAGCATTCTGTACTTTTGCAATATCGCTTGTTTCTTGATAGAAATTTTCATTTGGTCTAAAATTGCGGTAATTTCGGGAAGATTTTCAGAAAGTCGTCTATAAAACAGGGATTAATTTTCTAAATTTGGTAATACTCACATACTATCCATATTTGTATAAAAATGCAAAGCCCTTCCCTGGTTTTGTTTAACAAAACCAGGGAAGGGCTTTGCTCTCCTGTTTTCTAATTATTCCTATTAGCTATTTCTTTTCTGGCTTTTCTCCAGCGCTACTTTTATGAATTTCGTCCAATATTCCGTACTTTTTGGCTTCATCCGATGACATATAGTAATCACGCTCCACATCTTTTTCTATTTTTATGAGAGGCTGACCTGTGTTTTTGGCCAAAATTCTATTTAAAGTTTCTCGGGTTTTGATTATGTGTTTAGCTGTAATTTCTATGTCGGTAGCTTGACCTTCGGCCCCTCCCCATGGCTGATGAATCATTACTTCAGAATTTGGCAAAGCAAAACGTTTTCCTTTCTCACCAGCAGAAAGTATGACGGCGGCGGCAGAGGCGGCTATTCCCACACAAACGGTTGCCACATCTGGCTTTACATAATTCATGGTATCTAATATGGCAAGACCTGCTGTGACAGCGCCTCCTGGAGAATTTATGTATAGGAAAATATCTTTTTTGGCATCAATTGATTCAAGGTATAGCAATTGAGCAATGACAATGTTAGCCACATTATCATCAATGGGACCACCCAAGAAAATAATTCTATCTTCAAGAAGGCGCGAATAAATATCGTAAGCTCTTTCGCCATCGGCACTCTTTTTAATTACAATTGGAACCAGTATAGACATAAAATTAGATAAATTAGACGATTAGGTAATTAGCTTAGACTTGCATATTAACAGATTTACTCTGCAGGACACAAGAGCCACAGTGCCTCAAAGAAATTTTTGTAATTTTGCGCAATATCAGAACTTTTTATCGTGAAGATAAGTATTGGACTACCATACACTTGAAAAGTGATACTTTGAGGACGTATGGAAGTGCTCACCATGCCTTCGTTGAAGTTGGGCATAGTTCGATAATCGAAATAAGGTCTGTTTTCTTTGATCTTCTTTAAGTAATCAACTTGTTCATGTGACCCTATAATTCGTATTTTAACTTTTTTCCCCATACTTTTTTTATTGTATTCTTCCGCTTCTTCTCCCATAAGTTCGCGAAATTTCTTTTGCCCCCCCAAGATATCAATAAAATCGCCTTCTGCTGCATTATCTATCATTTGAAATTCGTGAACTATAAACTGGTCTCTCCCTTGGTACACTTCAAATTCTTGTTCTTGGGTGTGGGCAAACAAATTATGCAAATTATTTTCCAGTTCACTGGCGATAATCTGTTTTTCTTTAATTAGCATCTCAAGGCGTTTTGGGGAATTGGCACTCCACTTTTTACGCCCATTTTTTATTACATGCTTGATAAGACCTTTTTCCTCAAGAGAGTAAAGAGCTTGGTATACATATTGTCCATGTAATTTAAGTCCCGTGACTATTTTTGAACTGCCCACTTCAACGCTACGACCTAACAGAAAGAGATACACAGACCCCTCTTTTTCGCTTAAACCAAGCTTTTGTAATTTAATATTCAAACCATTAACTCCTTTTTTATCAAGATTTTGTATCATAAGTAACAATTTATCCTTATATAATAAGGTAAAGTTATCATAATTTTATCATCATTAAAATATTGACAAAAGATAAAATATACGCTATTATTAAACACAGGAAGATAGGTAGCGAAGCCCATTTCGTTATTTCGTTATTTAATCGTTATTTCGTTATTTAACAAGGAGAAAAAGTGAATTTCTGGCTGTTGAGAGAACATGGCTGTGTTTTTTGTGACGGAGAAGACTGTGGGGACACACGTGGTTACCACATTCTGGCTCCCATAACGGCCGAGACCCCGGAAGAATCCATCGAGGCAACTCGTCTTATTGCCTATCGAGAGGGCTTTCAAGGGAAGAGTTGGGAAAAACTGCGGCTCGTGAATGAAAACGATGTCGAAGTTCCCGGTCTTTAAAACTGGCAAGATCCAGTAAAAACCTCTTCGCCCTAATAGTTGGCGTGTTAACTATTTGAGAAAAAGGGAGCTCATAAAATTCCCATTCCAAAAGTTCTTCAAAATAAGGAGGCTCCAATGATCTGGATCTACTGATGTAGTCCTAAGCGCTTTGAATAATGGCGCGATATAAATAATCAATTCCGTTGGAGGATTAAACGAAACCTTCTCGGGATCACCAGGGGTAAACGCTAACCGCTAAAGAGAAGCGGGGCACACCCACTGGAATTGAGTCTCGTGAGCCTGCGAGCGTATGCAGGGCTGTCAGTTTACTCAAACAGCAATGTTTGAGTACTTTCTTTAGTCCACAAAGCTTCGCGGACTGATAAAGTAAAAGTTCTTCACAATTTTTTAAAGTTGGAGGGAGTGTCATGCGTTTGAGTTTGAGATTGGCTTCTTTTTTGGAGTGTAGAGTGTGCAGATTGAACGCGAGTCGTGAGGTTGAGAAAAATCTCACGGCAGAGGTGGCCCTTTTCGGGAATACTAAATATATAAAGTGCCCGAATTGTCAAAAGCCGGTTGATGAACGATCGGCCAAAGATAAAAACTATAGGCGTCGCTGGCGGCAGTTTGTCAGGAAGACACCATGTCTTTAAAAAAGGCGAGTTTCAATACTCGTCTTCCTTTCAGAGATTTTTCGCAAAAACTTGAGAAATCTCTGAAAGGAAACAATGTTGTTTCTTTAGTTCTTCTAAATTCAAAGGGGGAGTTCATGGAAACGGTTATAGATTTATGGGTTCTCGGTGCGCCGGACCCGGAGATGGAAGCAATTGAGAAGCTTCTTCTTGATTGTAGTCAAACAGTTGTGTACGCAGCAGCTTCAGGAAAGAGAGTTTTTGCCGGCAATGCTTACAAAGCCGACAGCACTTTGCCGGAAAGCGGCTTGGATGTGGAAAGATTTAGCGCCTGGGTTGAATGCGGATTCCATGGCAAAAAACCGGAATATATTGTGGATCATCACAACCCGGGTGACCCAGGTTACGGCAAGGGACCAAGTGAATTCTGGCAAGCTTCGTCGATAGGACAGGTTTACCAACTTCTCTGGAATGTCGCTTGGGAAAACAGATTAATTTTGAAGCCGACACGGGATCACATTTTTACCGCAGCAGCTGACCATTGCTTGGCCCATGCTTATGCGGGAAAATGTTCGACCGTTGACCCTGAAGAATTGCTGCTTTGGCGTATAAAGAGCCGCGCGAAGTTTCAGGGTAAAAGCGAGGAATTAATTTCGGCTCATGTTGAACGAGCGCGCAAAGCAGTCCGTGAACGTGCCGTGGAAACTCCGTTTGGTCTTCTGGCTGATTTTGGTGAAGAAACTATGCCGGAGCTTCTGGAAGCCTCTGCGCGTGAGGGCATTGCTTTTCTTGGTGTCGGCTTACCGCAACGAGATGGTCGGCGTAAGAAAGTTCTAATGGGCGGGTCGCCTGAAATGATCAGCCAGTGGATGGCGACTTGTGGCCTAAAAGATGTTTACGGCGACCCAGCTCGAGGCTTTGCCGGCGGGTATCTTCCATAGCTGTGCCACTCCCTATGTCTCAAGGCGAACTTGTTTCGCCTTTCTTTCAGAGAATTTACAAAGAGAATTTTCTGAAAGGAAAAGTTGTGATAAAATGATGGTGTCAGAATAAGAATATAAAAATATGCAGCCTAATTTAGAAAGACCAGATCCAGTACAAGAGGAATCCAATGATAATCGTAGCAATTTTCAGCGGTTATTAGATGAGATAATTGGAGAGTATAATAGAAGATCCTGGGTTGAGGAAGCTGAGAGGCGCAATAAAAAGAGGTCAACTCTAGATAAGATAAGGGGAACAAATAAAATAACCGCTGACGATATTATGCGAGATGTTGCACAGATTGCAAACCAAATGGTTGACGATGAGATAGAGTCCCAAAAACTAGGAATTGTTGTTGATAAAACTGTATCAAAAATAGCTAAACGCAAGGTTGATGTTATAATGTCCGATCTTTCTTACAATCTAGATGTTTTTGAAGCAAAAGAGAGAAGTAGAAAAGAAAAAGAGACAAAATTGTCACATCAAGAATAGGTTTGATACTCAAAGAATAACTTTTTCAGAGAATTTTGAAAAGGAGTTTTCTGAAAAAAAGGGGGGTAATATGAACAACATATATGAATAATAATTTAGAGTTAGGGGGGAGCAAGCCGTCAATAAATGCCTTGGCGCTTGAGGAAATTAAGGATTTTGATAATCAGGCGCTCCGAGCGCTGTTTGAAGAAGAGGGATTAGTGAATGCCGGTGAAGTTATAAAGCCAGAAGATTTTGAGGCGATTAAAACAAGGGCGTTGATTTTAGAGCAAGACAGCGACAAGCCACTTTCCGCCAAGGCATCTTTAATTAGAGCGTATGTTGACCGAATGCAGTTTGTAAATAAGTTTGACACGGCTCGACTGAAAGAGATTTCAAACAGTGCCTTGCATGCCATTATATATATGAAAACGGGGGATCAGTTTAGCGACCAAGAGTTGGAACTCTTTTGCTCAAGTCCGATGTCGCTTGATGAATGGATAGATGGCCGTCTCAAAGCAAGAGAAACAATCCATTAAGCATATTTCTAGTTTTCCAAAAACTGGAAAACTTTTTCACTTGCCCGCCGAAGCTTTCTTAAGCGGAGGCGGGTTGTAGATTTATTGTGATTGTGTTATAAAATATGGTATGAAAAAACTTGCCGTCTCTATTTATAAGGGTAAAAAATTTCCAATAATTGTTGAAAAAGACGAGGACAGTTTTTACGTTGTGGAATGCCCACTTTTGAGTGGTTGTTATACACAAGGAAAAACTCTAGATGTGGCACTTAAAAACATTAGAGAAGTTATAGAACTTTGTTTAGAAGAGAAGGAAAATCAGAAGACGGTCCAAAACTATCACCCCCAAGAGGTAAGTTTGCATACAATATCTTTGTAATTCTTTATGTCACGTCTGCCATCCCTGTCAGGTAAAGACATTCTTAAAGTTTTTCTAAAAATGGGTTATGTAGTCATTCGCCAAAGAAGCAGTCATGTCAGATTGATAAATCCCGCTAGACCGCAATGGCCGATTACAATACCAGATTACAAAGTTGTCGGCAGAGGGCTTTTAAGAAAAATCATAAGAGACGCTGGTGTATCTACGGAGCAATTTCTTAATTTAATTAAAAAATAGAAAACATTATTTCTGGTTCTTTAGCCACAGACCATATTTTTGCAAAACAGGGGCTGCTCCTTATTCTAAGGTTCTTGAGAACATTAGAATAACTGGGGATAGAACTGCTTTTGTCCCTTAAGAATTCAAAAATTTTTTCTTTTGCAAAAGTTTTTAGTGCAGGGTTGGGGCTGAGAGGTCATCCCATTTCTTTAATAAGCGAGCCAGTCGGGCGCGGTGTGTGGAATCGTTCAGATTTCCTTTTTCGGCAAGGTCCAAAAAAGTTGCTTCAGCATCACCATTGTTTCTTTTCAGTGCCGCAATTAATTCCACATCTTCTTGTGAAGGATCCATGTGGACAGCCCCCTTTTCTACCTCACTAGCAAAGTCTCTTCCTGGTTGTTCCATAAAAGTTCGATTATTTTTAATGACTTTAAGTATACATTAACTTTGATTTTTCAGAAGTTTAAATTTTTTTATTTCACACTCCTTACTCTAATGTTCTTGAGAACATTAGAGTAAGGAGTTACTACTTTTTATCAACCCTTTTATATTTCTTGTTGCGGTAAGAAAATTTGCATTTTTTGGTATCTTCTAAAATCATTTTCTGTTCGCGCTTAGTTTTGTATTCACTCTTTTTTACATAACAATGTGCCCAGATATTGGATTTTTTATTTTTGTCGTCATTATCAAAATAAACCTCGGCTAAGCGATTATTAACAATGGCAAAACACCAACCGTCAAAATTGAATTTGAATTTAATTTCCTTTTTTGTTTTTGGAAAAAGAGTGTTCATATAAATAATAAAAATAAAGCATGGCGACAAGATAAAAATCAGGAATTACCCATAATCTCTAGTTTGATTTGCACTTAGTAATAGTATAATATTACCGTACTATGGCAATGATAAATGAAAAACAAATTAGAATGATTGTTGAAAAAAGTGTTCATAAAGCAATAAGTGCCGAATTTATGAAACTCCGTGCTTTTGGAGCACCTTTTATTTCTCCACGCGAACAAAAAAATATTGAACGCCTATACAAAAAGCCGACACCTAAAAGGGCTATGAGCTTTACGCTTGAAGTGTAATTATGAAATGGCACATAACTGCCAGTAAAGTTGCATTGCAATTTTTAGAAAAAAATCATATTCCCACAGAAGAAGTTGGGGACATTATTGCTGTGGCTATTAGAAGATTTCAGGGGGAAAACGAAAACATCGACATTGGGAAACTTAAAGGAAAGTGGCTTGGTTTTTACAGAATTAGAAAAGGGAAAATGCGTATTATTGTTTCATTTGATTTTGATAATTTATCTGCTTTTATTGACAACGTTGACTGGCGGGGAAATGTTTACAAATAATTATGCGCAAAAGATATAAATTAAAAAAACACTCATGTTCATTATGTAAGCCACATAAAATGGGGAGAGCTAAATGCCGAAACAGTAAAGAGCTATCACTTTTGAAAGAATTCGAAAAAACTAGAATTGCTCTACTGCAAATTTCCCTCTAAAAACTCAAACACTTTTTCGTTTTTTATGACGTGACGGAAATAGGAGGTAGCGCGTACCTTGTCTGTATCCTTATAGTGTTCTTCCAAGTGTTTCACTTCTTTGTCTACTTCCTCATCTGTTGACACAATTTTCTCAACTCTCCCTATAGCATCTAATATTAATTCCATCTTAGCTCTTTCTGTGGCATCTTTTTCCCATTCTTTTCTTAAATCAATCTCGCTTTTATTTATTTTCTTTAAATAATCAGGAAAATTTAAATTCATACGCGTTACATCATCTTTCATTTGACCAATCATACGATCAAGTTCTCCCTCAACAATAACTTCGGGAACTTCTATTTCCGTTTTTTCTATTACTGCTTTGATAATAGATAGACGATTTTTCTCTTTATTTTTTAATTCCTTTTCTTTTTTAATATTTTCCGTGAGTTTTTTCTTAAAATCCTCAACGTTTTCAAAGTTCCCTATAGTTTTTACAAAATCATCATTCAATTCTGGTAAATCCTTATCACTTATGACTTCGCTTGGTAATTTTTTAAGTGACATTTTACGAACAGTATTAATAGTATCTTCTATTTCTTTATCTGTTATTTCAATTTTTCCTTTCACCGAAGATTTTTTAGCTATATTTTTATAATCCGGTAAATCAAATTGAGGAAAAATCGCGACGGTAATCTTAAATTCCATAGGATTTCCTATAGCCAATTTAGTTATGGATATTTGCGGATTTCCCAGAGGTTCGATTTTACTTTCAAGCAATATTTCGGAGCAACTCCTTTGCAAGGCTATTTCCCCAGCCCTTTCTAGTATTGCCAATTCACCAACTTTTTCCAGAATTATTTTTTCCGGAACCATTCCTTTTCTAAAACCCGGCAAATCTACTTCTTTCTTAAAATGATTCAAGGCCTCCGTTTTGAATAATTCTAGCGCTTTTGTGCTAATAGACCCTGCAATAGAAATTTCACTTTTGGGAAGTTTTGAAACATTAATATTTTCAAAAAGCTTCTCGTCTTTATAACTATGATTGTGATTATTATGGTCATGATGGTCGTGATTATGGTGATTGTGTTCTTTCATAAATGTTTAATTTTTTCCGTTAGATATTAAATTTTTGCCTAACGGGGTAAAGAATTTACTAGTTTAAATTAAATTTTGAATTTGGCAACCCCGTAGTAGATTTTGGCATCGCGTCAAAGACGCACGGCGAAGCTAATGCCAAAACTCACTACGGGGGCAAGTTGTAAATCAAAAAGCCCCTCCGCCTTAGGCGGAGGGGCTTTTTGGAAGACATTTTAGTTTAGATAGTGAGTTCTGCGTCAATGCCTTTAAGCTCAGCGTCCAAATTGTCCAAATTCGTTGTGTTTAAATCAGCGTTAATTTCCCCCAAGTCATCGGTTGCGCCCTGTTTTTCCAGGTTCAAAGTGGCTTGGTCAATTGTTGTTCCGATTTCTTCTGGCGAAACATTTTCTAAATTTTTCTGTCCCAATTGTTGACCGTATAGGTAAAGTCCGCCGAGAACAACTACTAAAACAACAATAATGGAACCAATAATTGGTCCTGCCGATGTTTTCTGATGATTTTCTGGCATCGGGTTCATTGTTGGTATTGGCGCTCCCCCCATTTGATTTGATGTATTTATTCCATCCATATTTTTGTATTAAACTATCTTTTATTGAACAGTATTAGAGCTTTCTGTTGTCTGTGTTCCTTCCGCGCTCGACTCACTCGCGGTATTCGTGTTTTCCGTAGATATTACTGTAGTGCTTGTGGTAGTGGCACCTCTTTGACCTTGGAGAGAAATAATCGCTTTGCGTAATGACTCCCCGGCCATTTTGATTTCATCACTTACTCCTTTAGCTACTTGTTTAAGGGCTTCGGCTTGGTTTTTAGGGTCAGCGGAGGTGGCGACATTTCCAAAGGTGGAACTTATGTTAGAAATACCGTTTTTGGCGTTAGCAATAGAGACAGTCGCATTGGCTAGTTCTGTTTCTGCGGTAGAAGTATTTCCTCCAGCCGCTTTGATTTTATCAACTCGGCTTTGAATTCTGGCTGAAAGTTTCTCAAGGCGTTCAATGGCGGCGCTAAATCTTTTTACAACTTTTTCAACTAAGGCCGCGACTCTTTCCAGTGCTTTTTGTTTCATTTCCTCACGACGCTGATCGGTTGACGAGGCAATTTTTGTTTTACGCTCTTCCAAAATTCTCTTTATGTCCTCACGCGATTCTTCACGGCGCTCTTTAATCTCTTGGAATCCAGTTTCACGTTCTAACTTTATTTTTTCCTGCGCATCTTCCCTAAGATTCTTATTATCCAATCTCATTGCTTCTGATTTTTCTTTCAATCGACTCCTTTCTTCTTGGGTTAAGCCATCTTGTTTAGCCATTTCCACAGCACTTTTAAGTTCTACTCGATTATCTTTTATCTCGCCTTTTGTTTCTAGGCGCACATTCTTTATGTCCTTGGCCGTTTCTTGACGAACATTTTTTATATCAATTCTTTTTTCCTGCTGAACATTTTTCACATCTTTTTTTATGGTATTGTTTAAAATCCTTAACTTTTCAGCCTCGATTGACTTAGCCCTCATTTCAGGGGTTATTATTTGAGTTGGTTTTGGAGCAGGGAGAACGTCTCCAGTTGTTGATTCTCCTGTTTGAGCCGGGTCAGTTATGGCGCTGGCAAATGAAGCCCCACCCAAAATTATGGATAAACCCAAAAGAATGATTAATATCTTATTTTTCTCTATTCTCATAATTTATTAATTAAATGTTAATACTTATCTGACTCTCCTATTATATAACGCTTAAATTGGGAGTGATAATTTTGTTATGTTGATAACAAAATATCTTATTTTTTAAACTTTTTATTGTAAAGTTTGAGCGACTTTTCAAAAGTGGCTTTGGCTTCTGCTTTGTCTGAAAAACCAGTCACTTTTACTTCTTTGCTCTGCAGTTGTTTATAGGTTGAATAAAAATGTTCAATTTCTTTTAGCGTGTGTGGGTTTATGTCTTTCAAATCCTGCATCTCCCTAAAGCGCGGGTCATCAATTGGAACCGCAATGATTTTGTCATCACTTTCACCCGTATCAATCATATTCATAATGGCAATTGGTCTTGCGCGCACCAAGATGCCTGACGGTAGAGGATTTGTGGTAAGCAATATCACATCAAGAGCGTCATTGTCATCCCAAAGTGTTTGAGGGACAAATCCATAATCGAAAGGGAATGTTTGAGCGCTATGTAATACACGGTCAAGCGCAATCATGCCCGTTTCCTTATCAATTTCGTATTTATTATTAGAGCCCTTCGGAATTTCTACAATAACGTTCATTTCATCAGCTACACCCGAGGAGATATCATGCCAAAGATTCATAATGATTAGTTTTTAGCTGTTAGATTTTAGATATTAGCTTACAGAACAATAGATATAAATGCAAAACATCCCGTGAAAAAACGTTTAAGTTTTTTCACGGGATGTTTTTTCGATGTTTTATGCTACGGACTCGTCTTCTTCTGAACTACCCACACTTTCTCCAGCCATTGAAGCTATATCTATACGCCAACCAGTTAGTTTTGCGGCAAGACGAACGTTTTGTCCACCCTTTCCAATTGCTAGGGATTGCTGGTCTTCAGAAACAATCACTTTTGCTTGATGGGTTTCAGGGTCAACCGTAACTTCTAAAACTTTAGCAGGGGACAAGGCATCCTCTATAAACTTTTTGGGATCCTCTGACCACTCAATCACATCTATTTTTTCACCGCCGAGTTCACTCATGACAGTAGAAACACGGACTCCGCGCTGTCCAACCATTGAACCAACGGGGTCAATATGAGGATCGTTTGAAGCCACGCCCACTTTTGAACGAGAACCCGCCTCTCTGGCAATAGATTTTATCTCAACAACACCATTACTAATTTCTGGTGTTTCTTGTTCAAATAATTTTGCCAAAAATTTAGGGTGAGAACGAGAAAGTTTAAGGAAAACCCCGCGCGGACTTTCTTCCACTGCAAATAAATATGCCCTTACACGCTCACCTTGTTTGTAGCGTTCACCCGGAATTTGTTCTTCATAAGAAAGGACTCCCACAGCCCTGCCTAGGTTCACAAAAAGGGCTCCACGTTCAATCCTTTCAACCGTTCCAACTACAATTTCTCCCTCGCGTTTACCGAATTCAGAAACTACCGAAACCTTTTCCGCCTCTCTTATTTTTTGAATTATGACTTGCTTGGCGGTTTGAGCGGCAATGCGTCCGAAGTCCGACTTTGTTTCAAGCGGGAAAGTAATTTCTTCATCAAGTTCAGCTTCTCTTTTTATACGTTTAGCGTCAGACAGTAAAATATGATGGTCTTCGTTAAAACGTGGACGAAAATCTTCTGGATCCGGTTCTTTTTCGCCAGATAATTCCGCTTCTACTTCATCAGGCATTTTGACTCCTGTTTTATCAACAACCAACTTTACCTGCTCAAAATTTAGAGCTCCTGTGCTTGTGTCAAAATGAGCGCGAACAATTTGCCCTTTCTTCCCATATTCTTTTCTGTAAGCGGTAGCAAAAGAAGCTTCAATTGCCTCAACTATTTTTTCTCTCGGTATACCGCGATCGCTTTCAAGTTCATTTAATACCGAATTTATAACTTTTAAATCAAACATATCTGTTTATATTAACCTTTAGAAACAAAGTCCGCCTTTATGGGGCGGACTTTGCAGTAATAAAGGGAGTTTATTGGACTTAGTGATTTTTGTCAAGTATCCACATTTTTTAAATCCAATGGCTATATTTATTGAGTATAATGGAACAAATGAGTTTATCTGATGATTTGCTAAAAGAATTTAAAGAAGAAGGACAAAACAGAACCCCTTTAGCCAAATGGCTTGTCACCCTTTTACTTTCTTTGTTTTTGCTGTGGTTAGTTTGGATTGTTTATGACCGCATTACTTCAAAAAAGAATTCAATAATTGGAAGGCCTCTTACCGCAGAAGAAAAAAAGGAGGTTTTGGAAGATTTGAGAAATAATCCTTCACCCACGGCTATCAGCGTTGAGAAAAAAGAGGAAATACTAGAGCAACTTTCTAAAGCAAAAAAGAAACCTCCTACAGTATCAAGCGAAGAAAAATTAAAAATTTTACAGGGTCTCTAGGCGAAATTATTTTTTGCACACAAGTTTAAGAGATTAATTTTAGGGCTCTGATATAATTGTTCGTAAAGAGAATGCGGTCTCTATAATAATTTATGCACATACAAGAGGATCAATTAAAAGAATTTATTCTTGATTCTGGATTAGTTAATCGGAGTGATTTTGAAATCGCTGAAAAAGAGTCTGTGAGTAAGGACCAAAACGTAGGACAGGTATTAGTTTCCTCCGGCAAATTATCAGAGGATGATTTGCGTCGCATTCAGGCCTATATTCTCGGCATTCCCTTTGTGAACTTGAAAGGACAAAAGGTTGATTTCGAAATTTTAAGTCTTATACCCGAGCCGATTGCCCGCAATCATAACATTGTTTCTTTCAGAAAAGACAATGTCTCTCTTGAAGTGGCCATGTTGGATACCGAAGATTTGGGAGCTATTGATTTTGTAAAAAAGAAGGTCGGTCTCAAAGTTTTGCCTCGTTTGACCGACACCGAATCAATGAAATCGGTCCTTTTGCAATATCAAAAATCTTTGAAAGCGGAATTTGGAGACATAATTCAGAAAGAAAGTGATTCCCTAAAAACCTTGATGGAAGAAGCTGGAGAAGAGGTTTCGGCTAATGATTTAAAAAAATTGGCGGAAGATTTGCCTGTGATTAGAATTGTGGACTCACTTTTAAAACACGCCATTATTCAGGACGCTTCCGATATTCATATTGAGCCAATGGAAAATCAGGTATTGATTCGTTACAGAATAGATGGAATGTTGCATGATGCCATGATTTTGCCAAAAGCGGCTGGACCATCAATCACCGCTCGCATAAAAGTGCTTTCCAATCTGAAACTTGATGAAAAACGTCTTCCTCAGGACGGTCGTTTTAAGGTCGAATCTGAATCACAAAAAGTTTCTTTTCGTGTTTCTGTTTTGCCAACTTATTTTGGTGAAAAAACCGTAATGCGTTTGCTTAAAGAAAATGCAGGAGGGTTTACTTTAGAAGGGCTCGGGTTTCATGGAGAAGGATTGGAACTTATTAATGAAGCGACCCAACTTTCAAGCGGAATGATTTTAACTACTGGTCCAACTGGTAGCGGTAAAACAACAACCCTTTATACATTGCTTGATATTTTAAATAAACCAGACGTTAATATTTCAACTATTGAAGACCCAATTGAGTATCAAATGCCACGAATAAATCAAACCCAGGTGAAATCAGAAATTGGCTTTAATTTTGCATCAGGTCTTCGCACTTTGGTTCGCCAAGACCCCGATATAATAATGGTTGGTGAAATTCGTGATGAAGAAACGGCCTCTTTAGCCATTAACGCCTCTTTAACGGGACACCTTGTTCTTTCCACTTTGCACACCAATTCGGCTGCGGGAGCAATTCCTCGTCTTATTGATATGAAAGCGGAACCTTTTCTTTTGGTTTCAACCATTAAAATAATTATCGCTCAAAGACTTTTACGTCGTCTGACTTCAAGTAAAGAGGAACACAAATTAACAAAATCTGAAATTGAACAATTGGGCAAAAGAGTCGATTTAGAAAAAGTACTTTCTTTTCTTAAGAAAGAAAAAGTGGTCTCCGCCAACGCTTCATGGGAGAGCATTCCATTTTATAGACCAAAACCTTCTAAAGATTCCGAAGATGGTTATGGTGGTCGTATTTCTATTCATGAAGTGCTGAAAATGACCACAACCATAAAGGAAATGATTATGAAAGGGGCAACAGCAGACCAAATAGAAACTCAAGCCAAAAAAGATGGGATGATGACAATGCTTGAAGATGGAATATTTCAAGCGGTAAATGGTTTAACTACAATCGAAGAGGTCTTGCGCGTTGTGAACAGTGAACAATAAATTTTATGCCGAAATTTAACGTAAAAGTAATTAATAAAAGAGGGGGAATTGAAAGCCGTTCCATAGACACAATTTCAAAAGTTACTTTATATGAAGAGATACGCCGAGACGGTGGGAAATTAATTTCGGCTAAAGAAGTGTCTGAATTTGGTCTTCAAGAAATTTTAAATAGAATAGACTCGGTTTTAAGCCGTATAAAACTGCAGGATAAAATAATGTTTGCCCGAAACATTGCCGCCATGCTTTCAGCTGGCCTCGCGCTTTCTCGCGCCATTATCATAATGGAAAGGCAAACTAAAAATAAAAAGTTTAAAATTATTTTGCGGGACATGAATGAGGAAATCAGTAAGGGCAGTACTTTTTCTCAAGCCTTGTCTAAATACCCCAATATTTTCTCTAAACTGTTGGTTTCAATGGTTAAAGCTGGGGAAGAAACTGGCAGTTTGGCGGATTCTTTGCTTGTTGTTTCTGATGAAATGGAAAAAAGTTATATGCTTCAGAAAAAAATTAAAGGAGCTATGATTTACCCGGCAATTATAATGACGGCTATGGTTGGTATCGGTATTTTAATGATGATTTATGTGGTGCCTTCTTTAACCTCAACTTTTAAAGAATTAAATGTTGAATTGCCAACCTCTACCAAATTGATAATATCCGTTAGCGATTTTTTGCAGACACATACAATTTTGTTCATCATTTCTTTAATAGGAGGAATATTGGGAATTATTGGAATTTCGCACACTCAAAAAGGATCTCGTTTAATTGATTATATTACCCCGCGTTTCCCAATCGTCGGTACCATTGTTCAAGAGTCATACGCCGCGAGAACTTCTCGCACCCTTTCTTCGCTTTTGTCAGCTGGCGTTGAAGTGATTACCGCTCTTTCAATTACCAAAGATGTTTTGGCAAACTCTTTTTACAAAGAGGTTTTGTCTGAAGCGGAAAAGGCAATTCAAAAAGGGGCGCCTCTTTCGGAAGTTTTTTTGAAACATGAAGAAATTTATCCCGTTTTAGTTGGAGAAATGATGAGTGTGGGAGATGAAACCGGCTCAATTGCTGACATGCTCTTAAAATTAGCTGTTTTTTATGAAAATGAGGTCGATCAAAAAACAAAGGACCTCTCTACTGTTATAGAGCCGTTCCTGATGCTTTTTATAGGTAGCGCTGTTGGCTTCTTTGCTATAGCCATGATTTCGCCAACCTACTCTGTTCTTACCAACATTTAATTTTTACCAGTCAATTTTTTGGATAATTTTTTAAATTTATAGATAGACTATGAAATATTATTTTCGACCTACCTATAATTATGTTTATAGAAAAAAGTTAGGTGGGCAAGGGGGGATGAGCTTGCTTGAAATTATTATTGGAGTAAGCGTTTTTCTTATTATTGCTCTGGCCGTTTATGAAAGTTACGCTGGTCTTTTAAATTTAGTTCGTATTTCGCGTGTAAAGATTACCGCTTCAAATCTTGCTAACGAGCAATTTGAAATTGCGCGCAATTTACCATACAGCGAAGTTGGCGTTATCGGTGGCGTTCCGAATGGTGTAATTCCTGCCACTCAAAATTTGGTGCGTGACGGCATTCCTTTTGTTGTTGAAGCGTTTGTGCGAAACACTGACGACCCATTTGACGGAACAATCGGGGGAATACCGAACGACCTTTCTCCCTCGGATTATAGATTGATAGAAATCAGAATTACTTGCCCAAGTTGTAATAATTTTTCTCCTCTAACTTTTATTGGACGTGTGGCTCCGCGTAATTTGGAAGCGGCTTCCACCAATGGCTCTCTTTTCGTGCGTGTTTTTGACGCTAATGGATTGGCTGTGCCCCAAGCAAATGTGCACATTGTGAATAATAGCGTTGTTCCAGTTGTTAATTTGAATGAAGAAACAAATAATCAGGGAGTATTCCAATTAATAGATGCAATTCCTGCGGTTGATACTTACGAAATTACTGTTAGTAAGAGCGGCTATTCATCGGAGACCACTTATGCGCCTGGTGGCGTTGTGGTTGACGTTCCCAATAAACCGCATTCAACAGTAGTATTGCAAAATGTAACGCAAACCAGTTTTGCAATTGACAGAATCAGTACCATTAACGTTTCAACTTTAAGGTCAAATTGCGCGGTGGTGCCAAACGTCGGTCTTTCCATAGTTGGAGTAAAAACGATTGGAACCTTATTGGATGTTCCTGTCGTTAAATACAGTTCCAATCAAACGACCGATAGCTTAGGTAATAGGTCCATTTCAAATTTGGAATGGGATACTTACAATATTTCTCTAAACGATGGAACCTACGACCTGTCCGGGACAATTTCACCTCTTCCGGTTTCTCTTTCTCCAAATAGTAGTCAAAACGTAACTTTAATTGCTGCAAATAAAAACCCCAACGCTCTTCTTGTTACCGTTAAAGATGCCGCGACAGGACTTCCTGTGACAGATGCCTCTGTGCAATTAAGTAATGGTGGAGGTTATAATGTTACAAAATTTACCAATCAAGGATTTCTTAATCAAACTGGTTGGCAGGGTGGTGGCGGGCAAAATGATTTTGCGACAGACAATACCAAATATTTAAGTAGTGATGGAAACATTGAAGATAACTTACCGCCCGGAGAATTGGGTTTAAAACAAGTTTTTGGTTTATATCAAACGCACGGTGAACTCATTTCTTCCACTTTCGACACAGGGTCCGCTAGTAATTTTTATCAATTACTTTGGGTTCCCAATAATCAACCTGTTGAAACAGGAAATCCAAATGTCCGTTTCCAAATAGCGACAGAAAGCACTAATGACGCAGGAACGGTTTGGATTTTTAAAGGACCAGACGGAACAGCTTCTTCTTACTACACGACGGGCAATCAAAATATAAATATTTCGCATAATGGAGACCGCTATTTACGTTACAAATTAATACTGGATACGGCAAACAATACTTTTAGCCCAAGCATTAGCGATGTCTCTTTCACTTTCACTTCTTCTTGTGTGCCACCCGGGCAAGTTCTTTTCGATGGCCTTTCAAACGGAACTTACACTTATGTGGTTAGTAAAACTGGTTATCAAACTTATACAGCAAACGTTGAAGTTAATAGCAGTTGGCAAAATCAAGATGTAATTTTCCAGCCAGAATAAGATATGAAAAATACTTACAAAAACAACATAAGTGGGGCGACACTTTTTGAAATCATTATAACTGTGGCAATTTTAGCTTTAGTTATAAATGTTGTTGCCGCTTTTAGCGCTGATGTTTTTCGTTTTTCTGGAACAATATATAACTCTGTTCAAGCGCAACAAGATGCCAGAAATATTTTGCGTCAATTGGCTTTTGAGTTAAGAACCACTTCTCCTTCAAATATAGGAGCTTACGCTTTGGCAGAAACTTCTGCCAACAGAATACGTTTCTATAGTGACATTGATGGTGATGGACTTAAAGAGGAAGTAATTTATTTTTTGTCAGCTGACGGCAGGACTCTTTATAAAAATATAAGAAAACCAAGCGGTGCCCCGCTTCAATATACGGGGAGTTTTAGCACTTCAACTATAGCCAATGACATTGTTAATGGCGCCACTCCTTTATTTACTTATTATGACACTAATTATGACGGAACATCAGCTCCTCTTACGCAACCAGTTAATATTTTGTCGGTTCGCCTTGTGAGAATAGAGGTCATTATTGAAAGAGACCCTAATCGTGCGCCCATTCCCATAAATGTTTCTACCCAGGTTTCACTCCGTAATTTGAAAGATAATCTATGAAGAGTAATTTCTTTAAAAAAGAAGAGGGGGTGGTTTTGGTTCAAGTTTTGGTCTTTGCTACAGTTTCAGTAATTATAATGACTGGTCTTGTTGGTTGGGCCGGTTCAAATGTAAAGGCCGCGCGACTTGCCTTTTATCGTGAACAGGCATTTCAAATAGCCGAAGCTGGTATTGAGTATTATCGTTGGCACTTGGCTCACGACCAAGATGATTTTCAGGATGGCACAGGAGTTCCTGGACCATACATTCATAATTATTTAGACAAAGATGAAAATGTTATCGGTACATTTACTTTGGAAATTACCCCTCCAGTTATTGGTTCAACGGTTGTGACCGTTCGCTCAACTGGAACAGTTAATGAATACCCATCTGTTAATCGTAAACTTGAAGTTCGCATGGCTATTCCTTCTTGGGCACGTTACGCTGTTGCCGCAAATGCTGATATGCGTTTTGGTAACGGTACGGAAGTTTTTGGTCCTTTGCACTCAAACGGGGGAATTCGTTTTGACGGTTTGGCACATAATATTATTTCAAGTAGCCGAACCGACTATAATGACCCAGACCATAGTGGTAATAATGAGTTTGGGGTTCATACTCACACCGACCCCTCTCCCCCCGCCAATCCTGCGCCACCAAATTCTCCGACTAACGGTATCTTTAGGGCAAACGAAGCGCCTCCCACGAATCCTGTGCCGACACGAAACGATATTTTTCAAGCAGGGAGACAATTTCCAGTTCCAGCCGTTGACTTTGCCGGTATTACCACCGATTTAGCTTCAATAAAAACACAAGCGCAAGCCGCTGGTTTTTATAGAGCTGGTTCTGGTGCTTTAGGTTACAGAGTTTTACTTAGAACCGATGACACTTTTGATTTATACAGAGTCAATACTTTGCGCGCCGCGCCTAATAATTGTACAAACACAGCTAATCAAGCCACTTGGGGGACTTGGAGTATAGCGACAGGCGGGGGCGCGCAAGCACTTTTGGGTAATTATGCAATTCCCGCCAATGGTTTAGTTTTTCTAGAAGATTCTCGGATTTGGGTGGAGGGACAAATAAATACAGCCAGAGTTACAATTGCCGCTTCTCGTTTTAGCCCAGACCCCAATGTTCAATCGCAGATTACAGTCAATAATAATTTGCTTTACACCAACTATGACGGACAAGACACAATTTCTATGATTGCGGAAAATAATTTCAATGTTGGTTTATTTAGTTTGGATGTTTTGCGTATTGATGGAGCCATTGTTGCCCAACTTGGGCGCGCTGGTCGTTATTATTATGAATCAGATTGCTCACCCAACAATAATAGAAACACTCTTACTTTATACGGCATGATTGCAACTTCTCTGCGTTACGGTTTTGCCTATACCGACGGCTCAGGTTACAACAATAGGAATATTATTTATGACGCTAACTTACTTTATGCGCCCCCGCCATCGTTTCCCCTAACTTCCGACCAATACAGCGTAATTTCTTGGCAGGAAATCAAGTAAGACGAATGACTCTAGAAAATGATAGAATACCAATCATGAAAAAATTAGTTGTTGCGAATTGGAAAATGAATCCCAAGACGCCACTTGAAGCCAAATTTATAGCTAAAGATGTTTTGAAAAAGGTTCCAAAAAGAGTTGAAGTTGTTTTGTGTCCCCCGACTATTTTTTGGAATGATGTGGCAAAGGTGAAAAGACCAAAAAATGTTTATCTGGGGACGCAAAACGTTTTCTTTGAAGACAAAGGAGCTTATACCGGAGAAATTTCAGCCATAATGGCTAAGGGAGGTGGAGCAACCTTTTCAATTGTTGGACACTCTGAAAGAAGAGCGCTTGGAGAAAGCGATGAGATGATAGCTAAAAAGGTTTTGGCCACTAAAAATGCGAAGTTGATACCAATTATCTGTGTTGGGGAAAAAGAGAGGGACAATCAAGGTGTTTATCTGAATTTTTTAAAGAAACAAATAATAAACGCAGTATCATTGCTTTCTAAAAATGCAATAAAAGATATTTGTATTGCTTATGAGCCACTTTGGGCAATAGGTAAGGACGCAAATAGCGCCATGAATTCTCACGATGTTCACCAAACAGCTCTCTTCATAAGAAAAGTTTTCATTGATTTGTACGGTCAAAATGGTAAAGGAGTAAAAGTTTTATATGGCGGTTCTGTGGCACCAGAGAACTGTTTTGAACTTGTTAAAAATGGTGAAGTGGATGGACTTTTGGTTGGACATCAAAGTTTAGTTCCAGAAAACTTTGTGAAAATAATCGTTGCTATTTCTAAAATTAGGTAAAGGATGAAACTAGTAGACCAAATAGGCGACTGTGCGGGGAAAACCATAATTATAAGAGCCGATTTTAATGTTCCAGTTAAAAATGGAGCGGTGGTTGACGAAAGAAGAATTGATACTGAATTAAAAACAATTGATTTCGTTTTAGAAAAACAAGCAAAAATAATTTTAGTAAGTCACATAGAAAATGAAGGTGAGGACGCTCTCCTCCCAGTTTTTAATGTTCTTAAAAATAAATACAAAGTAACTTTTGTTGAAGCTAATTTACTCAAAATAAAAGAAGCTAAGGAAAAACTCAAAAACAGAGAAATTATTTTGGTGGAAAATATCAGAAATTTTAAAGGTGAAAAAGAAAATGACGATAATTTTTCCCAAGAATTTGCTTCTTTGGGGGATTATTACGTAAACGAAGCATTTCCTGTTTCTCACAGAAATCACGCCTCAATTATTGGTTTCCCGAAGTTTCTACCATCCTACATTGGATTTAGGTTTAAAAAAGAAATTGAAGAACTTTCGCACGCTTTCAATCCGCCACACCCATTTATTTTTATTCTAGGTGGAGCTAAATTTGAAACCAAGGAGCCATTAATAGCAAAATTTTTAGAAATTGCAGACCACGTCTTTGTGGGGGGGGCTTTGGGCAATGATTTTTTTAAAGCCAAGGGATATGAAATTGGTGGTTCCATTACTTCCAACTCAACTCCACCTCAAAGTATTTTAGATAATGAAAAAATTTTAATTCCAATTGATGTTGTGGTTCGCGCATCAGACAATAGACATGTGGTAAGGGGGCAAAAAGAAATTTTGCCACAAGAAATTGTGTCGGACGCTGGTCCTAAAACAATTGAAATGCTTCAAAAATATATTATGGAAGCTCGCATGGTCTTGTGGAATGGGCCACTTGGGTTTTATGAAAAAGGATTTGATGGGGGAACTAAAGAAATTGCCAAAATTATTGCGGAAAGTCGCGCTCGCTCTATTGTTGGTGGTGGAGACACAACAGCCGCAATTAAAGATCTGGGGGTTGCCGAAAGATTCACCTTTATTTCAACTGGTGGCGGGGCTATGCTTGAGTTTTTAGCTAAAGGAACACTTCCCGGAATTGAAGTTTTAAAGTGAGGACTTGATTTTTTCTCCAGCAGCCGTTATTTCTTCTTGGCTGTGATTGCTTTTGTGCCACGGTAAGAATCCGTCATCAATGTATCTTGGTATAACATGTAAATGCGTGTGAAATATCACTTGCCCAGCCGCGCTCTCATTGTTCATATGAACATTTACACCGTCTGGTTTCAATCCTGTTTTTATCGCTTTGGCCACAATTCTGGCTGTTTTTGCAATGGCTTTATAAGATTTTTCACTAATTTCCAAAATATTTTCAGAATGCTCTTTGGGAACAATCAAAGTATGTCCCGGGTGTAATGGATTAATGTCCAAAAAGGCGAAAGTGTCTTCATTTTCATAAATTACTTCACTCGGAATTTCTTTGGCGATAATTTTGCAAAATAGACACGATTTATCCATAGGTTGTATTTTAAGTGTTAAATGGTAATTTTCAAACTCTCTGGATTTTTTCTCTATTCCCCAAGGTGCCTTTGGCGCACCTTGCGCAAGCCGGCGGGCTGAGCAGAACGATTCGCCAGCAGGCGAATACGTGTGTAAGACAAAGGCACGTTAAAAATAATTCATGTTAAAATTTCTTAATGACAAAATACCGATTAAGGGAATCTATACCAAACAATGTTAGCGAAGCACTCTCAATTTATCCAGAAATACTAAGAGATTTATTTTTTAGTCGCGGTATTACTGATACTAAAAAGGCGGAAGAGTTTATCTATCCTTCTTATGAATTACATACGCACGATCCCTTTTTAATTGCGGGAATGGAAAAAGCGACTTCCCGTATACTTAAAGCTATAGAAAACAATGAGCGAATCGTAATTTGGAGTGACTATGATCATGATGGAATTCCCGGTGGTGTAATTTTGCATGATTTTTTTAAGAAAATTGGATTTGAAAATTTTTTAAACTATATTCCGCATCGGCACGCTGAAGGTTATGGGGTAAATGAGCAAGGTGTGGAGACCCTTTTTAAAGACAAAGTGACTCTGATGATTACGGTTGATGTTGGCATTACTGACGTAGAGCCTATATCTTGCGCGCAGGATTTGGGAATTGATGTGATAATAACAGACCATCATTTGCCGGGAGAAAAATTGCCAAAAGCTTATGTAATTTTGAA
>JBBTUX010000009.1:0-27116 GCA_038063555.1 Patescibacteria group bacterium | reverse complement strand
GTCGCGCGCAAATCCGAAAAGCAAGGAACATTTTTTCTTTTTGGGGTTGCCGAGCGAAGCGAGGCGAACCAAAACTCCTTGACTTTTCCTAAGTGGTGCGCCGGGCAGGATTCGAACCTGCGTAGCCCATTGGGCGACAGATTTACAGTCTGTTGCGATTGACCACTCCGCCACCGACGCATTTTTACTTTTCGCAAAGATTAAAATACCTTACTTATCACTAAATTGCAAAAAAATGCCCGCGCTTGCGCGCGGGACTTTTGTTCATGAGTGCCACCTACCTCCGCCTTTGCGGTTTTGCAACCTCAAAATCGGCGTGGAAAGACCTCCTGATAGAGACGAGCCCACCGGCGTTAATTCCACCGAACAATCCCTGATTCATGCCTGGCGGTGTGATCGTGGAGATCTGTTCTGGACCTGCGGTCATGTAGGTCATTGAAGCGACCGGCCTACCGAAGAATCCATACTTGAGGAGGAGCGCGAAATTCATTTCAGAACCATGCTCATCGTCAATAGAAAACCCGGGAGTGATAGCGCCAAAGGGTAGTGTCTGCCCTCTATCCTTGTTGTAGTAAGTCCCAAGGCACAGCCCACTTCCAGGGGAAAAGTAGAACCCCGAACTCCCCCAAAGCTGATATTTGCCAGCTAGACAACCCATGAAAGTTGGGCCACCGGTTGTATTGATGAGGGAGTTGACCTCCACGAAGACCTTCGCTCCGTAGAAATACTTGGTGAAGCGCTCCGGTAGGCAATTGAACCTTATCCCCGCGCCGGGGTTTTCCTCCCTTTGCTTGTTCTTGCTCGGCACATAGTGGTTCGACCCGCCGAAGGAATTGATGGAAATGCAAGGATCGGGGAAGTTCCACCTTGCCAACTCTCTGAAATTTCCAGCGAAAGCAAGATGCGTTTCCGATTCGATTGCTCTGAATTTCGGCATTAGGAACTGCCTTCTTGTTGTGACATCGTCAAACGGCGAGCCGATTGCGGGACCTCTCTCGGAGGAGAGGTTTGAAGGCATGTAAGCCGCCATACCCTGTCCCCCTGGAAAAAGTTGAACACTTCCTCCGTGATAGTAGCGAAAGCTGAAAGTGACCCCGTTGTCTTCAGGAATCTGACGCCTCACCACTTCTTCTGGTTTGAGGCTTGAAACATGGACTGGGGTGCGGTATTTGTTGTTCTGAAAACCGTCTTCAGTCGCCATAATTTCTGGCGGTGATTCGATTGGGGCTCCTGTACCCCTCTGCACTGCGCAACCAGCCGTGGAAAGCAAAAGCGATGAAATCAAAGCCAGTATCCCTCTCATCTTATTCTCCTCGGGAGGACTTCAGGTCAGTAAATTTGTGTGTGGGTGTAACACTTGGGTGTAATACTAAAGAACCCGCTGTTCTATATGGTACGCCCTTGAAGTGAGCTAATCAATGGGGTAAGGGTATTGAAATTATAAAAAAGTTAAATCCCGGCGCGTTGACGCGCCGGGACGTGGGTTCGATGAAGTGCCCAATAAAAAGGCACCGCTCAAAGAAACAGTGATTGGGGGTGAAGCTTGGTAAAGCGACTTCAGAAGCTGATGAAGTACGTGCCGCCGTAGACGGCTTTGGCGAAAAGTGCGACTGGGGCAAGCCCACCAATTGGGAATATTGCCGTGACGGTCGCGAAGATGCCGAGTGCTAACAGAGTGCGAAGAGCTCTCTTTGTTTCGTCATCCATTATGATTGGAGGGTTGGCACTCGCTAGTGCTTCTCCAGAAAGGCGCCAGGCGATATTGCCACGACCGACTTTGGGTGATTTGCACGGTACCCAACCGATGCTCTGCAACAACTCCGCTTCGGGCTTATGTGGTGCTATTGCCCGAAGATTATCTACCAATATGACAAGTCTCGCTCTCATTACTTTCCCCTTACTGTTTTTGATTTGAAGAACTTTTTGTTTGTTCCAGAAATTCGTCAAACTCTGGAAACATTTTTAAATATACTCCTAGTATTTTTAATGTAAAGTCCCTTTATGCTCTTTTGTTAGCGCGAGTAACTGCATAAATAAGAATTGGTTTTGATTTTCCTTTTACTAAAACTTCTCCAAGTGGTTTTGTTTCAAATTTTTCTTTGTGAACTATTTTTTCCAAAGTAGTGTCGCCTATAATTAATGGTGTCTTATATTCCTTAGTTATGCCTTCAATGCGAGAGCTCGCGTTCACGGTATCTCCAATCGCGGTGTAATCAAATCTATGCTCGGATCCCACATTTCCCACCACAGCTTTTCCAGTATAAATGCCGACTCCAATCTTAATTTCTGGGTCTCCTTGTGTGCGCAAAACCACGTTTAATTCATCAAGCGCTTCTAGCATACCAAGACCCGCTTCAACGGCTTTATCTGCTTGTAGTGGTTCACCAAGCGGCGCTCCCCAAAAAGCCATAATGGCGTCTCCAATGTATTTATCTAAAACCCCATCTTTTTCTATTATTTTTTTCGTTACAGCCGAAAAATACATATTAAGAATTCGCACTAGTTCTGTGGGCGTGGTCTTTTCTGATATTGAAGTAAAGCCACGAATATCAGAAAAGAGCACCGTGATTTCTTTCTCTTCGCCGCCCAGAACTACTTTTTCAGGTGAAGTCAATAATTCTTCTAGAACGTGAGGGGAGACGTATTTAGAAAATGTAGCTTTGATTATTTTTCTTTCCTTCTCTCCAATTAGAGATTTATATAATCCCAAAGAAAGCGTGGTAAGTCCCCAAGAGAGAGTAACATGAATCATATTTACCACCGCTCCTTTGTCAAAAAGAATTATTATCCCAATTAAATATATAATGCCAATTATTACATTGGTCAAAACGACAAATTCAATTCTTCTTATAAAGAAAAACAAAAGACAGGAAACGAAAGAGGCGAGAATAATCCAAATTAAAGCAAACTTCGTCTTTAAATCAGTCAGAAAGAGGTTGCTTAAAAACATATTGGCGATTTGGCCATGAATCTCTACGCCAGACATTTCGCGCCCGCCGCCCGTTGGGACTTTTTGTGAATCATGCAAGCTTGGCGCGGTTGCTCCAAGTAGAATAATTTTATCTTTAAGTTTTTCTGTATTGCCGTATAAAATATCAGCAAAAGAAATGGTTCTGATACTTCCTGGACTTCCCGCAAAATAAATCCTCTCTGGGTTTGTTTGGGGATTTATTTTGCGCTCTAAAAGCGCTACCTCTGAAACCAAAAGTAATTGCTCGGCAAATGGAATAATTTCCACATCATCTTTTCTCAATTTTCCTTTGAAATATTTTCTAGTAACGCCATCATTGTCGGTTACCACATTTACCAATCCCAAACTTACATTTTTATTTTGAAATTGTGAGAGTGGTTTTAATAGGGAATTGGTTATTAATTTTCCATTATTATCCAAGTTTAGATTGTCAGCTTGAGTTGCAAGAACTACCGGATAATCAACTTTAGAAAAGGCGTTTGCCAAATAAGTATCATCAAATTTTCCAACACGGGACTCTTCGCTCCAAATAACATCAATGCCAAGCGAAAGCGGTTTGTCTTTATTCAATTTTTCTACAAAATCAGCAAAAACTTTTCTTGGCCAAGGCCACTGCCCAATTTGTTGAATGGATTTATCATCAATCGCGACAATCACCAACCTTTGATCAATAGGTTTTGGTGAAAATAAAGTGTCTTCTAGAAATGTCTCTAGTCCGTGAAAAAGCCCTCCTAAATAGGAAAAGCAAAGTAGAATCGCAACAATGGTTGAAATTATTGCATATCTAGCTTTCTCTTTATTATTCATTATTGGATTTAAACCTATAAGCTACAAAGCTATTAGCTACCTGCCCGTCTGCCTGTGTGTCCCACGCAGACAGGCGCTTCGCTTGCTGAAGTAGGCGGGAAAGCTAAAAGCTTTTCCCTATTGTCCCCCTATGTCAAGCGTTCTTGAAACGTCTCCAGCTCTGACATTTATCGGCGCGCTGGTTGAAACTATTTTCTCTTCTCCCTTCTTTGTGATTATAACTGTGCCAATACCAGCACCGGCTTCAGAAACTTCCGCTCCCAGTTTTGCAACGAATACCCCTGGTTTAGTAATAACGCCAATTGGTCCTGCCACTTGCCAAGAAACCAAATCAGACACATCTACATTGCCACCCTCTCTTACGGCATAGGCCTTAAATTGAATAGTTTGCCCTTCCTCAACGCTAAGTTTGTCATTGGTTAATATGAGAATTTTGTCATTATCAAATAACCCCGCAATTCTACTTTCTGTTTCTGTTTGTGTTCTAGTTGTCGTAGCTTTAATTTCTGATTTTACCTCTGTTTTTTCATCGTCCTTTCTTTCATAAACATTTTCTTTCTTTTCCGTAATTCTCTCTATTGCTTTTTCTACATCCAATTTCTTACCTTCTTTAAGAGATTTTCTCTTTTCTTCAGTAAGTTCAATAAGTTTTTCTTTTGATTCCGACTTTCTGTCTTGTAGTTTCGTCTCAATATCTTTCACTTCCTTGTCTACTTCTTTATGTTTTTCCTTCACTTGTTTTACCCAGCCATCATCTACTATTGAATTTGGCACATCAGCTATTTTTTTAGCCAAAAACGCTTTTTTCGGATTCTCTATTGTTTGTCCATCAGGAGTTGTGGTTGCGACTTCCTTGAGAACGGAAACAACATCAGAATTGTCTATTTCCACATATTTTTTATCATCAATTATTATTTCAGCATCAGGTATCTTTTCTTTGGTTTCAGGGTCAACAGGAGAGACGGCTACTTTGTTTTCGCTGGTGTTTACCCAGCTGGTGTTTCCCTTAAAGCCCATGCCGAAAGCGGTGCCGCGGACTGTCGCCACCGTGTTGCTGGTTTTCACTTCCCATTCGGATTCCGGTGTGGCTAAAGATATAACTTTGGACCAAACACGACCCACAGTTAGAGTTATTTTTATTAAAATATTTTTATTTGCGTCGTTGACTTCAATTTGAGGAATAATAACCGATGTTTCTTTGTCTAAACTCAAAATTGATCCGTCAGGGAAGTGCACGATAGCGGCGCTATTTTTTCCAGTTTCTAAAGAGGCCCCACTTTCTATAATGTCACCGCTTTTTAGTTCTTTGGCTTGACCGGGGAGTTTCAAAAATAATGTGCCCCGCTCCACTTCCACCCAAGCTGTTTTTATAATATTTCCCTCAACTTTGGCGGGGCTTTCCTCACTGGGAGCATCTTTTTTCAAAGCCCAAAATCCTCCTCCTATTATTAAAATGCCAATTATCCCAATGAGTATGTTTTTCATATCGCCCTATCCTAACATAAAAATAATTACTGATAAATTTGCCTAAACCTATTATTTATAGTAGTTTAGAAAAATAACGAGCGAAGCGAGTATATTTTACTTAACCCCTCCCAGTTCAAAGATGTATAGGGTTATGTAAATAGTCGGTAATTAAATTAATATATAGCGAATTTTTATTAAGTGAAATAATCATAAAAACTGAGGAGGGGTGAGGATTTTTATAGTCGTTACCACTCCTTAAAAATCAATCATGTCCCAAGATAGATTAATCAGATTGGCTTGTAGCACCTGCAAAAGGGTGAACTATTGGAGCTCAAAAAATAAGAAAAAAGTAGAACGCAAAATCGAGCTTAAAAAGTATTGTAACTGGTGTAGGAAGAATACAAAACACAAAGAAAGCAAGAAGTAGTTCTTCCTACCCAGTTACTGGAAAGGGGTCGGGAAAACACTAGTTCTGTTTTCCCGTGGAGGGAGGCAGAGCGAAGCTCGTTGGAAAACCGTGGGTTTCCAAAGATAATAGGTGCCGAAAAAACACCAAACACAAGGAATCTAAGAAGTAATTTCATTTCAAAAAACCAGTTTTTTTCCTGCCTTTGGCTTACACGCATATTCGCCTTCTGGCGAATTGCTCTGCTCGCGCCGGTCGCGCTGTGCAAGGTGCACCAAGAGCAAGTTGGGTACTTTTTAAGAAAATGCTAAACTCAGCGTTATTGGGCGGTTAGTTAAATGGTATAACATTGGTCTCCAAAACCAATATCGAGGGTTCGATTCCTTCACCGCCCGCAATTATTAACAATAAAATTTATCTGTGACCGAATCCTCGTGATTTTTTAAAAAATAGAATGATTTATTTGAGTAAAATTATAGATATAATTACAGATACTTTTTTTAATTATATACAACCATTCTCTTCATTTTTAGGAAGTTTATATGAAAAATATTTTGATGGAGAAAGTGTTTTAGCTAATGTCATAGGAGGATTAATTTTAGTAGTTATTTTGTTCCTTTGGAAAGAAACCTTTAATCGAAGACACAATTTAACTGGAGAATGGGAGGTTATAAATACAGTTTTGGAGACATCATATAATCCTTATCTTGGATTAAAAGTTGTTTGGAAAATGCATATATTGCAAAATGGAAATAATATTTCTGGTAGTGGAGAGAAAATAAAAGATATTGAAAAAAATGGAATTGAGAAGGAACTCGAACATTCAAAAAGAGATTCTGTAGAAATTGAAGGTTATATAGAAAATAACTATTTACGTAAAAATCGTTTATTTATCAGCGTTAAACAAGACGGTCAACTTAGAAAGACCCGTGCAACATATACATTATATTTTGTTGATGATAATAATTTAAGTGGTGGTTTTATAAGTACAGCAGCAGACACTAAAGGGAAAAGTATTTTTTCTAGAAATGCTTAAAATATTAAATTTTTTCTTAGCTTTGGTTGGAAAACATACGTACATAGTTTTTTCTTTTTTTGATAAGGATTTGAGTAAAGATTTTGATGTTATTAAATCATCTCTTCTTGAAAAAAAACTTACTATAAATATCAATTTACTAAAATCAGTTTTACTTATTGAAGACGTAAGATTTTTTGAACATAAGGGAATTGATTTGCGCGCTATACTCAGAGCAATTTATAATGGCTTATTTTTAAATAGATTAGAAGGAGGTAGCACAATTGAACAGCAATATGTGCGTCTTATAACAAAAAAAAGAGAAATTAGTTTAAAGAGAAAAATACGAGAATCTCTATTAGCGATTAAGTTAAGTGATCTTTTTTCTAAAGATAAAATTTTAGAATCATATTTAACAAACTATGAATTTTATGGAGGAATTAAAGGGGTGATACAGCTTATAGACAATAAGGGTTTTGATGCTACAAATCTAAGTAATAATCATATTTCAATTTTGGTTTCAAGAATCAAGTATCCCTTTGTTTCTGACACTAACTCGCTTTATCTGAGAAGAATTTCTATTATTAAAAGTATTATTAATAGAAATGATTTATCCCCCCAAATAGTGGTTTTATTTGCAAGGTAGTTTATCTATCTCCACCCCACCTCCTTATTCCTTCTTTACCCATACTACCCCATAGGATAGTCCTATGGGGTAGAGTCCGTTTTTATTTCTTCACACCCACTTAATATTTTTATCCCTCCTAAACCAAGTTCTTTGGCGTTTAGCATAATCCCAATTGCCTTTTTCTATTTTTTCTAGCAATTCTTTTTTGTCTATTTCACCTTGTGAATATTTTGCTAAAAATCTGTATTCAAGACCCAATTCATTCATTCTCTTGAAAGACAAACCATTTTTGTGAAGTTTCTTTGCTTCCGCAATCATTCCTTGCTTAATACGTTTCAGAAGGCGAATATGAATTCTTTTCTTTAATTCTGCATCGGGGAAGTCCAAGCCGATTTTTATTATTTTAAACTCATTTTTCAATGGGTTAATAGTCAATTGTTTTGAGTTATTAGTATTACTAGCTATTTCAATTGCACGGATTAATCGAACAGGATTTTTATTATCAATATTTTTAGCTCGCTTTGGATTTAGTTTTTTTAGTATTGTAAAAAGCTCATATGTAGATTTTTTTGATAATTTTTTACGAAGAGCCTTGTTTGCTGGAACATTGGCTAACTCTATTTCTCCAAGTAAAGCAGAAATATAAAAACCTGTGCCACCACAAATAATAGGAGTTTTTCCTTGTATTACGATATATCGTAATAGTCTCAACGCGTTTTTGATGTAGCACGCCGCGCTGTAGGCGCGGCGCGGGTCCGCCACGTTAAGCATATGATGTGGGACACCTTTCATTTCCTTTTTGGTGATTTTGCCTGTTGCAATATCCAGCCCTTTATAAACTTGTCGCGAGTCGGCCGAAATAACTTCGCCGTTGACCTTTTTGGCGAGTTTCACCGCATAATCGCTTTTGCCAGTTGCTGTTGGACCTACAATTACGTAAATTTTCTGTTTTTTGTTCATCTTATTTTGGTGTGCTAATATAAGCGCATTAACAAATAAAAATCAAAGATATTATGAATAAGATAAAAGAGAAAGTCCAAGAGAAAATGACAAAGCCTTGTTCTACACCAATTAAAATAGGGGAAACAATACCAGAAATTAATTTTGAACTATACGACCCTGTCAAAGACCAAGACAGGAAGGCAAAATTATCAGAATTTCGTGGCAAATGGCTTGTAGTAATGTTTTATCCGGCCGATTTTACTTTCGTATGTCCCACAGAATTAGAAGAAATGGCACATTTACACGAGGATTTTAAAAAGGAAGGCGCAGAAATACTTAGCGTTTCAACCGACACTGTTTTCGTGCACAAGGCATGGCACGATCATTCTGATGCCATAAAACAAATAAAATATCCTATGGTAGCGGATCCAACAGGCGCATTGAGCAAAGCTTTTGGAACTTATATTGACGATGAGGGTCTATCTTTGCGTGGAACTTTTATCATTGATCCAAGAGGGGAATTAAAGGCAATAGAAATAACACACAATGATATTGGCAGAAAAGCGGCAGAAACTTTACGCAAACTCCGCGCGGCAAAATTCGTTTCTACTAACCCTGGCAAAGTTTGCCCAGCATCTTGGGAGCCGGGAGACAAAACCTTAAAACCAGGGATGGACCTCGTGGGTAAGATATAAATTTTAATCTAGATCCTAAAATTTAATCATGAAAAACTATTCTCTTATTCGTGCGAATAAGAGAATAGTTTTGTTTTAGATTAGTGAATATATAAAAACAAATGAAGCCCGAAGGATATCGGGCTTCAAGTTTTCTTTTTGGGCGCTTGATAGCGTAGTGGGTAAAGTCGCTCCCGCACTTCAGGATTAAGCTCTTTCAACAATTCCACATGGCTTTTTCTTGGAGGCAAAAGTTTTGTCACAAATTGTTCGAGATGAGCACTGATTCTTGTTTTGATACCTGGAGCTTTCTTGTGACGCCAGGACTCTTCCATTGAGGGCTCCTTTTCTAACAGCGACTTTAATTTATACATACGAAAAAGTAAAAGTAAATCTCGATTGTAATTGGGTTCAAATTGCTATAATGTATTGCCGAAGTGTCTAATGCCGGAGTGGCGTAATGGTAGCCGCGCACGACTCAAAATCGTGTCTCGCAAGAGGTGTGAGTTCAAGTCTCACCTCCGGCACAATTGAAAATAAAAATGTTGTGATAAAATAACTTCAATGTCGCAATATTTGGGAGATTCTATTTTTTGGATTGAAATTGATAAGGTTGACCCTAATCCGTATCAACCGCGCCGAGAGTTTGACGAGGCGCGTCTCAGAGATTTATCCGAGTCCATTCGTCAATATGGAGTTTTACAACCAATTGTTGTCACTAGAAAAGAAGTTGTAAAAGAAGACGGCGGATTACAAAGCCGTTATGAATTAATAGCGGGAGAAAGAAGGTTACGCGCTTCAAAACTTGCAGGATTAAAAGAACTTCCCGCAATTATAAGAGCAAACGCAGATGATGCTCGAGTAAAACTAGAGTTGGCAATAATTGAAAACTTGCAAAGAGAAGATTTGAATGCGGTGGACAGAGCCCGTGCTTTTGAGAGATTGGTAAATGAATTTGGTTTTAAAGCCGGACAAGTGGCACAAAAAATAAATAAAAGCCGTGAATATGTTTCCAATACCATGCGCATGCTCTCTCTTCCCCCCGAAATATTGGAAGCGGTTTCAATGGGTAAAATAAGTGAAGGTCATACAAGACCACTTTTGATGTTGGCGGATAGACCACAAGAGCAACAGGTGCTTTTTAAAGAAATAATGTATAAAAAACTTTCTGTTCGCGAGACAGAGAACTCGGCGCGACGCACCGCGTTCGATAGGGTTCGTAAGAAAGAATATATAGTGGATCCAGAAATTGCGGATTTGGAACAGCAGTTTGTAGAATCTCTTGGTACCAGAGTAAAAATAGAAAAAAGAGATAATGGCGGACAATTAATAATAGACTTCTTTACAGCGGAAGATTTAAAAAATATATATAACGCTCTTAAAACAACTGATATTAAAAGTGTGGATTATATGATGAATAAAGTAATAGAAAGTGGTAAAGAGGCTTCTATCATAGCTGTACCAAGTTTTACTCCGGGAACGGAAATACCTGATACTGCAGAAATCCAGACGGTTGATGATCGATCAAAAGAAGAAAAAAAATCCGACGATGAAGATTTATATTCTGTAAAGAATTTTTCTATTTAATTTTTAGAAAATTTACAAATTACTTTGTTCACCAATGGTATTTCTTATATGACGCTTAGCCATAGTGGTTTTGGCAATATTTAACCATTTTTTACTTGGCTTACTGTTTTTCTTGACAACAATTTCTACAATGTCACCGTTATGCAATTCTGTGTCCAGGGAGACCAATTTGTTATTTACCTTAGCCGCAAAAACGTGATTGCCAATATCAGAATGCACCGCATAAGCAAAATCAATTGGAGAAGATTCTCGCGGTAAATCTATTACATCGCCTTTGGGAGTAAAGACGAATACACGATGAGCGAAAAAATCAGTTTTTAAGTTTTCAATCAAATCCTCATTTTCCTTATCTAAGTGTTGCGCTTCTCCAAGATGTTGAATCCATTGCGGTATTGTTAATGCGTCTTTCCTACTTATTTCATTGGTTTTTCCACCAAATATTTTTGGTCGTGCTGGAAGTAACTTCATTATCCAAAGTAAATTGGGATTAATATCTTTACCTTTGTAACCTTCTTTATATGAAAGGTGAGCGGCAATACCAAATTCTGCTTCCTGATGCATTTCTTCGGTGCGAATTTGCACTTCAACGATTGAGGTATCTCCCGTGAAAAGAGTGGTATGAAGGGAACGATAACCGTTTGGTTTGGGAAAAGACATAAAGTCCTTGATGCGTCCTGGTAATGGTTGCCATTCACCATGCAAGATTCCAAGCACTTTATAACAATCGCTTTCTGTTGGCACAATGACCCGTATAGCCAGAATGTCATGAACATTTTTAATTTCTTCTTTTCGCCCCAGCTTTTGGAATAGACTGTAGATTCCCTTGACGCGATAATCTGTTTTGAAATTACGAATACCGTTTTTAGCAAGTTCCGTTTTTATATTATTAAGAAACTTTTTCAATTTTTCTTCGGCTCCTTTTACAGTATCCTTCAATACTTTGACTGTTTTTTTGTAATCTTCGGGGAATACGTATGAAAAAGCAATGTCCTCCAATTCTCGATTCAAGCGCCTCATTCCAAGGCGATGGGCGAGTGGCGCATAAATGTAAAGAGTTTCCTCCGCTATACGTCTTTGTTTGTTTTCGGGGACATATTTCAATGTCTGCATGTTGTGGAGTCTATCAACTAGTTTTATGATAATGACTCGTATGTCTTGGGAAGTAGCAACAAAAAGTTTACGCAAACTTTCAGTATGTCGTTCGGCTCCGTGATATTTAAGTTTTCCTAATTTTGTAACTCCTTCAATTAAGAAAAGTATTTCTGCACCAAATTCTTTCTCAACTTCCGCTCTTCCTCTGTGAGCGTCCTCTACAACATCATGAAGAAGCCCGGCCGCGATTGTGGTCGCATCTATATTAAGTCGTGCCAGATTTTTGGCAGTTTCAAATAAATGGAGAAAATATGGCTCTCCCGAAAAGCGTTTGTGATCTTTGTGCGCTTCTTTAGCAAAATTAAAAGCTTTGGTTACCAGGTCAATCCCTTCCTTAGAAGGAGAATTCATTAAAGTTAGTATTTCTTTTACTTCCATACGATTTATATTACGGGTTTACAACTATTTTGACAAGAAAAATAATAAATGGTTAAATTTATTTTGGTCAAAAACCCTATAAAGAAAGGAGAGGGAAATGTTCGAAACCGGCAAACCTGGAAAGCCTGTGGAGTGCGAGTTTTGCGGACTGACTAGTGATGATCCGAACTGTCATCATTTTTTGGGCCCGGATTTTTCTAAGGGGAAGATTATTCCTTTTGGATCGGGATTAAGACTCGAGGATCCGTTTGATATGGGCAATGTTTACTCCGGCATTGCAAGGGGAGAGCTTGTTGAGCGGGGGTAGAAGATCCCCGATTTACATGATGGCGTGATTCCAACCCCACAGCTTTCATCAAGGAAGTGAAATCGGGAAAAACACGACGGCGCCTTCCAGGCGCCGTTTTTTTTATTTATTTCTTTATCTTATGCGGAGTATGATTTATACAAGATTTATTTGAACATCTTTCGGGGATAGTTTTGGTGCCATCCATCATTAGGGAATTACAGATTTTGCAAATTGCACCAGTTGGTTTGGCTTTAATGGCGTTTTTACAATTTGGATAATTACTGCAAGAATAAAATATTCCAAATTTGCCACGTCTCTCCACCATTGTCCCTTTTTTACAGGTGGGACACGTTACCCCTGTATTTTTTTTAGCAGATTCTGCCGGATCTTCTTTTATGAATTTGCATTTTGGATAATTATTACAGGCAATAAAGCGTCCGTACTTGCCATCACGTTCTATCAACATTCCGTCTTTGCAATCGGGACACTTTTCGCCGGTTTCTTTTTGTCCCTGGAGTTCCTCGCCAGTTTCTGTACGAGCTCCCTGACAATCTGGAAACTTTGAACAACTCATAAACTTCCCATTTTTGGATAATTTAAAAATCATACTGCCCCCGCACTTCGGACATTTGAATTCATGTGGTGCTGGACCCAAATCGGTAATTTTTTTTGCTTCTTTAGTTTTTATTTTCACGTCTTTTAGAAATGGAGTATAAAAATCTTTAAGAGTTTTTACATATTCGCGTTTTCCTTCGGCTATTTCATCAAGTTCATCCTCCATTTCTGCTGTGAAAGTGTCACTTATATAGTTTCCAAAATTTTCTTCTAAAAATGTGCTGACAACTCCACCGGTTTCTGTTGGTTTAAGAGCACGACCCTCCTTAGTCACATAACCTCTATCATCAAGTGTTTTCATAATCGAGGCATATGTGGAAGGACGTCCTATGCCACGTTTTTCTAATTCTTTAACAAGACCTGCTTCGGTGTAGCGTGGGGGTGGTTCTGTTTGTTTTCCTTCGGAATTTATTTCTATTAATTTTAAATCTTCATCGACTATTACCTTCGGTAATTCCACATCTTCTCCGCGTGCATCAATGTCGCAGAGAAGCCATCCTGGAAAAAGAACACGAGAGCCAGTCGTGGAAAAAGGCGGAGCATCCCCACCAATAATTTCTGTAATTATTTTTGTACGCAAAAGTTTTGCATCCGCCATTTGAGATGAAATAGCCCGTTCACGTATTAATCTATAAAGTTTTTTCTGCTCGTCGGTGTGTCCAGCTATCATTCTACTCGAATGAGTTGGACGAATGGCCTCGTGTGCTTCCTGGGCATTTTTACTTTTGGTTGCAAATTGTTTTAACGCTAAAAATTCTTTACCGTATCCTTTTTCAATCACGCTAGCAATTTCAGCTTGGGCAGAATTAGAAATAGTAGTTGAATCTGTTCTCATATAAGTTATGAAACCGGACTCGTATAATTTTTGAGCAATGCCCATGGTGCGTGAAGGCGAAAAACCGAGACGAGATGAGGCGGTTTGTTGTAAAGTGGACGTGGTAAATGGGGCGCGGGCGGAGCGTTTCACCTCACTTTCTATTACATCGGAAACTTTCCACAACTTTGTTTTTCCAGCGGAAAGTATTTTTTCTACTTCTTTTTCGTCACGCGGTTCTTTTTCGCAAATTACTAAGAAGTTTGAATTTTTACCCTTTACATTTGCCGTAATCACCCAATATTTTTCTGGAATAAAAGCGCGTATTTCTCGCTCGCGCTCCATTATTATGCGTAAAGCTGGAGATTGGACGCGCCCAGCGGAAAGTCCATAACGCACTTTTTTCCAAATAAGACCTGATAAATCATATCCCACCAATCTGTCCAAAACACGGCGCGCTTCTTGAGCTTCCTTAATCTTCATATCTATAGTACGTGGATTAGCCACCGCTTCTTTCACGGCTTCTTCAGTTATTTCATTGAAAGTTACGCGTTTGGGTTTTTTAAGTCCCAAGGCCTCCTTAATATGCCAAGCAATGGCTTCTCCTTCTCTGTCTGGGTCGGTTGCAAGATAAATTTCGGTTGCTTTTTCAGCTAAAGCGCCGAGTTCGTGAATAATTTTCTCTTTGCCTCTACTTACTTCGTAATGAGGAATAAATCCGCCTTCTATATCAATCGCTTTTTTATTACTTTTTGGTAAATCACGAATGTGACCAACAGATGCACGAACGGTAAAATCACTACCGAGATATTTCTCAATAGTTTTTGCTTTGGCGGGTGATTCAACGATTAAAAGTTTCATGAGTTATGAGTGATGAAATATGAGTTGGGGACTTAAATCATATGTCGCAACCATAAGTAGTACTATGCACCTGTATCTTTTGTCAAATTTATAATATAAAAAATTTAGATTTTTTACTCATAACTCTTAACTCATTACTCATTTCTCATAACTCTCTCTTTATTAAATTCGTCTAATTTCTCCCAAAGATTCTTTGATTAATCCTTTGATTTCCATCACAGAAAGAAGAGAATTTATTTCATTTATTGGCAATTTCATTTTTTCTATTAAGAATTCTTTTTCACGTGGTTCTGATAAAAATTGTAAAATCATTAATTCTACAGGAGAGCAATCAGCAGGAAGATAAGATTCATTGTTTTTTTCTTCGGTTTCTATATGTAGAGCTTCTAAAATATCTTCACTTGTTCTAATTGGCGTGGCACCAAGTTTGAGTAGCATATGTGGACCTGCGGAAGTAGAGGAAAACATAGAACCAGGCACAGTCAAAACATCTCTATTGTATTCGGTAGCAAGTTTAGAAGTAATCAAGGTTCCTGAAATTTCTTCCGCTTCAATAACTAAAGTTGCATGTGAGAGCCCCGCCATAATTCTGTTTCTTTGGGGGAAAGTGTAAGGTGCAGCTTTTAAGTTTGGTTCAAATTCAGAAAGTAAAAGTCCGCCATTCTTTATAATTTTTTCAGCAAGTCCCACATGGCTTGCTGGGTATAAAACTTCTTTGTTTAAACCAGAGCCAGGAATGGCAATCGTTTTAAGTCCAGAAGTAAGTGCGTTTTGATGGGCAATTGAATCTATGCCAAGCGCGAGTCCTGAAACAATAATAATCGGATAGCCATTTAATCCTGTAATCAATTTTTCGCAGGCAGATTTTCCATACTCACTGTATTTTCTTGAACCAACAATAGCTAAAAATTTATTATTCTCCCAATCAGGAATGGTGCCACGATAATAAAGTTTTTTAGGTTTATCGGGAATTTCTTTTAAAAGGGGAGGGAAATCTTTAGGAGACAATTCAAGAATTTTTTCCATAGGGAAAATTGTATCACAATGAAAAGTGAGTTATGAGTTAAGAGTAATGAGTTAGGAGTTAATTCCCCGTAGGCATTGACAGATGTGTCTATTTGATGTATTAAGAAATTTAGGTGCGAGGCGTTGCAAGACATCTCGTTTGTTCGAAAACTTAAGCGGAGATTCAAATGAACACTTTGATGCATTCGTTAACAACATCCTTTTTGTTCTTTTCCCTATTATGCATCGCGTGGTATTACTACGGTAGATTCCTCTTAGTGATCAAGCGGTTGCAGCTCGAGAATCGTGTGGAAAGGGAACTGTCGGGCGTCCTCCTGATTATTTCGATGGGCTTCTGGTATATCTCCGTCCAAGGTTTAGTTTTCATCCTTGATCCGTCGGTGGAAAGCAACGGACCTTCGGCCGCTGCTTTATTCGCAGGGCTTTTCATGTTGCTGCTCATCGAACTGATGGAGGAAGGAAAGAACTTCCAAGAGGCCATCGGTTTCCCGGCAGCCCAGTAGGGTTTCAGGGAACGAAAGGCTGCCACCCGCGTTCGCGCGGGTGGCTTTTCATTTTCTATAATTATAATTTATACTGAATGTATGTTAGACATTAAATTCATTCGGGAAAATAAAGACTTGATTGATTTGGCCGCCAAGAAAAAATTAATTAAATTTGATGTTTCTAAACTCATTGAGGTGGACGATAAACGTCGTGAGACCTTGCAATTGGTTGAAAGTAAAAGAGCCGAGCAAAACAATACTGCTGGGGCTGTGGCTATAGAAAAGGATTTAAATAAAAGAGGTCAATTGATATCCGAATCAAAACTTGTAAAAGAAGAATTACAAAAAGAAGAAGAAAGTCTTAAGGAAATAATGAAGGAGTGGCAACTTCTAATGTTACAAGTGCCAAACATCCCCGATATGTCGGTGCCAGATGGTGCAGGAGAGCAAGATAATAAAGTTGTTCATAAGTGGGGAGATATACCAGAATTTGATTTTCCTGTTAAAGACCACATTGAATTAATGTTGGCGCACAAGATGGTTGATTTTGAACGCGGCACCAAAGTCCACGGTTTCAGAGGTTATTTTTTGCAAGGAGATGGCGCGGAGCTTTCTTGGGCAATATGGAATTACGCTAGAGCTTTTTTCTCAAAAAAATCTTTTATACCATTTATAGCTCCTTCACTTGTTAAAAAAGAATTTTTTTATGGTACGGGACATTTGCCGAAAGAAGCAGAGGACTTATTCAAGACTCAAGATGATGATTATTTTTCTGGCACGGCTGAGGTTCCAATGATGGCCTATCATTCAAATGAGGTCTTAAAAGCAGAAGAATTACCAAAAAGATATTTGGCCTTTTCCGCGTGTTTCCGTCGTGAAGCTGGAAGTCACGGCAAAGATACCAAAGGACTCATGCGAGTGCACGAATTTTATAAATTAGAACAACTTATAATTTGTAAAGCCGATCATGAGGAGTCTTCACGACTTCACGAAGAAATTAACAGGAATTATGAAGAATTTTTGGAATCTCTCGGACTTCCTTATCATAGACTTCTTATTTGTGGAGGAGATTTGGGGGCAAGTAAAGTTAAACAATATGATACAGAAATATGGTTTCCTTCAGAGAATGCTTATAGGGAAGGTTCTAGTGCATCGTATTATCATGATTTTCAAACTAGACGATTTAACACTCGTTATGATGATGGTGAGAAAAAAATGTATACCCATTCATTAAATTGCACAGCGGTAGCTACCCCGCGAATAATTGGAGCAATTCTTGAAAATAATCAGCAAAAAGACGGCAGTATAAAAATTCCAGAGGTTCTTGTGCCATATTTCGGCAAAGAGATTATTAATTAGTCACTAATCACTAATTGGTAGTGGGTAGTGGAAATAAGAATCTTAAAAACTACCAATTACAAACTAATAACTAGTGACTAATCAAAATATGTTTTCAGGTAAGGGAGTTTTAGTCTCCTCACAAACACAAAAGAAAAAAAAGATAAATCGTATAAAAAATACATTTATTTTTTTCTTTATAATTGCCGGCATCACCTCCGGTCTTTATAGTGCTCCACGATACAAAGAAATTACAATTTCCAATGTATTAATTTCTGGCAATGAAGTTATAGAAAAAAATATTATTGAAAATAAAGTTTGGAGCAATCTTTCTGGTAATAAATATTTTTTCTTCCCTAATAAAAATATTTTTCTATATCCAAAAGAGATAATTGTTCAATCTATTAAAGACATCAGTCCCTATGTTTTAAGCGCCAATGTTTCTTTCAATGATTTTAATAGCATTAATGTGGAAGTGGTGGAGAGAAAGCCCTATGCGCTTTATTGTGGGGGGGATTATAAATCTGAAGATGATGGAGAATGTTTTTTTCTAGATGATAAAGCATTTGTGTTTGATGAAGCTCCAAAGTTTTCGGGCAATACTTTTGTGCGTTATTTCTCAACAACAAGTGAGCCATATATTGGTAAGGTATTTTCTGATACCATCCTTTTCCAAACACTTTCTCGTTTTATAGACAATTTAAAAGAAAAAGGATTAATTGCTATTTCTGTTCATATAGTTTCACCAGATGAGATTTTGTTTTATTTAGATACTGGTAGTAAATTAATTATTTCTGAAAAAACCGATTACAATAAAGTTATTAGATATATTATTGATGTGATGGATAGTCCTGATTTTAAAGGCAAAGATGAAGACGGAAAATTAAATGTTTCATACATTGATTTTCGTTTTGGTAATAAAATATTCTACAGACCTTAATATAAAAAATGAAAGCGGCAAATACAGGAGAGGGTAATTGCCGCCTACTTAATCACGCGTATATGGGCGCACCTTTCCCATTCTGGGAAAGAGATTTCTTTTTTTGAGTCAACTTTTTTTCTAATACACCTGTATATGGCGTCCATAAAATTTAATCCCGAGCCGGAAAATAAAACCTCTCTACTTCCCGGCCTGTAGATTGTGGCAACCTTTACATCTCCTTTGCCATTTGAAACGGTCTTGGTGAAAATGGTTACTCTTTCGTCCAGCAATACTTTCTGACCGGAGCTGTTGCAAATTACCCCAGGCTCTTCGAAGGTAACAGTTTCCATGGAATCCATTTTTCTTCAATCTCCTTTCTATGTCTTTGCACAGATTATGGTAATTATATAGAATGCGCAAGTTATGAATTTTGGATTTTGGGGAAAATTGAATAGACCTTTTTTTACTTTAGCGCCATTAGCTGATGTGACTGATTCTGCCTTTCGTCGCATTATCGCCAAATACGGCAAACCGGAAGTTTTCTGGACGGAGTTTGTTTCCGCTGACGGGCTTATGAGTCCAGGGAAAGAAGTATTGCTTAATGATTTAAAATATACAGAAGCAGAACGTCCAATTGTGGCGCAGTTATTTTCCGGACACCCAGAAAAAATGTTTGGGGCGGCAAAACTTTGTAAAGAATCGGGTTTTGATGGCATAGATATAAATATGGGTTGCCCCGATAAATCGGTGGAAAAACAATGTGCGGGAGCGGCTTTGATAAAAAATCCTAAATTAGCAAAAGAAATAATACGCGCCGCCAAAAGCGGCGCGGGAGATTTGCCTATTTCCGTTAAAACTCGCACCGGCTATAACAAAGATGAAATTGATGCCTGGATACACGCGCTTCTTGAAGAAGATTTAGCGGCGCTTGTAATTCACTTGAGGACGAGAAAAGAAATGTCTCTCGTTCCTGCACGATGGGAAGATGTAGCAAGGGTTATAAAATTACGCGATAAACTAAAAAAGAAAACTTTAATAATTGGCAATGGGGATGTAAAAGATTTAAAAGATGCGCGTTTAAAAGCAAAACAAAGCGGAGCGGACGGAGTAATGCTCGGACGGGCAATTTTTGGTAATCCCTGGTTGTTTTCTGAAAAAGTGCCAGACATAAAAGAGAAACTATCGGTAATGGTAGAGCACACAAAACTTTTTGAAGAATTACTCGGCAGTATAAAAAGTTTTGCCATTATGAAAAAGCACTACAAGGCCTATGCCAATGGTTTTGATGGCGCTAAGGAACTACGAGTAGAGCTTATGGGGACCAAAAATTCACAAGATGTGGAAGGGATTGTCAAAAAATTTTTGAAAGAGTAGAGTAGGAAGAATTCGTTCTTAATGGGGGTTTCATATGGCGTACGGTTTAGTTTGCCGTCACTGCGGGAGTCTCGAAGGTATTCATGGTTTTGAGCCGGACGAGGAAGACTGATAAGCGCTTGAAAGCGTATCACTTTAGCCTCAGCTCTTGTCCCGGATTCGATTACAGAAGAAAAGACCAAGAAGAAGCCATTGAAAAGTATCTTCACAGTCCAGTAAGATTTTTCCCGGAAAAACTCCTGTTGCGTATTGAAAGAAGAAGAAAAAAAACGCGCTACATAAATCACTCAGTTCCAGCGATTTTCTTTTTAGAGGATGGTCGTAGTGTCGTGGTCGACATCGGCTCTTAGTTTTTTTCGGGCCGGGCGCTTGAAACACGGCGCCTTTTTGTTTGCTCTATTTTTTAGATATACTATTGGAATGTCTGACCCCGAACGAATTTTTAAATATGGAATTAAAGGTGTATTAAATCGTGATGTCTATTTTTTATAATTACTAAATATGAATTCTACTAAAAATTCCAACGGGGCAAGTGTTGCTTTATATAGAAAATATAGGCCAAAAACTTTTGCCGACGTTTTAGATCAGGACGGAGTGGTCAAGGTACTAGAAGCCGCCATAAAAAAAGATAATATCGCTCACGCTTATATTTTTGCTGGTAGCCGTGGCACGGGCAAGACCTCTGTAGCTAGAATTTTTGCTCGGGAAATTGGTACCACTGATGATGATGTTTATGAAATAGATGCCGCTTCAAATAATGGAGTTGATGAAATAAGGTTAATAAAAGAAGCTGTTCAAACGCGACCATTTTCTTCAAAATACAAAGTTTATATTTTAGATGAAGCGCACATGCTTTCTAAGTCAGCCTGGAATGCACTTTTGAAAACTTTGGAAGAGCCGCCGGCTTATGTGATTTTTATATTGGCCACAACCGAGATGGAAAAAGTGCCAGAGACGGTAATTTCTCGTTGTCAGGTCTTCTCTTTTAAAAAGCCAACTCACGAAACTTTAAAAAAGGTAACGATTAATATCGCTAGAGCCGAAGGTTTCACTTTAGAAAAATCGGCCGCCGAACTAATTGCCTTTTTGGGTGACGGCTCATTTCGTGATGCGCAAGTTATTTTGCAAAAGGTAATTACCGCTCAAAGTGGCAAAAGTATTTCTATAGAAAATGTGGAAACAGTGAGTGGGGCACCAAAAGGAAAATTACTTGAAGATGTATTGATTGGGATTGAAGAAAAAGATTCAAGCAAATCTCTCTTAGCTATTGAAAAAGCCAAAGAGCAAAATATAGATATGAAATTATTTTTACGATTGTTATTGGAGAGAGTGCGGGTGGTGCTTTTACTTCGTTTTGCCAAGGAAATGGAGAAAAAACTTTCTGAAAATTACACCGAAGGGGATTTTAAGTTATTAAAAGATTTGGCAAATAAAAAAGGGGGAGTGATAAACTCCAAAGTTTTGGATGAACTCTTGTGCGCGTATGAAGAAATAAACTTCGCCGCTATTAAAGAATTACCGCTCCAACTTGCTCTCATGCGAATAATGGGAGATAAGTAAAAATACACTATTCTGGTATTCTGCAGAATACCAGAATAGTGGTAGGATTAAAGATATGAAAACGGCAAAGCAACTTGAGAGATATTTTAAGGGTGCCGCCAATCATTGGCGAATTTCTATTTTACTTATAGTGGCCAAAGATGAAGGAATAACAGTTGACGGTATAACACAGAGATTGAATGGAAATTTCAAAACAATTTCTCAGCACACCAAATCTTTGGTGCAAGCTGGACTTCTTAATAAGAAGTATCAATCTCAAATGGTAAGGCACTCACTTTCTCCTTATGGCAAGGCCTTCTTAAACTTTATGAAAATATTCTAATATTCTGCAGAATATTAGAATAAGATTTGAGAAGGGTGGGGAGAGGTTAATTGAGGAAAGGGGTTTTTTGTTGTAGATTAATTGAGTTCCGTAAATTTTGCATTTAAAAGAAAATACCTTGGGGGATCGTCTAATGGTAGGACAGCGGCCTTTGAAGCCGTTAATTGGGGTTCGAGTCCCTGTCCCCCAGCCAAAAAAGTGAAGCCATTTTTTGGCTGGGGGAAGGAAGCAAATTGTTTTGCTTCCGTCAGGGACTCGAAAAGCTTCTCCCATATTTTTGATCCGCCTAAGGCGGAGAAAAAATGGGAAAGCTGTACTGATCCTGTAAGGATCGAGTCCTTCGGGAAAAAACTTGTGACCGAGTCCTTGTCTTTAAATAAAACCATTCTGTAATTCTGCAGAATTACAGAATGGTTTGGGGGCGGACATTCTAACATTCTGCAGAATGTTAGAATGTTGTTAAGGGGGGTGGAGATAGTGGGGGAAATTAGCTAAATAAAATAGGGCGCCCTTGAAAAGATGTATAACGATAAGATGTAGGATTACCCTATTGACAATAATTTACCTTGATTATAATATTATACTAATAAGTAATTAAATAAAGATTATGATTCAAAAAGTATTAAAAGTTGGCTCATCAGCTGCGGTAACAATTCCTAAAAAGTCATTAACAGAACTTGGTATCAAAATAGGTGACAATGTCACACTGTCAATTGATAAAGCTGGAAAGAGAGTGACCATTGAAGCTTCTACTATTGTTGATAAGGAACTTTTACAATGGACAAAAAAGTTTGTTGAACAATACCGCCCCGCCCTTGTTGCCCTTTCTAAAAAATAACTATGCGATATCTTTCCGCAGAGGAAATTTTGGTATTGCATGCTTTTATTATCAATGAGACAAGTGGGTCTCATGGTTTACGAGACGTAGGTCTTCTACAATCAATTGTACATAAGCCACAAGCAAGTTTTGCTGGCAAAGAACTTTATACGGATGTTTTCATTAAAGCAGCCGTTTTACTTGAGGCGATTGCAAACTATCATGTTTTTATTGATGGCAATAAACGCACATCTTTTGCTTCTGCTACCCGCTTTCTTTATATAAACGGATACGAAGTTATAATGACTAATGAAGATGTCGAAAATACTATAGTTAAAATAGCGACTAAAGAGATGGTTGTTTCTGATATAGCGGTTTGGCTCAAGAAAAATAGTAAAAAAATAAAGAAAATTTAAGATTTATGCCAACCTCTCGTTACACCGTAATTCTTTTTTATAAATTCACCAATTTAAAGAACCCAGAAAGATTGGCGAAATTGCATTTGAATAAGTGCAAAGAGCTTAATTTGCTTGGGCGCATGATATTGGCCGAGGAGGGAGTGAACGCCACATTTGAGGGGACAGATAAAAACATAAATGCTTATAAAAGATTTTTGAAAAAAGATAAGCGCTTCGCTAATATGAAAATAAAAGAAAGCGCGGGGACGGGAAAGGCCTTTACCAAACTCTCAATTAAGGTGCGCGATGAGGTGGTGACGCTTGGTGCGGGCAAATTTAATATTAAAAAAGAAACTGCCAAAGAAATTACAGCTACAGAGCTTGAGAGAATGTATAAAAGAGATGAGGACTTCGTAATTTTGGATTTACGAAATGACTATGAAATAGCTAGTGGCAAGTTTGAAAGAACAATTGACCCGAAACTTTCTAATTTTCGAGATTTGCCGGAAAAGGTAAAGAAAATAAAAGATTTGAAAGATAAAAGAGTAGTGGCCGTTTGCACGGGTGGCATTCGTTGCGAGAAAGCGACATGTCTTTTGAAGAAAGAAGGTTTTACTAATTTGTATCAACTCAAAGATGGGATTCATACCTATATGGAGAAATATCCGGGTAAAAATTTCAAAGGAACACTATTTGTCTTTGATAATAGAATGACAACGGATGTGGTGCCGACAAAGAAAAAAGAAATAATAGGAAAGTGTGAGTTTTGTAATATAAGTACCGAAAATTATTGTTCTGATGATAGTATGCGTCCATCTAGAAAAATCCTTTGTTGCCAAAATTGTTTTAAAAAAGAGAGAAGTCATTTGCGTGAAAGTGTGAGTGTGTAGGATGGTTTGACTAAAAAAGTCAAAAGAGCAGATTGTTTTTAGAATCCCAACCAACATTGGAGGGTTAGATGTACATACTACTGAGGGTCGAGGAAGGACTTTTCGGAAAGGTTCTTGATTTTCTGAGGGGTCTTGATATTTGGTTTAAGGAATTCAATGAACCAGAATACCGGATTGAAGTTACCGCGGAAGAAAGAAAAAAAGAAATTCACATTCGTCATGCGAAAGGTTATTTGAATCCAGGAGCCGCATGGAAAACCTGCGCATCGTTTGTGCGTATTTGGGACCATGACTCTCTCGGTCGTGGTCCATGGCCGAAGTCGGAGGAGGAAATCGAGAGACGTGGAGACTCGGCTCCCAAAGGAATGGGATACCTGGTTGATGGAGATAAACGGACCCGTGTTGCCGGTCAGTGCGGCAATCCGGTGCAGTTGAATTACATATCTTGTCCGAAGTGGTGCACCCAATATCAACCGGCTAGTATCGATGCAATGGTTCATGTTGCAGAAACTGTTGCAGCTGAACATAAGCGTCGGGCGGAGCTACTTCTTCGGCAGGCCGAGTTTTTGAAGGCAACTGAAATGAATTACCGCCAGGTAATTGCCAATGGTGGAGTATTCGAATATAGAGGTGGGAAGTTTGTGATCTCAACCAAGGAGTAGTGAGGAACGGTATGGTCGCGGACATCGAAAGAGTCCGCGGCCAATTCTTTTTATGATAAAATAAACAACAATATGCCACCGTTTAATATGCAGGGAATGCCAGGAATGACGGGTCAAGATGATGGAATAAATCTTTTAAGTATTTTAATAAATATAGCTTTTGGTTTTATTGCAGGACTTATGTTTTTTCTTGGGTTTAAAGAAGTCATTGCTTATGGAACTAAACTGGCAGGTGAACTAATAAAATTAACTCCTCAAGGTCAGCAAATGGCAGCGTTTGGATTTGCTACCAGCGCCGCGCCGTACATAGTGATAGCACCAATATTTGGAATGGTTTTGAAACAACTTTCATCGGTCCGCTCATTAAAAAGTTTTGCTTTTTTCGTGATTGCCGTAGGTATTGGATTTCTTGGGGCGTATTTGGGGCAAGGAAGTGTTGCTAATATGATTTTATAATTATAAATTAATTAATAAAAAATATGTTTAATTCAGATTATGGTTTGGGTATGATGGGAGGGGGTTGGGGGTGGGGTAATTTTTGGCCAACACTATCTATTTTGGTTATGTGGAGTATTTTTTGGAAAGGACTGGCTTTGTGGCACTCAGGACGAAAAGGAGAACATTTATGGTTTATAGCTCTGCTTATTATTAACACAGCTGGTCTTTTGGAGATTTTTTATCTCTTTGCGATTTTAAAATTAAAATTTGATCACTTGTTTAAAAAATAAATATGAAAAGTAAAAGTTGTGAAAGTTGCACGATGCCTTTTGATAAAGATCCGGGAATTCGGGAATCAGAAAAATATTGCTCACTTTGTTTTAAAAACGGAAGACTTTGTTATGAAGGCAATGATGTAAAAGAATTTCAAAAAAAGGCTTATGAAAGTATGGTTCAAAGAGGGACTAATAAATATCTGGCAAAATTTTATGCTTTTATGATCGGATTTGCTCCGAGATGGAAGAAATAAATGTCAATAATGGACAAATCCACAATAGTGATATAATGCCCTTTCAGTTTTATAGTTTGGTTTTGTATGTGTATGATTAATATAAAAATATGATGAAAATAAACAAGATTTTGGCGGTTTGGGGCGTATTTATGGTAGTTTTTGGCGGTTTTGTTTTTGGTTTGGCCAGAGTTTCGGCTGAAGATGAAAATGAATCATTGAAGAAGCAGAATGAGCAAATGTATGAGGCGCAAAAGAAGACCGCAGAGAACGCCTATGAAGCTCAAAAGAAGAGCTCCGAAAACGCTTATGAGGCGCAGAAAAAGGAACAGGAAAGATTGAGAGAAGCGGAAAAGGACAAAAGGGAATTGGAAAGAGAGATGAGAAAAGCCACCAGTTCTGATGATGAAGACGAAGATGATGATCGCGGCGCAACCAGCACCAGGAAAGATGATGATGAGGAAGACGGAGACGATTGGGACAATCACCGCAGTTCAGTGGCTGAATTCGTAAGAAAATTGCATGAAATCGCCAGTTCTACGCAAGGGGGAATTGGGGAACAAGTTCGCGAAGTGGCCAGAGCGCAAAACGAGTCAAAAGACAGAACAGCGGAAAAATTGAAAGAAATAGAATCCCGCGGGGCTTTCATAAAGTTTTTGATAGGTGTGAACAGCGATAGTGTCAAGGAATTACAGAATTCGCTTTCAACAATTGGAAACCATATCGACAAGTTGAATGGAATAAAGGCCAGCACAGCTCCCGAAATTCAAAAAAGCTTGGACGAGGAAATAAGCGTGCTTAACAAGGAAAAAGAGAGGGTGCAAGCGGTGGTTAACCGGAATCAAAACAAATCGGGTATTTTCGGCTGGCTTATAAGAATCTTTTAGTAAAAGCTATACAGATTTCTTACGGAGAACCTGTAATCAAATTTCAATTAAAATGACAGGTTCGAACCTGAGCATATTATTCCGTTTTCAAAGAATGAGCTGAATAAAAAGCTTCAGTGTGCGACCCGCGCTTCCAGCGAGAAAGTCCCAGCGTAAAATTAAGCAAAACCGTTAAGCGGAATTTGGGCCATACACAGTTCTTTAGTTGATATTTATTTATCAACAAGAGGGATGTGCGTCGAGCGGACGAACATTCTATAATGAAAGGAAGAATCTTTATTAAGTAAAAATAATTCACTTTTTATATATGGAGCCATTAACGTCGCCCGCACCATCCTTGCGCCTCGTCTTGGGTATAATTGTCGGCCTTGCGATTGGACTGCCCCTGGGCTTTTGGGGAGCGGACATTTTAAAACCGTCTTCCAGCCAGAAACCTTCTGGGCAAGAGGCGACAGATAATCCTCTGCAGGCAGTTTCGGAAAATCCATTGCAGGATGTTTCCACTAATCCTTACGAGAAAGTCAAATATAATCCTTTTGAATAGTTTTTTATGAAAGCCAAAATTGTTGCGGGAATTTTTCTCACTTTCATCCTAGGGGCGGGTGTTTATGCTTTGGCGCAAGAAGAAACGATTGTTTTTCCGGTCGCGGAATTAGGCAATTGTGAATCAAAAGAAGGGTGTAAAGCATATTGCAATATAACCGAGAACGCAGAAAAGTGCATCGCCTTTGCCGAAGTTCACAAACTTATCAGCGCCGAAGATGCCAAAACCGCGCGAAAAATCGGAGTCACGGCTGGTCCCGGCGGGTGCCGCGGCGAAGAATGCAGAACTTATTGCGAGGCGGAGAATCATTTTGAAGAATGCATCGCTTTTGCCGAAAAG
>JBBTUX010000008.1:0-60357 GCA_038063555.1 Patescibacteria group bacterium | reverse complement strand
AATCTAGAGAATAATCCGAAAGAAGATACCAGACAATCATATTTAGGGATGTTGAGGTGGGGGAATACACACAAACTAAAAAAAGAATATAGAGATTTCCCTTTATCAGTAATTTCTCTATAATCATTACCATGTCCAAATACATTCCCACCATCGGCTTAGAAGTGCATGCGGAGTTAAAGACAAACACGAAAATGTTTTGCTCCTGTAAGAATGATCCTGATGAAAAAACTCCGAACAAAAATATTTGCCCCATTTGCATGGCGCACCCCGGGACACTTCCTGTAATTAATAAACAAGCTATAAAAAATGTTTTAAAAATTGGCATAGCTGTCAAAGGTAAACTGGCGGATTTCACTGAATTTGATAGAAAAAATTATTTTTATCCAGATATTCCGAAGGGTTATCAAATAAGTCAATATAAACACCCCCTTGTTTTAGGTGGGGAAATAGATGGAGTCGAATTGACTCGTGTTCACCTTGAAGAAGATACCGCTCGTTCCCAACACGAAGGAGATATTAGTTTAATTGATTACAATCGCGCTGGCGTGCCTCTTATGGAGTTGGTAACAGAACCTGTAATACATGATGCGGAAACCGCAGTTAAATTTGCTAAAGAATTACAACTTCTTTTACGTTATGTTGGGGCGGGAGAAGCTAATATGGAAAAAGGACAAATGAGGGTGGAAGCCAATATTTCGGTTGCGCTTAAAGGAAAAAGAGGAACAAAGGTGGAGGTCAAAAATTTAAATTCGTTCAAAGCTGTGTCGGGCGCAATTGCCTATGAAATAGAAAGACAGAGCAAACTTTTGAATGAAGGGGGAAACGTTATTCAAGAAACTCGTGGTTGGAATGAAAATAATTTAACCACTTTTAGTCAGCGTCTTAAAGAAGATTCACATGATTATAGATATTTTCCAGACCCAGATTTACCAAAACTTTATATTTCTGAAATCACGGAATTTTCCAAGGAAAACCTTAAAAAAGAATTACCCGAATTACCTTGGGAAAAAAGAGAAAGATACATTAAAAAAGGATTAAAAGCAGAAGATGCTGAAATGTATGTGACAAATGATTTGTTCGGTAAATTTTTTGATGAGGTTTCTGGAGAATTGGAAGAAAATAAAAAATTGATTCAGCTTGCTTCAAATTATATTACCTCGGACTTAGCAGGACTTGTGAAAAATTTTAATCGCAATTTTGCCGTTTCTACCAAGAATTTTGCCGACCTTATAAAAATGACATCAGAAAACAAGATTTCTTCTCGTGGCGCAAAAGACCTTCTAACTTTTCTTTTTGACGAGGATGCCATTCCTGAAATTTTGGCAAAAGAAAAAGGGCTTTTGCAACAAAGCGATGAAGGTTTACTTAAAAAAATTGCCGAAGAAGTCATTGCCGAAAACGGAAAAGCGGTTGAAGAGTATAAATCTGGCAAAGAATCTTCAATTCAATTTCTAGTGGGTCAAGGCATGAAAAAGTCCAAAGGGAGTGCCAACCCGCAGGTTTTAAAGGAAATATTGACAAAACTGATTTAATTTGTTTTACTATAGATTAGGTCTTTGATATGACTTGCGAGTCTGCCTGCGCAGGCGGGTGGTCATAGCGAAAAGTGGCTTAACAAAAAAGACAATAGAGGCCATTCCTCGCTATGACTACCATTCCGGTGGTCCGCTGGCACAACATAAGGAGTTTTGTTATGAAAAAAGTTGATGTCTCTGAGCTCCAGGGACCGCTCACGGAACTCATGGATCAGGTCGGCGGAAACAACGGCCGTCCCCGCTTCGAGGAGTTCAAGTTGTGGCTCAAGGGAGTCGTGCTCAGCGCCCTCGAGGTATTGATCGACTTCTCGGTGCCCTGCAAGCTCCCGTTCAAGAGAACCGAACGCATGAGCCCGGCCAAGTCCGGCATTGTGAAGCTCGAGAAGCGCGGCAACGATCTTTACCTTGATGACGCAAGGCTCGAGCTCGTTTTCTCTGAGAATCAGAGGGGCGGCAAAGTCGCTGGTGGCCACGATCTCCGCAAGGAACGAGATGCTGCGGGCGACAACGTCAGCGCGAGCGTTCTCGACAAGTGCGTTGAAAACCCCGCGCTTTGGCCAGAGAGCTGGAAGAAGAATGACCAGGGTAACACGATTTACGTGTACTTCTGGGATGACATCTTCCGCGACCCGACGAGCGACAGCCTGTGCGTACGCTGTGGTTGCTGGAGCGAGGGCGAGGTGGTGTCGAACTACGACTGGCTCGACGATGACTGGGACGGTGGCGGTCCTGCTGCCTCTCGCGCAAGTTAGTACTGTGGACTCAGTTCCTGTGGCCTATTTTGGCACTTGGGACTTAGTCCTTAGGCCCCGCAAATATCGCGGGGCCTTTCATTTTGGTATAACATTACAATGGTAGTAGGCGAATCTGCTGGAGATTAAGGTTTCCGGCGGCCGAATCCAGTATCCATACATCGAGAGTATCTGTGTTCACGGATTCAGATAGAGTGGTGTGTGTAGAAACTTCAAAAAATGAAGATACTTGGTGCATAGTGCTATCGCATTACGATGCGGAATTCGATACAGCTAGTGGATTGAGTAAATATGCTCCCTTACTAGCAGTGGCCTGGAAGGCATTATGCACATTTCCGCAACCCGACGAACGACAACCTGTACGTACGCTATGGTTACTGGAACGAGGGCAAGGTGGTGTCGAACTACAACTGGCTCGACAATGACTGGAACGGTGACAATCCTGCTGCCTCTCGCGCAATTCTCCTCATTTCTCCCCTGCTTTCGTGGGGGAGTTTTGTTTTTGCAGTTGTCCAAGCCAACCACCGAGCATACGCCCTATCGGGTCAAGTTTTTCGGAAAGAGATATATATTTTTTATTGTCCAAAGATTTTGTTTCCCAAAGTACAAGCAAAAATATTTTTATGGTATCTATTTTTCTGATAGCGAGACGCACAAAAGGAATTTTGTCACTTTTCTGCAAAAAACCTGCAACAGATATTGCTTCTATGCTTTCTATAAACAAATTATCAGTTGTCTGTCCAATTGTATGACGATGAATCTTGGGTAGTATTTGATAATATTGATACCACAAAATGTAACAATCTTTCAAATGCAGGAGAACAGGCAAAAACTGATGAGGGGGGGGGCTTTAACGGAAAGAAAATTGGATTTGTTCACACTTACCACAATATCATTTCTGTTGATAATTTGTTATTAGCGTGGCAGGAATTTCTACGCGGCAAAAAACACAAAAAAGACGTGCAAGAATTCCAGCTTAATCTGATGGACAATATTCTGTCTTTACACTACGACCTCAAAACCAAAACATACACTCACGGAGGATACAGCGCCTTTAACATTAGCGACCCCAAGCCCCGAAACATACACAAGGCCAGTGTCAGAGACAGGTTACTCCACCATGCCATCCACAGGGTTCTTTATCCTTACTTTGACCAGAAGTTTATTTACGACTCATATTCCTGCCGTGTAGGTAAAGGCACACACAAGGCAATGAATCGTTTCAGAAGTTTTGCTTACAAGGTATCAAAAAACAACACTAAACAATGCTTTGTCTTGAAATGCGACATCAGAAAATTCTTTGCTTCAATTGACCAAGAAATACTGCTGAACATTCTTAAGAAACACATAACCGATAAAGACACAACGTGGCTTTTAGAGAGAGTAATCAACAGTTTCAGTAGTTTCAGCCCTCTTACCTATTCCAATGTTCTTGAGAACATTGGAATAGAAGAGAAAGGACTGCCCTTGGGTAATCTCACCTCTCAACTTCTGGTCAATATCTATATGAATGAATTTGACCAATTCATTAAACATAAATTAAAGATTAAATATTACATAAGATACGCTGGTGATTTTGTCATACTTTCACAAAACAAGAATCAACTTCTAGAAAACATACGATATATCGTATGTTTTCTAGAAAAGGAACTTTCACTTCAACTTCACCCCAACAAAGTATTTATCAAAACATTATCATCAGGCGTTGATTTCCTGGGTTGGGTGAATTTTGCAAGACACAGGGTGTTGAGAAACACAACAAAAAGGAGGATGCTAAGGGCAATGAATGGCAAGGCAAGTCGAGAAACAATGAAATCATATTTGGGGATGTTGAAACATGGGAATGCGTACAAGTTAAGAAAGCATCTGTTATAATAATAAACATTAAAATAGTGATTAATAAATAAAGATAATGACGAAGGTTGCTATAAACGGTTTTGGAAGAATTGGTAGGGCTTTTTTCAAATTGGCGATAAAAAAGAAGGGGATTGAAGTTGTGGCGATAAATGATTTGGGAATGGTAGAGAATTTTGCCTACCTTTTAAAATACGATACCGTTTATGGTAAAAGTGACTTGGATATAAAAACAGAAGTTAATGGCGAAAACAGAAAATTAATAGTAAACGGAAAAGAGATCGCATTTTTAAGTGAAAAAGACCCGAGCAAACTTCCCTGGGGGAAATTGGGGATTGATATTGTTGTAGAATCCACTGGGCGATTTGCTAATTATGAAAAAGCAAAAGCGCATTTGGATGTTGGGGCAAAAAGAGTGGTTATTACCGCTCCCGTTAAAGACAAAGCGCCAGATGGGTTAAAAGGAGAAACCGTGCTCCTTGGAATAAATGACAATTTACTTACTGACACTTCCATTTCTTCAAATGCATCTTGCACTACGAACGCCGCAAGTCCACTAATTGCAATATTGGATGAAGCGATTGGCATAGAAAAAGCGGTACTTTCAACCGTGCATGGTTATACCGCCAGTCAATCTATCGTTGACAGTCCATCAAAGAAAGATTGGAAAGAAGGACGTGCCGCCGCGGGAAATATAGTGCCGACTTCAACTGGAGCGGCAATAGCCCTTTCCCAAGCCCTGCCGCAATTAGTTGGCAAATTTGACGGTATTTCAATGCGAGTGCCAGTCCTAGCAGGATCTATTGCAGACATTACCTTTATTTCTAAAAGAAATACGAGTGTAGAAGAGGTTAATGAAGCTTTAAAAAAAGCGTCAAAGGAAAAGAGGTGGCAAAAAGTTTTTTCTGTAACGGATGAGCCATTGGTGTCATCTGACATAGTGGGGAACACCTTTGCCTCAATTGCGGACTTAAATTTAACCAGAGTTATAGATGGGAATTTAGTCAAGGTTTGCGCTTGGTATGATAATGAGATGGGATATTCCCATGCATTACTAGAGCATGTGATAGTGAGTGGTAAAAATATTTAATATGGAAGAAATAATAGCAAAAAATGTTGAAAATAATACGGAGGGAAAGAAGAAAATTAAGATTGAAGATGTTTTGTCAAAATCAGAAAACGAGAAAGGACTTTTAGAATTGATTGAAAAATCCCCGCCCGAGTTCATTTACGAATTCATTGAGTTGCTTGGTGGTAATCCTAAATATTTGGAATATGCTGAAGAAATGTCAAAGATGTACGAAGATCTTTCTTCAGAACCTCATGCCGAGGAATATAATTTGCTAATAAATTCAGCCCCAGAAATTGATGGTATAAGAAAAGTTTGGGAAATATTATTAAATAGGATATTGATATCCTCAATAGATACAAGTGATAAAGAAAAGGCCCTAGAGGATTTTCTCAATAAGATTATTTTAATACCAAATGTGACTTCAAGTGCCTATAAAGATAAAAATGGCTACTTTTTTGTGGAAATGATAAAGAATAAACTAAATTTAAACGGTGGAGAGGATTCTACCAATACTAGGCAAAACATAGAAATGATATTAATCGATTCCATGCCAAGCGCTTTCGGTATGAGGGATAAATTAAAAGAGATATTTGCTTAAAAAATTATAATATGAAAATATATTTAGCATCAGATCATGCCGGTTTTGAATTAAAGAATCATCTTATTGGTTTTTTGAATGCCCAAGGATATACAGCCATAGACAAAGGCCCTTTTTCTCATGATCCAAATGATGATTATCCAGATTATGTTTCTCTTGTGGCTGAAGAAATATTAAAGGAGCCCAATGATACCAGAGGTATTATTTTAGGTGGCTCGGGCCAGGGAGAAGCCATGACAGTGAATCGTTTTAAAAGAATTCGCGCCGCTGTTTATTATGGAGGATCAGAAAAGATAGTAAAAATTTCTCGTGAAGACAACAATTCCAATATTTTGTCACTAGGGGCTCGTTTTCTAAAAAGCGAAGAAGCAGAGAGTGCCGTTAAGCTTTGGTTAGAGACAGCTTATAGTGAAGATGAGAGGCATGTGCGACGTCTCAAAAAAATAGACGAAAATTAAAAAACCACAAGTTTTTGATTTTTCTTTGTTTTCTGCATTAATTTTGAAAACAGGTTACAATTGTCCAATGACTGAGATAATTCCTGCCATAATGCCAAGCGATTTTGCTGACCTCTCATCTAAGGTTGCGCGTGTGGCGCCGTTTGTTTCATCCGTTCAGCTAGACATTATGGATGGCGATTTTGTGCCAGAGAAAACTTGGCCTTATCGCGGGGAAATTATGGATTTTAAAAAGTTGCAACGCGAAGAGCTTGGGCTTCCAGAATGGGAAAAAATAAATTATGAAATCGATTTGATGGTCTCATCGCCAGACAGGGATGCTTTTGAGTGGATTAAAATTGGGGCATCACGTATCATATTACATTTTGAAAGTCACGGAGATATAAAAAATATAATAGAGAAGATTCGCTCACAATATGGCAGAAAGTCAGAAAATTATTCTGCTCCAGAAGTGGGTCTTGCCATTGGTACAGAAACAGAGCTTGAAAAAATTGAATCTCTTATACCACTAGTAGATTTTGTGCAACAGATGGGGATAGACAAAATTGGTTATCAGGGAGAACCGTTTTCTATAAAAGTATTAACTAGGATAAAAGAATTTAGAAAAAGATACCCTAACCTTATAATAAGTGTTGATGGAGCGGTGAATGCCGATTCGGCGCCGCAATTGGTGGAGGCGGGCGCAACACGTCTTGTTTCTGGCTCATACATTTTTAATGCCGTAGATATAAAAGAGGCCATCGATTCTCTGAGGGTGATATAATCGTCATATGAAGAGGAAACAGAAAAAGGATATAAGCACTGAAGATTTGGCTACCGTGATAGGCAGGGGATTTTCCGATTTCGGAGACAATTTACATCAAATAAGGATTAGTTTGCGTGATCTGGAAAGTAAAATCATTTCACTTGAAAATGAAATGGGCGAGAATAAGGATGTTTTAAAAAAGGTGAGGCAAGATATTTTTGATGTTGGGACACGTTTTATTTCCAGACGCGAATTTGAGGGAACTCACAGAGATTTTCGTCTTCAGTTGAATAAATTAGAAATGAGAGTTGAGAGGTTGGCTAATCGTCACTGAATATAATTTTAAAATGGAGTTCTTGTCAGATAAAAAAATAGAGGAATTAGAACTGAAAGCAAATAGTATTCGTAAATCAATTATTGAAATGCTTTTGGAAGCAAAATCCGGTCACACCGCAGGACCCCTTGGTATGGCCGATATTTTTACCGCTCTCTATTTTCATATTTTAAAACACAACCCCAAGAATCCCGATTGGGAAGAAAGAGACAGGGTGGTTTTATCTAATGGCCACATTTGCCCAGTGCTTTATGCCACGATGGCGCATTCTGGGTATTTTGAAATTGATGAACTAAAAACTTTAAGAAAATTTGAGTCACGCCTTCAAGGACACCCACACAGAGAGTGGTTACCCTTACTGGAAACATCAAGCGGACCACTTGGAAGCGGGCTTTCGCAGGCGGTTGGTATGGCTCTCGCAGAGAGAATGAATAATGGACGCGCCACCAGTAAATTTTTCTATTGTTTAATGGGGGACGGAGAGCTTGATTGTGGGCAAATTTGGGAAGCAATGATGCTTGCCGGAAAAGAAAAATTACACAATCTAATTGGAATTGTTGATAGAAACAACATTCAAATAGACGGTTTTACGGAAGATATTATGCCACTTGAGAATTTGCGAGCGAAATGGGAATCATTTAATTGGCATGTGGAAGAAATAGATGGACATAATTTCCCGCAAATAATTTCTGCAATTGAACACGCTAAAGCCGTATTTGAAAAACCCTCTGTAATTATCGCGCACACTATTCCGGGAAAAGGGGTAAAGGAATTTGAGAGAAAATACGAATGGCACGGCAAACCACCTAATAAAGAAGAAGGCGCTATGGCACTTGCGGAACTTAGAACCTTAGGAGGAAAAATTAAATCAGAACATGAATAAAAAAATAGTATTCATAGCACATCCAATTGCTGGTGACATAGAAAATAACATGAAGAAATCTCTTCAGATTTGTGAAGATGTACATACAAAAGAAATAATACCGGTAGCTCCATACTTAGTTTCTTTAAGATATCTCAATGATAATGTCATAGAAGATAGGGAACTTGGAAAAGAAGCAAATTTGGAATGTTTTCACCGCAGATATTTGGATGAGTTGTGGCTTTTTGGTGACAAAATCTCCTCTGGTATGAAAGAAGAGATTTTATTGGCTAGAGAATTAGGCATACCAGTAATAGCAAAAACGGAGGGAACAAAAATAGATTTAAAAAATTTAAAATGATTAATCAAAACGCAAAATTAAATCCAAAAGTTTTTGATAAATATGTTGAACAGCCGCCGATAAGGAAATGATTTAGTGGTTGTTCTGAATAAAGAAAATAAAAAATGGAAATAATTCATTATCATCCCGACATAGAAAAATTCTTTAGTTCACTAGAAAGCACAACAGCAACAAAAGTGGCGCGACTTATAGAATTACTTGGTATCCGCGAATACAACTTGGTTATGCCTTTTAGCAGAATGCTGGAAAAAGGTTTATATGAATTGCGCATACAGGGTATGTCGAATGTGCGAGTTTTCTATACTTTTTACGGCGGAAAAGTCTTCCTTTTGCACGCTGTTAGCAAAAAGACCAAAAAGTTGGAAAGAAGAGATCTTAAAACAGCCAGAGGCAGGTTGGTTCTCTTGCGCAAAATATAACATATATGTTATATTAGTATATTAGATGTTATTATTTAGAATAAAAAAGTATGAAAAAACAAAAAATAAAATTTTATCCCTTCAGCAAGTTGAAACAGAAATTGATGAAAAGACCCGGGTTTAAAAAGGCCTATGACGACCTTGAGTTTGAATTTAAGTTAATAGAAGCAATGATTGAGGCACGCGTTAGAAAAGGAGTTACCCAAAAACAGTTAGCACAAAAAATTGGTGTGGCACAGTCAGCCCTTGCTCGTTTTGAGTCTGGCAGAATTAATCCGCGATTGTCATTTCTAAAAAAAGTGACTCACGGACTTGGTTTAACTCTCACTGTTAAATAAATGCTTAACCAAAACTCAAAAAAACTAAATAAAAATCTTTTTGATAAAGATGTGGAACAAATGCCCATTCGTTTTGGTTTTGGTGAAGGATTGGTGATTGCGGCGGAAAACGATAAAAATGTGGTGGGGCTTTGCGCCGATTTAACAGAATCCACCAGAATGCATTTATTTAAACAAAAGTTTCCCGAAAGATTCATAGAAATGGGAATAGGAGAGCAAAGCATGGCATCCGTTGCAAGCGGAATGGCGGCGATGGGAAAGATCCCATTCATTTCCTCATACGCCATGTTTTCTCCTGGGAGAAATTGGGAACAAATTCGCACTACAATTTGCTATAACAATAGGAATGTGAAAATTGCTGGAAGCCACGCCGGTATTTCAGTCGGACAAGATGGAGGCACGCATCAAGCCATTGAAGATATTGCCATTACGCGCGTTATTCCTCGCCTCACGGTAATTTCTCCGTGTGACTCAATTGAAGCCAAAAAAGCCACCATTGCCGCCGCCAAGATGATTGGACCGGTGTATATTCGTCTTGCTCGAGAAAAAACTCCAATAATTACAACGGATGAAACTCCATTTGAAATTGGTAAGGCGCAGATATTTTGGCAACCTGAAAATAAAGATGAAAAACCCGTCGCCGCAATCGTGGCGACGGGGGCATTGGTGCACAAGGCATTGGTTGTTGCCAAAGAATTGGAAGCCGAAGGAATTCAAATGATTGTAGTGAATCTCTCAACAATAAAACCTTTTGATGAAAAAACTATTTTTGAAGTGGCCAAGCGTACGGGTAAAGTAGTAACAGTGGAAGAACATCAAGCAAAAGGGGGAATGGGTTCAGCTGTAGCAGAATTTCTTTCCCAAAATTATCCAGTTCCTATGAAAATAATTGGAGTTGATGATCAGTTTGGCCAATCGGGAACGCCCGACGAACTTTTGGAACATTATGGTTTAAGTGTTGCTAACATCAAAAAAGCAGTGTTAGAATTGGTGGAATAACCTGTCCCGTTACCCGCCTGCGACATGACGGGCAGGGAAGTCGCTACGACGGAAAATTATATATAGAAGTATATGTTAAAAGGTCTAAATAAAGCTAATTTAAAGCATAGTTCGTTCGTGATTTTGCGAGCGACTTTCTAATGGGATGCCACCTATGACACCAAAAACAACAGCCAAGGATTTTTTCATTTATCTTGCAACAGTAGCGCTTTTGTATGTTTCCTTCGGCAGTTTGCTTAATCTTTTGTTCAATTACATAAATTATTATTTTCCTGACATTTTAACCGATAGTTATTATTACTATGATCCATATACCGCGGCGGTCAGATTTTCTCTGGCAGTGCTTATAATTTTATTTCCGGTATTTTGGTTTGCCACGTATTACATCAATAAAGATTTGAGGGCCTACCCGGAAAAGCAGGAACTTGCCATCAGAAAGTGGCTACTTTATCTCACTGTTTTTGTTGCTGTCGCCATCGTGATAGGAGATTTAGTTGTTCTTGTTAACACTTTCCTAAACGGAGAGATTACCACCCGTTTTATTTTGAAAGTTTTGGCCGTTTTAGTTTTGACCGGGTTTACTCTCCTTTACTACACTTGGGATTTAAAAGGCAAGTATGTGGAAAAGCCAATGCTGGGGCGATCACTTGGAATTGTTGCCGCCATTATCGTTTTTGCTTCTATTGTTGGCGGTTTTTTTGTTATCGGTTCCCCGCAGAGCCAAAGAATGATTCGTTTTGACCAGCAAAAAATAAGTGATTTGCAAAGTATTCAGTGGCAAATAGTGAATTATTGGCAACAAAAAGAAAAAATGCCCAAAGGGTTGGCAGATTTGACTGATCCTCTAAGCGGATTTATGATACCAAAAGATAAAGAAACAGGAAAAGATTATGAGTACCTTCTTGGTGAAGGAATGAGTTTTAAACTTTGCGCAGAATTTAATAAAGAAAGTAATGAAAGAAGTTATCCAGATCCATACGGAGGAAAGGGAGGTGGAATAGGACTAAGTGAATCTTCATATCCATATCCTGGTGGAATGGATGAAAATTGGAAACACGGGGTAGGATACGTTTGCTTTGAAAGAATAATTGATCCAGAGAAGTACCCTCCATATCCTGATTCTAAGAGGTAGAAGTGCATACAAACACTGATAAACAAAAATCATACGATATATCGTATGATTTTTGTTTATGGCTACTCAAGGATTTTTTGCGGCTTGTAGTTTTCTGGAGCGTGATTTAAATAATTTTCCAAATCTCCTCTGTGCAACAACCCCTTTTGAGCGCCGACATATTGAACAACAGACATAGAATTAACCGGTCCCCACTGCAGTGCTTCAGGAATTGATTTGCCAAGGGCTAAAGCGGAAGCAAAGGTGGAGGCGAAAGCATCTCCTGCGCCGGTTCTTTCATACGGTGGTTTGGGATCAGGATATGGTGGCATAAAGTAAGCAGTCTTTCCGTCATAGGCATAAGCGCCACGAGGACCATCAGTAATAACCACATTTTTTGGTCCTTCTTCCCGCATTAAATGAAGTAGGCGACCAATTTTATGCTCATCTGTGTTTAATATCCTTTTAGCTTCTTCCACATTGCAGAAAAAAACTTCGGCTATTGTATAAATTTCGCGTAATCTTGAAATACCAAGTTTCATTTGAAACGTTCCTGGCTGAAAGGCCAGTTTTATTTTTGGATGCGCTTTTAAATAATTTATTATTTCTTTGTGATAGGGAAGAGATTGTTCGGCTAAAGAAGAAAGATAAAGCCATTTTGGATTTCCAATATCAGGAAATTTATATGGATAATCATAATGTTTTACCAAAATTGTTCTATCATCTTCAAACCACAAGACGTAATGGTAATTACTTTTCATTCCATCATGAAGATGAACAAAAGAAGTATCTATATTATTGCTTTTTAAAACAGTAACAGTGTCTTCCGCCACTCTGTCATCTCCAAGATCAGTAACAAGTGCTGTCTTTAAACCAAGACGAGATGCGGAAACTGCAGCATTTGGACTGTTTCCCACTCCGGCAACAACTTCTACAAATTCATAGGGAATTTTATCGCCAAAGCGCATTGAAATTTGGCAATTTTCTTTATCTATATCGCAATGAACAGAGGCATCTTTAAGACGAATGAATGCATCAGTCACAATGTCGCCAACTGCTACAAAGTCAAAATCTTTCATTCAAGTATTATATGTTATTTTACGATTGGGGCATTACTTAGAGCGTGGATTATTCAGTAACGAGTTATGATTTAAAAGAAAGACATAAACTATTTTTCAATTTCCTAAAAGTCTTATGCTAGTGTTTTGCAAAACACTAGCATAAGACTTGAGAGTCTGTAGTGGGAAAATTTCTTTGAGTGGGGCAGTACAAGTGCGGGTGGGGAGTGTATAAGAAAAAGAAAACCGCGACTTGCGTCGCGGCGTGGGTCATAGGGCCACCTTGTTCATATGAGAGACATTCCCGAGTATTTGTGGTTGCCAAGGGATTCCTCTTTGCTTCCATCGAAGATTTCCTCGATGCCATCGAACTCCTGGAATTCGTTGTGGCGTGACTGATTCACATAGATCATGTTGCCATCGACATAAATCTTTGGCCCACGACCGCCAACAAATTGGCCCGTCCGGTAACTGAAGAAGAGAGCTTCCTTTAGGGGTATGATTGCTCTTTCTTCGTAGAATCCTTCGTAATTCATGACCCAAATCGGGTCGTTTCGGAACCAGATGGTTGTTGTCCCAGCCGATTTCAGCGAGTTGGGCGTTACGCAGTAACGGTCGAGAAGATAAAAGTCACCCTCTCGGAAGGCGATGGCTTTGTATCCAGGCATATCGGGGATCTTTATTTTTTTGCTTCCCGCCACCGCCCATCCCTGCATCATTGCCGTGAAAAAGAACTCTTTTACTTTTTCCCAGTCCATGGGGTTTCCTTTCTGGTTGGGGTTTAAATTACATTGCATAATAAGTAAGGTTTTGTCAAATATATAAAATAATAGAAAAAGTATCGTGTTATAATTTTGTAAATGAAATCTTACAAAGAATATATTGCTGATGCATTAAGTCGCGGTGTGGCTATAGGACATTTTAATATTTCCAACATTGAAGTTTTTTGGGCGGTAATTAATGCGGCTAGAAAATTAAATTTACCAGTAATTATTGGAGTTTCCGAAGGAGAAAGAGATTTTATAGGAATACGTGAGGCACGAGCATTGGTGAATGCCGCAAAGGAAGAATTCAATCACCCAATTTTTCTAAACGCAGACCACACCTATTCGTTTGAAAGAGTTAAGGAAGTAATTGATGAAGGTTATGACAGTGTAATTTTTGATGGCGCCAAATTAAGTTTTGAAGAAAATGTAAAAATAACTAAGCAATGTGTGGATTATGCAAGAAAAGTTAATCCAAATATTTTAGTTGAAGCGGAACTCGGTTACATAGGTATGTCTTCAAAGGTGTTGGACGAAATTCCAGAAGGGGTTTCACTTTCAAATTTGACTACAGCAGATGAAGCTAGAAAATTCGTCAGAGAAACAGGTATAGATTTATTTGCGCCGTCCGTTGGAAATATTCACGGCATGCTTCGCAACACCAAAGACCCGAGATTGAACATAGGAAGAATAAAAGAAATAAGTGAAGTAACAAATAAGCCACTCGTCCTTCACGGTGGTTCTGGGACGGAAGATGAAGATTTTGTTAATGCTATAAAAGCCGGTATTGCTATTGTGCATATAAGCACAGAACTGCGTGTGGCCTATCATGATGCTATAAAAAAGAGTATGGAAGATAATCCGGATGAAGTAGCTCCGTATAAAATGATGAAACCGGTGATTGAAGCGGTAGAAAAAGTGGTAGAAAAACGGCTGCGTCTTTTCAATAATCTATAGAGAAATGGTCTTGCCTTTAGAGGCAAAATCAGTATACTGGTGCCTTATGTCGGAAAATCAATTTACACTTACAATAACCCCAAGAGAAATACTCGGAAAGACATCAAAGCGTCTCCCAAAAGATAAAATGGCGGCTGTTTATTATGGTCGCAAAGAGAAGGCAACCCCAGTTGTTTTACAGAAAAGTGAATTTACAAAAGTTTATAAAAAAGCAGGTGAGTCCAGTGTTGTGACGCTGGATAATCAAGGTAAAAAACTGGAAGCGTTAATTCACGAAGTTGATTTTGACCCTATAAAAGGGGATGTGCGCCACGCCGATTTTTATATTTTGGAGAAAGGACGCAAAGTAAAAATTGACGTTCCGCTTCATTTTGAAGGAGAGTCAGAAGCGGTAAAAAGTTTGGGCGGTATTTTGGTTAAGGTTATGCGTGAAATTGAAATTGAAGCCGAACCAAAAGATTTACCACACACTATTGCGGTGGATATTAGCGCTCTTCTTGGTTTGGACAGTCAAATCACTGTTGCTGACTTGAAATTGCCAAACGGTGTGCGCCCAACTGGAGATGTTACGGAAGTGGTTGCCTCTATCACTGTTGCTAAAGAAGAAATAGTCGAAGAACCTATTGACCTTTCAACTATTGAAGTAGAAAAGAAGGGCAAAGTGGAAGAAGAGGGAGCGGAGGTTGTTGAAGAAAGAGCAGAAAAGAAAGCTGAAAAGAAGCCGGAAAAGAAATAATCCTCTGATTATTTCGCATTATTCCTGCCGCCATATTTTGTTTTTAATTTCCAAAATCGGGACATGATATAATGTTGAGGCATGCGGTCAACAATTTCAATTTTGTTGTTTTTTTTGGTTTTTCCTTTAATTACTAATGCCCAAGTTTCGGGTCAGCTTTCGGTTGAGCGTCGCGTTGAACTTGAACGTCAACTTCAAGACGTGGAAAAACAAATAACCGACCAGCAAAAGGTGCTTGAAGCTAGACAGAAAGAATCCGTTTCTTTGGAAAGAGACGTGGCTATTTTGAATGCTAAAATTAGCGAAGCCAAACTTTCTATAAAAGCCCGTAATTTGAGTATTGAAAAACTATCTGATGAGGTAAAACAAAAAACAAAGGTTATAGGAACGCTTTCAGAGAAATTAGACAGAGAAAGACAATCGTTATCGCAAATCTTGCGAAAAACTGACGAAATAGACAATTATTCCGTGGTGGAAATGGCTTTGGGTAATAAAAGCATTTCTGAATTTTTTTCTGATATAGACTCATTCAAATCGGTCAATGATGCCTTGCAGACATCCCTTGGCGCTGTCAAAGATACCAAAGGGGAAACGGAAGAAGAAAAAGAAAATTTGGAAGGTAAGAGAAACGAACAAACAGAACTTCTGCATATTCAAGAACTTGAGAAAAAGAAAATAGAACAACAAGAAAAAGATAAAAAAAGCATTTTAAGTATTTCAAAGGGATTGGAAAAAGAATATCAAAAAGTTTTATCCGAAAAACAAAAAACAGCAGCCCAAATTAGGTCTGAACTTTTCCAATTACAAGGTTCTGCCGCCATTCCTTTTGAAAAAGCCCTCGAATATGCCAATTTTGCATCAAGTAAAACAAGGGTGAGACCAGCTTTAATTCTCGGCATAATCGCTGAAGAGTCAAATCTTGGAGAAAACGTGGGGACTGGCAATTGGAGAATAGATATGCACCCCACAAGGGATCAGCCATTGTTTGCCGAAATAATGAGAATTATGGGGCTAAATCCGGATACCGCGCCCGTTTCAAAGAGGGCTTGGTATGGCTGGGGAGGAGCTATGGGACCGGCACAGTTTATTCCTTCCACTTGGATTCTTTACGCTGGTTTTTCTTGCGATAAATTACAAACACCACCTGTTTGTAATTATGATGCCAATAAAGATAGAATTGGAAAACTTACCGGTAATCAACCACCAAGTCCATGGAACCCTAAAGACGCTTTTATGGCTTCCGCTACATTGATGGCTGATAATGGCGCCACGAAGGGGACCCGTGCATCAGAGCGTCTTGCGGCATTGCGTTATTTAGCTGGTTGGGCAAATGCCACAAAGTCGGCCTATGCATTTTATGGAAATGACGTTATGGAATTGGCCGATAAATATCAGGGGCAGATTAATATACTTAACTCGTCCCGCTAAAAACAAGATTTATAATTATGTGAATTATTTTACCCCATAGGACTGTCCTATGGGGTGTCCTATGGGGTAAGGGGGCGTGTAATGTTTGTGTGGGAGTTTAAGAAAGACAAAAACTCTAATTCACTACGCTTGCATTAGCACTTTTTTGTGTTAAAGTGGCACTTCAATGAAAACCGAGATACATCCGAAATACTTTGCCGAATCCAATGTTACCTGCGTCTGCGGGGCGCATTTTACTGTTGGTTCTACCACAGAAAAAATAAAAGTTGAAATTTGCAGTAAATGCCATCCATTTTATACAGGTAATGAAAAGATATTGGATACGGCCGGACGCGTGGAAAAATTCAAGACCCGCGCTCTCGCCGCTAAACCGGCTAAATCTTCTAAAAAAAAGAGCTCAAAATAACTTAAGAAACACTCCCTCCCTCCGCCTCAGGCGGAGGGAGGGAGTGTTTCGCTACGCATTTGAAATATAATTAAAACTATGGACAAAGGACGCCTAAAAAATTTTAAAGAAAATTATAAAACCAGTTATTTGGCGGGGCGTTTTGAACAATTGTTCAAAGAAGAGACAGAATTGGAAAAGACGATTAGCGAAAATAAAGAATTGGCCGAATTGGGAAAGGAAGACCTTTTACGAATTAAAGAAGAAAAAGAAACGGTTTGGAATCAAATGGAAAATATAGTTAAGGAAGATGAAAAGGAAGAAAAATTTCCCAATGAAATAATTTTGGAAGTAAGAGCGGGAACGGGTGGGGAAGAAGCGGCTCTTTTTGCTTGGCAACTTGCTCGGATGTATGAGCGCTACGCGCAAAAGGTTAATTGGCAATTTAAAAATGTTTATGAGTCCAAAAGTTCACTTGATGGATATAAAGAAGCCACTTTTGAAATAACAGGAGAGGGTGTTTACAAGAAACTTAGATTTGAAACAGGGGTTCATAGAGTGCAAAGAATTCCCGCTACAGAAAAATCTGGGCGTCTTCATACTTCAACCGCAAGTATTGTAATTTTGCCTATTGTTAAAAAATCAAAAATTGAAATAAATCCAGCTGACTTGGAAGTAGAATTTTCTCGTTCAGGTGGAGCTGGTGGTCAAAATGTAAACAAAGTAGAAACAGCTGTGCGCATTGTTCATAAACCCACAGGCCTTGATGTACGTTGTACTTCAGAGCGAAGTCAGCAAAAAAACAGAGAAAAAGCCCTCGCCATCCTTTCGGCAAAGTTACAAGTTCTTCAAGATGAAAAAGAAGCAAGTACGGAGTCCGGTAATAGAAAATCTCAAATAGGAACAGGTAATAGAAATGAAAAGATAAGGACCTATAATTTTCCCCAAGACAGAGTGACAGATCATAGAATTAAAGAAAGTTGGCACAATTTACCAGGTATTTTAGATGGTGAAATTGAAGATATTATTGAATTACTCCAAACCAAGGAGCACGGGGAAGTCGTAGAAGGGGAGTAAGTTTTTTAAAAAATAAAAAAAAGCCCCGCGTGCGCGGGGCTTGAATTCTGTTTCCGGACACAGAGACTTACTTCTGTGCCGCCAGGACGTCCTTCTCGGATTGGAGCAACTTAGCGTGCCCCTCGACCGTCATGTAGTACGTGGCGCCGCGCGGTTGCTGTCTCACCTGCTTGAGGTCCGGTGTCAGAGCCCAGAAGCAAGGATAATAGCAAAGTCCTGCCTTATCCCCGACGAGTGCCCTGAACCCGTTGGCATTATAGATCTGACCGCCAATACGGAAGGTTGGCTTGGCTCCTCCTCTGGTATTAACGAAGAGATTCGCCACGACATAGGGGGCAAAGATTTCTTTCATCGCCTCCTTGTTCGTTTTGAGAAATTCCTCATACCTGGCACACCAAGAACAATCGTTGGCGCTGATGTAGATGAAGATGAGCTTCTTTTTTTCCTGAGCCACCTTGATGGCGTGGTCAAGATCGAAGATGTTCTCGGTGAGACCACCAGAACGCTCGATCATGATTGGTTTGAAATCCTCCGGCATCCATGCGAACGCCGGGAAGGCAACTGCAACCAGCAGAAGCAATAGTGCTTTCATGGCAATGTCCTCTTTTTTGGCGTCGCGAGGGCAACGCTATCCACCCTTAATTGAACTCCAATAAACATCAAAAGTCAAAGTCACAACCCGACCCACCTGTGCAAAAAGTGTAAAATAACCTTATATATCAACATCTTTTACCGTTTTACTTAAACAGTAAATCTCATTAGCAAAAGTTGGTACGAAAAATCTTTTTGTTTTCTCATTGTAGGCGATTTTGTTAACAATCCTTTCTACTGATTGGAATATTCCCGTGTTTTTTCCAGTTTGTGGTTCTATTTCATATAATCTTGCATCATTAGATCCTATATAAATTTTTCCATCTATAGCTATGGGGCTAGCAAAAATTCTTCCTTGAGTTTCAAATTTCCAAATTAATTCGAAATTATTTAAATCAATGCAATAAATGAATTTGTTAAGTGAAGCAAAGAAGACCTTATTATCATAAATCAATGGGGACGAGTATATAACCATGCCTGTATCATATGTGTGTACAACTTCTCCTGTTTTTACTTTTAAAATATATAGTTTTCCGTCATGAGAACCAAAAGTTACAAGTTCTTTTTTCTCATCAAAATCAAAAGATGCCTTAACCTCGCCTCCTGTTTGGAATTTCCAAATCATTTCTCCTGTTTTTGCTTTGAAACAATATACTCCACCATCGTTTGATCCAATGACCACGAACTTATTTTTTTTATAATAAGCAGGAGAGCTGTGAGTCAAGCCATCAAATTTACATTCCCATTTTTTCTTTCCGGTTTCAGCATTTAATGCCACAATACCACCTCTTTTTTTCCAAAAACCAAATTCAAGCCCAACATATATAAGTCCTAGATCTTCCGCTATAGCGGGGGATGAGCCTATCCAATCAGCTTCCATAAATATCCATTTTTTCTTGCCGGTTTCTTTGTTTAGGGCATAGAAATTACCATCATAGGCACCAAAATAAACAAATTCCTTGTATAGAGTAGGGGAAGAAAAAATCGTTTTCCCATTAGCCCCGAACCCCAGTATTTTGAAGCGCCAAACCTCTTTACCAGTTTCTTGATTTAATGCCCAGAAATTACCACTATCACTTCCAAAATAAATGAAACTTTCATCAATAATTGGAGCTGATTTAGGGACTACATATAAATATGCTGGGTTTGGTATTTTTACTTGCCAATTGATTTTAAAAGGAAAGTCGGGACTCTCTTTAATTTTATTCTCTAGTAATGATGTGCCTAAAGTGTCTTTGAAATCTTCCAGTGTAAATAGTGAAAATATTTTTATGCCTTTATCATTTAAATATTTGTAATAAGAAATGTCACGAAAGCGTAAAATGGTACAGACCGCTATTACTTTTTTACCTAAAGATTCCAATACTTCAATTTGCCTTATAAAACCCAAGCTCCTGTTCATCAAGTCATCTACCAAAACTATTGGTTCACCCGTAAGATTCCCTTCAGTCATATTTTGTAAGTCGTTTTTTTCTCTCGACTTACGAACATAAAAACCAGAAATATTTTTGTTTGAATTTAAAATGACGGAAGTAATTATTGGGATAGAGGCCGTTTCTAATCCTCCGATTTGAAATTTAGGCAAATCTTTTAGTTTTTCTAAAAATAGATTGGATATTTGATTTAATATTTCAACATCAAAGAGTATTTTTCTGAAATCAAAAACCCAGTCTATTTCCCTGCCTGTATCGTTAGCAATTTTGGCATTTTTTTTACTTAAAAACACCTTTTCCTCTATTATATTTTTTAAATTTAGTAAATTTTTATCCATATACTTTATCCACATAATTTGAAGACAAAAACCTCTTTCAGAGCTATATTTTAACAAAAGGATACAATAAAATCACTTTATATATTATGAGTCAAATAAATAAGTATTTATTAACGGTTGCGGGTACATTTATTTTCACCTTGTTGCTAATTTATGGCACACCTCTTCGCTATACGGATATGATAGAACCAACCATTAAAGATATAGACGGGGCTACTTTTTATGAAAAGTTTTCGAAAGATCCAGATAATTACATTTTTATAGATGTTAGGGGAGAAGATGCTTATAATCAAATACACGCTAAAGGTTCTGTAAACAAACCGCTCCACACTCTTTATGATGAAAGAAAAATCCTACCAAAAAAAGGAAAAGATATAGTTCTAATATGCAGTGGTGGTCGTGCATCTGGTGTTGCTTATAGTTATTTGCAACATTATGGTTTTACCAACATGGTTAGAATTGATGGTGGTATTGAAAAATGGATAGAACTTGGTTTGCCAACAGAGTCAAATAGGTTAAGTCAAAAAACAGAAGCAATAAAAGTTTCCTATGAACAAATACAAACCTGTATATTATAATAATTTAAAAAAATGATTAAAAGTTTTATAAAAATAACCTTGTATACTCTCACTGTTGTTTTTTTGTTGCCCATTGTTTCGACATTTTTTAATTCTCAAGAAAAGGAATCCTCTATTGTAAAAGTTTCATCGGCCGATGTTCCCGTGCCAGTAGAAGTGCCATATGTGCCTTATGAAGGTGATCCCGCGGTTTATTATGTTTATTATGATGGTGGCTGTGATAGTGGCGTTGGTGGCGCTAGTAGCGGTTGTGATAGTTGGTGAAATAAAGTATATAATTTTTAAAATATGGAAGAAAACAAAGATGATAATTTGGGGAAATTAATAAAGATAGCCATTTGGCTTCTTGTTTTGGGTGGGATAATTTTTACTTTGTTTTTATTAAAAGAAAAACTACCAATGTTTAAAACAAAAAAAGTTGAAGTCATAAATACGGCTTCTAATAGAAATGATTTGGCAAATAGAAACGAAGATTTTGCCAAGGCAGAATCTCTTCTTGGTGAAGATCCTAGTCAGGCATTGGAGTCATATAAAAAAGCTTTAGCGCAAGCATTTTCACAATCTGATATTGATAGTATTTCTTTTAGAGTAGCACTGGCTACTTATAGAAGTGGCAATGTGAAGGAATCCGTTTCTTTGTTTAAGAATCTAATATCGTCTAGTACTGTCTCTAATATAACAAAGGCTTACTCCGTACAGTTTTTGGCTCAAGAGTATTTTTCCACCAATGACACAAATTTATTTAATATTATTTTTTCTGATGACCCTTACAAAGGTTTCTTTGCAGATGGAAACAAAGATAATGCTTTGAGAAAATTAGTAGAATATGGGAAGTCCTTTCAGGCATTACCAATTTTATCTTTAAGGTCAGCCGATTATAAAGCTAGGGATTTAATGAACCTGCCCCCTCAAAAGCAAGTTGAAAAAGAAAATCTTATTTCAGAAATAAAAAATGACATAACTGTGGCAGACATAGGCATAGAAGTTTTAAGAGGAAGTCCGAATATAGATCAATTGCCGGTTATTTATAATAGAAAATTAATACTTTCGACAAATTTAAAAAGGGCGGGTTATATATTGGGGGATCCAACAGATGCGTATGTTAAGGGTTCTGATTATGCAAATCTATATAACGATAGAAATACTCTAATGTTTCTTCATTTTAATTACGCGATTTATCTTAGTATAGAAAACCTTGCTCAAAATTCAGACAAAATAGTATCGACTCTTAGGAATATTTATGAAGAGAAAGACAGAAATTTAAAAATATTCCAATATTTAAAAAATAAAGCTAGCGCTGATCCAAAAACTGATGAAGTAGCAGGTTTTATTGTTAGTTTAGTATCTGTTGATAATTCATTTAAAAATTTTCTTCAAACATTAGGTTGGAAATTTTAAAAAAACAAAGAGGGCGCGACTGACTTTTTCAAATCGTCGCGCTCCTTACTTGTCATTGAAGCATTTACTTCGTTTCGCTCGCGTTGCCACAGCCAATCAGCTGTTGGATTTCCTCGGGTCCAGTTCCGCGGTCAACGAATTTCATCATCACATAGCGCTTGATCTTGGGGTCGGTCGGAAACCAAGCGGTTTGTACCATGCTACCTGAGTAACCGTTTGGAGCCCGATAGGCGGTGACAACCTCGATCTTTATGGTGTCAAAAGTTCCCGCCGGAAACGGTCACACCTTTTTCGAAGGTAGCGCTGGACACGCTACTTTCGGCCTCTACCTTGCCTTGCATTCGTGGGTGGGGGTAGTTAAATTTTCCTCCCCCAGTCATTCCCACTTTGAGTGGGTAATTCGGCATTACCCAAGCTGGTGAATACTCGATATTGTCCCGTTTAACCAGCTGGTGATTGCCGTCGAAAATTCTTGTGGAATTTCCGCGACCATCTTTCACGAAGAGCTTGTGACCACCGTCAGGGAAAACCTCGATGATTTCCTGCCGAATGATTCCAGCGGCGCGAGAATTGCTCTCGTATTCGCACCAGTAGCCCTTGGTGTATTCGGGCTTTGGAAATTCTTGTGACAGGGAGTTTCCAACAAGGAATGTGAGGAAAATACTCAGAATCAAAGCCAATGGTGTTTTCATCGAGTGCTCCTTAACCTCTGAGTTTGGGGGTAAAATTGCCGATAAATCAATCCAATTCGATTATAATGACAAAAAATTGATTTTGTCAAACGCTGTTTAAATGTATATTTTTTGATTTAGGCTGAGATGATATGCTTCTTTTATGAGCAAAAAAGTTTTATATATTTTAATTTCTCTTGTTTTTTTGGTAGTGATTTTTTTTTCACGAGAAAACATTTATTTTAGTATAGGAAATTATTATTTTGGTGGTGGGGTGTATGATTTAAAAAAAGCAGAAAAATATTTTAGGAAGGTTGTTTCAATAGAAGAAGATTACCCGAGAGCCCATTATCAATTAGCAAGAATAAGTTTTTTGAACGCACGGTTTATTGAAGCAAAAAATGAAATAAACAAAGAGATAAGTTTATATCCAGATTTTTACAAATCTTATTATATGGAGGGTTTGATAGCGGGTTATGCTGGGGATTTTGAGACAGCTGTAAATGGATTTAAAAAGTTTCAAGAATACGACTCGTTTAATTGGGCATCCTACAACGATCTTTCTTGGGTGTATTTCCAAAAAGGGGACTTTGAGTTAGCACGTGATATTGCTGTTGATGGTCTAAGGTATGCTGGAAATAATCCTTGGCTCTATAATTCTTTGGGCATTGCATTAATTAATTTGAAAGATATGTCTGAAGCTAAAGTCGCCTTTGAAAAGGCTTTAGAAAATATTGATAAAACGACCGCCGAGCAGTGGGGGAAAGCGTATCCAGGAAATGACCCTAAGATATATAAAGACGGGCACATGGCTACTAGGGAAGCAATAATTTACAATTTGGACCTTCTGAAGGATTATTAGCAGATGTTTGTGTGGATAAGGAATTAGAAAAGCTTTGGGTGATAGTGCTAACATAGTATTAATGGAGAAGAATCTGATCTCTTTTGCGAAAAAAAATCTATACGCCGTAATCTTTTTGTTTGTTTTGGGTGTGTTTTTGTTAATTGGCAACTTATTTAAAGATGGAGGTGTTACCTTTAAGTCCTCGGAGTTTTCTTTTTATAGTTTATCCCCCAACGGTGAGTTAAGTGGACGCAGCATTCCAGCTTCTTGTCCTTCTGATTTACATGATGATCCTACTTATGGTACTTCTTGTCAATCAGCTCTAAATTCATGCGGGGCAACCGCTCCCGGCACTTATCAATGTGGCGGTGTTTGTAATGCCACTGTTCCTCCGGTGCCAGCTGATTTGGGTACAACTTGCAGCGTAACTAATTCTTGTGGAGTAAGTAATTCAGGTACTCGTCAGTGTGATGGTAGTTGTAGTGCTCAAACGTTGCCTTTACCTAATGGAGCGGGCCAATATTGCCAATCTCAGCCAAATAATTGCGGAGTTTTTGGTCAAGGTTATAGAGGTTGCAGTGGCGCCTGTGGGGCTATTAGGCCAGCTGACGATTTGGATTGTAATGATGTGGAAATTGAAGTGGGGACAACGACCGCGACTACGATTCCTCCTAATTGCGAAATTGGTGGACCAGATTGTGAAGTTGTTACAACCATAATTCCGCGTGAATCAGAAATTGTAGGGCTTGGTGGCGTTTGTAGTATTGTCTGGGATGCATCTCCCGCCACAAGATGCACTATAGTTGGACCAGGAGTTAATAAACAAAACGAAGCTCCCACCGGGCTATTTATCACGCCCAGAATTGGGGTGGATACGGTCGGCTCCGCAACTTACACCATAACCTGTTATAACGGCAATACTGTTGCCGCGACAAAAAGGTTTTCTTGTCGCCTAAATCCAAACTATCAAGAGATTTAAATAGCATAAAACTAAGAAGTATTTAGCTCCGGACTCAAAAATAGAATTTTGCTATATGCTCACCAATTACCCCATAGGACCACCCCATAGGATAGTCCTATGGGGTAAGGGGGTTGAAGCAATTTGGGCATATTACGACTAGTGTGTTGCCAAACGACACCCTTTTTGTTAAAGTGGAGCGCTACTATGAAAGTTGTAACTGCCGAAACAGGAGAATCAGAAAATTCTACAATAGAGCGCCTTTTTAAAGCGGGGGTTCAATACGCTTACTCAAAATCACGTCGCCACCCTTCCATCTCACCTTTTATTTTCGGTTCTAAAAATAGAGTTGAAATTTTTAATTTAGAGACAGTTTTCGGAGCGCTTTCCTTGGCCAAGGAATTTGTAAAAAGTTTAGGCAAAGAAAGAAAAGTTGTCTTAATAGTCGGTGGTAAACAAGAGTCAAGGGATATGGTGGAGAAGGCGGCAGATGCTATTGGTATGCCTCGTGTTGCGGGACGTTTCATTGGAGGAACTCTTACAAATTTTGTTCAAATCAGGAAAAGAATAGAAAAATTAGAAAAATTTTTGGAGGAAAAGGAGTCAGGTGAACTTAATCGCTACACCAAAAAGGAGCGTTTGCTTATAGATAGGGAAATTACTCGTTTAATACACAATTTCGGTGGTATTCGCACTATGAAAGCTCTTCCCTCCGCTCTCATTGTGATTGATTCAAAGCGTGAGAATATTGCGGTTAAAGAAGCCAAAGATTTGAAAATACCAGTCATCGCTTTACTGAATTCCGATTGCAATTTGAAAGAAGTGAATTACCCTGTGCCTGGCAACGATTCGCTTAAAAGTAGCATTTCTATTTTTCTTGATGAAATGGTTCAATCTTACAAAGAAGGGTTGAAAAGCATAACCTCTAGCCCAGAGATTTCTTAAAGCTAACCCCAACCCCATAGGATTATCCTATGGGGTTGGGGTCGAGTCAAAAATTATGAGTAAAAACATTAGCGTAGATTCAATAAAGGAGCTTCGTGATAAAACGGGGGTTTCGGTCATGCAATGCAAGAAAGCGCTGGAAGAAGCTCTGGGCGATAGCGAAAAGGCATTGATTATTTTAAGGAAAAAAAGCGGTGAAATAGCCGCCAAAAAAGGAGATAGAGAATTGGGTTCTGGCGCTATCGGTTCATATTTGCACAGCAATGGCACAATTGGAGCCATGGTTGTTTTGCAAAGTGAAACCGATTTCGTTTCAAAAAATGAAGATTTCAGAAAGTTGGCATATGACATAGCCATGCATGTTGCCGCAAGTAATCCAGAATACCTTTCTCTTGATGATATTCCGGAAGGCGATATGAAAAAAGCTAGAGAAGTTTTTGAAAAAGAATCCGAGGGCAAATCGGTAGAAATGCGCGAAAAAATAGTAGCAGGTAAATTGGATTCTTATTTTAAGGATAAGGTTTTGCTTGAACAGTCCTTTATAAAGAATCCCGATGTGACCATTAAAGTTCTTATTTCTGAAGCGGTTCAGAGATTTGGTGAACGCGTGGTTATTTCCACTTTCACAAGATTGAAGGCTTAATTTTGGTATAATCAAGTCCTATGGGGCTAATTTATATATTCTTCTCATCTCTAATAGGGATAATGATACTTGTTTCTCTCAAGGCATGGGAGCTTCATCGTGGTGCTAAACCTTTTTCTGTTTTGCGTTACAGATTGGATATTTTGGTTAGAAGAGGTATAGAGAATCTAAAATCCCATTCACGCTATATAAGTTGGACAACCGCTCGCATCACCCTAGCTTTTTTGGTGGCAAAGATTGTTGACCTCATCACTTTAATTTGGAAAAAATTCACTAGTTCGGAAATATTTGAATTAATTAGAGGTAAGGTCATACCCAAAGCATCGGGGCCTGTTTCAGCTTTTTTAAGGGATGTGGCGGAATTTAAGAGTGCCGCAGTTCAGGGTAGTGAAGAAATGAAAAAAGAGTTTGAAAAGGAAGTAGAAAAATCTGTTGAAGCTGATAGTAAGAAGTAAAAACGTTTTGCCATTTTGAGAGTATTTGTTAAAGTAGGCACTATTGCCGCCTTAGCTTGGGTTCTGCAGAGCAACGGTTTTGCCCGTCCCGTTAGAAAATAAATTAAAACCCGATTGTACATTTGAATTAAAAAACTTGTGTTTTCCGAGCCGCCTTAGCTCAGTTGGTAGAGCAACTCACTTGTAATGAGTAGGTCCCCAGTTCAAGCCTGGGAGGCGGCTCGGAAAATGGAAGCAACTTTCTATAATTGCTCCATGCGATTTTCTAACGGGATAAATAGGTCCCCAGTTCAAGCCTGGGAGGCGGGCTCCGAATCATATTTTAAATAGCGGGTTTTTCTTCAATTTTCTTGTTATAATTTGATGAATTAAATTTCATGCAAATTGGCAACAGAGGTAATTTTCCGAAAGGTTTTTTGTGGGGTTCGGCTACAGCTTCATATCAAGTGGAGGGGGGAATAGAAAATAATGATTGGGCTAAAGCAGGAAGAGAAGAAAAAGTACCAAAAGCAGGTATGGCTTGTGATCACTATAATAGATATGAAGAAGATTTTGATATTGTCCGATCACTTTCCCAAAACGCACACAGAATCTCCCTTGAATGGTCTAGAGTTGAGCCAAAAGAAGGGGATTTTGATGAAAAAGAAATTGAACATTACAGAAGGGTAATACAATCTTTAAAAAAACGTGGGATAGAGCCATTTGTAACACTTTGGCATTTTACTTTACCGACGTGGTTTTCTGATAAAGGTGGCTTTGAAAATAAAGAAGCACCAGAAATTTTTGCTAAATATTGTAAATATGTTGTTTCTAAATTGGGGAATGAAGCCAATTTTTGGATAACAATTAATGAGCCAATGGTTTTTTCAACAAATGGATATATAAGAGGTAATTGGCTACCCTTTAAACATAACCCATTACAATTTTTATTTGTTATAAATAGATTAATAAAATCTCACAATTTAGCTTATGTTGAAATGAAAAAGATGAATTCAAATATAAACATTGGTTTGGCTAAGAATAATATTTATTATTCATCGAAAGGATTTTTATGGGGGTTGTTAGCAAATTTTGCGACTTGGTTTAGAAATATTAGATTTCTAGATGGAATTTCTAAATATCAGGATTTTATAGGACTCAACCATTACAGTTATTTCCATTTGGGAGAAAAAAAGATTTTACCGAAATCGGACATGGGGTGGACTATTTTTCCTGAGGCAATTTATAGATGTTTATTACAATTAAAAAAATATAATAAACCAATTTACATTACAGAAAATGGTATTGCTGATGAAAAAGATATTATAAGAGGAGATTTTATAAAAAATTATCTTTCATTTGTTAAAAAGGCAATTGACGAAGGAGTTGATGTCAAAGGATATTTCCATTGGTCACTCATGGATAATTTTGAATGGGATAAGGGTTTTTGGCCACGCTTTGGACTTGTAGAGGTTGATAGGAAAACCCTAGAAAGAAAAATAAGACCTTCCGCCTATGTTTATAAAAAAATAGCTGAAAATAATTCACTCGTATGAATCCAGACTTAGCTTTTACCCTATCGATTGTTTTCGTTCTGGTTGGACAAATCCTTAATGCAGTAATCGTTTTAATTGATAAGTACATTGTTACTAAAACATCAATAAGTAAGCCTGGAGTCTATGCTTTTTATGTGAGCTTAATGTCGGGGATTGTCCTTATTTTGGTTCCGTTTGGGGTAATTGATATACCAGATTCAGAGACAATTTGGCTTTCACTTAATATAGGGTTTGTCTTTGTCGCCTCAATCCTTTTTCTTTTTAGAGCACTTAAGCACGCTAATGCCACAGATGTTGTAGCTTGGCTTACAGCCATTTCTACGCTAACAACATTTATTTTCGGAGCTATATTTTTGAATGAGCAATTACCGAAAACATTTCCCTATGCTATGGCGCTTTTCATATTGGGTATTCTTTTTGTGGGACATTTTCGGTTTTATGCCCGTTCTTTTTTACAAGTAGTGGTTTCTGGTATCTTGTTTGGTTTATCAGCCGTTTTATTAAAAATTCTTTTTTCCCACACCGATTTTGTAGATGGATTTTTTTGGTCACGTATGGGAAATCTTATCGCCGCTTTGAGCCTATTGGCCCTTCCCTCTATTAGGAATCACGTTTTTATTATATCAAAAAACACTTCCCACAGAACGAGTTTTCTAGTTATAGCTAATAGAATATTGGGCGGGGTGGCTTTCTTGTTCATATTGTATGCAATTCACCTTGGTTCAGTTTCCGTTGTGAACGCTCTTTCCTCCCTGCAATTTGTATTTGTTTTCTTATTGATACTATTTTTTGCTAAGAAATTACCCGACCTTTATCATCATGAATTCAGAACGGGTCACATATTACACAAAGTAATCGCCATGTTTTTTATAGTGCTTGGTTTTTCAGTTTTGTTCCTATGATTATTTTAAAAAAAATATTAAAGGCCGTTTTCTGGGCAATTGCTTTAATGGTTTTTATTTTGATTTTATTTTCTTTTCGTAAAAATCCAGAGAAAATTTCTTACGGTGTTTCTTTTAGCAAATTTCGCGCCGAGGAACTCGGTCTTTCTTGGAAAGACGTCTTTATTTCAATCCTAGATGATTTAAAAGTAAGAAACTTTAGATTATCGGCTCATTGGCCAATGATTGAACCGCAAAAAGATAATTACAATTTTGAGGAACTTGATTTTCAAATAAAAGAAGCTGAAGAAAGAAACGCGGAAGTAATTTTGGCTGTAGGTAAAAGATTGCCAAGTTGGCCAGAGTGTCATATACCCGATTGGGCTAAAAACTTGAGTTCCGAAGAACAGGAAAAAGAAATACTTATTTATATAGAAAAAGTGATTGAAAGATATAAGAGTTATGAAAACATAAAATATTGGCAAGTGGAAAACGAACCCTATCTTTCCGTTTTTGCCAAAGAGCAATGCGGAGATTTGGATGAGGAATTCTTGAAAGAAGAAATCGCCTTGGTTAAAAAATTAGACCCACAAAGAAAAGTTTTGATTACCGATAGTGGTAACCTGGGCCTTTGGTATAAAGCTTGGGCTAGGGGTGATGTTTTCGGCACCAGTGTGTATATTTATCTTTGGAATCCGGAAATCGGGCAAATCAAGACAATTTACAAACCTTTTATATATAAGGCAAAGACAAACATTTCCTCATTTTTATTTGGCAAAAAGGAAGCCCTCCTCATAGAGCTTTCTTTGGAGCCATGGTTAATTGAGCCGATAAATAATGTAACCTTGGAAACGCAAATAAGCAGAATGGATATCAATAAATTTGCTGAAGTAATTGATTTTGCCAAGAGGACTGGTTTTGACAGGCAATACCTTTGGGGTGTGGAGTGGTGGCACTGGATGAAAGATAAAGGTTATAGCGAGTATTTTGATGAGGCGAAAAATGTCTTTAGTCAATAAAAAACAGTATTCCTAGATTTATTCATTCTTTCTTGCTAAATTGCCCTTACCTTTATGGATTATAAAGATACAAAGTATTTCAAAGTTGGCCGTGCCAGCGACCTTTTCGGTGTTGATAGAGTCATATACAGAGCCCTTGAAATACTGCCAGGATTTCTCTCTTGGGGCACCATTTTGACGACTATTTTACTTTCTCTTTATGCCCCTATTGCCGCAGCTTATTTTATTATTGCTTTTGATATATATTGGCTACTCAAAACAATTTATCTTTCTTTTCATCTTCGACATAATTGGAAACGCTTGAAGCACAATATGAAAGCGGACTGGTCTTTAATGCTTTCAAAACTAAAATACGAGCACGTATATCATCTTGTGGTTTTGCCATTTTATAAAGAAAGTTTGGAAGTTGTTGAGCAGAGCGTGAAAAGTATTACTGATTCTGAATATGATAAGAAAAAAATGGCGATTGTTTTGGCTACAGAAGAAAGGGCTGGAGATGGCGCTCAAGAAATATCTAAAATCGTAAAAGATAAATACGCCCATTTTTTCGGTGATTTTTTGATTACCACTCATCCTAAAGACACAGAAGGGGAGCTTGCTGGCAAAGGTTCCAATATTGCATACGCAACGGAAGAGGCAAGAATTAATATTCTAGACAAAAACAAAATTACTTATGATGATGTAATAGTTTCTGCTTTTGATATCGATACCGTTGTCTACAAACAATACTTTTCGTGTTTGACTTGGCATTTTCTTACCGTACCTGACCCATACAAAGTTTCGTTTCAGCCAGTGCCTTTTTATAATAACAATATTTGGCGCGCCCCAGCACTTTCCAGAGTTGCGGCTGGCTCCAGTACTTTTTGGCAAATGATGCAACAGGAGAGGCCAGAAAAATTAGCCACCTTTTCTTCTCACTCGGTTTCTTTCAAATCTTTGCACGAAATAGGTTATTGGCAAAAAAATATGGTTTCAGAAGATTCAAGAATATTCTGGAATTTATTTTTAGCGCGCAACGGTGATTACTCGGTTTTGCCACTTTCATATCCAGTTTCAATGGATGCGAATGTAGCACCAACATTTTGGCAAACCGTAAAAAATATTTATAGACAACATAGACGTTGGACATATGGAGCAGAAAATTTACCATACATATTATTCGGTTTTATAAAAAATAAAAAAATATCTCTTTGGACCAAAATAAAAACATCATTTGTCCAAATTGAAGGTTTTTGGTCTCTTGCCACAAACCCAATAATGATTTTTCTTTTGGGCTGGCTTCCTGTGATACTTGGTGGCTACAGATTCAATGAAACGGTTCTTTCTTATAATTTACCGATTTTAACCAGAAATATAATGATAGTGGCTATGGTTGGGTTGATAATGTCATCAATTATTTTCATTTCTTTTTTGCCAGAGCCACCAAAAGATAAAAACAAACCGTCAAAATTGGCCTTAATTTTACAGTGGATATTAGTTCCTTTGACAATCTTAATTTTCGGAGCTTTTCCTGGACTCGATGCCCAAACCAGGTTAATGTCAGGAAAATATATGGGTTTTTGGGTTACTCCCAAACACAGAGAAAAAATATCTTAATGCAACCGCTTTCACGAAAAAAAAGAGTATCATATTTTTTAATTCTCACTGTGATTTTTTTTGTCGTGTCTCCACTTTTGATTTTATACGCCAAAGGATATCGTCCTAATTTTGGAGAAGTGTTCAAGGTCGCCTTAACGGGTGGTTTTTACATAAGCGCAGATGAAGCAGGGGTCTCAATTTATGTTAATGATGCGCTGGTTAGAAAGACCAATATAGTGCAAAAAAGTATTTTTGTTCAAGATTTGAAACCGGGGATTTATGAAATTAAAGCGTCTAAAGATGGACAGCAAAGTTGGGTAAAATTCTTGAGGGTTTTTCCCGAGTTAGTGACAGAAGCAAGACCTTTTCTATTGGATAATGATACAAGTATGGAAGAAATCCCCAGGTTTTCAAATACAAACAACGCAACAACAACTTCATTGAGTACTCAAATCAGAAATCTAGAATATGAAAATGTAAATAAAATTTTTACTACTGTTCCCGTGAAAGCTACAACTACAGCTACTACCACTCAGAGCGTAAAATCTATAAGAAGAGTAACAATAGACAATACCTTTAGTCGACTGCGTATTTCATGGGAGGGGGAAGTAGATTTTACACCCTATTATTTTTGTGAGGATATAAATTGTAAAAAGGAGATATTTGTAAACACCCCTTCTTCAGTTAAATCATATGATTTTTTTCCAGGTCGTGACGATCTTTTAATCGTTAAATTGTCAGATGGTATATATGTAATAGAAATTGATGATAGGTCCAAACAGAATATACAGAAACTGGTTTCTGGTCCAGATTTTGATTTTAAAGTAGTAAATGGCAGTGAATTATATTTGAAAAATGGCACAAAAATTTATTCGGTATCACTATAAATACATTCTAATTTGAGTATAATTGGGAAATGGAGAACGAGAACAAAAAGGGTCACTTGCACCCTATAACATTGATTGTTAATGATATGGCGGCCATTTTCCGCAAAATGGGTTTTTCTGTTGCTGATGGCCCAGAAATAGAAACAGAATATTATAATTTTGATGCTCTTAATATTCCAGAATGGCATCCAGCCCGTGATATGTGGGATACATTTTGGTTAAAACCTCTGAAGGACAGAAGATTGCTTAGGACTCATACAAGTCCAGTTCAGATTCGTTATATGAAAGAACATGGCGCACCCTTGAGAGTTATTGTTCCTGGGAAAGTTTATAGACACGAGGCAACAGACGCGACACATGAAGCGCAATTTTATCAATTAGAAGGATTAATGGTTGATGAGAATTGTAGTTTAGCGCATTTTAAAGGAGTATTAGAACAATTTTTTAGTGAATTTTTTAATACTAAAGTTTCAATGCGCCTAAGGCCTTCTTATTTTCCATTTGTGGAGCCAGGAGTTGAAGCTGATATAACTTGTATAAAATGTGACGGTAAGGGTTGTGCTATATGCAAACAAACTGGTTGGATTGAACTTATGGGGGCGGGGATGGTTCATCCTAAAGTGTTGGAATGGGGTGGTGTTGATTCCAAAAAATATAAAGGATTTGCTTTTGGCATGGGAATAGATCGTTTGGCAATGCTCAAGTACGGAATTGACGATGTGCGTCTTTTGTATAATGGCGACTTGCGTTTAGTTAATCAATTTTAACCCATGCTTATTTCCCGAAATTGGTTACAAACTTTTTTTGAAAGCAAATTGCCGGATAGAGAAAAACTATCCAATGGCATAACAATGCACGCCTTTGAAGTTGAAGGAGTAGAAGAAAAGCAGGGGGATGAAGTTTTTGACGTTAAAGTTTTACCAAACCGCGCCCACGACTGCCTCTGTCATTATGGTTTGGCTAAAGAAGTTGCGGCTATTTTTGAAATACCTTTAAGCAGAAAGATGTTTGTTAAAACACCGAGGACTTTTCCGCAGTCCAATGAATTTTCGGTAGAAATAAAAACTGAAAAAGTAAAAAGGTTTAAAACACTGAAGATCAACGGGGTAAAAGTGGGAGAGTCGCCCAAGTGGTTAAAGAATAAAATTGAGGTTCTGGGGGGACGCTCCATAAATAATGTGGTTGATATAACGAACTTCGTAATGCTTGAGTTGGGTCAGCCGATGCATGCCTTTGATGCTGACAAAATAACTTCCGACGGGGGAGTTTCTTCGTTCATTGTGAGAGAGGCAAAAAACGGCGAAAAAATTACCACGCTTGACGGAGTGGAGAGATTTTTGAAGGAAGGAGCGCTTTTAATAACGGACGGGGGAAATAATGGTAAAACAATTTTGGGAATTGCCGGAATTAAAGGGGGTAGCTCATCGGAAATCGACCTCAATACCAAGAGCGTAATTTTGGAAGCCGCCAATTTTGACGCCCCAACCATAAGGAAACACAGCAAATTACTGAACATTAGGACCGATGCCTCGATTCGCTTTGAAAATGGAATTTCAGAGGAATTGCCGCTTTTTGCCATAGAATATGCGCTCGATCTTATAGAACAAATCGCCAAGGGAGATAATTTTCAAGTGGAAGGGGAGTTTGATTTTAAAAAAGTGAATAATCAAGAAAGGGAAATAGGGATTTCTTTAAAGGAAATAAATAATATTCTTGGAACAAAATTAGACACCAAAGAAGTGGAAAAAATATTGTCACGCTTAGAATTCTCTTTTCAGGAAAATAATAATGTGTTTAAAGTTACAGCTCCATTTGAAAGATTGGACTTAGAAATTCCAGAAGATATTGCGGAAGAGGTGGGACGAATTTATGGTTTTGAACATATAGGATCTGTTTTGCCAGATAATTTGTCCCAGGTTCCGGAAATAAACCAAGATTTTTATAGAACTCAAAAAATTAGAGAGGTTTTGAAAAACGACGGATATTCTGAAGTGCAAACATACGCGATGGTTTCCGAGGGAGTAGTGGAAATAGAAAACCCAATAGCTACGGACAAATCTTTTATGAGAGAAAATTTGGAAAACGGGGTCGGGAAATCATTGGAGTTAAACGCCAGGAATTCTCCCATTCTTGGACTTGAAAGTTTAAAAATATTTGAGATCGGAGTGGTGTTTGCAAATAAAAGAGAAGAAACCCATTTGTGTCTTGGAACTTTCAGCAAAGGCAAAATAAATACAGAAGAATATTCTCTTAAAGGCGTTTATGAAAAATTTGCCATAGCAAACGTGGATGAAGGGGAAATTGCAAGATCTGGAGTTGATGAGAGAAGTATAAAATACAGATCAATTTCGCCATACCCGTTTATTCTTAGGGATATCGCTATTTTTGTTCTGGAAAATGTAAAAAGTAATGACTTGGAAAAAATAATTGAAGATGATTCCGGAGAATATTTAGTAAGAATAGACAAATTTGATGAATTTAAAAAAGGAGAAAAAATTTCCTACGCTTATCACTTGGTTTTTCAATCGGTGGAAAAAACTTTGACCGATAGTGAAATAAATGAAGTAATGGAAAAATTGACAAAAATTTTGAATGGAAAAACTGGCTGGCAGGTGAGATAGTTTGTTTTGGACCAAAACAGTGGAAAAACCACTGTTTTAAGCCATATTTTGACACCAAAACAGCTTCCTTTTTGGGTTAAAATTTGATATAATTACCACAAAACAAAGGAGCCAAAAGCGACTATTGTTTTTGAGTACCCCCTCCCCAGTTTCATTGAATGGGATTACAAATTAGTGTGGTAAGTGGTGATTTAATTTAAAAAAAAGATTATATTTTGTTGTTTCCCCAAAACTGGGGAGGGGTGAAGATTTTTATATTCATTTCATTCATTAAAAATCAATCAAATGACTAAAAAAGAGGAAGAAAAAAAAGGAAAAAGGGGGTTTGAGGCGCATCACTATAGCGCTGAGGATATCACCGTTCTAGAGGGGCTAGAACCAGTTAGAAAGCGCCCGGGAATGTATATAGGCACAACAGGACCCGATGGACTACACCACTTGATTTCGGAAATTTTTGACAATTCGCGAGATGAAGCTATGGGTGGCTTTGCCGACCATATTGAAGTTGCACTTTTACCACAAAATTGGGTTCGCGTAGCAGATAATGGTCGCGGTATTCCAGTGGACATGCACAAGAAAACAAAAGTTTCAGCACTTGAAACAATAATGACGACTTTGCACGCAGGTGGAAAATTTGGCGGTGAAGGATATGTTGTTGCCGGCGGACTTCACGGAGTAGGAGCATCTGTGGTGAATGCGCTTTCTGCTAACATGGGGGTTTTTGTTCATAGAGATGGTGGAGAATATTTCCAGGAATATGTACGTGGAAAAAGAAAGGCGGCTGTGAAAAAAGTCGGTAGTTCCAAGTTGCATGGCACTATAGTTTTGTTTCAGGCTGACCCAGAAATTTTTTCCACCTTAGGCGGATCCGCCTCTGGCGGAGAAAAATGGGTTGCACCGTATGATTGGGAGAAAATAACCTCTCGCTTGCGCCAACAGGCGTATCTTACTAAAAGTTTGCGCATCAGTGTGATTGATGCACGTGGTTATACCGGAAAATTAAACGAAGATTCGTTTTATTTAACGGATGATAATTTAGAAGTTCCTAGCGCAACCTTTTATTTTGAAGGAGGACTTCAGTCGATGATTCGTTTTTATAATGAATTTCAAAAACCAGTTCATAAAAATATTTTTTACGTAGAAAAAGAATCAGAAGGTGTGATGGTAGAAATTGCCTTGCAATACGTTGACGACATTTCTTTGCGCCTTGTCGCTTTCGCTAATAATATTTATAACAGCGAGGGTGGCACTCATATGACTGGTTTCAAAACCGCTCTTACTCGCTGTATCAATAATTACGCCCGTAAGAGTAATGTTTTGAAAGAAGCGGATGATAATTTGGTGGGAGATGACGTTCTGGAGGGCTTGACGGCTGTTATATCGGTCAAAATGCGTGAGATTCAATTTGAGGGACAAACCAAGTCAAAGTTGGGAAGTATGGAGGCGCAAAGCGCTACCAGCAATATCTTCGGCGAAGCATTCACCTCGTTTTTAGAAGAAAAACCAGATGACGCTAAAGCCATAATTGGTAAATGTATTTTAGCTATGCGTGCTCGTCAGGCGGCTAAAGCGGCAAAAGATAGTGTTCTCCGAAAGGGTGCCCTTGAAGGAATGACTTTGCCAGGGAAACTGGCTGATTGTCAAAGTAATGATCCAGCTGAATCAGAATTATTTTTGGTGGAGGGGGATTCTGCGGGGGGTTCCAGTAAACAAGGTCGCGATAGACGCACCCAAGCTATATTGCCTTTGAAAGGTAAAATTTTGAATGTGGAAAGAGCGCGCTTAGATAAAATGTTGGCAAGTCAAGAAATTAAATCTTTGGTGTTGGCGCTCGGCACTTTGATTGGAGATACTTTTAATATTGAGAAATTACGTTATCACAAGATAATTATTGCAACGGACGCGGATGTGGACGGAGCGCATATTCGCACTCTTATACTAACTCTTTTTTATAGACACTTCAGGCCTCTTATTGATGGTGGATTTATTTATATAGCCCAACCTCCTTTGTTTAAAATAAAAAGAGGTAAGGAAATTCAATACGCCTATAGCGAAAGTGAAAAAAATAAAAAAGTAGGTAAAGACGTTGATGTTGCGGAAATTGTGGAAATTGAAGGGATTGAAGAAAGTGAAGAATCAGATGAAAAGATTGTAGCAGAAAAAGGGACAAAGAAAGCTCCTAAGGTTACAATACAGCGCTACAAAGGTCTGGGAGAAATGAATCCAGAAGAACTTTGGGAAACAACTATGGACCCAGAAAAAAGAATTTTACTTAAAGTTAATATTGAGGATGCGCAAGAAGCGGACAAAGTATTTGATGTTTTGATGGGAACAGATGTTCCTTCACGTAAATCATTTATTCAAAGCAACGCCGCTAAAGCCGACATTGATATCTAGTTTTTTTCTGAATTGGTGATAGCATTCCTTACATTCGATCTTCGAGGAGATTTTATGGCTACGGTTCGGGAGTTTTTTGAGAAAGCAAGAGATTTTGAGGGGAAGTTTCAAGTTGTTGCGAGAATCAGAACAGGTCTTTTTGATGCGTGGGAAGCAGCGCCTGGAAAGATTTTAACCGCAATCCTTAGAAATAGAATGGTTGTGGTCAGGGTTTATTTCGGTGATAAAACCGAAATTGCTTCTTTGCGTGGAAAGGCCTTTTGTCGGGAGATTAACAACAGAAAGAAGTGTTTTACAGTCTCTGCCGACCTACTCAATAATTTGAGATCGACTTCAATTTGGAAGAAGGTGAAGATGATTTAGTTCGGATTCATTGTTAAAATTGAAATCCACGTCTATGGCGGGGGTTTTCTTTTTATAAAAATGAAATCGCCCGGTCTCCTATAGAGAACGCGGGCGACTTTGCTTCCAAGCGACTCGACCCCAAGGCCGCGTCATTGGTTTTGTGTTTGCCATGCGCTTTCCGACGGCGCACAGCATTAAGGGGACATCAGACTCCCTTTGCCGGCAAAACCCGGGACCCCTTGCGAGGAGAAAGGATTTGCTTATGGCCTTCCAAAAATCTTAAAGAGCGAAACTACCTGCCGTCGGGCGGTAACCCAGCGAGGGAAAAACCCGCCCAACGGCAGTCCCAGAAATAGGACGGCATTGCACCGCCCTTGATACTACCGCTACCGCAACTCGCTGGGTCAGGGGAGTAGGCCCAGCTATGTCAGTAACAGTCATATGTTACGGGACAGTATCACCTCCTTTCCGTGTACAACCTAATTTAGAATATATCACATTTCCTTTGCGACACAACTATTTCATATTATAATTTACAGTATCATCCTATACCTAATTCGCGCGAAGGGTAGAATATTGTGGAATGCTATAAGTTGCTATTATTTTCATAGAACATTTTCATTTAAATAATTTTATGAAAGAAAAAGATTTAGAAAGATTATTAAAAGCAATTGCTAATAAAAGGCGCTTAAATATTTTGCGTTTTTTAAAAAAGAAAAAAGAAGCATCGGTTGGTGACATTGCTGAAGAAATAAAACTGTCTTTTAGAGCTACGTCAAAACATTTAAAAATTCTAGATTCAGTTGACCTTCTTGATAAAGAACAAAGAAGTATACAAATATTTTATCGTTTTTCTGATAGCGCCCCGGAATTGTCGAGACGCATTTTGAGCATATTGGTGTAATTTTTTTCATCATTCTACCATTCGCGCGAATTAGGTCTATATAAGAAGTGTGGGTATGGGAATTGCGAGGGCAGAGGTTAGTGTTACAATTAAAAAATATGGAGGAAATAGACAATTTGGTTTTCTGTTTGTTTGGTTGCGGAGGACACCCGCCTATTGAGTCAATTTTGGCACTGTTTGCGCCAGTAATGTCGATCGCGGTCTTTGTTATTCTGACAATTATTTTTTTAATAAAAAAAATCAGGAAGAATAAAGGGTATGAGACAAATCCAAGTTTATCTTTTTTAAAGAAATTTTCGATGTTTGTGATTTTTGTAGTGGTTTTTTCTCAAATAATACATATATACTCTTATTTTATTGGTATTCCCGATGAAATCGACCCATTATTGACAATAATAATATCGGTTACGAGCGCGCTGTATTTTATCGTTGTGCCGTATGTTTTATTCTGTCTTCTTTATGTTATTGTAAAAATGTTAAAAGACAGAAAATACCAAATTTTCTATGGTTTTGAAGAGTTTTTGAGAAAGGTTGTATCGCTTAATTTTTTGTTTAAAGCAAACACTTTCGTTTTTGTTTTCAGTATTGCTAGAATATTCTTTATGAATTAATTTATAAAAAACATGAACGATGAAGATGAAAAAATAATTTGGGATAGAAAATTATTTTGGAAGATTATAAAGTGGACTGGGATAATTCTCGTGATACTTTTCCTACTGCTAATGGAGATTGGATATTATGGACCAAAATTTCAACAGTATTTGATAAAAAAATCGCAAGAGAATTATATAGCTAAAGTAAAGGCGGAAGACAAGAGATTAGAAGAACTTCAAAAAAATGATACTTATGGTGGCAAAACTCCAGAAGAAACTTTGGATTTATACATTGAAGCTCTAAAAAAAGGAGATGTTGGATTGGCGTCAAAATATTATAGAGTTGATCAACAAGAAGAAGTTTTAAGAGATTTGGCGGAAGTAAAAACTAAAAATAATCTAGAGTTTCCAATTGATTTTGCCACTGAAGTTAAAAACAGAGGAAATAAGACCTGTGTCGAGGATAATTGCTACATTGTCTATGAATACGTTAATCCAAAAGAAGAGATTCTTAGTATAGAAGGTTCCCAAGATACAATAACTATCCCAAAAGGAAATTTGAGGAAGAGGAGTATAAATTTGGAGTTTAATAAATTTCCTAATATTTGGAAAATAGTTGAACCATAATATGAAAGTTTTTTTGAAAAGTTTCATATTTATCTTTTTAATAATTCCAACAATTTCCTATTCTTATGAGCCATACACAACTCATGCGGGTCTTACTCAAGAAATAGTTGATTTTTATAATTTTTTTTCTTATCCAAAAATAACAGAAGAAGAAAAAGAATTAATTATTCAAGGGTCAATTGATGAGGATTTTCCAAATGACAGACCCCTTAATCATTTTTATGACCCAGTCCGAAATATTGGATTTAATAATTTCCCAACTTCTAAGCAATGGGCAAGTGGAGAAATTATAAATAATGATTTTTCTTGGCAAGACGCTTTAAACGCTTACGCGAGGGGTGATGAAGAAGTGGCTTTCAAAACCTTGGGTCACATAATTCATCTAATAGAAGATATGGGAGTGCCAGATCACACTAGGAATGACCCGCATAAAGGAGATGGAATAGAGGGTGTTTTTACTAATGAAAGTCCCTATGAAAAATGGGCCAATGATAATAAGGGTAGGCAGACCTTAAAAGGTTTGTATTTGACTTTTGTAAGTGAAGGGATAACCCCTAAACGAGAAAATAGTTTGGGTGATTATTTTGATTTCTTGGCTAATTACTCCAATAGAAATTTCTTTAGTAGAGATAGTATAAAAGGAGAGCTTTATAAATATAATGAGCCACTAGAAGTAGAATTAATAGGTGACTATATGTATGGAGTTGATGAATATAATGGAAAAAAAATAAAACTATATATATATCTAGAAAATATAAATACTGGTAAGGTGGAAAGGATTTTAATGGTTGGGGATGATACTTCGGTATTATCGAGTTACTTTGACCGTTTATCTAGACAAATAGTTCCGGTTGGGGCGGGGGTTATAGAACTTTTCTTCAAAGAAGCGGAAGAAGCGAAGAAGAAATATCAGAAAGAGCGGGAAGATTTTAAAGCGAAGGAAGAATTGAGACAAAAAGAATTATTGGAGGCAAATCAAAAACTTTCGGAAAGCGGGTTTTGGGATAAGGCAAAATATAAAATTCAATATGTTTGGGAATATAATTTAAGAACAGAAACCTTTGCCGTTGCAAAATATTTGCGTGAATTTATTAATGAAGGACCAATAAATTTATCCCAGCAATCTTTTTATGTTTACAGTGCAATAGGGCATAGTACTATTAATATAGCAGCGCTTGGAGTCGTAAAGACAGAAGAAGAGGTAAAAAGGACCAATGAGTTCGTTCAAAAACAAAACCCAACAACTTTAGCTGTAGGTCCCGTTTTCGCATTCTCAAATGAATTAAACACCAATAATTCTCAACCGACAAATGAAACTGTGACTAACAACTCACAACTAACAAATGGACAATCTACACCAGAATCAAATTTTATTCCTACCTTACTGAACCCGATACAAAATCCGCTTCCGGGAGGTGGCGGGGGAGCTGGGTTTGGTGGCGGAATGCCTCCTAGAGAGGTTACCGTTTCGGTTTTAGAAGAGGCGACAACCACAGCAACAACTACAGAAGAAGTTACGCCCGAAATACCGCCCCCCGACGTAACACCACCTGATATTTCCGTTTTGATTTCTGAATGCGTCTACTCTTTAGTAGTCGGCTCGTGTGTAATTGCAACCAGTACAATAAATATAAGCTGGACAAGCGTTGCAACGGACACCGCCCACTACGCGCTTTCGGTGGATAATGTTTTATCCGCGACCACCACCGAGACAGGTAGTCCCAGAAATATTTCCGCTGGAGCGCATACAATAAAAGTTTTGGCATATGATCAAACGGGAAACGTTGGAACTTCAAGTGAAATTACAATTGAATATATAGCGAGACCTCTTGTTATAAGTGAGATTGCTTGGGCAGGAATGGAGACAAATTTTAATAATGAATGGTTGGAAATTTATAATCGTAGTAATCACACCGTCAACCTAAATGGTGTTTCCATTAAATCAATTGACGGAGGACCAGACATCGAGCTTTCTGGAAGTATTGGTTCTCACTCTTATTATCTAATTGAAAGAACCGATGATGATAGTGTGCCATATGTTTCTGCAGATTTAATTGTTCCGTTTAGTGGGTCCGGCCCTAATGGGCTTGGGAACACTGGAGAACAATTAGAAATTATTCATAAAATGGGCGGTATCTCTGTGATTATTGATATGACACCCGCAGTTTCAACTTGTTCGGGTTGGTGTTTTGGAAACACTTCTAATTACGGCACCATGGCTCGTAGTAATTTAAATGGATTGGGAAGCGTGTCTAGTAGTTGGGCGACTGATGACAATATGAATGAAACTATTTTCAATGCTTCAGCCCTAAGCTCTCCTTTGGTGTATGTCGTTTTAAGTGGAACGCCAAAATCTGTATATATTTATGTCCCACCCATTATCGTGCCATTCTAAATTTGGACCGATTGTGCCAATATAAAATTAAGACAACCCCGCCCTCGTGGCGGGGTTGCTCGAGGACGGGGAAGGATTTGAATGGCGGGTCGGGTCCGCGTTCATTGAGAAGGGATAATAAATAAGCTATCCACCTGTGCTCACCGAGTTTTGGGAAAAGTAAAATCATTTGCCTGTGCGAGAGAATACAACGCAAGACAAGATCTTGGGCGTAGGGAACATCGCCAATAAACTTGTCCGGATTTTTTTCAACCCAATCCGAAAGAGTTTTGTGCGATTCCCGCCACTCCCTGAAGACACTTAATGTCCAGGGCGGCACCCTAAAAACTTGAATGAGAATTGAGGAAAAGACAGTTAGGAAAGCTGACCATAAACTCATTGATTCCCCCATGGGTTATTGGAAAGAGCTTCTTATAAATTATACTTCAACTTTTTGTATAAAAAACAAACTCCCCAGCAAGCATTTCGCTTGCTGGGGAGTTTGAAGTTAATAATTACTGAATATTTATGGTTGTTGAAACATCATTATTATTCTCGTTTGATTCTAGAACATTGTCAGAACCATCTACTAGGATGCGGAAGTTCTGATTTCCTTGAAGAGCTCTATCAAAAGCGATGGTATATTCAACACGATTTCCGGGAGCAAGACCAATTTGTTCATCAGAATTAAATATTTGTCCCGGGAAAGTTGGAAGATAAGCGTTAAAGCGATAAGAATTTGAAGATTTATCACCAGTATTTTCTATTTTGAATTTGACGGCAACACGATTACTTCTGATTGGTGAAGTTGTAGAAACGAAGTTATTATTTGAGTCTAAATAACCAATATCAAGAAAAGTTGGACGCAAATCGGCTCTGCCGTTTGGATTTTCAGTGGTGGGGGATGTGCCACCGATTGTGTAAACATTGCTGGTGGTCTGACCGGGAACTGGTGTAGTAGTTTGAGTTACGGGCGCTGGTGTATTAATAACTATAGTTTCCGTTTTTGTGGGTTCTTTAGCTTCTTCACTTGGAGAAGTATCTTTTATGGCAGGGTTAACAATATCTACTTTTATAACACTGTTTAGATAGGGTTTGTTTTCGCCGTTTCGGGTGAACTTCAAAGTGATGGGAAGCTCTACACGAGAGAATTCAGCAGAAGTGGGAGTTATAACCAATTCATTATTATTGTTTACGAATTCAAAATCTTTATTGCAAAGTGCCGTCTTTTTTCCCGAGTCCACGGTATCAATGGTCAAATACAAACCATCAACACAAGGATAGTTCAAACTGTATGAACCACCCTCGGCTTTTTTTAAATGGTTCCAAGAAAGGGTAAAAGCTTTGCCAACGACTACTTTTTCAGACGACACGTCTGGTATCACTTCTTCTGATGTGAAAACATTGGAAGTTGAAAGGGAAACGGAAGCGGCAATTTTCTTAATTCCAGTTGCAGCGTATTTAGCGACAAAAGTAGCGCCGTAAGCAACGAACAGTATGACCACGATTATTCCTATAATAGAAAAGATATCTTTAAAGGGGGACAATATTTGTGTAAAAATATCAGAAACTCTCTTTTTAGAGACATTAGAATAGCCCACCTTCACAGTGTTCTTGCTTGAGGTCTCGTATTCAGTTGGCAAATTGTTTGGTACCTGATTATTCATATGTTTTTCTAATTTAACCCCGAATTGGGGCTTTTTCTTTGTATATCACATTGAGAACGTATTGTCAATACCTTAAAATAAAAACATTAATTAGTAGTTTCGCCAATATTGACTTATATATAAATATATGCTAGGGTGCAAGGTAGCGCAAGATATGAGTTTTTTGATAATGAACTTGCTTTGATTAATAAAAGGTGTAATTTGAAGAACTAGAAAATAAGGCATATGGAAGATAAAGGGATATCAGAAAATAATAAGTTTTGGCGCTTCGTGAAGCGTTCCATTGCTGTTTTTGCAATCTTACTTGTCTTGCTTACAGCCATTGGTTTAAGTCCAACACCAGTAAAGGAGGTCAATAATTTTTTCTTTTCACTTTTCATAAAGGATAATGAAGAGAAAAAGGCAAATGAAGTTTTGAAAAATGAAGAAATCTTCAGTGAGCGCACCGGCGTTTACAGCGAACCGATAAGGATTGTGATTAGAGCTATAGAAATGGATAACACAATTTTGAGTCCACAAGGGACTGCGGTCGCCGTGCTTGATGCGGCCCTTCTTAAAGGTGTGGTGCATTACCCAGGTTCGGGAGATTTGGAAAGTAAAAGAAACATGTTTCTTTTGGGACACTCTTCGTACTTACCGGTAGTTCATAATCAAGCTTACAAAGCTTTCAATGGGATTCAGAAATTAAAAGTGGGTGATTTGATTGAACTTTATGGCAAAGATAAAAAATATGTTTACGTTGTTGAAAAGATGGAAAAGACGACGGCGGATGATGGATTCATTGATATAGGAAATTTTGAAAGAAAATTGATTCTTGCGACCTGTGATTCGTTTGGCAAAAAGCAAGACAGATTTATAGTAACGGCAAAATTTGTGGAAGCCACGAATATATAAAACATTGTAGAAAGTTGAGTGGAGGAAAAAATTTTTCTTCAATCAACTTTCGGCAAAACCGGAAGGGGAAGAAGTACATTGAAACTCCCACTTTTCTAAGTTTTAAAACTTAGAAAAGTGGGTCAAACGAATCAAAACCGAAATTCAAAGGAGGTCTTATGACCAAGCTGAAGAATTTGTTTGCCGTGATGTTGGCTGTTCTGCTCTCGGGGTGCGCAATACATTTGGCGCCGCCGAAGGCGCCGGAAGTGAAACCGGCGGGACCGGTCACGGTCGCAAAACCCGCAGCCAAGCCGGCGCCAGAAGTTGCAATACCCGCCAAACTGGCGGAAACGCGGCTGAGTATTACCAGTTTTCCCTCCTCAAAGAACCCTACCAAGGGCAAAACGTGGACGGAGATGGGATTGTTTCCCTACAAAGGGATGCTCGACGAAGCGATCGCTGAAATGCCGCTCGATACGAGGCAAAAAGGTAAGCTCAAGGCAATGTTTGCGTCTGGCGAGTGCATGAAGTATGACATCAAAGACGGCGAGAAATTTGCTGTCGACTGGCTCAACTTCACTTCGGGCGGTGTCCACAAGAACCGTGCTAACGTTGCATCTGATTTGAAAAAGTTGCCGTCAAAGGTGGTTACGATATGTGACCTCGGTGATGGCGTGTACGCCGGTCAATTCGACGGCTGTCAGAACTTTTTCGTTTCATTTTCAACAGCGCCAACCGTCGCGTCACTCCCAGGAGTTCCGGCAACGGAGATATGTCCGCAGGGACGTGCACTCGTAATCTGGTCCTGGGATATCACCAAGATGTCCCCGAAACAGCGTGATCGGCTAACGCAGATCACGAAAGGCGAAAGGGGATATCACGGTGATTCCTTCCCGCGCATTATGGGAGGGGGATTGAGACAATCTCCAAGCGCAGGTGAGCGCATGAGTCGCGTTCCGACGAAATACAACCTGTCTCTTGCAGATTACCCTTCGGGGAAGATCGTCAGGGATTTGGGAGAGAAAATGACGGAGGGCGGTGGTGCGGTCATGATTTTCAGTAATAAGGACGTGAAAAAGCAAATCGTTCTCACCTTTGCCGAGGATGTATTCTCTCCACCAAAGCATGACGGGGTGAGGCAGTTGAAGTTCCACCCACAAGAGTGGGGCAACTGGTGTCTTGCGAGTACGCACTTTGCAAGGTAGGTAGTTCGTTTGGGTGTTCCGGAAGCGCGTTCGCGCGCTTCCGGCACCATTTTATACTTGGATAGTAATTCAAGAAATATGTTTGTTAAGAAATTACAAAAAAATAAAAATTTAATAGTACTTTTGAGTATCTTTTTTGCATTGGTAATTATTTTTTCTCCCAATCATTTTTTGAAAGAACATTTTTCTTCAGTCAATACCTTGCTTATGGTTTACGCTGATGATGGTCCTGATGGTGGTGGAGGTTCTGCTGGTGGTCCAGACGGAGGCGGTGGATCATCGGGCTCTCCTGACGGAGGCGGAGGCAGTAACGGAGGTACTCCTGATGGTGGAGGTGGGAGCGCAACAGACACTGGAGGCGATTCTGTCGGGGACCCCTCTTTTGGTGGCGTTGATTTAAATAATGTTAGTCCTACTATAAGTGGTGGGACTACTCCTGTTACGCCTACATTACCTTGTTCATTTCCATTACCAACTATTACAAACGCATCTTCTGCTAATGGAACTGTGGGAACACCATTTTCTTTTTCTCCTGTAGTATTGGATGCTACTTTGGTTACTGTTACAGCTTTACCAAATGGACTTTCCATTGGTTCTCTAACAGGAATAATTTCTGGAACGCCAACCGTTGCAGGAACATTTACGGTTACGATAACAGCTACAAACAATTGCGGTAGCGCTAATCAAATTTTAACTATTGTTATAAATCCAGTTGGAGCTTGTCCTGTTGCGCCTCCTGTTATGAATAGTTCAGGAAGTGCCTCGGGGACAGTTGGTTCTCTATTTAGTTATCAAATAACCGCCACAAACAACCCAACTTCATTTGGCGCAATTAATTTGCCGTCCGGACTTTCAGTTGATACCGCAACCGGAGTTATTTCTGGTACGCCCACAGTGGCAGGAACGTTTAACGCCACAACTACTGCGACAAATAACTGTGGTTCTAGCGATTCGTCTCTAGTTATAACAATTAACGCGGGTGGCGGTGGTGGCGGTGGTGGCGGTGGTGGCGGTGGTGGCGGTGGATCTTTTCCTCCGACAGTTTCTCTTACCGTTGCAACATCTGCCCCACTTGCTTCAGTTTTCCTTTCCCAAACTCCTTATTCTGGACTATTCCTTTCACAACTTCCTTATACGGGAATTGGCGATATTCTTTTGACCATGCTTTATTTAATAGCGCTTATCTTAATGAGTGTATCTATTGCCTATGTTTCAGTTTATGGTCAGGATATAAAACAATTAAACAATATATTGTTTAAGAAAATTAATAGTTCGAATTCTGTAGTGAATGTGCCAACCAAAACCAATTCTCCACAAGAAATTGCTTCAGAAATCATAGAAAAACTTATTATTTTTGCTAAAGAACAAGAAGCTATCCTTACCACGGACGCCGCCAAAGTTATTTTTTCTGCGGGGGAATTTAACATTTACAAAACTTACCCAATACTTAGGGAAGTGATAAAAGTGGTTTCAGCGCAAACTCGTGAAAATGAATATGTCATGATAACGCTTTCCAAAGCACGCAAGGTTATTTTTGAAACATACCTTTCTTTTAGCGGTAATTATGCAAGGTGGATTGAGCGTGGCGAATTTAAAAAGGCAGAAAACTTTTTGAAAAAATTAAGTTCGCAAGGATTCAGCACCACATTATTTTTGGAAAAAGCTTCTCGCGAAAATACACTTGGAAATAATGGAGAAATGATTCCCGTTTTTGCCTAACTATTTTCTGATGCTTCAGGGTTGATTACTACTTCTTTCCCGATTTCTTTTCGGAGATTTCTTTTTTGAGTTTGGAGATTAAACCCTCTAATTTTTGAGCACCGAGCTGGCCTTCATCGCGGCTTTCTACACTCACCGTCTCACTTTCTATTTCCTTGTCCCCGATTACCAAAAGATAGGGGATTTTTTCCGTCTTGCCGTTTCTGATTTTCTTGCCCAAAGTTTCATTACTCTCATCAATTTCTGTGCGAATATTTTCTTTTCTAAATTCTTCGTAAACTGATTTTGCGTATTCAAGGTGTTTTTCGCTTATCGGCAAAATCCTTACTTGAGTGGGTGAGAGCCAAAGAGGGAAGGCGCCAGCATATTTTTCTATTAAGAAAGACATAGTGCGCTCAATGGAACCAATTGATGAGCGATGCACCACAAAAGCGCGATGTTCTTTGCCGTCCTCGCCTATATAAACAAGATTAAATTTTTCTGGACTAGATAAATCATATTGAACAGTGAAAGCGGTGTCTTCTTTACCGTTGGCATTTTTCATTTGAATATCAATTTTGGGTCCGTAGAAGGCGGCTTCATTTTTTCCTTCCACATATTTTACCCCTCTCCCGTCCATCAGTTTGCGCAACAAATCTTCCGCTTTGTCCCAACCCTTATCATCTTTATAATATTTTTCTATATTGTTTCTGTCTCCAAGCGAAAGGCGATAATGATAATCTTTTCCCATTTCGAGTCCCAAAACGCCGTTGGCATACTCTATTAAATCTAAGGCCCGGCCCATTTCATCCACCGCTTCCTCTTCGTTTTTACAAATAATATGGGCATCAGCTAAACAAAAAGTGCGCACTCTCTGTAGCCCCATAAGTTCGCCCGATTGTTCATAGCGATAAAGTTTGGCAAGTTCTGCCATGCGTACTGGCAACTCTCTGTAGCTCCAGGGTTTGCGTAAATAAAGTTCAAAATGATGCGGGCAAGTCATGGGGCGTAACATAAATTTTTCTTTATCAATTTCAATTGGCGCATACATTGAATCTTGATAGTGTGGGTAATGTCCTGACTTTTTATATAAATCTAACTTTGCAATATCTGGCGTGTAAACATGCAGGTAGCCACGCTTAATTTCTTCATCCACTATAAATCTCTCCAGCTCGCGTCTAACCGTCGCTCCTTTCGAGGTCCAAAGAGGGAGTCCTTTTCCCACAGTGTCGGAAAATGCAAAAAGGTCTAGTTCGTGCCCTAAGCGTTTATGATCATTTGATTTTTCTGCATCTTCACTCATTGGTATTTATCCTAACTGATTTTTTGCTTACTTCAAAATTTTTTCCCGCCCTCCTTAATTCTTACGATCGTAAGAATTAAGGAGAAAATAAGGAGAAGGGGATATTTCTAAAGTTTTTTCACCGCTTCGGCTATGAGAGAAACGGCTCCATTTCTATGGGAAATTTTGCCTTTTATGGCGATGCAATTTTCTAAAATCAACAAATCTTTAATCTCATTATAAATTCTAGGAAATATAACCACTTCAAGGGAACCTGTAAAATCTGTCATTTTTACAAAACACATTCTGTCTCCGCCTTTGGTTAAAAGAATTTTGGATTCTTCTACAATCCCGGAAACTACCGCAATCATACCTTCTTTCATTTGCGTGGTTATTTTTTCTATGGTCATGGCGCGTCCCTCCAGTTTTTCTTTGTATTTATCAAGTGGGTGTCCCGATAAATAAAGTCCGAGCAATTCTTTTTCCCATTTTAATTTCTCGTCTTTTGCCATTGAGGGCATTGTTTTTAGAGTTAATTCATCGCCGTTTTGCGAAAGTGCGCCGAAAAGAGAGGTTTGATTATCATCTTTTTGATTTTCTTTATTAAATTCAAGGAGGGCTTCAAGATTGCCAAGCATTATTCCGCGTTCAGCAAAATCATCCAAGGCGCCGGCGTAAACCAACGCTTCCAGAGATTTTTTATTTAAGTTTCTATTTTTGATTCGTTTTAAAAAGTTTGCTAAAGAGGAAAAACGTCCATTCTTTTTTCTTTCGTCAATGATTATTTGAGCTATACCTTCACCAAAATTCTTAATACTGCCAAGCCCAAAACGAATTGTGTCCTTTCCTGCCTGCGCCGTGGAGTTAAACGACGCCTGCCCGCTTTCTTGCAGGCGGGCGGCGGGCAGGTTTCCATCTTTAATTAAAGTAAAATCCTTGAAACTCTCATTGATATTGGGGGGAAGAACCGATATACCCATTCTTTTACATTCTTTTATACTGGAAGCCACTTTTTCCACCTCGCCCAATTCTTCAGTCAATACCGCAGTCATATATTCACCGGGAAAATTGGCTTTTAAATAAGCGGTTTGATAAGCGATAAAACCATAAGAAACCGAGTGAGCTTTGTTGAATCCATAGGCGGCAAATGGTTCTATCCAAGTCCAAAGTTCAGTCGCTTTTTTCTCGCTCCACTTAGAATTTTTTACCACTCCTTTAATAAAATTCTCTCTTTGCGCCTCCATTTCCGCTGGAATTTTTTTACCGACCGCTTTACGGAATTTATCTACTTCGCCCCAGGAATATCCAGCTAAACGGTTAACCATTATTAAAAGATCGTCTTGATAGACCAGAATTCCATAAGTTTTTTGCAATATTGGTTCCAGTGCAGGATCTAAATAGCGTATTTTTTTCGGATCGTGTTTTCTGGCTATGTAATCAGGAATAAATTGCATGGGACCAGGCCTGTAAAGCGCCACCATGGCGTTAATATCATGAATTGTCGTTGGTTTTAGATCCATTAAAAATCTTGTCATACCGCTTCCATTAAGTTGAAAGGTGTCAGATGTTTCGCCACGAGCCAGCATTTCGAAAGTTTTCTTGTCATCGATTGGAACTTTATCCATAGAAAGTTTTATTCCGTGAAAACGCTCAATTAATTTGAAAGTGTCAGCAATTATGGCCAAATTGCCAAGTCCCAGAAAATCAAATTTCAAAAGACCAACTTCTTCAACCGAATACATGTCGTATTGAGTAATAATTCTTCCACTTTCTTTTGGGTCAAGTTGAATCGGAACGGTTTCTTCAAGGTTTGTCGGCGACATTACGACCCCAGCGGCATGAATTGAAATATGCCTCGCATTGCCTTCAATTCTTTTTGACATATCAATTATTTCTTTAATATCTGACTCTTTTTTATACAATTCTTCAAGTTCTGGCGTTATTTTAAGAGCGTGATCAATTGTCATAGGAAATCCTTGTGAGCCAAAAGGAATTAATTTGGCAATTCTGTCGCCGACCCCGTAGGGGTAACCCAAGGCGCGAGAAACATCTCGCACAGCTCCGCGGGCCATCATTGTTCCGAAGGTTCCAATCTGCGCTACGTGTGTGGACCCGTATTTATTTTTGGCGTATTCAATCATTTCGTCACGCCTATTATCAGCAAAATCCATATCAATATCTGGCGCACCAGGACGTTCCGGGTTTAAGAATCTTTCAAAAGGAATTTCGTATTCAATGGGATTAATATTGGTAATACCGGATAAATAGGTGACAAGAGAACCTGAAACAGAACCACGAATATTGCTAAGTACTTCATGATTGTGAGCATATTTTAAAAGGTCAGCTACCACTAAAAAATATGGAGCAAATCCTTTCATTTTTATGATACCAAGTTCGTATTCAATGCGATCTATTACTTCTTTTGTTTTTTCCAAATTTCTAAAACCCAGTCCTTTGTAGGTTATGTCCCGCAATTCTTCGTCAGGCGTTTTACCACTTTCAATTTTAAGTTTCGGGAAAGTCCATTTGCCAAGTTCCAATTCCAAATTGCACTCATCAACGATTTTTTGATTATTTTCAAGCGCTCTTGGCTCATTTTCAAAATTTTTGAGAATCGTTTTTTCATCCAAAAAAGAAAAATCTCCACCACTATCTTCGTATGGCTCATGGGTATTGTTTTGAATGGATTCAACCACGTGCAGAACTCTTTTTTCTTCGGGTTTTAAATAATAAACACCATGCGACGCCACCAGTTCTACAGAACATTTTTCTCCCAAAGATTTTATGTTTTCTATTAATTTGGCATGATTTTCTATGTCATTGTGTTTGGTGATTTCTAAATACAGGTTTTCCTCGTAGGTATTTTTGTACCAAAGCAGTTTTTCTTCCGCCTGCTTTTCATTGGAATTATTGAGAGATTTGGAAACCTCGTTATTAAAAGCAGGAAGTATGGCTATTAACCCATTTTTATATTTTTCTAAAAGTTCCTTATCAATTCTTGGTTTATAAAAAAAACCTTCCAAGTTTGAAAGAGTGACGAGTTTTATGAGATTTTGATAACCTTTGAAATTTTTAGCTAAAAGTATTATACGACTGTATTTATCGTCCAAATTGTGTTCCTTGTCGCTTCTTTTTCTCGGAGAAATATAAAAATCTACGCCTATAATTGGTTTTATTTTTGCTTTTTTGCATTCTTTATAGAACTCAATAGCTCCATATAAATTTCCATTATCAGTTAAGGCAAGAGCTTCCATTTTTTCCGCTTTGGCAATTCCCACCAATTCAGGAATTTTGGGAATAGCTGAAAGCAAGGAGTAATGAGAATGAGTGTGGAGATGAGTAAATTTTGCCATTTAGGCATTATAACTTATTTGTATTTTTCGTATAAAAATCTAAAAGCGAAAATTTAAAGCCCCGAGCGCGTTGTGCGCCTGGGGCTTGCCTCCTTGGGCTGGACTTGGTTCTTCAGGTTGCCTTGCGCCGGTCGGCGTTCAACTTGGCCTGGACGGTGTTCGCGGCGGCGGCGGCGGCCGGAGGCGCGGTACTGACGGTGTGGCGGTTTCTCATGTCTTTCTCCTTGGGTTGCGCGTCAGTTGACGCGGTTGGAGCTAGCTCAAGACAGCTGTCCAAGCCTGAAAAGAGCGAGCCACTTTTAATAGTATCCTTTTTTGTCCTAAAAAGAAAGGAATCTCCTGTGTATAATTAAAAAGTGAAATATATTGTCGGAATAGATGAAGCGGGGAGAGGACCTCTTGCAGGACCCGTTACAATTGGAATCGTTACTATCCCTAAAAATGTTAGACACTCGGTGTTTAACATTTTTAGGGGTTTGAAGAGAGGGAGGGGATTTAGAGATTCAAAAAAACTTTCACCCCAAAAGCGCGAGGAAATTTTTGAAAAAATAAAAAATGAAAAAATTATTGAATTTGCGGTTATGTTTGGAAGCGTTAGAGATATTGATAAGTTTGGTATTACCCGGGCAATCGCAAAAGCGATTGCCCGGGGACTGAAAAAACTAAAAATAAATCCAAAAAATAGTGAAATTCTTCTGGACGGTTCCCTGAAAGCCCCTAAAGGATTCAAAAATCAAAAGACAATTATAAAAGGGGATGAAAAGAATTTGCTTATAGCTCTAGCTTCAATTGTGGCCAAAGTTTTCCGAGACAAATTGATGAAAAGATTGGCGAAAAAGCATACTAAATACGAATTTGAAATAAACAAAGGTTATGGCACAAAAAAACATATAAGTTTAATAAAAAAACACGGACTAAGCTCCATTCACCGAAAAACTTTTTGTAAAAACATACGCCCAAAACAAAGATAATTACTCTATTGTTCTTAAGAACAAGAGAACAAAAATAATTGACTTATAATCGCTGTCGTGTTAAATTTGGAGCAACGAACGGCATGTCGCCGCTCGTTTTCTTTTTTGTTACATAGAGGGAGTATAGGTAATGCAAAACGAAAGAAAAGTTCTTCCTGCAGATCTTTGCGAATGCGGCCTTCCGGATCTGCCGCCTCATGGGTTGGCTCAACACGGGGCCTTGATGCGCAATCAGGTGGCTCAAGCGTTGGCAATCCCAAGCGAAAAGACGGTTCGAGCCGAGGCCGTGTAATTGGTCGCGGACCTAAACGTAAATAGGGGCGGTGGGAGTTTTTCCACCGCCCTTTCACATATCCTTTGACAATGATATCTAAAAGTGGCAGTATTAATTTTTTCGGCTCCCTTTGGTCGTTTATACGAACAAAGGGAGCCGAGGAAGATGTTCTTTCCAAGGTCGGAGATACGGGAAACTGTATCAATACTTTAACCTGCACAGAAAAAAGGAGATTAACGTGCAGACGTTGTTGAATGGGGGCTGGTCATCGCCACTCCCTCAAACCATATGGACACCAGAGCGCTTGAGAGAAATATTAAAAGATGTGCCCGGCGCTTTGAGGCCCGGAATGGTGGCTTCGCTTGGTGCATCGCCATCGCTTTGTGTTGGGTGTCCCAATCGGCAGAGTTGCGAAAGGGGTCACACCAATGCTTTTTATGTTCTGAATTGCCAAGAACCTCTTGATGATGCAGTGGTCAAGCAAATTCTTGAGAGGCGACTCGGGACATCGATATAGGTTTCGATCAGCATCAACAGAGACAGGGCGCTATAAGGAGGGCGCCCTTTTAAATTTTCTATAAATTTTTTGAAAACTCTTGCAAATTAGCCCTATTTTTGTATACTCTCCTCTATGACTGTTCGAATGAGGATAAATCGTTCGGCGACCAGAAAGCGTCGCTCGCATCACGCCCTAATAGGCGCGCGTTTTTCAAAATGCGCCGATTGTGGCGCTGTGCATATTCCTCATCGTGTTTGCACAAGTTGTGGCAAATACAATGGCAGAGTAGTCATTGATATGGTTAAGGCGGTCTCAAAGAAGGCCTCTAAAGCCAAAGAGAAGGCAGAGGTGGGCTCGCCCGCCTAAGTTTTGCGTAGCAAAATTTTGGCGGGTAAATCAAAATAGTGAAATTCAGTACACTGTATTCAGTATTAGTTGTATCGTGTTCAGTATATTGGGTTTCTCTCTAAGTTCATTACATAAAAATGGCAAATAGGCATCTTTCTAGGTCAATTGTCCTCCAATCACTTTTTGAGTGGGATTTTATGGGTCGCGCGGATAAAGATTTGGTAAATGTAATTAAACGTAATGCTGAGGAGTTTGCTCCCGGCATGAGTGATTTTTCATTTATGAAGAATCTTGGTGAAACCGTGCTCAAAAAAAGAAACGAAATTGATAAAATTATAGAAAAAGCGGCGCCAGATTGGCCACTTGATAGAATATCTACCATTGATAGAAATGTTCTACGGATTGGCCTGTATGAACTTCTTTTTGCCGATAGGAAAGAAGTGCCGGCTAAGGTTGCAATCAATGAGGCGATTGAACTTGCCAAAACTTATGGTGGAGAAAATTCCGGTAAGTTTGTCAACGGTGTATTGGGCGCGGTATATAAGGAAATTGGGGAGCCGGGAAAAGATGAGGTTTCTAAAAAAAAGAAAATCCCTAATGTTCCTTACGAAAATATGCCTATTCAGAAATTGGGCGGAGCGGTGGTCTACGCTAAACATAAAGGGGAAATATATTTAGCTTTTGTACACGATATTTTCGGACACTGGACTCTTTCTAAGGGTAAGATAGAGAAAGATAAAAAAATTGAAGATGGAACTAAGAGTAAAATTAAAGAGGAGATTGGACTTGATATAGCAATAGAAAAAGAACTTTCTATGAATGAATACATTGCCAATGACCCAGAAAACGGCAAAATTCGAAAGCAGGTAATGTATTTTTTGGCAAAATCTCCTTACGGGGAGTTACATCTGGGGGAAAGTGGGGGATTGGACGATGCTAAGTGGTTTAAATTAAAGGAAGTGATTGAGCTTAATTTGTATGATGATATTTTGCCAATTGTAACCAAGGCCGTCGATATTTTACTGAAAAAGTAAAATATCGACGGCGAGTTATGAGATAAGAGTTACGAGCCAGGAATTAAAAAATTTTAAAAAATCATAACTCACACCTCGTAACTCATAACTCTTTTCAAAACATGTTACCAAAATTTGAACAATTCGAAGGAAAAATTGGCATAACTTTTAGCGATAAAAAATTGCTAAAGGAGGCCTTTACGCACCGATCTTATTTGAATGAACACAAAGGAAACACCTCAAATCATAATGAACGTCTAGAATTTTTGGGAGACGCTGTTTTGGAATTAGTGATTACTAAATTTTTATTTGAAAAATATCCCAAAGCCAATGAAGGAGATTTAACAGCTTACAGGGCAGCTTTGGTGAATGCGGTTACTTTGTCAGAGGTTTCTAAAAATCTTGGCGTGGAAGAATTTCTACTTCTTTCTAAAGGAGAAGCTAAAGATAAGGGGCGTGCTCGCGACTCAATCTTAGCAAACACTTTTGAATCAGTGGTTGGAGCAATTTACCTTGATCAAGGATATGATTTGGCAACAAAATTTATCGCAAGATACGTTTTTCCTTTAACTGATAAAATTGTGGCAGAAAAAACATGGCTTGATAAAAAAAGTCATTTTCAGGAGCAAGCACAGGAACGCGCGGGAATTACACCAAGTTATAAAACATTGGAAGAAGTGGGACCTGATCATGACAAATGTTTTAAAGTGGGGATTTATTTGGGGAATGAGCTTGTAGCTGGGGGTGAGGGGAGGAGTAAACAAGAAGCAGAGCAGGATGCGGCAAAAAGAGCATTAGAAAAAAAAGGTTGGCTAGCATAGTAAAATCGTAATCTGCTTTGTTGCGGGTGCCCGCTAATTTCTTACGCCGTATTTGTATACGTCTCCAGAAATTGGTCCTACCCGCGCCGCGCATCTTATCGATTTTACTATGCTAAAAATTTCTAAATTTAAAAACGAAAACCCCCGCACGAGGCGGGGGGGGGTGTTGCAAAAGGAAGACAGATGATCAAGCGATTACGGGACGGCGACCGTGGCGAGCGATAATGCGTTGCTCGAGACGGTTATTGTTCACCTCGTCCCAATCTGCCAGCGCTTCTTTTTCTCTTGTGTCGCCGCTTTCCTCGTCTCGTTCTTAATTATATCATATATATCTATTATTTGTCAAGTGGTTAAATTATCTCTCAAAATAAGGGTTTTTTGCTATACTGCCTTTTGTATATATTTATCCCGTTAGAAACTGCTACGACGAATAGTTATATAGTTATATAAAACAATATGAAAAATAGTCGGAACATAGTTAACCAAAAGCAAAACGTGCTTAGAATTGCGCGAGAAGCTTTCTAATGGGATGTATCTAAAATCTCTAGAATTGAACGGATTTAAATCATTTGCTAAAAAGGGGAGTTTGGAGTTTTAATATGCTTGAGAATGTTTCTAAAATGGTGTAATCTGTAAAATATGAATTACGTTCTACCAGTTCTATTTTTGAAGGAAAAAAATCGTTACGTTGCCTATACTCCGGCGTTAGATCTTTCAACTTCTGGCAAAACAATCGCCGAAGCCAAGAAAAATTTTATTGAAGCGTCGTCTATTTTCTTGCAAGAAATTAGTCGTCGTGGGACGCTTGATGAAGTCCTTTTCTCGCTTGGTTGGCAAAAAAAGAAAAAAGAGTGGAACCCGCCCGTTTTGGTGAAGCAAGGAAGTGAAAGGGTTCCCGTTCCAGTCCTTGTTTAAACTTTTTTATGCCGCATCTTGCACCGGTGCATTGGAAAAAGTTTGAGATATTTCTTTTAGAAATTGGTTGCATTTTTTTGCGAGAAGAAGGCGACCACAGAATTTATTCTAAAAAAGGTTTGAATCGGCCAATTGTTTTGCCGCGAGACAAAGAATTGCCAGTATTTATTATTCGTAATAATCTGCGCACCCTTAATATTTCAACTAGCGAGTATTTGAAAGTGATAAGAAAGAACTAAATATTGCGTGTTTCTGTTAGAAATTTCGGACACAATATATTATAATTAACGAATTATGGTTGAACTTACATGCGATAATCAGGTAGCTCGCGTCTAGCTCGCGAGATATATAGTTTTTTTTGTTACCCTATCTCTAATTGGATGTATCTAAAATCTCTAGAATTAAACGGATTTAAATCATTTGCTAAAAAGGCAAATTTCGCTTTTGACGTCCCAATTACAGGAATCGTCGGACCAAATGGTTCAGGAAAAAGTAATGTGGCTGAAGGATTTCGTTTTGTTTTAGGAGAGCAGTCAATGAAGTCAATGCGCGGAAAACGCGGGGAAGATTTGATTTGGAATGGTTCAAAGTCAGCTTCGAAGATGAATAGGGCGGGAGTAAAACTTACCTTTGATAATATTAAAAAAATTTTTAATATAGATTTTGATGAAGTAACTCTTGAGAGAGTGGTGCACAGAGATGGAGTAAATGAGTATTTTATAAATGGTTCGCATGTACGCTTAAAAGATATAATGGAATTTTTGTCCTCAGCCAATATCGGCGTCACAGGGCATCACATAATTTCACAAGGCGAAGCGGATAGAATTTTGAGCGCATCCATAAAAGAAAAGCGAAATATGATAGAAGATGCTTTAGGTTTAAAAATATATCAATATAAAAGAGAAGAAAGTCAGAGAAAATTAGAAAAAACTAAAGATAATATAAAACAAGTTGAGGGTTTGCGTAAGGAAATAACGCCGCATATAAAATTTCTTGAAAAGCAGGTTGAAAAGGTGCGCAAAGCAGAAGATTTACGCGAAGAACTTTTTAATCATTATCAAGATTATCTTGCAAACGAAGAAAAATATTTACATTTAACGAAAGAGAAAATAAAAAATGAAAAAAGTGAACCAGAGCATGAATTAAAAATTGTTGAAAAAAAAATTGAAGAATATAAAATAATTATAGAGAAATCGGAAAAAGAAGAAGAAAAGAGAGATGACCTTCTGCGCATTGAAAGAGATTTACAGAGATTGGAAAAAGAAGAAAATGAAAGTAGAAATAATTTAAGTCGTACTGAAGGAGAACTTTTGGCGGAAGAGAGATTGTTAGAGAGAAGCGTTGGAAATGCTAAGGGTAATTTAAATATCTCTGTTCCAATAAGTGAATTGGAGGAGTTAGGTAAAAATTTGGAAAATGTCGCAAAAACGGCTAAAAATAACGATACAATTTCTTTTATTAAAAACATAATTGAGGAAATAGTGTTTAAATTTAATGAGTTTATTAAGGATAAAAAAGAATCAGGCGGAAGCGATAATTCTATTACCGAAATTAAAAATGAAATCGGGCGTCTTAATAAAAAGAAAAATGAATTAATAGAGATTTTAAACAAGTCGGAGATTGCTGTTAAAAAAATAAAAGAAGAATATCAACTCTTTAGATCTAAGTACGAAGAGGAAAATGTACGTGGACGAGTAGCGGAGCGTGAGCTTTTTGTCTTAATGCAAAAAAGAAGTGAGCTTAATCAAAAACTATTTTCTTTTCAAGCTAGAAGCAATGAACTTTTACGTGATGAATCTGCTTTTAAAAACGAATTACAAGAAGCACAAGCCCTACTCGGACTTTCAGCATTGCATTATAAAACAGATGACAAAACTTCAGTTATAAAAAGGGAAGAACAAGAAGAAAAAAGAAAGAAGATAGAAAGGATGAAAATCCGTTTGGAGGAAGCCGGCGCTGGAGGAGGTGAAGATGTGAAAAAAGAATTTGAAGAGGTGGTTAGTCGTGATAAATTTTTAGAAAAAGAAATAAATGATTTAGAAAAATCAGCAGAAACTTTAGATGGATTAATATTAGAATTAACAGAAAAGTTAGAAAATGAATTTAAAATTGGTATAGAAAAAATAAATAAAGCATTTCAAGAATTTTTTGAATTGATGTTTGGTGGAGGAAAGGCTTCTTTATTTACAATTAAACCAGAACGTCGCCGTCGTAAGTCGGATTTTGATTTGGAGTTAGAAGATGAAACCGCAGAGGTTGTAGGAGAAGAGTTAGAAGAGGGGATTGATGTTTCAGTATCACTTCCCAATAAAAGAATAAAAGGATTGTCAATGCTTTCAGGGGGTGAGCGAGCGCTAACTTCAATTGCTCTACTTTTTGCTATTTCTCAAGTGAATCCACCGCCATTTATCATACTTGATGAGACAGACGCCGCGCTTGATGAAGCTAATTCTCGCAAGTACGGAGACATGATTGAAGAATTATCTAAACATTCACAATTAATTTTGATAACTCATAACAGGGAGACTATGGGTCGGGCTGGGATTCTCTACGGGGTTACCATGGGAGGTGATGGATTTTCAAAAGTTTTATCAGTTCGCTTTGATGAAGCGTTAGCGGTGGCGAAATAATTGACTTTGTTTTTTTTTCATATAGGGTTTTGCCTAGTAGTTCTAGGTTGGTCGCATCCCGCGACTGACAAGGATAAGGAGAGTAAAGATGCGTCATTTCCGGCGTATGTTGGAAGCTCAGTGGTCTCGTGGCAATTTCGTCTGCGTGGGGCTCGACAGCGAGTTCAAGAAGATTCCCGAGTCCGCGCACGTAGGCGGCAATGAATGTGATGTGAGCATCGCCAACACCGTCGTCAAGTTCAACCGCGCGATCGTGAAAGCGACAAAGGACCTCGTGTGCGCCTACAAACCGAACGCCGCGTTTTACGAGGCGCACGGCACGGAGGGCATCGGGGCTCTGCAAC
>JBBTUX010000007.1:0-23850 GCA_038063555.1 Patescibacteria group bacterium | reverse complement strand
GAGTCCGCGAGCGTGTCCGAGGCGCATTGGTTCGCATCACCACGCAATCGGAGCGGACGAGGCAGTTTCAAGCCACCACGCGCTCCGCGCGTGCGAAGTCAGGGGTTCTGCTCGAAATGGGTTCTAACTTTTTCAAACAAACACCACCAATTAAAAAACAGTTCCTAACAGTTTTTTAATTGGTGGACCTACCGGGAATCGAACCCGGACCTGTTCCATGCCATGGAACCGTTCTGCCACTATACTATAGGCCCGTTTGATTATTTTACGTATTTTCTCTATTGGCACAATAGTAAGTTTTTGCTATGATACAGATGCCCATTTTTACGGGCTTTTTTCTATATTATGCAAAGCATTCACATATCACTTTCAGCAGAAAAAATAGGCGAAATTGCTGGTTTCCCTATTACCAACACTCTTTTGATGTCTTTTATTGCAACATTAATTTTATCTGTGTTCGCTTTCTTTATTTTCAAAAATATAAAAATAGTTCCTAGTCGTTTACAGACAGTCGGGGAGTTGGCCGTAGGGGAAATTTATTCATACACATCATCTACTTTAGAGAATGAAAAATTAGCTCGTAAATATTTTCCACTTATAGTCACAATTTTTCTCTTTGTCCTTATTTCAAACATTATTCAATTTATACCGGGGGTTGGGAGTATTGGTTTCCATCATCTTGTTAATGGAAAAGAAGTTTTTGAGCCACTTTTTCGTTCCGCCAATACTGACCTTAATGTAACTTTGGCTCTGGCTATAATTTCTTTTCTTTTTATTGAAATTGCGGGAATTAGTCAACTCGGTTTCCTTTCTTATTTTAAAAAGTTTTTTAATTTCAAATCTATTTTAGGATTTGTAATTGGAATTATTGACTTGTTTTCAGAGTTAGCCAGATTGATATCATTTTCTTTCCGATTATTTGGTAATATCTTTGCGGGCGAAGTAATAATAGCCGTTATAATTTTCTTTGTTCCTGTTATATTACCTGTTCCCCTTATGCTTTTTGAGGTGTTTGTGGCGGTTATTCAGGCGGCTATATTTTCTTTGTTGACTCTGTTTTTTATCAAAATAGCAGTGACAGAGCATCATTAACCCCGTGAGATAGGCGAAGCCGCCATCTAATGGTATAAAAGTCGATTATTATTAATTTCCGCCATAGGCGGACCAGCCTATGGCTGGAAGTAAAATAAAACGTATGGATATTGAAATGGTAAAAACACTTGGAATGGCATTAGCCGTTGGTTTAGGTGTTATTGGTCCTGGTATCGGTATTGGTTTGATTGTGGCTGGGGCACTTGAAGCGATGGGGAGAAATCCGGAAGCATCGGGAAAGATTCAAGCCACCATGTTTATTGGTATAGCTTTTACGGAAGCTCTGGCAATTTTTGCCCTAGTTATTGCCTTCGTTGTGAAATACACTTAGTCGTTTATGCAAGAAATCTTATCGGCTTTCGGTATTGAATGGAAACTCCTTTTGGTACAGGTGATTAACTTTGGTATTTTACTATTCGTTTTGCAGCACTTTCTTTATAAACCACTTCTCAAAATAATTGATGACAGAAAAGCAATTGTAGAAAAAGGAGTAGAAAATGCAGAAGAGGCAAAAATAGCATTAGAAAAAGCAGGGCAGGAAAGTGGAGAAATACTTGATAGCGCCAAGAAAGAAGCAAGAGATTATCTTAATACAAGTAAGAGTGATGCCGTCTTAATCAAAGAAAAGATTATGGCGGACGTGGAAAAAGAAAAAGAAAGAGTTCTTAAAGAAGTGTCGGTTTCAGCCAAAAGAATGGAAGAGGAAGCAATTTTGAAATCCAAAGAGTCAATTTCTAGAATGGCGATTTTAGCGGCAGAAAAGATATTAAAAGAAAAACATGAATAAATATCTTTTGGCCAATACTTTAGTAGTTAAAGCTAAAGAAGGGAACCACTCTTTAGATAGGATTCTTGCCAAAGTAATTGATTATTTAAAAGAAATCAAAAGAGAAAAATTGCTTAAGGAAACTTTGTCATTTTTAAAATCGAAAAGAATCAATTCTCAAAATACAGTCAAGATTTTAAGCGCCAAAGAACTTTCACAAAAAGAAATAAAAGATATAAAAGAAAAACATAGAAATATTTTTGGGGAAAATAATTTAATTTATGAAATAGATCAAAATTTAATTGGAGGATATCGCATAGAGACATTGAATAGTATGGTGGATGCAACTTACAAAAAGAAACTTGGAGATTTATATCAGTTTATGAGTAAAGAATAAAATCATGGATCCCGTAGTAGAAAATGGCATTAGAGTTAAGATGAAAAAATGAAAATTTATGTTAAAGTCAGAAATTACTAATTTAATAAATATAGAAGGGTAATTGCTCTAAAGAGCGATGCCATTTCTCACTAAAGGATGGACGATAAATTAATTCAAAAAATAATAGATAAGATAGAAAATTTTACTCCCGCAATTGGCAATAAAGAAATTGGGAAGGTTCTTTCTGTTGGAGATGGGGTGGCGGAAATTGAAGGTTTGAGTGGCGCTATTATGTCTGAAATGATTCTTTTTTTGGAAGACGATGACAAGTCCCTGGAAGAAAATTTGAAAAATAAAAAACAACTTTTCGGTTTAGTGCTTAATTTGGAAGAGAGAAGTGTCAGGGTAATTATTCTAGGAGATTCCAGTCGCGTTAAAGAAGGAATGAAAGTAGAAAGATTGCACAAAGTTCTTTCTATTCCTGTTGGTGAAGGATTTTTGGGTAGAGTAGTGAATACTTTGGGAGAACCACTTGATGGGAAAGGGCCAATTAAAGAGAGTGCGATTTACCCCATTGAAAGAGATGCTTATGGGGTAATTGACAGACAATCTGTTAATACGCCACTTCATACAGGACTAAAAGCGATTGATGGAATGGTGCCCATTGGTCGGGGTCAGAGAGAATTAATAATCGGAGACAGGGGATCTGGGAAAACATCTCTTGCAATTGATGCCATAATAAACCAAAAATATGAAGAAGAAGGAAACAGACCGATTTGCATTTATGTAGCCATTGGCCAAAAAGAATCAAAAACCGCTCGTCTGGTAAAAGAATTGGAAGAAAAAGGAGCTTTGCAATATTCAATTATTATTTCAGCTGGGGCAAGTAACCCGGCGGCGCTTCAATTCTTAGCGCCATACGCCGGCGCTACCATGGGAGAATATTTTATGGAAAAAGGAAAAGACGCCTTAGTAATTTACGATGATTTATCTAAACAAGCAGTGGCCTATAGACAATTAGCTTTAATTTTGAGACGCCCACCGGGACGCGAAGCTTACCCGGGAGATGTATTTTATTTACACTCAAGATTATTGGAGCGCGCGGCAAAACTTTCTAAAGAAAAAGGCGGAGGGTCTCTAACGGCTCTTCCCATTATTGAAACCCAAGAAGGGGACGTGTCCGCTTATATTCCCACAAATGTAATTTCTATTACCGATGGGCAAATATATCTTGATATGGATTTGTTTAATAAAGGATTAAAGCCAGCTATTAATGTGGGAATTTCTGTAACACGTGTCGGTAGCACGGCGCAAACGAAAGCTATGAAAAAAGTAGCGGCTAAAATTCGTCTGGAACTTGCGCAGTTTCGTGAATTAGAGGCCTTTATGCAATTTTCTCAAGATTTGGACGCAGAGACCAAAGCGCGCATTGATAAAGGACGCAGATTGTCAGAAATTTTAACTCAATATAAATTGGAGCCAATTCCATTTGAGGTGCAGGTTGCAATAATTTATGCGGGAGTTTCAGGATACTTTGACAAAATTGCGATTGAAGAAGTTAAGGAAGCAGAAAAGAATTTACAAATGCACCTTGAATCTCGTGGAAAAGATGTTTTGAATGCTATACGTGAAAGTAGAGATTTACCTCCTGAATTAGAAGAAAAATTAAAATCCACGCTACTTTCTTTCTTTTCCTAAAAAACATGTCATTAAAACAAGTAAAATTAAAAATAAGGGCAGTAAAAAAGACAGAACAAGTCACGAAGGCCATGGAAGCGGTTTCGGCCGCTAAAATGCGCAAAGCGCAAGAATGGGCGCTTTCAGCAAGGCCATATGCCTATTCGGCTTTTAAAATTTTAAAGAGAATTATTTCTCAAAAAGAACCGATCAGACATAAACTTATAGAAGATAGGAATGGAACTGAAGCCAAAAAAGCTCTTTTTATTGTTTTAACTAGCGATAGAGGTTTGGCGGGAAGTTTAAACAGTTCAATTTTACGATTACTCGCCAATCACTTAAAGGAAAACAATTACGAGAAAGGAAATGTTTCTTTTATAACTATAGGACGAAAAGCAAGTGAATTTGTCTCAAGACGAAATTATTTGAATCTTTTTTCACAAAAATCATTTGATGACAAAACTTCACTAAGCGAAGTAATTCATATAAGAGAAATAGCTGAAAAGACGTTTCGTAATGGAGATTTTCATAAAGTATATATTGTTTATACAAACTTTATTTCCACTTTTGAACAAAGAGCTATCTTTCATCAGCTTTTTCCATTGAAAATAACAGAAATTGAATCCGTTTTGGATGGTGTGCGTCCAACTAAGGGTAAGTATTCAAACTTGTTTAACAAAGAATCATCTGAAAAACAAACTATTTATAATTATGAGCCGGGTGTAAAAAGTGTTTTGGACAGCCTACTTCCTTTTTTAGCAGAAACAATTATTTTTTATGCGGCTATTGAGTTTAAAGCGTCAGAACACTCAGCCAGAATGGTGGCTATGAAAAGTGCGGGAGATAAAGCCAAAGAAGTTATTAAAGATTTAACGCGTGATTATAACAAAGAAAGACAAAGTATTATTACCAGAGAAATGTCAGAAATTGTTGGAGGAATAGAAGCCTTACAAGTTAAAAATAATTAATTAAAAGTATTCGCCCCGTTAGAAAATTAATTTATTAAAAAATATTAAGATAAAATTATGGTTACAAATAAACTAGAAAATAATGAAAATCGAATTAAGGGTTTTTCTAACGGGGCGAAAGGATCGGTAACGCAAATAATAGGACCGATTGTAGATGTATACTTTGATAAAAAAGTCCCGGCTATTAGAACAGCGCTTTATGTGAAAAATAAAGCTGGAAAAAATATTGTTTTAGAAGTGGCTCAACACATAGGAGAAAATAAAGTCAGGACTATTGCCATGAGTGATACGGCCGAACTTTTCCGAGAAGCGGAAGTTACCGACACAGGTTTGCCTATTAGCGTTCCTGTCGGTGAAGTTGTTTTAGGAAGACTTCTAAATCTTCTAGGTGAAACAATCGATGGGGGGAAACAAATACCAGAAAACGCTAAACGCAATTCAATTCATCAAGAGGCACCCCCTTTTAAAGACCAAAGAACAAAAGCAGAAGTATTTGAAACGGGAATTAAAGCCATTGATTTGATGACGCCTTTTATAAAAGGGGGAAAGGTGGGACTTTTTGGGGGAGCGGGAGTTGGTAAAACAGTTTTAATACAAGAATTGATTAGAAATGTGGCTACTAATCATGGAGGATACTCTGTTTTTGCGGGAGTGGGTGAGCGTGTGCGTGAAGGGAATGATTTGTATCATGAAATGAAAGATTCTGGGGTTTTACCAAAGACAGCCCTTGTGTTTGGACAAATGAATGAAGTTCCTGGTGCACGCGCCAGAGTGGCCCTTTCTGGACTCACAATGGCTGAACATTTCCGTGATGAAATGGGCAAAGATGTTCTCTTTTTTATGGATAATGTGTTTCGTTTTATTCAGGCAGGTTCTGAAGTATCAGCTCTTTTGGGACGTATTCCATCAGCCGTGGGATATCAGCCGACACTTTCTGAAGAAATGGGACAAATGCAAGAACGCATTGCTTCAACCAACAAAGGTTCTATTACATCGGTGCAAGCAGTTTATGTTCCGGCGGACGACCTTACAGACCCAGCTCCCGCCAATACTTTCGCTCATTTGGATTCAACTGTAGTGCTTTCTCGTCAATTAGCGTCCCTTGGAATATATCCGGCGATTGATCCATTGGAATCTGGCTCATCTGCGCTTGACCCAGATGTTGTTGGTAAAGAACATTATGAAACGGCGCTTGCAACAAGACGAATATTACAACGTTATAAAGATTTACAGGATATTATTGCAATTTTGGGAATTGAAGAATTGTCAGATGAAGATAAAACCATAGTTTATCGCGCACGCAAAATTCAAAGATTCCTTTCCCAGCCATTTTTTGTGGGGGAACCATTTACAGGAATAAAAGGAGAGTATGTTTCAAAGACGGATACTGTGCGTGATTTCGCTGACATTATTGCTGGAAAATATGATGATAGAAATGAACAAGATTTTTACATGAAGGGGTCTCTGAAGTAACCTACAATTTACAACTTACAACCAACAAAAATAAATGTCTTACAAAAAATTAAAAATTATCGTTAGTTGTTAGTTAATATCATGATTACTTTAACTATAACCAATGTTGAGGAAGTTCTTTTTCACGGAAGCGCAAAATCTGTCATTGTGCCAGGGAGTGAGGGAGAAATGACAATATTACCCAATCACATGTCACTTGTTTCTGGCTTAAAAAATGGAAGTGTGATTGTAAAAGATGAAAGTAAGATTTCAGAATTTAAAATTGAAAAAGGGGTTATAAAAGTTTCCCCGGAAGAGGTTCTTATACTGGTTTAATTTTTCTGTTAAAATTCACTCATTGTATTAGGTATTATGGCTAACAAGAAAAAAATTCTAATTCTACTTGGACACCCCGATTGGGATTCCATGTGCGGATATTTGGCAACCCGTTATGAAGAGGGGGCACATGATGCGGGGCATGAAGTAAAAAGGGTAAATATTGGAGACATGCAATTTGATCCCATTTTGCATAAGGGTTACAAAATCATTCAGGAACTTGAGCCAGATTTAATATCATTACAAAAAGATTTTAATTGGGCAGACCATATTGTGGTTTTGTATCCAAATTGGTGGAGCACTATGCCGTCAATACTGAAAGGGCTTTTTGACAGGTTTTTTCTTCCCGGTTTTGCTTTCAGAATGAACAAGGGGTCGCTTCTTGGCACATGGCAAAAACTTTTAAAAGGAAAAACCGCTCGCGTTATTATTACTATGGACCAGCACCCGTTCTTAGCTTGGCTTTTGATAGGGGATTACAGCAATGAGATTAGGCGCGGAATATTTTGGTTTGCCGGTATTTGGCCAGCAAAAGTTACTTCTGTAGGACCAATTCAAAAAATGGGACCAGAAAAAAGAACTTCTTGGGGGGACAAAGTGGCGGAGATGGGCAAGAGAGCCATTTAGTTTCTAAAATTCTTTTTATTTTTTCACCTGCTTTTGAGATGCACTGATAAAACTTTATTAAGTTTTTGCTCTGCTCGTGCCAGTCGCACTGTGCAAGGCATTTCAAAAACACATAGGGATAATTAGAGATACAAAATGACAAGTTATTAATTTATGTTAAATTTCCTTAATGTCTTTATCTATTGGGATAGTCGGTTTGCCAAATGTTGGGAAATCCACGCTTTTTAATGCTTTAACCAAGAAGTCAGTTCCAGCGGAAAATTATCCGTTTTGTACCATAGATCCTTCGGTCGGTATTGTGCCCGTGCCAGATGAACGACTTTGGAAACTGTCAGAATTTTCTAAATCAGTAAAAACAATTCCCGCGGTTGTGGAATTTGTGGATATTGCCGGACTTGTAAAAGGAGCATCCGAGGGGCAAGGTTTGGGCAATAAATTTTTGGCTAATATTAGAGAAACAGATGCAATTCTTGAAGTGGTTAGAATTTTTTCCGCCAAAGGCGGACCCGCCTCTGGCGGGGATGTAATTCATGTATATGGTGAAATTGACCCCATTAGAGATATTGGTGTAATAAATCTTGAACTCATGTTGTCTGATTTGGAGACAGTTAATAAAAGATTGGGAAATGTTGAAAGAGACAAAAAAAGAGGTGAAAAAAATGCTGTAATAGAATTTGACGCCTTAACTAAAATTAAAAAAACTTTAGACACCGGCCTATTCGCGCGAATGGTAGAATTAGACGAGAAAGAGCAACCATTAATTAAGCAATTAAATCTTTTGACCAATAAACCAATTCTTTACGCCTTGAATAAACAACAGGATGGTAAAAATCTAGATGAAATAAATAAGGAAGAATTTAATAAATTAACTGAATATATAAAAAGTATTGGTGGTGAATATTTGGTCTTTGATGCCAAGATTGAAGATGAACTAAAAGAGTTTAGCGAAGAAGAGAAAAAGGAATTACAAACGACACAGGATAGCGGGGTAAATAATTTAATTAAAAAATCTTATGAATTGCTAAATCTGATGACCTATTTCACAACAGGGGAGGATGAAAGCCGAGCTTGGACTATAAAAAAAGGATCAACTGCTCCAATTGCTGGGCTCGCAATACACAATGATTTTAAGGATAAATTTATAAGAGCGGAAGTAATTTTCTGGAGTGAATTACTCCAAAGTGGCTCATATTCGACTGCGCGTGAAAAAGGATTAGTCAGAACCGAAGGCAAGGAATATATAGTCAAAGACGGAGATGTGATTGAGTTTAAAATTTAGTTGCTGACAAACAATCTTGTCGTTATAGTAAGTAAATGATTTCCTACGACCATAAGAAAATTGAAAAAAAGTGGCAAAGTATTTGGGAAAAAACCAAAGCTTTTAAAGCGCGATTTCCTTCAAGAAAGAAAAAATTCTACTCTCTAATAGAATTTCCTTATCCATCGGGGGATGGACTTCATGTAGGGCATATTAGAAGTAATACGGCTATGGATATTATTTCTAGGAAACGCAGAGCCGAAGGATACAATGTACTTTATCCAATGGGCTGGGATGCTTTTGGCTTACCTACAGAAAATTATGCGATAAAAACAGGAATTCACCCAGCTCTTGTTACCAAACAAAATACTGATATTTTCAGAAAACAATTAAAAAATCTGGGGTTTTCTTTTGATTGGGATAGAGAAATAAACACAACAGACCCAAAATATTATAAATGGACACAGTGGATTTTCTTGCAGTTATTTAAAAAAGGATTAGCCTATAAGGCAACTGTTCCAATAAATTGGTGTTTAAATTGTAAAATCGGTTTGGCTAATGAAGAAGTGGTTGATGGAAAATGCGAGAGATGTAATGGGCCAACAGAAAAGAGGGACAAAGAACAGTGGATGCTTGCTATCACAAAATACGCTGAAAGATTGGATAAAGATTTGGATTCGGTTGATTATTTGCCACGAATAAAAACGCAACAAAGAAATTGGATAGGGAGATCGGTGGGCGCGGAAATTGATTTCAAAATCAAAGGCACGGACCAAAGTTTGAAAGTTTTTACAACAAGGGCGGACACATTATACGGCGCAACTTATTTAGTAATTGCTCCAGAACACAAGATTCTAAACACGTTCAAAAGTAGAATTGACAATGCTCTTGAAGTTGGTATGTATGTTCAACTTGCATTAAATCAAAATGAAATAGAGCGTGTGGCTGAAAACAAAGAGAAAACAGGAGTGCCTCTTAAAGGGTTGAAGGCCATTAATCCTTTGAACGGTGAGGAACTCCCAATTTATGTAGCTGATTACGTTTTATCTACTTATGGGACTGGCGTAATAATGGGAGTTCCAGCACACGATGAAAGAGATTATGAATTTGCCCAAAAATTAAATTTGCCGATTAGGGAAGTTGTTATTCCCAATAGAATAGATAAAAATAACCCGCCCCGTAAGGGTAAAAAAATAGTGGAAAGAAAGAATGTTCACGCCATTGTTAGGAACCCAAAGAATGGAAAAGTGCTGTGTTTGAAGTGGAAAAAACAACCTTGGATCACGTTTCCCATGGGAGGAGTTGAAGATGGGGAGGATTTGGTTGAAGCGGCAAGACGAGAAGCACGAGAAGAAACTGGTTATACGAATTTGAAATTGGTGAAGGTGATGGGTGGACAAGCCAGAGCAGAATATTTTGCGGCGCACAAAAATGAAAATAGGATTTCTTATACCAACGCGGTTATGTTTGACCTTACGGATGAATTTCAAGAAGGGAGAAGTCAAAAAGAAAAAGATAGCTATGACATTGTTTGGCTTCCTAAAAATGAAATAGCATATCCTAAAATTGTTCATGCAGAATTAGACATTTGGTTGTCACGTTGGGATAAAGAAAATGTGAGTTTTGTAGGAGATGGAGTTCTTATTAATTCCGGAAAATTTGATGGTCTAGATAGCGAAAAAGCCAGACGAGAAATCACTGAATTTGTAAAAGGGAAAAGAGTGATTAAATTTAAATTGAGAGACTGGGTTTTTTCAAGACAGCGTTATTGGGGGGAGCCAATACCTATAATTAATTGCAAAAAATGTGGGCTTTTGCCTGTGCCTCTAAAACAGCTTCCGGTATTACTTCCCGATGTAAAAAATTACAAACCAACTGATAATGGAGAATCGCCACTCTCAAATATTTCTTCATGGGTGAATGTGAATTGCCCAAAATGTAAGGGGAAAGCTAAAAGAGAAACAGATGTTATGCCGAATTGGGCAGGGTCTTCTTGGTATTTTCTTCGCTATACTGACCCGGCAAATAATAAGGAATTTGCCGGGAAAACTGCTTTAAAATATTTTACGCCAGTGGATTGGTATAACGGGGGAATGGAACATACCACGCTTCACCTTTTGTATTCAAGATTTTGGCATAAATTCCTTTATGATTTGAAATTAGTTCCCGCCAGTGAGCCTTACAAAAAAAGAACCTCTCACGGATTAATTTTAGCCGAAGGTGGGGTGAAGATGAGTAAATCAAAAGGGAATGTTATTAACCCCGACACCATTGTAGAAAATGTTGGAGCAGATACTTTGCGACTCTATGAAATGTTCATGGGCCCTTTTGATCAAGCCATTGCCTGGAACGAAGACAGTATGATTGGCTGTCGTCGTTTTTTAGAAAGAGTTATAAAACTTCAAGACCAAGTTACAAGTAACAAGTCACAAGTAACAAGTAAAGAATTAGGAATTCTTATTAATCAGACTATTAAAAAGGTGACAGATGATATTGAAAGTATGAGATTCAATACCGCCGTGAGCGCCTTAATGATACTTTCCAATGAATTTGAGAAAAGAGAATATATTTCAAAAAATGAATTTGAAACATTCTTAAAATTATTATCTCCCTTTACGCCACATATTTCAGAAGAACTTTGGCAAAAAATTGGAAATAAGAGAAGTGTACACTTGGCAAAATGGCCAATTTTTGATAAAAAGAAATTATTGAACGAAAAAGTTAATGTTTCAGTTTCAATTGACGGTAAGAGCAGGGGTATTGTGAGTGTTAAAGATAACGCTACAGAAAAAGAAGTTATAGATTTGGCTAGAAGAAATCCGGAGATTGGGAAATGGATTAAGGAACACAAAAAGGTTATTTACGTTAAAGGTAAAATTATAAATTTTGTAACTGGTAAGTAATAATAATTTCAAACATGGATTCGTTTGGGGAAACAGTTTTTTTTGTTTTTAAAATTATCATTTTTTTAATACTGGGGGTTATTATGTTACCGGCCGTAGGCTTAGTTTTATTATTTCTTGACCCCTGGATGAGTTTGATTAAGGACTAAACCCCATTAGAGAATCATAATAAAGAAATTACCCATTCTTAATAATTGAGAAAGGGTATTGATACCGCCCCGGCATATAAATAAACGTTCTCTAACGGGGTAAATGTTGTGTAATTTGCAACCCTTGACGGGAAATGGTTGGGGTGGTAGAAATAGGTTTGTTCAAGTTAGTCTTTATGTCTATAAAATTAACATTCAAACCAAAACAAGTAGTAAAAAGATTGCTCTCGGCGCTTCCTCCGCGCGCCGCTGATGTCGTGGTCAATCGTTATGGTCTTGGTAAAACGCCCGAAAAAATGACTCTGGAGGCTATTGGCAAGACCTATAAAATTACAAGAGAGAGGGTGCGTCAAATTGAAAATTATTCTTTTGGTGTCATAAGGAAGTCGCCCATTTATACCAAAGAAAAAGCTGTATTTGAAGATTTGCAAAAAGTGGTGGACGAGATGGGGAACGTTGTCACGGAGTCTCATTTTTTAAAGAGTATTTCCGAAGATGCAAGTGTGCAAAATAACATACATTTTCTTTTGGTTTTGGGCGATGCTTTCAAGAAACGCAAGGAAGACGAACATTTTAGTCATCGCTGGTTTATTGATGATTCTTTAGCTAACAAAGTTGAATCTGCTTTGAAAAAACTTTATGAAACACTAGAAGATGAGGCTCTTATACCAGAGTCAGAAATGATATCTTCTTTTCTCGATAATTTAAAAGAAGTTTCTGAAAAATATAGAAACGAGGAAATCGCAAAAAGATGGTTGGGATTGTCTAAGAAAATTGGACACAATCCTTTGGGAGAGTGGGGCATTTCCAATTCACCAAATATAAAAGCTAAAGGTATGCGTGATTTTGCTTATCTTTCTATAAGACGACACGGTTCACCTATGCACTTTACAGAAGTAGCCAAATCTATAAAACAGCTTTTTGACAGAGAAGCACATGTTGCCACTTGTCACAATGAACTCATAAAAGACAAAAGATTTGTTTTGGTTGGTCGCGGACTTTATGCACTTTCCGAATGGGGTTATTCATCAGGTGTTGTAAAAGATGTTATTCGCGAAATCATAAAGAAATACGGGCCTCTCTCAAAGCAAGAAGTAGTGGACAAGGTTTTGAAAGAAAGATACGTCAAAGAAAATACTATTGCTGTCAATTTACAAAACCAAAAATTCTTCAAGAAAAACAAAGAAGGCAAGTACAGTATTGTCTAAAGATATTATTATCTAGGTGCAAAAAGCGACTCCTCAAGGGTCGTTTTTTGCGTTAGAATAATTATAAAATGTTGGCAAACCAACGAATTATTTCCCAAAAAACAAATATAAAGAGAAGGAGCAATATACCCCACACTATACGAATACGAGCGGGATTAAGGTTTTCATCGTTCCCATCTATACTAATAAGGTGTCTTGCTCCAACTAAAAATCCTCGCACAAAAATAAGAACAGAGATGGCTGCAAAGACAGATAACAAAAAACCGATATACAAAAGAGCGTTTGAAACAAATGTATCCGAAAAAAAATCCATATATTAATAAATATTTTTCATGTTATATTATAACATATGTTTTTGCGTAAAATAGCGGAAAAAATTGCTAGTTCTGATGTGGGAATGCGCACTTTTAATTTCGAGCCGATTTTTGTTGCGCCGTTTATATTTAGTTTTTTAGTTTGGGGGATCTGGGTTTACGACACTAAAGCCGTTTTGGCAACTAGCTACGCTCTTATAATACTTGCTCCTATATGGCTCCCGTTATATCTTCTTGTAATTTTTTGGGTTTTTTGGATAGATTATATACGTTTTAAATATTGGCTTAAACACGAAATGGTGCTTTTGGAGATTCAATTGCCACCAGAGGTAGAAAAGTCACCCCTTGCAATGGAGCTCTTTTTATCATCACTTTGGAACGCAGGAGGAGAGACTACTTTTATTCAACGTATATGGAAAGGTCAATTTCGCCCAATTTGGACATTTGAAATCGCAAGCAGGGAAGGTCGTGTTGGTTTTTATATTCATCTTAGAAAAGCTTTTAGAAATATAGTTGAAGCTCGTCTGTACGGTCAATTTCCAGAAATTAAAATTGTTGAAGCGGAGGATTATATAAACGACATTCCTCCAGATTTGAAGGGGTACGAACTTTGGGGAACTGAATACAAAAAATCTGAACCGCAAGCCCTCCCACTAAAAACCTACACACATTATGAAATGGATAAAGACCCAGACACCCCAGAAACTACGGTAGACCCTATTAGTAATATATTAGAGCTTTTCAGTACTATTGGTCAGGGGGAATATATGTGGCTTCAGATTGTAACTAAAGCACGCAAAAAAGATGAGTGGAACGGGTTTTATCTTAGCGCAGATCATTATCAGGATCCCGCCAAAGAGAAAATACAAGAGATAACAAAGGAAGCGGTTGAGCGTGCCAAAGAACTTATTTCTAATGAAGAAGAAAAAGAGAAAGTTGGTACGCGTGGAAAGATGCTTCTCTCAGAATCTGAGAAAGAAAAAATTGAAGCTCTTGAACAATCTCTTACTAAACTTATCTTTGAATGCGGAATACGTACAACCTATGTGGCAAGAAAAGAAAATTATAACTTTATCAACATTTCTCAATTTATCCGCTTTTTTGACTCTTATCGTTATCCAGGATATAACGCACTTGGGGTAACGCGTGGCATGCAAGTTTTTGATTATCCATGGCAAGATTTTAGGAATATACGCAGAAATATATTACAAAAAAATCTACTTATGCAAAGTAGAAACAGATCCTATTTTTATACACCATATGAACAAGAACCGGTTTTTATGACAACAGAAGAATTGGCAACTATTTGGCATTTTCCAAGTTCTAGTGTCAAAACCCCATCCTTATCACGTGTTGGATCTCGCCGATCAGAGCCACCTTCCAATCTTCCAAGATAGTTTTATGGATGAATATTTAGCAAGTAAAAAACGCTATGTAGTTCTTGTAATTATCTCAACTCTTTTTTTGTTTTTCAGTTTATTTTTTAGTCCTCCATTGGATTTTCCATCGAATAAAATAGTAATTATTCCCAAAGGAACATCAATTTTTGCAACTGGAAAATTATTAAAAGAAAATAAAATAATATCTTCCCCATCCGTTTTTTCTATTATTGTGAAAATTGTTAACCCAAGTAATGGAATTATTGCAGGGGGATATTCGTTTACAGCAAAAAAAAATGTGATAAGTGTGGCGCTACGCCTTGCGAAAGGAGATTCTAAATTAAGCGATATAAGAATTACTTTTAGAGAAGGTTTAAATGTTAGAGAAATAGCTAAGTTGTGTGACGAATCTTTACCGTTGTGTGAGGAAAATAAATTTGTAAAATTAGCTCTTCCCTATGAAGGATATCTTTATCCCGATACTTATTTCTTTTTGCAATCATCAAAAGCAGAAGATGTTATACAAATAATGAAAGACACTTTTGAGCAAAAAATTTCTCAATTGGACAAAGAAATACGCTCTTTCGGCAAATCACAAAAAGAGATATTGATTATGGCGTCTATTCTTGAAAAAGAAGCGCAGAATTTTGAAAATATGCGGGCAGTGGCTAGCATTCTTTGGAAAAGATTAGCTATAGGCATGCCACTACAAGTGGACGCAACTCTTCAATACGCCATAGGTAAAAATACTTATGAGCTTACTACAAAAGATTTGGCCACAACCTCTCCATACAACACTTATACCAATAGGGACTTACCGCCAACACCGATTGCAAACCCTGGTATTGATTCCATAAGAGCCGCCATAGATATTAAGCCAACTAAATATCTTTATTATTTAACTGATAAAAAGGGAAATTTTTATTTTGCGGAAACTCACGAAAAGCATGTTCTAAATAAACAGAAATATTTGAATAGTTTTTAGGCCACTTTTTTGTCTCTGGCTTTTAAGAAATTAACGCGTTAATGTGGCGACATGGTTAGTGATATAAATAAAAAAAAGGTATTTGTAGGTATGTCCCCAGTAGGAAGGCAGAAGCTTCCTACGGGGCAAGCAGGTGGAGTTAAAAAATCTGTTTATGTGGGGATGTCAGGTGGCGTTGATTCTTCGGTATCAGCCTACCTTCTTAAAAAAGCTGGTTATAAAGTTACTGGCGTTTTTATTAAAGTTTGGCAGCCCGATTTTATTCCCTGTACCTGGAGGGAAGATAGATTGGATGCTATGAGGGTGGCGGCACACTTAGATATTCCATTTAAGACACTTGATTTGGAGAAAGAATACAAGGAAGGAGTCATTGATTATATGATTGACGAATACAAACTGGGAAGGACTCCGAACCCAGATGTTTTTTGTAATAAAGAAGTGAAGTTCGGGGCTTTTTTAAACTGGGCTGTCAAAAATGGAGCCAATTACATTGCCACAGGTCATTATGCGCGGATAGAAACTAACAACCTACAACCAATAACTTACAATTTACTTAAGGGGCTGGATGATTCAAAAGATCAAAGTTATTTTTTGTGGACTTTGACCCAAGATCGACTGAAGTACCTTTTGTTCCCTGTTGGTGGAATGAAAAAAAGTAAAGTTAGAAAAATTGCAAAAAAAATCGGTCTTGTGACAGCTCATAAAAAAGACAGTCAAGGATTATGTTTCATATCCAATCTCAATATGAAACAATTTTTAAAACATTTTATTGCAGAAAAGAAAGGCAATGTTATTAATGAAAGTGGAGAAATTATAGGGTCTCACAATGGAGCCGTTTTTTCCACTATTGGAGAAAGGCAGGGATTCAAAATTAATAAGAAAACTTCAAAAGAAAAGCCGTATTATGTGGTGGAAAAGAACGTTTCAAAAAACATAATCAAAGTTTCTCACGTTATTCGTCCACCTAAATTTTTGTATAGCAAAAATTTAGGTGGGCAAGCAACTTACAAGATTGATAATATCAATTGGATTACCCCAAGGGCGGTCCTTGGGGAATGTGAGGCACAAGTTCGCTATCACGGAGAACTTTTATCGTGCCGGGTTTCACCAAAAGGAAAAAAGACAGAAGTTATTTTTGAAAAAAATATTCTAATTTCCCCCGGTCAATCTATTGTTTTTTACAATAAGAAAATTTGTCTTGGCGGAGGAATTATTGACTAGCTTAGAAACCCCATGTTGTTATAATAGTTTTAATGAAAAAACCACTACTTGTTAGGAAAGAAAACGGAGAATTGGAGGCTTTTGACGCTTCTAAGTTTGTACACTCGCTTCACAGGTCTGGAGCCTCCGATAAGGCGATAACGGGGGCGTTGAAAATAGTCAGAAGTGAGCTCCATCAAGGGATGCCAACAAATCTTATATACAAGAATTCTTACGATTATTTGCGTAGCGTAGAGAAACCAGTCGCCATGCGCTATTCCTTAAAAAGGGCGGTATTGGACTTGGGCCCGTCCGGTTTTCCTTTTGAGGATTTTGTCGGGGAAATATTTAAAGCTAAAGGTTTTAAGGTGGAAACCGGAGTCATGATGCAAGGGTCTTGCGTTGAACACGAAGTTGACTTGCTGGCGATCAATGATAAGAAATGTCTAATAGGGGAAGTGAAATTCCATAATGAGCTTGGTATGAAATCTGACTTGAAAGTGGCTCTTTATGTAAATTCCAGAGTGGAAGATATAAAGAAATATAGACAGGAAAGAGGCGAAAGAGCGATTGATGAGGGGTGGCTCATAACCAATACTAAGTTCTCAAAAGCGGCTGTGCATTATGCAAATTGTAAAGGTCTTAAAGTTTTGAGTTGGACGTATCCGCGATATGGAAATTTACAGGACTTGATAGAAGAAACTAAAATACACCCGATTACTGCCCTGGCTTCTTTATCCAGAAATGAAAAAAACCAACTTTTGCAAAGTAAAATCGTTTTATGCAGAAATATAACTGAAAATGAAAAAGCTCTGCGTTCCGTTGGCGTAAGCGGTCCCAAACTAAAACGTGTACTTGAAGAAGGAAAAATGTTGTGCGAGAATAGAATTTAATTATGCTGGAAACATTTCTTGCTTTTAATATACCCATATTTATAAAACTTACACTTGCGATTTTACTAGGCGGTTTAATTGGAGTTGAAAGAACATTGGCCAATAAGATGGCGGGGCTTAGAACTTACGCTTTCGTTTCCTTGGGTTCCTGTCTTTTAGTAATAATTTCCATTTTAACAACATCTCAGTTTTTTAATGTCACTAATTTTGACCCCTTGAGAGTCGCCTCCGCCATAATTATGGGTATAGGATTCATTTGTGGAGGGGCTATTATTTATCACGATAATCGACTTTTGGGGCTTACAACCGCCGCTGGTATGTGGGTAGCTTCCGGCATAGGAGTGGCTGTTGGCTTTGGGTATTTTACATTGGCTATTATGACAACGGTTCTCACTTTGTTTATATTTTCCACTCTTTGGGAAGTTGAAGAAAAATTTAAGAAAAACGAATAAAACTAATAAATTCCGACGTGATATAATTGACCGCAAATGGCGTTTACTTACAGAGTTAGGGGGCGTGGAAATTTTGATCCTGATGATTCTAAACCTTTTAGAATTTCTCGTTCCAAATTAGATTTATTTTTGGAATGTCCAAAATGCTTTTATCTAGATCAAAGATTGGGCATTGGTAGGCCAAGCACATATCCATTGACTTTAAATATTGCCGTTGATGAGTTATTAAAAAAAGAATTTGATATTTTAAGAGAAGAAAAACGTCCACACGAAATTATGCTCAAATATGGAGTTGATGCCGTTCCTTTTAGACACGCAGATTTAGATAAGTGGCGAAACGCCATGTCACAAGGGGTTGAGTTTGTTGATGAAAAAACCAATTTATCTGTTCGAGGGGGAATTGATGATGTTTGGATTAATTCAAGTGGAGAACTTATGGTTGTTGATTACAAGGCAACTTCTAAAAAAGATGAAATAACTTTAGGTGGAGATTTGGGGGCGCAATACAAGAGACAAATGGAAGTTTATCAGTGGTTGCTACGAAAAAATGGTTTTAAAGTATCAAACACAGGATATTTTGTTTATGTAAATGGCAGAAAAGATGCAGAAAAATTTGATGGGAAACTTGAATTCGATATGATTTTATTGCCGTGTGCTGGAGATCCATCTTGGATTGATGAATTGCTTCCCCAAATAAAAGAATGTTTAATCGGGGACGTAATACCTAAAAATAATGACAATTGTCAATATTGCTCTTATAGATTTGAAGCGGTAAGCGCTGATGTAAATAATAGAAAGAAAAATGCAAAAAAATAAAAATAGTTTATTTAAAGAGAGGGTGCAAAAAACAGTCAGAAGTATTCAAAAAGGGAAAACGCTTTCATATGGAGAAGTTGCAAAACGTGCGGGAAACCCCGGGGCGGCTAGAGCTGTTGGAACTATTATGGCCAATAATTTCGATAAAAGCATTCCATGCCACAGGGTTATAAGAGCCGGTGGGAAAATCGGTCGCTACAACAGAGGAGGAGCGAAACAAAAAACGGCTTTATTGGAAAAAGAAGGAGTTGAAATTAAGGCGGGTAGCGTGATAAAACAAAATAATGACTTCTGAAGAAATACGCAATCATTTTTTAGCTTTTTTTAAATCTCGTGGGCATACAATTTTGCCCTCGGCTTCTTTGATACCAGAAAATGATCCTACGGTACTTTTCACAACTGCTGGTATGCAACCGCTAATTCCATATTTACTCGGAACACCTCATCCTCAAGGTAAAAAATTAGTTAATGTGCAAAAGTGTGTAAGAACAGGTGATTTGGAGGAAATTGGAGATAATAGACATTTCTCATTTTTTGAAATGATGGGGAATTGGTCGCTTGGCTCATATTTTAAAGATGAAGCTATAAATTGGAGTTATGAATTTTTAACTTCAGAAAAAGAAGGTTTAGGATTAAATCCCGAACGTCTCTACGTCACTTGTTTTGAGGGGGATGAAGATGCGCCTAAAGATGAAGATTCTCATGAGGTTTGGATAAAAACGGGTATTCCCAAAGAAAGAATTTATTTTTTAGGAGCTGAAGAAAATTGGTGGAGCCCGGGAGATAATGGTCCTTGCGGACCAGACACAGAAATATTTTATGATATGACCAAAGACGGCTTGGGGAAATTGTCTAAAAAAGAATTTATTGATGCGGTCAAAAAAGAAGATTTAATCGAAATTTGGAACGATGTTTTCATGGAGTATGAGAAAAAGGATGGAAGAGTTATTGGGAAATTATCTCAAAAAAATGTAGATACTGGAGCTGGGCTTGAACGTATAAGCGCTTTGATGCAGAAAAAAAAGACAGCATACGACACCGATCTTTTTGAACCGATAATGAATAAAATAAAAGATTTTTCACTTAATCATGATACAAAAGCGATGAGAATTGTTGCGGACCATATAAGGACTTCTGTTTTTTTGATAGCAGATGGCGTAATTCCCTCTAATACAGATCAGGGGTATATTTTGCGTCGACTTTTACGCCGAGCCGTATCTTTTGCCGATAAACTAAAAATGAAAAGCGGGGACATTTTCCTTCTTGCTGATATTGTGATTGAAAAGTATAAAAACGTTTATTCAAATTTGAAAGAAAAAGAAACTGATATAAAACGTGAAATAAATAACGAAGAAATTCGTTTCAGAAAAACTTTAAACGAGGGTTTGAAAGAACTCCAAAAAATGTCTTACGGAGCTTTTGCTATACATTCAGCATTGAGTGGAAACTTATTAGAATCTGGAGGATTGGAGATAACTGGTAAGAATCTTTTTGTTTTATACTCAACATATGGATTTCCTTTCGAACTTAGTATTGAAGAACTTCAAAAGATGAGAACCCTTTTATCTGTCTCATACAAAGGATTTAACATACTTTCTATTGAGGAAGTAAAAAAATTAAAAATAGATTTTGACAGAAAATTTAAAGAGCACCAGCAAATTTCACGCATTGGCGCGGATAAAAAATTTAAAGGAGGATTAGGCGATAAAAGTGAAATGTCGATTAAATACCATACCGCTACTCACTTGTTACATCAAGCACTTCGCGATGCGTTGGGGGATAAGGTCTATCAAAAAGGAAGCAATATAACTCCGGAGAGACTTCGTTTTGACTTTTCATATGGAGAAAAAATGACATCTGAACAGAAAAAACTTGTAGAAGATTTGGTTAATGACAAAATAAAACAATCCTTACCGGTAACTTATGAAGATTTAGAAATAATTGAAGCCCAAAAAAGAGGAGCTATTGGGTTATTTGAAGAAAAATATGGAGACCTGTCTGCGTCCCGCACAGACGGACAGGCAGGTAAAGTAAGGGTGTATAAAATTGGCAATTTTAGCTTGGAATTTTGTGGAGGACCGCACGTTGGCAATACTAAAGAACTTGGAATCTTCAAAATAGAAAAAGAAGAAGCTGTTTCAGCGGGAGTGAGACGCATAAAAGCAACAATTCATTAACGTAAAAACCAACAGTCGACAGCTGACCGTGGTAGTTATATCGGTTATACTAATTCTATTAAATATATGACTCTTTTTTCTTTCTTTGAGCAAAAAAAAGTTACAAAAATAAAAATAATATTATTTTTAGACGCTGGTAAAGGTAATGCGCGCGGCGCAGTTGTGGAGATGCGAAATAAAGTGCCACACATTCTTTACGCTGTTTCTGGGGAGCGAAAAATAGGTCTACCGGAGAGTAAAGAATCCTTATCGCTTGCCATGTCTTCTTTAGAAGAAGTTTTAGAAGATATTGCCAGAGCTCTTCAAAAGCCGGCTTTTAAAAATAAAGAGTATGTTGCAGAAGATGTGTATTGTATTTTGGCAGAACCGTATTATCTTTCTCACACTTCTGTAATCACAGAGACGTATAGCGGACCTTTTACAATCACACCAGGAATTATAAAGAAGCTTATAAATTCTTATCACGAATTATTGCCGGAAACTCATAAAGAAGTTTTGTTGGATAGTGACCCAGACACAATTCATGAAAGGATAATTGAGATAAGGGTGAATGGTTACCATACGGATAATCCGTACGGAATGATAGCCAATGAATTACAATTGGCAGTTTTTAGGACAAAAATAAATAAGAAAATTGTAAATTTAGTAACCAAGATTGTAAGAAAAATAACTCCCGCTCCTCTTTCCATTGAACCATTGTCATTAGCCGCTTTCATAACGGTTCGTAATAAAGTCGATACCAATAAAGATTTTATTTTAGTAACTGTTGGCAATGATGTTTCTGAAATTTCACTTATAAAAGAGCATACTTTACTTGAAACAGTTTCTTTTCCTTTTGGGAAACACTCTTTGGCACGACTGATTGCTTCTAAGATTTCTGCTACTGCCGAAGAAGCTTTAACTCGTTTAGGACTTTATCATGATAAGAAATTGTCAAAACAGAGCGCGGAATCATTTTTCCCTGTTATGGAAGAAACACAATCTCTTTGGTTTTCTTATTTAGAAAAGTCACTGGTTTCACTTTCAGAAGAGGTGAGTATACCAGAAAATATTTATATATTTGTGGATACCGATTTGAAAGATATGCTGGGTTCAAATATTACTCAAAAAGATTTTGCCAGCCAAACACTAGTGCCTCACGGTTTTATTATTAAAACATTAGATGCGAGCTCGCTTTCTGAACAATGCACTTTCGGTTTGAATATTCGTTTTGATTCAATCTTAGCTATAGCGGCATCATTTGCCGCCGCTTCCAAGGAAGTTATTAATGAAGAAGTTTCAAGTTAACCTCAAGTTTATGTTAAAATAGGCTTTTATGAAGAGGAAAATCATACAGGATGTAATACCACCGAAAGAAATCAGGAGTATAAGGAACATACCGGTACCGCAACGTATTTCTAAAAGCGACCACCTTTCGAAAGAGGAAACCCCAAAAGTTGATGTTTTGAATGGTGAAAATGCTTCTAAAAAAAACAAAGAACCCTTATCGTCGCCAACAATCCCCGCTCTAGAAAAAGTGGATACGGTCAGTAGATTGAGGGGGACTTTTTTGATTTTGGGCGTAATACTTATTTTGGGCGGGTCTTATTTTTTGTATCTTTTCTTTAATATTGGCGCGGTTGTTACCATAACACCTAAAGAAAAAATAATTTCAGTAAATAACACTTTTGTCTCAAAAAAGAATTCAAAAGAAAATGAACTGGGTTTTGAAGCAATCTCACTTTTTGAAACGATGGAAAAGGCTGTGCCAACAACAGGAGAAAAAAGAGTTGAGAAAAAGGCGCGCGGGGAAATAGTCATTTATAACGACTATAATTCCCAATCTCAAAGATTAATAAAAAACACTCGTTTCTTAACTCCAGAAGGATTGGTTTTTAGATTGGAATCCTCAATTGTTGTTCCCGGTCAAACAAAAAAGGATGGTAAAACAACAGCGGGAAGTGTTGGTGTTACGATTGCAGCCGATGAAGCCGGTGAAAAGTATAATGTAGATTTAAAAGATTTCACCATTCCTGGATTCAAGGGGGACCCTAGATATGAAAAATTTTACGCTCGTTCCAAAACCCCCATGACGGGCGGTTTTAACGGAGTCATAAAAACAGCATCTCAAACTGATATAGAAATTGCCCGTAAAGAACTCAACATAACTTTACGAGAGAAAATAAAGAAGGCAATTAGTGAAAAAGTTCCAGCGGGATTTATATTGTATAACAAGGCTTTGTTCATTTCCTTTGAAACATTATCAAATTCAGAAGACAGCAATGTTTCTATGAAAGCATCTGCCAGCGCTATTATTTTTTCTAAAAATGATTTGGCCAAAATGTTGGCAAGAATTTATTCTGAAGATTATGTAGACGAAGACATAACATCTACTTCTTTAAACGATTTGGTATTAAAGGCTGACCCCAAAGAGTCTACTCCATGGCTGACCGGTATTTTCCCCGTTTCTTTTACGGGGACGACAACTTTGATTTGGACAATAGACACAGAAAAGTTAAAAAAAGATTTAGTTGGTGTACCAAAAAACTTTGTTAATGATATTTTCAAAAATTATATTGGTATTGAAAAGGCAGAAGTGGCCATGACTCCCGCTTGGAAATCTGTTTTTCCTGAAAACGCAGATAAGATAAGTATAAAACTTAATTTGAAATAAAATTAAAAATTTTATAAAAAAATAAAATACAACTATGAGCAAATCAAACATGTCCAAACTAAAATTGATTCCTTTCGCCCTTTTCCTCTTATCTCTCACCCTTCCTTTAATCTCATACGCCGCCCCATCAGTCTCCTTCACCCCAAGCCGAACCACAGGAGTTGCC
>JBBTUX010000006.1:0-48973 GCA_038063555.1 Patescibacteria group bacterium | reverse complement strand
CGATATTCATAACCAAGGGAACAAGCCCAAAGTTTTTTTAACTTCCCAGAAAGTTTGTGTGTTTTCAGCAGAGGATCGTTTAGGTTTTTTCTGAGTAAATCGAAAACGCTTTCTACTCTTTTTTCTGCATCAGGATGTTTTTTAAGAAAAAGCCCGAGCCTATTTTCAAAGCTTTTTGGCAAAAGAAGTTTCCTCATGAGTACTACTTCTTATTTTTTATAGATAAAATAATATCCTTGGCAGAGTTGAAAACATCAAATTTCCCATTTTTAAAATCGTCAATGCTTTGAGCAACACGCACCTCAAAAAGTGCCCTTTTTGCATTTTTAGTGATAGTTTCTAACTCCTTTACACTCTTTTTTATATGTAAGTTTACATTCATAAAGACAATATTACTACTATAAAATTAAAAACGCAATTATTTATTGGCAAAAAATCAAAAAGGATTTTCATTTTTTATAAACTAAATTTGATGTTCAATGTCCAATTTCTTTTTTGGGGTAATGCCATTGGCTATAAGTATTTTTTCAAATTCTTCACGCTCAATTGTCTCTACTTCAATAAGCGTTTTAGCTATTGAATCAAGCGCTTTTCTGTTATTCTTTAATACATCTTCAGCGCGTTTTTTAGCTCCCGTTATAATTTTATTTACCTCTGCATCTAACTCCGCCGCCACTTTTTCAGAATATTCTCTTTCACCCACACCTCGGCCAAACATTGCGCGTCCCCCATCTCCTTCATAGGCCATGGGACCCATTTTTTCTGACATCCCAAACTTTGTCACCATGTCACGCGCCAGAGCTGACAAAACTTGTAAATCATTGGATGGTCCCGTGGTTAAATCGCCAAAAATCATCTCTTCTGCAACATAACCGCCCAAAGTTGAGGCGATGTCATCCAAAAATTCTTTCTTGGATTGCATTTTTCTATCTTCAAGTGGAAGTTTTAAAGTGTAGCCGGCGGCGCGTCCGCGTGAAATTATAGAAATTTTATGGACTGGGTCGGCATAGGGCAAAACGGATGAAACAAGAGCGTGTCCCGCCTCATGATAGGCGGTGATTTCTTTTTCTTTTTGACTAAGCAAGTGACTCTTACGCTCTGGACCCATCATCACTTTTTCAATGGAACGAATTAAATCAAATTGGGAAACTTTCTTACGATTTTCTCTCGCGGCAAGAATTGCCCCCTCATTCATTAATGAATATAGGTCCGCTCCGGAAAATCCAGGTGTCCGCTCGGCAATTAATTGCAAATTAACATCTTCAGCAAATGGTTTTGTTTTAGAATGTATTTTTAAAATCTCATATCGGTCCTCTCTGTCTGGTAAATCTATGGTTACCCTTCTGTCAAAACGCCCGGGCCTTAGAAGGGCTGGGTCTAACACATCTGGTCTATTGGTTGCCGCCATTACAATTACTTTTTCTGTTGGTTCAAATCCGTCCATTTCAACCAATATTTGATTTAAAGTTTGCTCTCTTTCATCGTTTCCCCCACCTACCCCAGTGCCACGCACACGCCCCACGGCATCAATTTCATCAACGAAAATAATTGCTGGAGATGCTTTTTTAGCCATTTGAAATAAGTCCCGCACACGAGAAGCTCCAACTCCCACAAACATTTCTACAAATTCTGAACCCGATATTGAAAAAAATGGTACGCCCGCTTCGCCAGCAACCGCTCTCGCCAATAATGTCTTGCCTGTCCCCGGTGCCCCCATTAGAAGAATGCCTTTTGGAATTCTGGCGCCAATATCAAGAAATTTTTTGGGATTTTTCAAAAAATCCACTATTTCAAGCAATTCTTCTTTGGCTTCCTTTACTCCCGCCACATCTTTGAAAGTTATTTTTTGGCTTTTATCGTTTGGGTCAATTATGCGCGCCTTTGATTGACCGAAGGAAAAAGCTTGCATTCCAGCCCCTTTAACCTGACGGCTTAAAAACCAAATAAAAAAAACAATAAAAAGAATCGGTAAAACAAATGGCGCTAAAGTCAAAAACCAAAAACCGAAACCCGTTTGGTTTTGAATATTTATTTTTACAGCTGAAAGTTTTTCACTTGCAACATTATAATTTTTTAAAGTTTCACTTATACTAAGGCCGGTTTCTTTCTTAGATTTTTTTATTTCGTTATTATCTTTATAGGTCAAAGACAATTCATCGCCTCTTACAGAAATTTCAATTATTTTTGAAGCATTTATATCGTTAACTACATCTGAAATTGGAATAAGGGTTTCTTTACCGCGAGACTCAACAATAAAAGAATATAGCGCTGAAAGAACCAAGAAAATAAGAATGGTTGTCAAAACCGAACTCCAAAAGGAAGGGGTATTACCGCCACCCATTTTCTCCTTTTTTTCTCCCTTATTTTCTTTGGGAGTTCTTTGATTGATAGGGAAAAAAGCCATTGGATTTATCATTTATACAAGGACACTATTATACATAAAAATCAATAATTGGCTACTTTAAAAAATACAGGCCGCCGAGGCACTTAACAGCGACCTCGGCGGATACAAACCTCACCTGGGTATTTTCTTTTGACTCAACCACGCCTCCACCCTCTCAATATCAGCCCGGTTAAGGAGAACGTGGGAGCCTGTTCCTTGGCACTCTCTGCAACGATATGTGTAGCGAAGGTCGCCTGAGGTTGATGGTTTCACCCTACCCAAAAAATCACTGGGGTACAAAGGGTGTCCATAATGCCTGCAATAGAAGAGCAGTGGCTTCTCTTCGTTTTCTCCGAGCAAAACCTCTGCCAAGTACGAGAAAAAGATGGTCATCACAAGCAAAATCAATTCCGAGAGCTTGGTGCCTTCCTTCTCTTTTTCCTCCTTCGGCGAAACCGCAAAAGAAAGCCCCGACACGAAGACATACCCTTCGCTTTTCCTCCTAGCACTGGAAACTACCCAGTAGCCCGCAAGCAAAACCCCGAAAAGGAATATGCCCAGCAACAGATCAAAAAGGTCTCCTTTTGTGACCATAAGCCCTCCACGTAGTGAGAGAAGTTGGGAAAGATCTTTGTTCAAAGCTAAACTTAAAACTTCTAACATCAATTGTCAAAGAGAAAATTTAATCTAGTATTAAGTAATGTCTTTAATTTTCAACAGGAAAGCAACATTTAAATACGAGGTGCAGGAAAAAATAGAAGCCGGCATTGAGCTTTTTGGCTTTGAGGTTAAAAGCATAAGAGGTAAACACGGCTCCCTTGATGGTTCATACGTGTCCGTTCGTGGTAATGAAGTATTTTTAATAGGCGCTCATATTCCGCCATATCAAGTAAATAACACTCCCAGAGAATACGATTCTTACAGAGCCCGCAAACTTTTGCTTAAAAAAGAGGAAATTAAGGAGCTTATAGGTAAAGAGAAAGTTAAAGGATTGACAATAGTGCCTATTTCGATGTATAATAAGGGGCACAAAATAAAGGTAGAGATTGCGGTGATGCGTGGCAAGAAACAACACGACAAACGCGCTTCCATCAAAAAAAGAGAGATGGATAGAGAAATAAGACGAACTTTGAAAAACCAATAGTGGTTAGTTCCCCCAGAAATTCATACGATATATCGTATGAATTTCTGGGGGTGCAAGGCCTCGACAATTGGATTTGTTTCCAAATTGCGCAGTGAAAGCTGAAGTAACTTTTTAAACTGCTTCAAAAGATACGTGTAAACGCATCAAAGAAATCACCCTACTTTGTAGGCTCTGACTTTCAATTCGCTTACGCCAAAGTTTAATCTTAGACCTAAGCGACATTCCCTTCTTGATTTCTCATAGAGAAAGTGGAGTGACATTATGAGGAAAGGATAGAGAATTTTTTCACTCGCTATCTTAAAAAAAGAAAATCGGAAATTATGTATCTTGTGAATTCTTGAGCATAATAACTTAAACAAAAAAGAATTTCCTAACACTGTAGAAACAATTTGGTCACCCACTTGCACATGGATTCAATTTCCATCACCTCCACCAATTACAAAAATCAGCTCGCAGAAATGCGAGCGATTTTTGTTTGTATAAGTGCGATACTAAAGTGTCTAACTTTTTGCACCGTGCAAATTTGTACATCTATAAGTGATACAATTATAAAGATGAGGCAACTTTTCGCACCCATTTTAGCCCTATTTTTCTTTTTGCCATTTTTTGTTTTTGCCAAAGACATCTCTCTCCAATCGGGAACAATCGGCGTCGTTTTGAGCATAAAACCGGATGAAATAGTGGCCAGAGAACCAGTTCAAATGTATTTAGAATTTAAAAGTACTTCACCATTATTTTCTTTCAAGAGATGTAATTGTCGTATAAAAATTACGGAAAAAAACGGAAAAGAAATCCTAAATTATCAATTGGAACAAAATGAAAATTATATTGAAGATCGAGTGAAAGAAATACCATTTATATTTCCCAATACCGGTGATTATTTAATTACAATTTCTGGAGAATCGACAAACAAAGTCTTCTCTCCTTTCAATATGAAAGAAAAAGTAATTGTGACTCTTAAGCATCAAACTGAAGGTGAAAAACGCTGGGAAGAATTCAAAGAATGGCTCATTAGCCTTGGAATACCTATTGCCGTTGTTCTTATAACGGCCGGAATAATTTTCCGCTTTGCGCTTAAGAAAAAGTAGTTTGGGGTGACTAATCTATTCTCAAATTCTTAAGAATTTGAGAATAGATTTTTACCGATCAAATGACACGAATTGAAAAAGCCGAGTTAAATTTTATATACGGAAAAGTGGGGGGCGGTAATCTGCGCTTTACCGTTTATGGGAGGCAGAACAAGAATTTCCACCTTAGCGTCTTTTGACAATTGCGATTTAATTTTATTGGCTTCCTCCTGAGAACCGACTTCATATACCGCTCTTAACTTGGCCACATTAGCCGCTTCTGAAAATTTGGTTATATTGGCCATATCCGTAGTATTAGCATCAAAGCAAGTGCCGTAACGATGACATTCATTTTTATGCTCTGTAGTTGGCGGCCAAGCTTCCGTAATTTGCCAGTCGGATGTTTTTATCCCTCTTTTTTCAAGTTCGGTTTTTAAGACATTCATATTAGGTAAAATGCTGGGGTTAACTTTTCCATTATTCTTTATATTAAATTCACTTCTGGATAACTCAACACAATTTGGGCAATCTTGCGGACGAACAGGATAAGCAGCGTTTCCTCCTTGAAAGGTTCTGAAATCGGCTTCGGGAACGGGGTAACGAAAACACTTAAGCTTAAACCAATTACTGCTGGGGTCTTGTGGAGAATTTTTTACTAAAACATTCAAAACCGCCAAAATAACGCTCCATGCAAGCAAAATCCAAAGAAAGCCGACTAAAATATCTTTGAGTAATTGCTTGGCTTCGGTTCTGGAAGTTTCATTATCGGCTTTAACAATAAGTTTAATGCCGGCAAAAGCAATGAGTAAAGTTGCAACCGGCGCGGCTAATTTAACAATTATGAAATTAATGACGCGTTGAATAAGCTCAATCAAGTCGCAAAATTCACACTGATTGGGAAGTTTGTCAGTCAAACCGCAAGGGACAAGGGACTGAGCCGAAGCGAAAAAAGGAGTAACCAGTATTAACAGTAAAAACAAAGAAAACCCAAGGCGTTTATTCATATGTTTTTAATTATATCATGTGTATTCTAATATTTTATAGTTGATTTGCGTCGTGTTGCATGCTAAACTTCCGCTAACTTTCCCTTAGTTTTATTCGTTAATCTTAATTTTCGTTGAGTACGTATTTTAGAGTAAACAAGCATATTCGCTCCCCGGAACTCCGGGTCATTGATGCAACCGGAAAAAACATTGGGGTTATATCACTACAAAATGCCCTAAAACTGGCTGAAGACAGTGGATTAGACCTTATAGAGATTTCCCCTAGTGCCATTCCCCCCATTGCTAAAATAGCCGATTATGGTAAATTCCAATACGAACAGAATAAGAAACAGAAGGAAATTAAGGCCAAAGCCAAGGACATAGAGATTAAGACAGTACAGATAAAGGTGGGCACAGGAGAGCATGATTTGGAACTTAAAGCCAAGAAAACATCAGAATGGCTAGTCGAGGGAAATAGAGTAAAAATTGACCTCTTCCTTCCCGGACGGACCAAGTATATGGAGATAAAATTCCTTAAAGAAAGGATGGAGAGAATATTGAAATTGCTTACCGTTCCTTACATAATTGCAGATTCGGCTAAAAAAAGTTTGAAGGGACTAACAATAGTAATAGAAAAGGGTAAATAACATGTCATCGGCCAAAAGTAACAAATCATATTTGAAGAGAATAAAAGTCACACGTCGCGGGAAGCTAATTACTCGTGTCCCAGGGCAAAATCATTTCAACGCTAAAGAAGGACGTAATCATCAATTGGCTAAAAAAAGAACCGCCCATTTTCAATTAACCAACAAATCAAAAAGTTTGTTTTTGGCTCATCACAGATAATCGACAACCAACAATTAACAACTAACAATAATACAAACAACAAAGACGAAAACTTGCTGATGTCCTTAATGGATTGTAAGTTGTGAGTCGTAAGTTGTAAATTACATTTTATGAGCCGAGTTAAAGGAGGAGTAAATAGTTTAAAAAATCGCCGTAATGTTCTGCGTAAAGTAAAAGGATATCGCTTCGGTCGCTCTAAAAAAGAAGCGGCCGCGTATGAAGCTTTGGTTCATGCTGGTAAATATGCTTTCGCTCATCGTCGTCAAAAGAAAAATGACTTTCGCCGTCTCTGGAATGTTCAAATCGGAATAGCTCTTAAAGAAAAAGGCATTTCCTATAGCAAATTTATTGGTGCTATGAAAAAGAAGAATATTCTTATTGACCGTAAAATAATGGCGAACTTGGCAGAACTTAAAATAGATAGTTTCAATCGTTTAGTTTCTGAAGTAATAAAATAATAATATCTTTAAATAGATTGCGTGGGTAGAAAAAGCCAAAATCCTAAATTCTTACGATCGTAAGAATTTAGGATTTTGGAAAACTTTCCAAGTTTTTGTATAACTTCTAACTTTATTTATAAAATTACATTCCCACTTTTCCTTAATGTTCCGTCATGATTTCTATAAACCCTATTGCTAAGTTCTTTGTCTTTTTTTATAAGCTCCACTATTCTTTCCACTAAACGCTTAGGATTATCATCAAATATAATTTTTTCATTAATACGATGCCCTTTACCTATAATTTCCTCAATCACTTCATCGGTTTCCCAACTACCTCTTAAAATTCCAATCGGCTTACCATCTTCATAGGCAATAGTGAATTCATTAATAGTGCCAATACGGCCACAACCAATAATTACAGCGTCCGATGAGCGAGTCAAAATTAAATTCCTGCCTGAATAGCCAAAACCAGTGAAAACTACTAAATCCAAATATTCTAGCGGTAAATGATAAGCGTCCCGATGTTCTTCTTCAGTTGAAGCCGGAGAAAAACCAATGGAAACTCCGCCGGCTTCCTTAGCCCCTTGCGCTGACCATGTAGGAAAGCCAGTTGTGGCACCTGTTATCACGATACCGCCTTGCTCCACTATTTCTCTGCCAACCTCCTTTGCTTTATCAAAGGCGTCCAATCCACAATGGCCAGTTTCCGCCGCTCCCGAAACACAAATCTTAAATTTAGAAATATATTTGTCTGTTGGTTGCATAGAAATAGAATTGTAACACAAATTATGTTATAGATTATGAAATATTTTATCTTGCCCTCGGCTTACACACATAATTTTCTGCTGAAAATTTGCTCTGCTCGCGCCAGTTGCGCTGTGCAAGGTGCGCCGAGGGCAAGATAGTGGTGCTTGCAGAAATTATCTCTCGGCATGTATCACCTCCCCTGTAGTGTATTTTTTATCATCGATTAATATTGTACACATAAGTTCAGCTGTATCTTCCGGCAAGTTAACTCTCCTTCTTTTCGAGTCTCTTTCAATTTGTCGTTTCATATCATTGGTCATCCAACCAGTATCCGTTGGGCCTGGGTCTAAAGCGTAAATGTTTATACCACGTTCGGCAAAATCTGAAGCAAGTTGTTTAGTAAGCATTTCAATACTAGCTTTAGTAATAGTATAAGAAATCTTATCACTACCCATATTGCCGAGCGACTGACCTGAGGTCATATTTATGATTTTTCTCCCTTCTTTTTTCTGATACTGCTTTACAAATTCTTTACACAACAGAGTAACCACACGAACATTAACAAAGTAATGCTTATCTAGAATTTCTGCTGTAAGCTCCAAAAATGGAACCTCTATATCGTAACAAGCGTTATTTATTAGAAAGTCGGGTATTCCCATTTCTTTTACTTTTTCGAATAGAAATTCGGCCGAGCCAGGTTGCGATAAATCAATCTCAGAACTTCCAACTTTAACTCCGAACTGTTCCAATTCTTTTATAAAATCAACGGGATTATCGTCTTTGGTTTTGGGGAAAGTTACTTGATCATATTGATGCCAGTAGGTAAAGAAAATATCGCCCCCTCTTTTTGCTATCTCACGACAAATAGCAAAACCTATCCCCTCCCTTCGCCCAACACCCGTAACTAAAGTAAGTTTTTTAGTTAAATTTTTCATTTTAAAATATGTTAAAATTCTAATTCGTAACTCTTTCCTTTTTCTGGGAGAATGGCGTCAACTCCAAGATAATCCCTCAAACGCTGGGCCAAAAATGAGGACGCTTTAGGCTCCCCCATAGTTACAAATACTTTTTTAACCGTTTTACTACATTTTTCAACGAATTCAATCAAATGATCGCTGTCTTTGTGTGAAGAAAATCCCATAATATTTTCTATATTAGCTTTTACGCGATAGTTTCTACCTTCGATAAAAACTTTCTTTTCACCTTCAAGCAATTTTCTGCCTAAAGTTCCAATAGATTGATATCCTACAAGTAAAATTGTGCTTCTAGGGTCGGTCAAATAATTCTTTTCATGCTTGGTAACGCGACCTCCAGCAGACATGCCAGAACCAGCTAGAATAATTTTAGGGTTTGTTGTTTTTTCAATATCATCGGACTCGTCTTTGCTAACGGTAAATTGCAATTTGGGAAAATTAAAAATATCGTCTCCTTCTCCTATTTCTTGTTTTATATCTCCCTTAAAATTTTGTTGCTCCTTTTTATAAATTTCAGTCACTCTTGAAGCCAGTGGCGAATCCACAAATACGGGAATGGAAGATATTTTCTTATCCTCAATAAGATTATTAAGAGTGTATAAAATATTTTGAGTTCTTTCCAAAGAAAAAGCGGGTATTACAATAGCTCCCCCGCTACTAATGGTTTTTTTAATGACATTCACAAAACGAATGTTTCTTTCTTCGTGCGTCTCGTGATTTCTGTCTCCATAAACACTTTCCATCAAAAGATAGTCTGCTCCCTCGGATGATTCTGTATCATTTAAAAGAGGTGCGGGCGAATTGCCTAAATCCCCCGTAAAAAGGATTTTTTTATTATTAAATCTTATTTCAACCATTGAAGAGCCGAGTATGTGCCCTGCATCTTTCAAATAGACCCTAAAGCCATTCCCTAGATCTTTTTCAACTCTGTAAGAGATTTCGTTCCAAAGTGAAAGAGATTTTTTAACATCTTTTTCTTCATATAAAGGTTCTATTTTTCTTTCTGAGGCCTCCCTTCTGAGCAAGGAGACGGCATCAGCAAACATCACCTCTGCCAAAAGTTTTGTTTCTCGCGTTGAATAAATAATTCCTCTGAAACCATCCTTGATTAATTTGGGAATACGACCAATATGATCCATATGGGCGTGGGTAATAAAAAGTAAATCAATACTTTCTGGTTTATAGGGAAAATTTTCATAATTCTCTTCTTCGCCAAATCTATCCCCTTGTCGCAAACCGCAATCAATAAGTATTTTTTTATTTTTATTTTCAAGCAAAAAATTCGCACCCGTAACAACTCCTACGCCCCCATAACAGGTCAAGGTTAATTTTTCATTCATTGTTGTTTTCTTTTAACCTGTTTCGTTATTAAAAAATAAGAAGCGAAAGCGCCCACCATATCAGCGATTATATCCGTCACGGTATCGGCAAGGTAATCATTTGCTAAAGTGGAAACCAAACCCTTTTTAAGCTCAAACCACTCCCACATAATACCAACAAGAAAAACTGTTACTATTATAGAAAGAAATAAACTTTTACTTGAAGACAAACTTTCTTCTCCCCCGTATAAAAATAGAATATAAGTTATCAAAGCAACCCAAAAACCGCCCAAAAAATGCATAGTCAAATCATACCACCACAATATCCAAAATAAAGATAGATAAAGACCGAAATACCAAAGTAATATAATTAAAAAAGAGACCGTCCCAAACAAAAAAAGAAATTCGTTGCGCTTCATTGATAACAATTATATCAAATAATGAAAACTCCCCGCAGCAAGCTGTTCCCTTCGCTCCGCTTCGGCGGGGTATCTTTAGGACGCTCCGCGTCAAAGTAGGATTTTGAAAACCAAAGGTTTCCAAACTTTCCTATATGGAACCCCGCCCCAGAGGGGCGGGGTAAGGATTCGCTAATCTCCTTAATTCCTACGATCGTAGGAATTAAGGAGATTTAAATTTATCTATACCTGAAAACAAAAAAGCTGAGGGCTAACCTCATGCTTCTTTGGTCGGACCATTTCGAGCATACTACCCTGAAAATCAAGGTGGGTGTTCTCATGAGAAAATCTCGGAACGCAAGTTAATGCACTCACCAATCAACTCTTATATGAACTCCCTTAATATGCTTATAAGGATAATATCTGAAATGATCCTAAATTTATTATACTCCCAATTTAAAAAAAGCAAACTATCTAACTGGAGTGAGGCATGTGATTTTGAAATGCCTTGAGAGGAGCGACGGCTCCGAACAGAGAAAATATTTAGTAAAATATTTTCGTGCATTTCAAAATTATCTAGCCGAACGAATTCTATTCTAAAATTCCATCTATATTAACATCGTAAAGTATCTCGTCTTGCACCAATCGATACTTGGTGAGTTCATTGTCTTTAAACCAATGTTTAATCTCATTATTCGCTTCCTCGACAGAACCTGAGGCATGAATCAAATTTCTGACCGCTCGGCCGTCTTTATCACTCATTTGATAAGAATCCACCACAAAATCCCCCCTAATACTGCCAACATCTGAGGTTAGTGGCTCCGTGCCACCAGTTATTTTACGGACGATTTGCACCACATGCGCTCCCTGCCAGACCATAGCTATAACAGGACCCGATGTCATATATTTTTTAAGACCTTTGACAACAAAATTTCCTTGTTCAATTGGGTCTTTAATTGGTGGCTCTATTCCCTTCTTTATATAACTTGCTATTGTTTTCTCTCCCAGATTTCTTTTCCAATTGGAATCCAGGGTATAGTGTTTTTCCACAAAATCTTCGCTCGGCACGAGCATCTTTATACCAACTAATTTAAAGCCGGCGCGCTCATAACGCTTTATAATTTCCCCAACAAGCGTTCTTTGCACCCCATCTGGTTTAATAACAACCAAAGTCCTTTCTTCTTTAAAATGTTCCATAATTGATTTTTAATGGACGATTAAGACGGCTAATCCCTTAATTTTCTAAATAATGCGAGAAATAATAACAAATAACGCTACTTCCGTCTATTTTTAATTATTTCTTCTGATAACGAGAAATTATGTTCTCTTCTATCTCGCTTCTGCTTTTGCCAAAGCGGGAATAGGATTTTTCCTTTATTAGAGAAACGTTACTAGCGTCAAGCTTTGAAAGCCCCGGGGTTTCAATATTAAAGGGGGTTCCCGGTCTACCCTTAACCAAAAGTTTCAAATAGGCCTGATAATTATCCAAATTCATAATGTCTTTTTGAGTAAAATTTGGAGAAAATTGCTTTTCCAAATATTCGGCATCATCTGTCCCCACACGAAAAGTGGCAATTGAACCCACATTGCCAAAAACAGCGTCTCTTATTTTTTCTTCAAGTTGAGCAATAAATTGATGTGCAATATTTAGAGAAAGTTTATACTTTCTCGCTTCAGAGAGAATGGTCGCAATGGAATCGGTTGTAATGTTTTGAAACTCGTCAATATATAAGTAAAATGGTGGCAAACTTTTGCCAAATGAGTCCACTCTAGAGAGAGTTGCCATCAATATTTTACCAACCACAATAAGGCCAATTAAATTGGCGTTTATGTCCCCCAATCTTCCTTTAGAGAGATTTACCAAGAGTATTTTCCTTTTATCCATAATGTCCCTAAAATTGAAAGCCGATTTTTCCTGAGCAATAATAGGACGCATAATGTCATTTGAAATGAAGGGGTCAAATTTGTTGCTTATGTAGGGAACGAAGTTTGAAAGAGCTTGCTCTCCAGTTGTCCTTTCGGCCGTTTGCCAAAATTGAGTAATGATTGGATTTTTACAATAAGAAAGTTTCAAGTCACGGAAACTTTTGTCAGATAAAACTCTTGTTATTTCAAGCAAGGTACTGCCTGACTGTGGATGTTCCATTACAAGAAGGGCGGAATTTCTGAAATATTGCTCAAAAGCAGGGCCTCCTGCCACCTTCATGTCAAAAAGCTTGTTGAAAATAGCAATGAGTTCATTAACCACAAATGTTTTTTGCTCGGGAAAACGAGTGTCGTATTCCAGCATATTAAGACCCATGGGCTTGTCCGTATAACCCGGGTTAAAATAAATAACATCATCTATTCTCTCTTTGGGAATTGAAGCCAAAACATCTTCAATGTCACTTCCGTGCGGGTCTATCATACAAACTCCCTCCCCGTTTTTAATATCCTGAATAATCATACTTTTTAACAAGGTGGATTTACCCGTTCCGGTTTGGCCTATGCAATAAAAATGCCTTAATCTATCTTCTGCTCCAAAATTAATTTCCGTAACCACACTTCTGTGCCTATTTATGCCAAGAACTATGCCATTTTTATCTAAATCCTGTGGAGGAGGAGCCGAATTGCCTTTAGAATATTTAAGTTCTGAAACACTGGAAGCGCTTTCTGTTGGAAAATGAAACAAAGTGGAAAGCTCTCTTAAAGACATAGGCATGGACTCTTTTTTTTCAAAAACTCTAAAAGTAAAATCTTCAATTAACTTTTTTATTTCTTTTTGCTGATATCTCTTAAAAATCAGAGAATTACCAAGAGTATTTTCAAATTGATGAAAGGTGGCTTCTATGTCAGAAATGACACTTTCAGCTCTTTCTTTACTTTCGGCTGAAACCACAATTCTGATACCGGAAGAAATTATCGGAGTTTCAATTTTTTGTAGGATTGATTTTTTTGCTTCTTCTATCTTTTGATCAACTTGATTCACTTTCTCTTCTTGTTTTTTAGAAGTTCCAAAAAATCCTTTGACCGTAGAACCTATTTCTTTGCCCAAATCCCCGACCAAGGTTTCCGGAATATTGAGAGCTGTTTTAAGTGACACTCCTTTATTAAGGTCATCCAGGGCCTTTTTATAGCGACTAATGTAATCAACGCTTGCGGGAGCAACTAGAAACTGCAGTGCCGCCCCCTCTCCCACATCTTTTATTTTAGAAAAAGCATTCAGTATTATTGTTAGTGGGTCATAATCAAATTCTTGATAACACTTCAGACGAAAAATGGCCTCGTGTTTATATGAAGCATAAGATGCGGCTAAGTATCCCTTATCTTTAAAAATATTAAAATCATTTTTTTCTTCTCTAATTTTTCCATTGGGGAAAATAGAAGAAAATTGTTTTTCAAAGAGGCCTTTTATTTCATCTGGCACCGCCACATAAAAAACTACTTCTTTTCTATCGTTCCTAACCGCTATTTCAAAAGAAATCCATCTGTCTTGATTCCCAATAACATGCGGTATAACTCCCGCATAGAATTGTTCCATGGAAGAAACTAACTCTTTTAGCGGTTTTTTATCCTTATCTTCAGAAAATGGAAGTGTCACTTCAAAAAGAGTCATGAAAAGAGAGTGGAAAAGAGTGGAATCCTTGGAAACCCCAGAAACTGGTAAGTTCTTTTTCACATATTGAACCAAAACTCTGTGGAAGTCATCTTCCAATTTAGCATCATAAGAACTTTCAATTATCCTTAAAGTATTAAGAAGACCTTTTGTTTCAAGAATGCCAAGTAATTCTTCAATTTTTTTGTCAGTTTCTTTGGGAGAAAGATCCAGAACAATTGCTTCGTGTTCATTTTGAGGTATGGGATTTGCCAAAACATCTTCTTTTTCTAAATTAGAGTGTTCTTTTAATTTTTCCTTAATTACTTCTTCGCGGTTATAGCTTTGATTGGAACTTTCGTGAATTCGCTCCTGTAATAAAACTTGCGAACGCAAATAAGCTATTTCTTCCTGAGGAGAATTGAACTTTAAAGAAGCGCTTTCGTTTCCTTGCATGAAAAAATTATATCACGAGAGATGGTGAGAATACTGTATCATCCCCAAGGGCGGTCCTTGGGTTCATCTTTAGATTTGAATTCTAGCCACCAATAAACAAATTTTTGAAATTCTTTAAATGATTCAAAATATTCTGGGAAAGAATTTTTATTCAGAATTATTTTTTCCGCCCTGTCTTTTCCCACATAATCCAAATAACTAGAATAACTATAATTTTCAAGGTATTCTTTTATGTTTTTTGTATTTATTAAAGTTTTACTTTTCCAATTTTTGTCAATTATTTTAATTGGATTCAAATGAATATAAGAAAATAAATATTTTAAATACTCATCATTTTCAACATGTAAAGCTTTGAATCTACCCTCAAACAAAGACCCAGTTCTTTCGTTTGTTTTATTAAAATACATTGAATATGCAGTAGAAAGCTTACTCATAAATTTAGTTATTCCATTTTCTGTAATTTCACGAACAAGTAAATGAAAATGATTAGGCATCAAGCAGTATGCGCCTATGGACACTAAATTATTTCCTTTACTAACCTCCCCCAAGGACCGCCCTTGGGGGAGGTCTTTTATAACAACAGGTTTTGTACCGTTTGAAAGAAATAGTAACTTTATAAATCTTCTATAGTCTTTTTCATTAAGAAAAATTTTCCTTTTTTCAGTACCCCTATTGTAAATGTGATAAAATTCTCCGATTGAAAAAGAAAATTTTCTTTGCATTTAAATATTATAATATAAAAAGTACCCAAAGAACATCCCCAAGGACCGCCCTTGGGGATGTTTAGTTTATCGGTTCAGGAGTATTAGCGTTTGGCGGAGCTTGGGTGGGGCCAGTCCAAGCAAAAATAATGGAGACGCCAAAAGATAAAACCAAAGCCAAAAAAACTATTTTTAGAGTTTGAGAAAATTTGGAAATCAAATCTCTCATGTCCTTTTAATCATACATCAATTTAGAGAAATTTACCTTATAAGTTTTATTAAAACTCATAGTGAGGGGTATATACAGGAAAGAAAAAATTTTTAATAAATTATTTTATTTTTTCTAACTAAAACAATTTTAATTTCCTCTAAGGACAACCGGAGCTGTCGGCAGTATAAGCTGTCATTGTGGCTCTACAATGACCTCTGAAACAATCATAACCATTTATAGACGGAGGAGGGAGAGCAGTACCACAGTTAATAACTGCTGTTGTCTGAGTAGTTGCCGTAATTACATAATTGCCATCATTACATTGGGAATTGACGGTGCAATGTCCAGTTGGAGTTTCGGTTGGCCAAACTGTCCTACAATCATTGGCAATGCAAATTCCTGTACCTTTGACATTTCCCACTACTTCCAATTTCTGTGCAGGAGTGGTAATTCCAATACCAACATTACCGGAATTAGAATTATTAATGTTAGAACCTAAAGTTGTCCATTGTGTTGCACTTATGGCTGCAGTTGTTTGCGTTGTTCCATCAGGAAACTTAAAACCCCCTGTTCCTGAATAAATCATTCCCCCAACGGATAAAGTTTGGCTTGGAGTGGTAGTCCCTATCCCTACACTATCACCAAAAATAGCACCCCCTGTAACGCCTAAAGCACTATTAATCCAAAAATTAAACACTTCTAAAAGACCTCCCGTTTTCACTTGATCTCCAATACCTATATTAACGGGTTCTTCTGTATTATTAGTGGGTGGGTTTCCAGATGGACCAGTCCACTGAGCAAAAACATATGAAAAACTAAATGAAAGTAATGTAGCCAGAAAAACTATTTTTAGAGTTTGAGAAAATTTGGAAATCAAATCTTTCATGCATTACTTACTTTAATTATATATGATATTAGAATTTTATCATTAAGGCTCTAAAGTGTCTCCTCGAAATTGGCCTTGCAATCTGATGAACAGCTTGCCGGTGTTTCAAATTTGCCGGGTTGACATATAAGGTCCCCGCAAGAATTGGTGGCAAAGCAAGATGCATTAGTTCCTCCGTATTGTCCATCACAACTCCAATTCCACCTGTTGATGCCGTTCCATATAGGCGTGGTTGGAATACCCGCGCCACACAAATTTGCGCTTGGAGCCCTACTAATAGGAACAGCGTGGGCTCCTCCGCATTGGCCGTTTATGGCAATTGGTGGACCAACATTTATGGTTATAGTGTCACAAATAGACCAAGCCCCATCATCATCTTGCACTCTCAAATAAATTGGATAAGTTCCTTGGTCTAAATACCTTTCAAAATTTGCCGTTGTTCCAAGAATTGCCCCCGAACCGCATCCTCCGTCTCTCCAATCGTAAGCGACTATTGTTCCGTCATTATCACTGCTACCAACACTATTGAAAAGTATCGGGTCAACTGTGGTAAATTCTGTAACCAAGGGGCTAGAAATTATCGCCGTCGGTAATTCATTGGAAACTATTGCGCTGGAAATAACGCAATACCCCGTTCCACACCAAGACATCCAACCCACTACACTATCTCCCCAAGCATAACCGCTTGAGACAGTGCCAGAAAATGCGACGCTGTAATTTGACGTGCCACATCCTCCATTATTACTGCAATTTAAGGATATGAAACCATCCCAACCGCCACCAGCAGAAAGCGCCTTGGCCCAACCTGTTACTTCTCCAGTCACAGAATTTAGGGTCGGGGTACAAGCTCCTGCCGGACATCCCGAAACATCACTTGCATTAAATGAAATCCAACCGACATTATCACTCCAAGCGTAACCTGAAAAAGAACCTGTGCCGATATCAATGTTGACGCCATAATTTGAAGTCCCGCAAGTCCCAACATCGGTGCAATTAAAAGAAACCCAGCCAACAGTGTCACTCCAGGCGTAACCAGAAAGATTGTGTTCGCTCCCCGCAAGAGCAATCGGCGTTTTTATTTCTTTGTCAAAATTTGATGAGATTATCAAAATCGCAATAAATAAAAAAGAGAGAGAAATATTAAGGTTTTCTTTCATTTTCAAATTTACAAAAAAACTATTAAAGAAATGCATAAGCAATATATAGAACCTCACCCACAAGAAAAGTATATCACCCTACATAAATAGCAAAAACCTGTTGCCAACAAACGACCCGTAAATCATCCCAGTTACCCCGTAGGACTGTCCTACGGGGTAACTGGGATGACAACAGATTCAAAAATTAAGCCATCCAAATAATTCTGTTCTATGGTCTTCCAGTTTCGTGAAATATTTAGGAAAATTAGATGGGTTCACTATTTTAAACTTTGCGTCTACATACTCGTGTAAACTTGAGTGTGGATAAGAAAAAACGTACTTCAATAATTTAATAGAATTTCTTTTTTTCCCATCTCTCCAATTTTTATTAATTAATTTTGCTGGATTTAAATGAATATACGAATAAAGGTACTTAAGATATCCTTCTTTGCCCACATAATTAGATTTAAAAACATTCTCATAAAGTCTTCCTGTGCGTTTGTACTTTTTATTAAAGTACATCGCATAAGCTGTAAGTAATTTGCGCATATATAATGAAATGCCATCATCAACTTTTTCCCGTACAAGAAAATGGAAATGGTTTGGCATTAGACAATAGGCACCAATGTCCATAATTGTATCTCCCCCTTTTAAAATTTTCACCAATGTCACGCAAAGTAATACTTCTTTTTGTATTGCAAATATACATAAGAAACATGAAGTGCCTGTAATCTTGACCATCCTGAAATATAACCCTTTTTTCAATGCCACGATTGTATAAATGATAATATTCCCCGATCGCAAACAAATCTTTTCTTAACATAAATAAATACTACCACAACCCCATAGGACACCCCATAGGACAGTCCTATGGGGTTGTGGGTAGTTTGGTGATTATCTCTGGCTCCCCTTCTGTTACTAAAACAGTATGCTCAAAGTGAGCCGAATTTTTACCGTCAGCTGTTTTGAAAGTGTGGCCGTCTTCCTCCAAAACAATATGCCTGCTTCCCAAATTAAGCATAGGTTCCAAAGCCAAAACCATGCCGGGGAGTATTTTTACACTTTCCTCTTTAAGACAGAAATTGGGAATATAGGGAGTTTCATGCACCTTTTGGCCCACCCCATGTCCCCCCAAGTCCTTGATTATTCCGTATTTGAATGGTTTAACAAATTTTTCTATAGCGCAACCAATGTCGTTTATTTTATTGCCAACCCGACATTTATCTATGCCTATTTCAAGCGCTTTCTTTGTAACTTCAATTAATTTTTTTGACTCTTCGCTAATTTCGCCAACCGGAACCGTAACTGCCATATCAACACAAAGTCCTTCATGCCAAAGTCCAATGTCCAAACCGACAATGTCGCCTTCTTTGAGAATTTTTTCTTTTTCATTTGGAATTCCGTGCACAATCTCATCATTTATTGAAACGCAGAGAGTTGCCGGGAATGTCCTTCCCGCCCCTTTCGGAACGTAGTTCAAAAAAGAAGGAGTGTCCCCGAAATCACGAATTAGTTTTTCAGCCAAAGAATCCAACTCTCGCGCAAAAACTCCCGGAGCAACTCTTTTTACCACTTGATGAAGAACCGTCGCAAGACGTCTGCCCCCTTCCCGCAAAATTTTTATCTGATTCTCATTTTTAACAACCATAAAATCAGTTAAAAAATCATTGTCATTAATTCTTTATGAATTTCTTCGATTGTCCGCTCACCATTTATTTCCAAAAATTTATAATTTGGATTTTGCTTGAAAAAATCAATTGTGGAAACAACTTCCGTGTCAAACCAATCTAGTCGTTTATTTATACTATCTTCTGTGTCGTCACTTCGCTTTCTAGAGGACAATCTTTCCTTTGACCAATCTCGGGAAACGTTAATATATATGAAGAAAGGCATTTTCCTTTCATAAAAATTCAAAGCCGAATCCAAAACAGGCGCTTCGTGCAATCTCCTTGGCAAACCATCTAAAACCAAATGCTCATCTCCTCTTAAATTTTCCACCATTAAATGCGACCAAGCCCAAACAGCCAGAAATTCCGGTTGTAACTTGCCTTCACTGTTTAATTGCGAGGAGAGTTTCCCGGTATAGTTTTCGTTTTTTATTAATCCTCTAAAAATTTCTCCCGTCTCAAGGTAAAAAACCGGCGTTTCACCTTTGCTTTTTAAATAATCAATTAAAAGCTTGGCTTGAGTCCCCTTGCCACAACCAGAACGCCCAACAAAAAGAAATGTTTTGGGTATTCCTTCTTCCTCTATTTTCAAATGATATACTGAATCTTTGTCCATAATACAAACAGCTTACAGGTTATGGCTTACAGCTTCAAGTTTTACCTAAAAACGGATTATCCATGTCGAATACAATTTTTTTAGCATTATTTATTTGGTCAAGATGAACGCCATATTTAATTTGATACAATTTACCAATAGCACAAAATAAAGCTTTATCATAATTAAATCCTATTTTTTCAGAAACGTTTTTTACCGCTATCTCTGACTTTCCTTCTACTTCTACAAAGGGTTCTAGAAACGGCCATTCATCTATTGTGATTTCGACATCGTCTAGTTTCCAAAGTTCACGCTTAGTTTCTTGATATGATTTTGGCTCACATCCAATAGCTTTTAGAAATTTTACCGCTTCATCAAAATTATCGATGTTCAAGCTAATTTCCTTCTGATTTTCAATTTTGTCACCATCAACAATTTTCAGACTCATTGTAATCTTGTCTCCCTCGTCCCGAACACGTGCCCACGCATTATCTGACCTCTTTTCCTTGGGCAGATGGAAAGGAATTCTTTTTTGTAAATATTCTGGTCGAATCAATTGTGCCCCTACTTCTTTTAAGCGCTTGCGTACATCGTCTTTGTTTACATCAACAAAAGTTGCTTCGTACTCAATATTCATTTCTCAATTATATCAGGTTATATATCCTATCGTTCCTAGATATAAAAAGCTAAAAGCTATAACCTGCAAGCTTTAAGCTGGTATTTAGTACTCCCTCATTGAAACTTGCGCGTCAATTTTACGAATTAGGTCGATAACCACAGATACCACAATCAAAAGAGAAGTACCTCCTATGGCCAGAGTTTGAATACCTGTTGCTCCTTGCATAATTAGCGGAAAAACAGCTATAAAACCCAAAAAGAGCGCTCCTACCAAAGTTATGCGAAGCAATATTTTACTTATATGAATCGCGGTGGACTGACCCGGACGAACCCCTGGAATAAAGGCGCCGTTTTTCTGCAAATTGGTAGCAACACTTTCCGGATCAAATGTAACGGCCGTGTAAAAGTAAGTGAATAGAAAAACCAATATAAAATAGGAAATTCCATAAAACCACTGATTAGCCAAAAGTGCCGAAAACTTTACGCTGATAGTGTTTATCAAATCATTTTGCACATAAGAAAGAACGTTGAAAATCATTTGTGGGAAAAGCAAAATAGAGATAGCAAAAATTATTGGAATAACTCCCGCTTGGTTCATACGAAGTGGTAAATATGTAGAAATGCCACCAAAAACTTTATTGCCTCTTACCCTTTTTGCATAGGTTACAGGTATTGGTCGCTCGGCTTCTGTTATACCAACAACAGCGGCCGTAATGATAAGAGTCACCACCACAAAACCTAAGTAAAGCGGGATTTGAGACGGCTCAAAAGCAAAAAACAATTGGCTTACTTGAGTGGGAAGCGAAGCCACAATTCCGGCAAAAATTATAAGAGAAACTCCATTGCCTATTCCAAATTCTGTAATCAATTCTCCTAACCACATCAAAAGAAGGGAACCACCAACTATAATTATCAAATTAACTACAAAATCAAAGCCGGTCAAACTTGTAACTATACCCTGTCTTTCTAAGAGAACTGTAAAAGCGGCCCCTTGAATAAAGGCCAAAGGAACGGTTAATAATCTTGAGTATTGAGTGAATTTTTTTCGTCCCAATTCTCCCTCTTCTTGATACATTTGTTTAAGTTTCGGAGAAAGAATAGTAAAAACCTGCATAATGATAGAGGCGGTAATGTATGGACCAACCCCCAAAAGAACAATGGAAAGATTAGAAAGTCCGCCACCTGAAAAAATATTCAAAAGACCAAGAAATTGATTATTGGAAAAAAATTGAGCCAAACGGTCTACGTCCACACCCGGAATGGGAATGGCTGCCAAGATACGGAAAACAACTAAAGACCCGAGAACAAAGAAAAGCCGCGAACGCAATTGCGCGTCTTTCACAACTAGCGTTAATTTTCCAAAAATTGCCTGCATATTTTTATTATTTCACACTTCCTCCCGCTTTTTCTATCTTTTCTTTGGCTGATGCAGAAACTCGGCATCCTGTGATGATGAGCTTTTTGTCTATTTCTCCTTCTCCTAAAATTTTAACAGGAAAAACTGAACTTTTTTTGGTAGTAATTACTTTATTCAAAACCAAAGTTTCAGGACTGACAGTATCTCCATTCTTAAATATTTCACTAAGTCTTGAAACATTTATTGCAATGGAAATCTTTTCTCTGGTCTTTAGAAAATTTCTGCCACGACCACGAAGCTTAGGTAATTTCTTTATAATATCACGCAGTTCAGGACGGAGTTTGCGACCAGCTCTAGCGAGTTGTCCCTTGGTTCCACGACCAGAAGTTTTGCCACGTTTTCCACCGCGTCCCACACGCTGTGTTTTCTTTAATTTGGTTTTGCGAATTAGATTATTTATTTGCATGATTGATTTTCTAAGGAGTGAAAGCGACTGTAAAAATCATCACCCCTCTCCAGTTTCACTGAAAGGTAGTTTGTAATGATTTTATTTTTATTGGTTAATTTTTTCATATTACTTTATTTTTTGCTTCTGTAAAACTGGGGAGGGGTTAAGTAAAATATAGTCGCTAAAGCTCATTATTTTACTTAATTTGTTTCTTTCTTAAGTGAAGCATAGAAAGAGCTTTTATTGTGGCTCTAGCATTATTAATCCCGTTTTTGCTCCTTGAAAGTAATTTGCCAGATATATCTGTTATACCGGCTAATTCCAAAACGTTACGCACAGATCCCCCTGCTACAAGTCCACGACCACGAGAAGGTGAAAGCGTAACAACAGAAGCCGAATACTTGGCTTTTACGTCATGAGGGATAGAATTACTTTTCGTAAGTGTTACAACAATCATATTTTTCTTCGCATCACGAAAGGCCTTATCAATAGCCAAAGCTGTATCCCCCGCCTTACCGACCCCAACGCCTACTTTGCCGTGTTTATTTCCAGCAACAACAGAAACAGAGAAGCTCATACGGCGACCACCAGCGACCACGCGAGTTACACGGCGCACAGAAACTATTTTTTGATCAAATTCTGGTTTTACCCTTTCTTCACGACGACTGAAACGCTTACCTCTACCACCACGTCTATTACTATCGCGACTAAGATTTCTTTTTTGACCACCAATCTGCGGAGACGCTTTAACTTCCTCAACTACCAAAGGTGCCTCCACAATATCAGCTACCACTTCTTCAGTAGGTGCAACCAAATCAGCCCCTTCTTGAGCAATTGTTTCTTCTACTTTTTCTTTTATATCTTTTTCTTCATCCATAAATTATTTTAAAATTTTAAACCTCCTTTTCTTGCGCCATCAGCCAGAGCTTTAACGTGTCCTGTAAAATAAAATCCGCCTCTATCAAAAACAATTGAGTTTATTTTCTTTTCTTTAGCCAAAGAGGCAATGACTTCACCTACCCTTGCCGATTTCTCAATCATAGTCCCCTTTTTCTCTTTGCGTGAGTCAGCTGATACTATGGTAACGCCCTTTTCATCATTAATAATTTGGGCATATATATAACGATTTGATTTGAAGACAGCAAGACGGGGAACCTTGGCTGTGCCAGAGAGGTGTGAGCGAATACGCGCATGACGGTGTGTGCGACTATCCTTCCTCTTACTCCCAGTTTGTTTTTGATATGCCATAAAATTTTATACAGATTTCTTACCTTCTTTTCTGCGTATAACTTCATTTCTGTAACGAAACCCCTTTCCTTTGTAAGGTTCTGGTTTCTTTAAAGAACGAATGTAAGCGCTAATTTGTCCTACCTTTTCCTTATCAATTCCAGAAATAGTAATGATATTTTTTTCCGCCTTCATATTTATCCCTTCTGGTATTAGGACTTTAACTGGGTGGGAAAAACCAATCGCTAAAACCAACTCTTTTCCTTTAACCTCTGATTTAAATCCAACTCCTTCAAGGACCAATTCTTTTTGATATGGAGTATTGACTCCGTGAATCATATTTTTAATATGAGCCGCTGTGGTTCCCCAGAGCATTCTGCTCATTTTTGAATTTGAGTTTATACCAACACGAACATGATCTCCTTCAACCAAAACATTAACTTCTGGTCTAAAAGCGCGCTTCAATTCGCCTTCCTTTCCTTTTACAGTAATAATGCCACCTGAAACACTTATTTCAGTTTTTTGAGGTATTGTAATAATTTGTTTTCCTATACGAGACATGTTTTTTGTTTTACCAAATGCTGAAAAGCACTTCCCCGCCAACCTTTTGCTCGCGCGCTTCTCTGTCAGTTAAAAGACCTTTGGGTGTTGAAATTACCATTATCCCATTTCCTTGCTTAACGGAGCGAATTTCTTTGAAACCGAAGTAAATTCTTTTGCCTGGCTTGGAAATTCTTTTTACATCCGTTACTTCAGGATGATTTTCATTGTATTTCAAAGTAATATCAATATACTTTTTTATTTTTTTGCCACGTTTCTCAACGCTTTTTATAAAACCATTTTTCAAAAGTGTTTCTGCAACCGCCATTTTTAATTTTGAATACGGAATGGAAACAGCTTCTTTCCTCACTAAGGAAGCGTTTTTCAATTGCGTTATGAAATCTGCAATAGGATCTCCTACCATGATGGTTGATTTTTAAAGAGTGAGTAGCGACTGTAAAAATCACCATCCCTCCCCAGTTTAACTGAGAATTGGTTTTGGTCTATTCGACTTTTTGATTTTTGATTTGTCATATTATTCTTAATTTCTTATCTCCTTAAAACTGGGGAGGGATAATGTTTTGATGTCACTTTTTGGAATTCAAAAATTATTAAATACCAAAAAGTGAGCAAAGCCATTACCATGATGATTTTTTAATGCCAGGAATCATTCCTTCATTGGCTAATTCACGAAAACATATTCGGCAAAGTCCAAAGTCGCGCATATAGGCGCGCTTTCTGGAACACCTGAAACAGCGCCGAACAACCCTGGATTTGAATTTGGGTTTACGAGTCGATCTTACGGTTGTTGATGTTTTTGCCATCTTTTATTTTGTCCAAAAAAATAATCTGGACCTCCTAAGCGCCAGATTTCTTTATCTCTGAATAAATAAACAGAGTGGAATTTGGGCTAGTGAAGTATCTCGTTCACCCTCCTAAATTTTGATTTACCAAAATTTTGGCGGGCTAAGACTTTCATCAGCTTCTCTAGTGACTTTTGACCCCAGAGAAATTAAAAAAGCTCCTTAAAAGCTTGTCGTGCATACTATCAGAAAACACATGCCTGTCAAACCCGGTAGTAGATTTTGGCATTAGCTTCGCTTTTGTCCGTCCACAGTCGGACAATGCCAAAACTCACTACGGGGTCAAATTAAAAAGGTGCCCGTTGAGCACCTTTCCTAGAACTGGGGAATTCCTTATTCTTGTTTTTTCGGTTCACTTGAGACAGGGGCGGTACTGTAAGCCTTTTCAGACAGTACCTCCGGGGGCTCCGGAGTAGTACGAAAATGCCTCAGATTCGACAGATTCCCGACATCTTCATCAGAAAGCCAAGTTTTCAGTGAATCCTCACTGCCTTTTTGTAACATGAGAAATTCTCCTCTTTGAACTGGTTCCACTTCACTCATACCAGCGAAACAAAACGCCGGCTCCACTATTAACCCTATATCTATACAAAAACTAAGTAAATAGAGATATAAACAGTTAAATTACTTTTTCTTTTATTTCTTCTTAAACGGCACCCCTACATATTCAAAAAAGGCCTCACCTTCTGCTCTATTTTTTGCCGTAGAGACAACTGTTACAGCAAAACCAAAAACATCTTTGAGTTCTTCGTCAGTTGCCTCTGGAAAAATTACGTGTTCCTTTATTCCAAGAGTAATATTTCCAATATTATCTACCACCTTTCTTTCAATGCCACGAAAATCCTTGGTGCGAGGAAAAGCTATATTAAAAAGTTTATCCAAAAATCCATACATTCTGGTTCCCCGAAGAGTTACTTGATAACCAATAGTGTCTCCCAAACGAGTTTTGAAATTGGCAATAGCTTTTTTCGCGCCACGCTTAGCAATTTTTTGTCCTGTTATTTTCATCAAACGATCTTCTACAACTTCAAATTTCTTTTTATCTTTAAATGAACCAACGCCAACGGAAATAACCACTTTCACAAGACGGGGTGATTGCATTACATTTTTATAGTGAAATTGCTCCTTCAGAAATTTGAAACTGTCTTTTTGCAATTCTTTAACTGATTTAAAAGTATTTTTCATATTTTTACTTATCAATTACGGCACCACTCTTTTGACCAATACGGACTCTTTTACCGTCCTTTTTAGAAATTGAAATGCGAGTCCCTTTATTCTTCTTTGGGTCCATTATCATTACATTAGAAACATGTATTGGCATAGCTTTCTCAATTATTTGTCCTTTGGAACCTCCTTTTCTTGGCTTTTGATGGCGTTTTTTGATATTAACTCCTTCTATCAAAACAAGTTCTTCTTTAGGGTAAGCGTACACAATAACACCGGTTTTACCTTTATCTTTTCCAGCAATAACAATGCAATTATCTCCTTTTTTAATCTTCATATAATTAAACTACTTCTGGCGCTTGGGAAATAATTTCCTTAAAACCTCTCTCTCCTATTTCTCTTGGTATTGGTCCGAAAACCCTTCCTCCTATTGGCTTTTCTCTATCTTTATCCAAAATAACTACTGCGTTTTCATCAAAACGAACATAGGAACCGTCTTTGCGACGAAATGCTTTTTTAGAACGAACCACAATTGCTGGTAAAACATCTTTTTTCTTTACTTGCTTACGGGGTTCAGCAACTTGAACGGAAAGAATTACCAAATCACCTATTTCTGCATAACGTCTTTTACTTCCACCAAGCACCTTGAAAATACGGCCGATTTTTCCACCGGAATTATCTGCAATATTTACAATAGAACGTGGTTGAATCATTTTATTTGTTTAAACAACAATCCTAAACCTCTTATCTTTAGAAATCGGTGCGCATTCTTCTATTACTACCTTCTCTCCCATTTGTTTTGTATTTCCTTTATCATCTGCCTTGAAGCGTTTGGTTTTGTTTATAAATTTCCCGTACTTTGGGTGCTTCACATATCTATCCACGCGAACAACAATCGTGTCTTTCATTTTATTGGAAACGACAACTCCCTCGAGGCGACGAGGTTCTGTTATTTTTTTTCCTCCTGAGGCGGATCCGCCTTTGGCGGAGTTTGTTGTTTTTATCTCAACCATACTTTAATTATTATTTCAATTATTTAGAGCTAACTTCGTTTATCTTAGTAAGTAATCTGGCGATATCTTTCTTAAGCCCCTTTCCTTCTTTAACATTTCTGGCTTTACTACCAGAAATACCAAACCTAAACAAACGCAGAGCTTCACGCTTTTCATTGAGCATTTTTTGTATTTCCTCACTCCCCTTTGAGAGTATTTCTTTCATTTTCAAGGTTGCCATATTAGGTTTGTTATATTACTTATTTTTATACAAATAGCTACTTTACACCAATTCGCGACTTACCACCTTCGTCTTTACTGGCAATTTTGCTCCCGCTTTACGCAAACCGTCTCTGGCTTCCTTTTCCGGTACTCCATCTACCTCAAAAAGAATGCGTCCAGGGCGAACTTCAAATTGATAACCCTGCAAATCTCCCTTACCCTTTCCCATGCCCACTTCTGCAGGTTTCCCAGTATATGGAAAATCGGGAAAAATTCTGGTCCACATTTTGCCGGTTTTACCAATAATTCTTGTCACCACTTTTCTGGCTGCCTCAATTTGATTAGAACGAACACGACCAATACTTATTGCTTTAAGTCCGTATGAACCAAAAGAAAGTTTCACCCCACGTGTTTCTGTTCTTATCTTTTTGCTATTACGGCGCATTGTGTGCCACTTTCTATATTTAACTTTTTTAGGAAATAACATATTAGTTCAATTATTTTTTATTTTGTACACCTTTCTTTTCCGCAAAAACCTCTCCTTTATAAATCCAAACTTTAATACCCAAATCTCCGTAAGGTAAATGTGCTTTTTCACGAGCAAAATCAATGTCAGCGCGAAAGGTCTGAAGTGGAATGCGTCCGCGTTTTAACTCTTCACTGCGAGCTATATCTGTTCCACCAAGACGACCCCCCACCACCACTCTTACTCCTTTAACATCTCTATTGGCTGCCACTTTATCAATAACCTGTTTCATCACACGACGATATGGCAGACGTTTCTCAAGTCCTTCTACCATCATAAAAGCAACTATTTTTGCGTCCGACTCTGGCGAGCGAATTTCTTCAATATCCATTTTGAAATTCTTGGCTTTTTCCAGCTTTTTCTTTTCAATAAAAGCGATTATATCCTTGCGAATCTTTTCGGAACCCTCTCCATTGCGTCCAATAATCATCCCAGGGCGAGAAGTGCGAATGATAAGGCGCATCATGTCGCGTCCGCGCTCTATATCAATTGAGCTCACATAAAATCCACGCAATTTTTTTTCCAAATATTCACGTAACAAAGTGTCGCTCTTCAAAAGATTTTGATATTTGCCTTTGGCGACAAACCAGCGAGATTTCCAATCTCTAATAATTCCTAATCTATGTGAATATGGGTGAACGGTGTGACTCATGTTATTTACTTACAACTGACGACTTACGATTAACAATCTTTCCTTTTTGACCTTTTAATTTCTTTTTTGTTGGTTGTTGATTGTTGGTTGCAAGTTCTATAATTATATTACTCATTCTCTTGTGTAAAATGTTAGCGGAACCCCGTGCCTTTCTTTCTACACGACGCAAAACTAATCCTCCGTCAACCAAAATATTTTTGACAATTAAATTAGCACTATCAATTCCGCTGTTTGTTTTGGCATTAGCTATTGCTGATTTCAGCAACTTTTCAATTGGTTCAGCTCCACGCTTAACTAAAAATTTCAACTGCATAAGAGCTTGTTCTACACTCTTTCCTTTTATTAAATTGCCAATGATACGCATCTTGCGCGGGGCTTGGCGATAATTTTTAAGATAAGCTTTCATAGTTTACCCCGTTAGATAATTATTAATTTAGAAAAACCCGTATACATACATGATCGACTATCGTTTTTGATTTGTGGAATATTAGTGTGTTTCATAATATCTAATGGGGTGAATTATTTCTTAGGTGGAGTATTAGCGTCAGCCGCGGTAGTGGTGGCAGATTTAGCCGCAGCAATTTCAGATTCCTTTTGTTTTTGTTCAAGCTCTTTCTGAATCTTTCCACCGTGACGAATGAACTTACGAGTTAATGAAAATTCTCCAAGACGGTGTCCCACCATATCTTCAGTTACCAAAACAGCAAGATGCTCTCTTCCGTTATGGACTCCAAAAGTGAAGCCCACCATTTCTGGCGAAATTTGACTGCGGCGAGCCCAAGTCTTAATAACCCCAGTTTCTATTGGGCGCTTACCGCTAATCTTTTTCATTAGCTTTGGATCAAGATATGGTCCTTTTTTTAGTGATCGCATGGTAGATTTTTTAGTGAGTTCTTGCGAACTTTAAAATCTTCATCCCTCCCCAGTTTCACTCAAAATAGAGACAAAACTTAAGTTAGATTCTTATTTTTAAAATTCGTTATTATACTTTGCTTCCAGATATCCCCCAAACTGGGGAGGGATTCTCAAAAAATTTGAGTCGCTTCCCTCCTTGTTTTTTGGAAATAAAAAAACCCTTATTCAGGATTTCCTAGGAACGCCAATTACCTTGGAAGCTTGAAAGGAAGCTTATCAAATAGACTTGTATTGTCAAACTTCAGTTCAAAGCGTATAAAGGGCTTAGCGTTCCTAACAATTTCCTTGGAGGTAACTTTCATGGAAGGATGCCGTCTTATTTTCCCTCGAGAAGTAGAACTTCCGATGATGCTTTCCGAATATCGAGCATCGAAAACTGAATTCGCCCGTAAATACAAGCGCCCCATTACCATCCTCACAATTCCGGGAGCCATAGCTTTTTTTATACCAGGAGGAAACGTTGCCGTATTCCTTCCTGAGTTCAGAAGTAAAAAATGTCATTTTCTTGCTGGCAAAGAAGTTCTGGAAATTTCAGACCTTGAAGGTGCGATTTCGACCAAAAACTATTGGACCTGTCCCGCTTGCTATAGACTAACCAACCCTCGAAGCTACAAAAGGGTCAGTGGAAAGGTGGTCGAAGTCAGGAACAATGGGAGGACTTCCTGTATCGTCCAGTGCACTCACTGCACTCACGAATGGGAACTGGGAATTAGATGGGATTAATGTTTCATCGAAAAAGTGTGCGAGGAGGTCGTGTCCACACGACCTCTTTTTTTTATAAAAGTGCATAACTCCCTTTGCTAGTAGTCGAAATGGTCAGATAATTAACATGGTCAGCTTTGTCCGTCACTACGCTAAACGGACAAGGTCTCACCAGAGTACAAATAAGGAGCCAGACCGCGTTTTAGGAGAAACCCCCGCCCTAAAGGCGACCTCTCCAAATTGGCAAGCGTACCCAATAGATTTAGTACGCGGCCTGGCCTTCCCGCCACCCCCTCTGTTATCTGGGAGGGGGTTTTGTAATTTTTGTAACCTCAAAATACTTTCAATAGTTTAAAGTGTGTTGATCCAATCTGAGGATTGCCCAACCCGGTTTTGAGATTATAAACCAAAACGGAGCTGGGCAGTCGCCAAATGGGCTTAAAATTTCGACTATCAAAATCCGCACCATAGAAAATATAGTGCGAATTTTGATTTTATTACTTATAATAGAGCTTAGTAATAATTAATTCACCCACCGGAAACTTTTTACATAAAAGTTTTGGCGGGTAAAAAAATAATATGGCAAAAGGAAACGCATCTCATCGCAAAGAAAAAAAGAAACCAAAGAAGAAGTAGCTAAATCAAAAACCCCTCCGCTAGGTTTGGCCTAGCGGAGGGGTTTTTCATAACTCTTAACTCAAACCTCGTAACTCATTTTCTATTTATTATCTTTCCTCTTTCCCACAAATCTACGACTGACAATAAGACGATTTGAATATTTTTTAGGGGTGCGAGATTTTTGCCCCTTGCCTGTTGGTTTGCCCCACATACTTTTTGCGCGACGAAGGCCTCTGCCTTGCTTACCTTCACCTCCACCGTGTGGGTGATCCACTGGATTCATGGCAGAACCTCTAACCGTTGGGCGAATTCCCATTTTTCTAGAGCGTCCTGCTTTACCCAAAACAACAAGATGATGTTCATCATTAGACACCCCTCCAATTGACGCAAAACATAGAGATGGCACACGACGCACTTCACTTGATGGCATTTTTAAAAGGGTGTAGCCAAGGTCATGCGCAATAACTTCGGCATAGTTTCCAGCCGAGCGAATCATTTTGGCACCCCCCTTTGGTTTAATTTCAACATTAAATACAAATGTTCCAACAGGAATATTAATTAGTGACATACGATTTCCAGCGACCACATCTGTTTTTTCAGCGGTCATTATAGTTTGACCAACTTTCACTTCCTTTGGCGCCAAAATGTATCTATACTCCCCATCTCTATAAGAAATTAGAGCGATGAATCCAGTTCTATTTGGATCATACTCAATTGTTTTTACAATTCCTGGCACATTAATTTTGTCCATTTTAAAATCAACAAAGCGGAAACTGCGTTTTACTCCGCCTCCCTTGTGGCGCACTGTGATACGTCCAAAAGCATTGCGTCCCGAGCCACGTCTAAAACCACCTTTCAGAGATTTTTTGGCACGGTGACCAGAAAGCAATTTCCTGTAATCAACTACAGTCATTGAGCGACGTGAGGGTGTTGTTGGTTTATAGAATTTCATAATATTAATTTAAGCCAATTTCTATTTTCTCTCCTTTCTTAAGATAAACGTAGGCCTTTTTCATATCGGCTTTGCGCCCCTTTTTACCCTTAGACATTTTTGATTTACCGGCCGTTTTTACTATGGCAATTTTTACAGGGTGAACTTTCCAAATAGCTGTAACGGCTTTAGCTATTGCGCCTTTACTTGCTCCTTGTGGCACATCAAATGTGTAAACCCCTCTTTTTGCAAGCATTGAAGATTTTTCTGTAACACGAGGTTTGAGTGTGAAAGTTATGCCAAATCCTGGAACTCCCACTTTTACCTGCGCTTCTGTAATAGCCAAAGATTCCTTCTTTGGTTTCTTTGTTACTTCTTCAGTTTTCTTTTTTCCAAATAATGCCATGGTATTTCGTTACAAGTTACATGTTATAAGTTTTTTATATATTCTTCTGGGTTCACAATTGCCAAGAATTTATAATTCAAAATATCCACCGGGTTTAAATTACGCGACTCAATAACGCTCATATTGTTGAAATTTTGAAAACTCTTTTCTACATTCTTATCTTTCTTTGATAGAGCAATCATTACTGCATTTTTCTTTTTACCAGCCATTTTTTCGTAACCCTTGATACTGGAAATTTTTTCTACAATTCCCTTAGCATCTTTGGTTTTTATTTGCGCCATCTTTATTTCATCCAAGAAAAGCACTTCTCCATCGCGAAGTTTTTGAGAAATAACGGTGTAAAGCGCTTTGCGACGCATCTTATCATTCACTTTTCTAGCATAATTTTTCTCATTTCTTGGTCCATGTGTCACACCCCCTTTTCTCCAAAGTGGTGAGCGAATAGATCCGTGACGAGCGCGTCCTGTTCCTTTTTGTTGCCATGGCTTTCTACCACCCCCCGCTACTTCCCCTCTTTCTTTTACGTGAGCAAGTCCCTTTCTGCGACTAGACATCATGGAAGTTACCACTTGGTGCACCAAGTCAGCATTCCACTTCAAACCAAAATGTTTTTCGGGTAATTTAATCGTCCCAGATTTCTTTCCTTGTTGATTGTATATATTTTGTTCCATGTTTTTAAATTTTGAGTTAAGAGTTAAGAGTTATGAGTTATGATTTTTCGTAACTCTTATTTCGTGGCTCGTATCTCAATGAATGTCCCCCGGCGACCTGGTATTGCACCACTCACTATAAGCTCATTGCTTTCAGGAAGGACTTTTAATATTGAAAGGTTTTTTACCGTGGTTCTGTCTCCACCCATTCTTCCCGCCATTCTCATATTCTTTGGAACGTGGGTTCGGAGACCTCCTGAAATAGAACCCGGAGAATGTTCGCCGTGTGCATTACCGTGAGTGCGGGGTCCGCCGTGAAAGCCGTGTCTTTTTACCACACCTTGAAAACCTTTTCCTTTAGAAATTCCCGAGACCTCTATCTTGTCACCTTCTGCAAATATTGAAACATCAATGGTATCTCCTACTTTTTTATCTGAGGCAGAGTCCAAGCGAACTTCATTTAGTTTTTCAAAATTCCCACTCTCAACTCCTGACGCTTTCAAGTGCCCGGCAATAGCTTTACCAGCATTTTTCTTTTTTGGAAAAGCGGCAAGTTGCAATGCATCATATCCATCTGTTTCTTTATTTTTTACTTGTGTCACTTTGAGGGGCAAAACGGAAACAACTGTGCCAGCCAACATATGCCCTTTGTCATTAAAGAGCTGAGTCATATATTGCTTTTTACCTAAAACGAATTTCATATTGTTTACCCGCCTGAAACTTTTTGTATAAAAAGTTTTGGCGGGTGAATTAAAAAAGTGGCCTACGCCACCACGAGAAACAACTTGTTAGCTGTTTGTCTGGCGGACTACCCAGCTTTTGCGCCGAGCATTCACAGAACACAATTTGGATATACTACCCGACCAGCAATAAATTGCAAGTTATTTGAAAAAATGGTGACCAAACCCATACTATGGCCAATGTGGATAAAAATAGTGAAATATTGACAAATTGGTTATAATTGAATAGTAAGGATATTCTAATGCCTACAACCACCCAACCAGGATCGGACAAGGTTCTTCAGGTTGCTAACTATTTTGTAAAGAAGAATCAAGAAGAACCAGATAAAGGTTTGGACTCAAAAAAGCTCCAAAAGTTGTTGTATTACGCACAAGCATGGAGCCTTGTTTTAAGAAAAAAAGAAATGTTTCCGGACAAGATAGAGGCTTGGATTCATGGTCCCGCCATTTATAAAGTGTGGGATACTTTTAAAGCTTTTGATTTCAAAGCTAATCATCCCGAAATAAAAGACAGCATCTTCACGTCCCTAAAAAAAGAGGATTTTGAATTTCTTGATAAAATATGGAATTTGTACGGAAAATTTGACGGAGATTATCTTGAAGCACTAACTCATAACGAACTCCCTTGGCAAGAAGCGAGGAAGGAAGTTGGTTCATCTGATAGGTCGCAAAACATTATAACTCCCGAAAGCATGCAATCTTACTATGGGAAAAGGCTCACAGAAGCAGAACAACGAACTGCGTAAAAAGGCCACAGCTAGAATTCATAGCTTAATAAATGCAGAAGCATTAGAGTATGTGGCAAATTTAAAGAATGATTTTTTGCCTGAGAAATTAACCAACATACCTAATCAAAAAGAAGATAGTGAGATTAAGCGGTTTTTGCTTTGTTTTACAAAACTTTCTGACAGTGAATGTAAGTTGGGCAGTTTTAATCATGGTAAAACAAAGGCTCTTTTAAATAAACTGAAAATGATTAGTAATTGCGAAGTCCGCAATAAAATTTCAATAATTAGAGATAAAATATACAACAACCCGCCTTATTCATCCTTATTCAAAGAATTAACACCTGAAGTGGAATTATATGAAATGGAATTTGCTGATAGTGGAAGAATTTTCTTTTTTCATGTTCAAGAAAAATTAAACATAATTTCAATTGAAGACAATCATAGAAATATCTGACTATTTTTACTAAAAGAAAATTTCAAAACTTCTTTATCAATTTAAATTAAAAAAACAAGGCCACCTGATGCGGTGGCCTTCTCTAGTACCGATATCCCCGTCGGGTGCGTTCGGCACATATTTGTCTCCTTTGTTTCGCAAACCACTCTGGCCCCTAGAGAGAAGTGCCCAGATTTGCTTACCTTTTGATAATAGCATATTTTGTATAAAAAGTCAATTCAGCAATTCAAATTAAAAAACAAAACGGCGCCGGACTCTTGCGAGTACACGGCGCCTTGGCAATGGGGACTTGTGTTCTAAACCGAGTCCCAGACTTCACGAAGTATTTCTGGGTGAGCCTTGAAGAATTGGGATATTTCCTCACGACGCCCTTCAGGAGTTTTGACATAACACCCCTTCGACTCCCACCATGTGACTTCACCGTTCGCCTGAACGATACCACCACCGATGAGAGGGCCGGTTTTTCCTGCGTCTTTCGGAAATGTTTCCCAGTAGGTTTTCTGTAAGAACGGATGGTTTGGCAAGCGTGCCAAAACCAGAATACCGCTTTGAAACAGGAGCCAGTAGATTGAATCCGCAACACTGAGCCCCAGCATCTTCCTTACTTGGAATTCCATAAACCCTCCGCAAAAAAATTGAACTAATCACTTTAATTATTAGTACATTGAAATACAAAAAGCAAGTGTCTGTAATCTATTCTCTTATTCGTGCGAATAAGAGAATAGATTACTTGTTGATTTTTATTAGGAAAACAAAACGGCGCCGGACCAGACATTCTAATCCGCCTAAGGCGGATTAGAATGTCTGTAATAGCTTTATTTATAAATATCGTGGTCACCAATAGAAAGTAATACGGTTTCTTTTTTGGAAACGAATTCAAAGATTATTCTCGTTTTGTAATTAACGGAAAAACTATAATACTTAATAAAAGGTCCGTGCAGTTTGTGCACTTTTAGAGTTTTATGATTGTCGGTGTTTTTGAATAACTCTATTTTCTCAATCACCTCTTCTCTAAGAGCGTTCTCAAGTCGATTTAAATTTCTAATAAATGTCGGTTTATAATTAACCTCAATTTTCATGGGGATATGAGATTAGCGAATCTTTTTCATCAACTCCCGCAAATTTCCTTTTAAGGTTGGTTCCTTCGAAGCCAACAATACTTCTTGAATGGCATCTTCTCTAGCCAAACGATCTAGAGCCTTACGAAAGACATCAGCTTTATTAGTTGCCTTACCTTCTTTAACAAAGGATTTTATAAATTCCTCTTGGCTGGCGTTAACTGGAACAGATATGGTGCTCATGTTTTTAGTTTATTAAATGTATTAAATTATCATATGATAATATCATATAAATAATTCTTTGCAAGTTTGATTATAGAAAAACAAAACGGCGCCGGACTCTTGCGAGTACACGGCGCCTCAAACCACTTCCCCTTTTTTCCATTCGGACTCGAGCTTGGGATATATATAATTTAATACAAAAACCCGAACTTCACTTAAGCCATTAGGGAAGGCCTTCTCTTTTACGGAGTAGATAGGAATCCTCCAGTCATCAAGACATAGACAGTCCCCCTTGCGCGGGAGAACCGACCACTTAACAGAGCGGTGAAAAAGCCGACCGGTGATTTCATCGTGGGTTACACAATGATAGGTTTCGATGACGGTCACAATAAACTCGACCCCCGTCTCTTGATGATTGGGTTCAAACTCAATAAGTTCGCACACTTTTATATCCACGCTTTCTCCTCAAATTGAACAGTTACAAACATATTCCTCTTATAAAAAATAAAGTCAACCCCGTTAGATAAGAGATTCCTATCTAACGGGGTCAAGAAAACAAAATTTGTTATACTGAATTTAGTCAATCAATGGGAGCAATAAAATGCTCAAGATACATTGCTTCTGGGCAGGAATGTTGGTTCTGGAAAAAGAAGTAAAAGAGGAAAAACTAGAATCAGAAATCAAAGACATTGAGGAGCGTCTGAAAAATGGCGAAATCACTCATCTTAATGTCGGCCAGATTTTCGTTCTAGGAGAAATCTGTGTAGATGTTTACAAAGAAGAAAAATTACACAGTATCTTCCAGTTCAAGAAGTGACTCCGCCTTAGGCGGAGTTTTCTTTTGTTGATTATTTTCTTTATTAAGAATTACATCATCCGCTCGAAAGAAATATCGTGACTCGTACTTAATTTTATATTTCTGCTAAGTAATTTCGAGTTCTGTTTTTATTTATATTCAACAGAGAAATAAGACGAACGAACATAACAATATTTCTATCGGCATGGATTGATGTAAATTATAGTCGCCCATGAAAAAATCCCCTTTCGGGGATTTTTTCTGTTCTCGTTAATTTACATCATTTTCACATCAATTGAGACGCCGGATGGCAAACTCAAATTAGTGAGAGCTTCTACCACTTTTGCATTTGGATTAATTATATCTATCAATCTCTTGTGAACTCTCATTTCAAATTGTTCTCGCGCATTTTTGAAAATGAAAGAAGAACGATTGACGGTATATTTCTTAATCGTAGTTGGAAGTGGCACAGGACCCTCTATTTTGGCATCAAACTTAAGAGCTGTATCCATTATTTGACGCACAGAGGCATCAAGAATTTTGTGCTCATACGCTTGCACACGCAAACGAAGCTTGGAGACCTCGGCTGCCGCTTGGGCGGCCGCTTTCTTGGTCACCTTCTTTGGGGCTTTGGTTTTTATTTCTTTGGTAGCCATGGTTTTAACTCACAACCGACAACTCACAACTTACAAGAAATTTCTTTCTCGTAGGTCGTGGGTCGTTAGTCGTTGGTTTATTACGCAACGATTTTAGTTACAACTCCGGCACCAACAGTTTTACCTCCTTCACGAATAGCAAAACGTTGTTTTTCTTCAAGAGCAACTGGAGCTACAAGTTTTACTTTGAAAGTAACAGTGTCTCCTGGCATAACCATCTCCACTCCTTCTTTAAGAGTTACTTCCCCAGTTACGTCAGTAGTTCTAACATAAAACTGTGGCTTATAACCTGTAAAGAATGGGGTGTGACGACCTCCTTCCTCTTTGGTAAGAATATAAACTTCTGATTCAAATTCTGTGTGTGGTGTAACACTCCCTGGCTTAGCTAAAACTTGTCCACGGTGCACATCTTCTTTCTTAAGACCGCGAACCAAAATTCCAGCATTGTCTCCTGCTAAACCTTCCGCTAGGGATTTATTGAACATTTCAATACCAGTAACAACAGTTTTGGCAGTAGGTTTCAAACCAATAACTTCAATTTCCTCACCTACTTTCACCTTTCCTCTTTCAATACGACCGGTAACAACCGTTCCGCGTCCTTCAATTGAGAAAATGTCTTCAACTGGCATAAGGAATGGCTTATCGAGTTCTCGAACTGGAATTGGAATATAGGTATCAAGCGCATTAGTAAGATCCAATATTTTCTTAGCCCATTCATCATCAACTGACTTTGCTTCAAGCGCTTTAAGCCCTGACCCACGAATAACTGGGGCGTCTTTTCCGTCAAAACCTTGCTTAGTAAGAAGTTCGCGAACCTCATCTTCCACCAAGTCAATCATATCCTTATCATCCACCATGTCGCACTTGTTCAAAAAGACAATTATCTTTGGAACTCCTACTTGTTTTGCAAGCAAAACGTGCTCACGAGTTTGTGGCATAACACCATCAGTTGCGGCAACCACAAGAATCGCTCCGTCCATTTGGGCGGCACCAGTAATCATGTTCTTGATGTAGTCCGCGTGACCTGGGGCATCAATGTGCGCATAGTGACGAGCGTCGGTTGAGTACTCGTTGTGCGAAATGTTAATAGTAATTCCGCGTGCCTTTTCTTCGGGAGCAGAATCGATTTGATCAACTCCTTTTAGCTTAACCTCCTTTCCAGCAAGGTTGAGTACATTTAGAATAGCGGCGGTGAGCGTAGTTTTACCGTGGTCAACGTGGCCAATTGTTCCGACGTTAACGTGAGGTTTACTGCGGTCAAATTTTGCTGATTCAGCCATACAATAAAAATGTTTAACAAGTGTTTTTTGTTATAAGGCGCGAGTGGCCTATAACCAAAAACCCTTGCGATTAATAAAAGCGGTTGTAAAATCTCGACGAAAACACAACCCTTATATAATGACGGCGTTCGGACGAAATGAAAGCAAGCTTTCGATCCGCTCCTCACTTGTCATTATAATTCTTCTTCCTCTTTGGTTTTTTCCTATTTCGTCTCTTCCTGCAAGAGGCCGGAAGCGATGCTCCGACATACATCGGAGAAGAAAAAAAACTCTAAAAGTGAATGTGAGCCATACTATATAAAGTTGTAAAACACGTCAAGTTATATAAAAATGCGCAATTGGGGGAAAGCTGGGGAAAATTGACAATAATTAAAAATGAGCGTAAAAATAAATTTAGAAATAGTTCTATAACCCCCAACCAATAAGGACAAGGCCATGGGCGCTGAGCAAGCCAAAAGAGAAGAAATTCCAGCAGTGGTAATTCCGATTGAAATCAAGAAGTACGGCGGACGAGTTATTGGGACCCACTCAATGGAAATTGACCGGGAGCTCACGATGGGTGCTTCCGGCACAAACACTGAACCCGCCGTTCGGAAAATTATCCACGACGAAATTACGCGGCGATTTCCCGAAGCAACAAGGGCCATCGCTCTCGAGAACGGCATAAGGAAAACTGGAAGGTTCGAAGCTGTCCAGATGTATCTCATCATCATCATCGTCGAGAAGTAACACCCCCAACGCAAAAGCCGTTCCGATTCACATCGGAACGGCTTCAACATTTTTATTTTAAATATTATTTTCTCGCCTCTACTATTCCATCCGCCACATTCTTCGGCACAATATCATAGTGATCAAATTCCATAGTGGATGTTCCGCGTCCTTGAGTGAGGGAGCGCAAAGTTGTGCTGTAACCAAACATTTCTGAAAGAGGAACTTTTGCTGAAATTACTTTCAAACCAATCCTGTCCGACATTCCCTCAATTGCGGCGCGTTTACTTGAAAGATTTCCCGTAATGTCACCCATGAATTGCTCTGGCACCAAAATTTCTACTTTCATAATTGGTTCTAGTATGACTGGACCAGCTTTTCGAGCAGCTTCTTGTATAGCTTGAGAGGCGGCAATTTTAAAAGCAATTTCGGAAGAGTCCACATCATGGTATGAACCATCAAAAAGATTGACTGAAATATCTACCAGTGGAAAATGTGCCAGAACTCCGCGCTCCATTCCTTCTTTAAGACCTTTTTCTACCGCGCCAATAAATTCTTGAGGAATAACACCGCCTTTAATATTATTAATAAACTCAAATCCTTTGCTTCTTTTAGTATTTTTCGGCAAATCTTCTTCATCAACATTTTTATCAAGCGGTTTAATTTTAATTTTAACGTGACCATATTGACCACGGCCTCCAGTTTGCTTAATGTATTTATTTTCCACTTCAGCTTCACGAGTAATTGTTTCTTTGTAAGCCACTTGCGGTTTGCCGACGTTCGCCTCAACTGAAAATTCTCTTTTCATACGGTCCACCAAAATTTCTAAGTGCAATTCTCCCATACCGGAAATAATGGTCTCGCCTGTTTCTTGATCACTTGATATACGGAAAGTTGGATCTTCATCAGAAAGTTTTTTAAGCGCCACGCCCATTTTTTCTTGATCGGCTTTTGTCTTTGGTTCAATGCGAAGAGAGATAACTGGTTCTGGAAATTTAATTTCTTCAAGGACTATGGGGTTCTTTTCATCAGAAAATGTATGCGAAGTGCGAGCGCTTTTTAAGCCAACTGCGGCAGCAATTTCTCCAGCAAAAACTTTTTTTACTTCTTCTCTTTCGTTCGCCTGCAAACGCACAATGCGTCCCAAACGCTCTTTTTCTCCTGTTGTGGAATTGTAAATATATGAACCAGCTTCAATGGTTCCCGAATAAACTCGAAAGAATGTAAGTTGCCCGACAAATGGATCCGCTTGTAGTTTGAAAGCAAGTGCACAAAATGGATCACTATCACTTGCGCTACGAAATACTTCCTCCCCTGTATCAGGATTTTTTCCTTTAACTGGTGGTAAATCAAGTGGACTAGGAAGATAGTCAGCTACAGAGTCCAAAACCAATTGCACACCTTTATTTTTTAGAGCAGAACCGGTATAAACTGGGAAAATTTTATTTCCTATAACTGCTTTTCGCAAAATCCCTTTTAATCTTTCAATTGAAATTTCTTTTCCTTCCAAATATTCACGCATTACCTCTTCATCGTTTTCTACAATTTTTTCTATTAGTTCATTGCGATATTTTTTAGCTTCTTCCACAAGTTCAGCTGGAACTTCTCCTTCTACAATTTTAATTCCCATTTCGCCTTCAAAACGATAACTTTTCATTTTCAAAAGATCCACTACTCCTTCGTGCTTATCTTCCAAGCCAATTGGAATTTGCATTCTGATAGCGTTTTTATTCAAACGATCAAGAATAGATGCGTATGACTTTTCAAAAGAAGCACCAGTTCTGTCTAATTTATTTATAAAGCAAATTCTCGGCACAGAAGCTTCATCAGCGTAACGCCAATTTGTTTCTGATTGTGGTTCAACCCCTGCCACTCCATCAAACACAACAACCGCTCCATCCAAAACTCGAAGCGAACGTTTTACTTCAACTGTAAAATCAATGTGACCTGGGGTATCAATAATATTAAAGCGATACATATCCTTTTTTAGAGGATCATCGGTTTTATTCCAAAAACAAGTAATAGCGGCGGCCGTGATAGTGATACCCCGTTCGCGTTCTTGTTCCATCCAATCGGTTACCGTCTCGCCCTCGTGCACTTCACCAATTTTGTGAGTCATGCCGGTGTAATACAAAATACGCTCGGAAGTTGTGGTTTTCCCAGCATCAATGTGAGCTATAATTCCAAAATTTCTAACTTTTTCTAATGGGTAATCTCTATTCATTATTTTTAAATAAATCCCTCGATAAACTCGGGATAATTTTACTTCGTAAAATTACCAAGCGAAATGGGCAAAGGCCTTATTAGCTTCAGCCATTCTGTGAGTATTTTCTCTCTTTTTCATGGCTTCTCCTTCATTTTTTGCAGCGGCAATAAACTCATCGGCTAGTTTTACGCTCATTGGTTTTCCTTTTTTTCCATTTGCCGCTTCAATTATCCATCTGAAAGCAAGGGCTTGTTTTCTCTCAGGACGCACTTCACGTGGAACTTGATAGTTAGCCCCACCTACACGACGAGAACGAACTTCCATATTGGGAGAAATATTTGTTATGGCTGTTTGAAAAAGTTCCAATGGATTTGCTACTTTCGCTTTTTCTTTCACTATGTCGAGCGCGTCATAAACCACTTTGCGAGCGGTGCTTTTTTTACCATCTTTCATTATGTAATTGATAAACTTACCTATTTGCTCTGATCCATAGACAATTTCTAACGGTTTATCTCTTTTTATGTTTAATTTTCTTCGCATGATTGATTTTCCTAATTTTTGTTAGTTGTAAGTTGTTGGTCGTTATTTACTTTGTCACCTTAGACATTTTTGTTCCATAACGACTGCGTGAGACACGGCGCTTTTCTATTCCTTGTGTATCGAGTACTCCGCGAACAATAGTATAACGTAGTCCAATATCCTTCACGCGACCGCCGCGAAGCAAAACTACAGAGTGTTCTTGAAGATTGTGTCCTTCACCGGGAATGTAGGCGGTTACTTCCATTCCATTAGTTAGACGCACACGGGCAATCTTTCTAATAGCAGAGTTTGGCTTCTTAGGAGTTTTGGTAGTCACTTTTACACACACACCTCTTTTAAAAGGAGATGGGTAAAACATTGGTCTGTTTTTAACATAATTAAAACCACGACTTAAAGCCGTCGTCTTGGTTTTGCGACGGGGGGTTCTGCGATTCTTTTTAATTAATTGATTTATTGTGCTCACAAATTAAAATGGAGCTTCTAAGCTCTTTGTCGAAATACTCTACCCCATTAGAGAATTACCTGCAACTTGTCACGTAAACAAATTTTATCCATATAAAATAATTATGTTCGTAACCTCATCCTCAAGCTCTCTAACGGGGTCTACTATAGAGCAGAATTTCACGCAAGAATACTGAAATCGTCCTCAAAAAATAGAACTTCCCACTATTAAACCAAATAAAAACTTTATTATTGGATAGAGAAATTGCCAACCAAAAAAGACAAAAATCAGAAGTAAAACAAGCCCCCAGCGCTCAAGTGAATCAATTATAGAGCGAAACTGAAAGGGCAAAACAGTAGAGAGAACTTTTGAACCATCGAGTGGAGGTATTGGTATGGCATTAAATATTGCAAGAAGTAAGTTTATAAGAACTATATAAACAGCAAGTGTGGTAAATCCTTCTCCCAAACTAGCTCCTCCGAAACGCAAGACTAATCCAAAAATTAAAGCCAAGAGCAAATTGGTCATTATTCCCGCCCCTGTAACTACAGTTTCTGCAAAACGCCCCTTTAAATTATATGGGTTATATGGCACTGGTTTAGCCCAACCTAAAATAATTCCCCCTGGCAAAAGCGCCATTAAAGCTGGCAAAATAATTGAGCCAAATGGATCAATGTGGCTTATTGGATTCATAGTAAGACGCCCCGCAAGTCGCGCGGTCGGGTCTCCATAATAATTGGCGGCGTAACCATGAGCCAATTCGTGCAAAACAACAGAAAAAACTAAAATAGCGACTTGAAAAACTACTGTCAAAACATCTCCTTGCATCCGGTAGTGAGAAATGGCATCTCTTCTTTCAGAAGCAGAATGACCAATTTTGTAAAATTAATTTATTAAACGACCTTTTCATTATATTTTATGTACAGAAATGCTTCTAATGCCATTTTCTACTACGGGATTGCATTCCATTAAATGTATGATAGCATATGCCGGATTAACGGTATTCATTCCGTTTTTTTAATTTCACCCGCCAAAATTTTCTAAGAGAATTAAGGGACTTTGGTGAAATTAAAACATTATAAATAACAAGGGAAATCAAAACACCTCCGTGTGATTTCCCCAGAAAATTTAGGAGGGTAAAATGGCAAAAGTTTGCGACATAACTCAAAAAGGTTCCCTTGTTGGAGGACGCTACTCCAACAGAACTCGCGCAACCCAATTTAATCCTTGTGGCAATAGTCGCCGTTACCCAAATTTAAAAAAGAAGCGCATTTTTGTACCGGAACTCAATAAAACTTTCACTTTGAATATTTCTACTCAAGCCATAAAGACAATAAATAAGAACGGGGCCTACAAAACTCTCAAGAAAGCGGGAATTTTTTAAAACAGCTTTTAGGCACTAGCTATTAGGCTTTAGCTTCCACTAAAACCAAAAATGTCAAGTTAAAAGACCGCCCGCAGGCGGCCTTTTTGTCTCTCGCCGTTTAACCCCTACTGACGAAGATTGAATATTTCCCGAATGGCATTTGCATGGTGAATTTCCTTGGGTTCCTCTTTATTGATTAATTCCCGCAAACGCCAATGAGAGGAATCGTCCGTTGGCAAGCCGAGGCTCTCAAGTATTTCGAGAATTTCCAAAGCAGACTTGATCCTTGAGGCAACGTCTTCATCCACCGTTACAGCAACGCATGTCCTGTTCTCCATAACTCGATGAATTGTGACGATCTCCTCGTCTTTTCCGACCCTTTCAAAATCAACACTGTACTGCGGCATAGCACACCTCCAGTCTGGTCTAATTGGGTTTCTTTCTAAAGCAAGGATATTCTCCTTAAATAAAAAGTCAATTGAATAATTTTTTATTTATGAGATTATTAAGGAGCTGTTCTCCTCGGCGCTCGCCTAAAGGCAGGTCCTTTCTTGGCCGACTGTATCTGACCCCTCGCTAGCGCCGAGGATCCCCCATTTCTTGGGGGAATTTTTATTTTAAATAAACCTGTTTCCCATCTGAATTTATTTCAATTCTTCCTTCTTCGTCAGTTCTATAAATTTCTGCATTAAACCTTTTCAAGGTATCTAATGTCTCTTTATTGGGGTGACCATAGGTATTATTTTTACCCACAGAAATCACAGCATATTTAGGTGAAATAAATCCGACCCATTCGGCTGATGTGGAAGTCCGCGAACCGTGATGGCCTGTTTTCAAAACATCACAATCCAAATTATTTTTTTCCAAACCAGCCACATGACGTTCAATATTTCGTGAAGCATCTCCACTCATAATGAAACAATTATTTTTGTATGAAAGCTTTATTACAATTGAGGCGTCATTACTTTCTACATAACGCACATCTTTGTCGGGGTATAAAATATCGATATAAATTTCTTTTTCTTTATCAAGTGTGAAACGTTGTCCATGCTTTGCTATTAAATAATTCATTCCTTCGTTTGTTTTCTCTTGAACTTTTTGCGTTAAAACTTTAAATATTTGCGTGTCCTTAGTTTGATTCCCCGAATCAATATAATTTTCCACTTTGTATCTAGAAAAAACTTCAGGAAGTCCGCCAACGTGGTCAGCGTCAGGATGCGTTGCTATAACCACATCAATTTCTTTATCAAAGGGATTCATAACCTCTCCAAGTTCGCGCAAAACTTTATTATCGGTTCGTCCACCGTCAATTAAAATCTGATTGCCATTTGGCGCTTCTATAAAAGTTGCATCTCCTTGCCCAATATCAAGAAAATAAACTTTTAGTTCATTACCGTTTACATTTTCACTAGAAAGGGCCGCCTGCCAAATGAGAAAGTTAGAAACAATCAAAACACTCGTAAGCAAGAGTAAAACTTTGGTGGACTTAGCCATAAATAAATTGTACCGCCACCAAAAATCTTTATCCCCAAACTTCACTCTCCTCTAATTCGCCTGCCTGTGCGTCGCACGCAGACAGGCGCGAATTAGAGGAGAGTGATAATATGTATTATATAAATATGAATGAACGAGAATTAGAAAAAACTCTCAAGGCCATAGCCAACAAAAGGCGTCTGGCGATTTTGCGTGTTATAAAAAAAGAAAAGGAAGCGAATGTGGCTGATGTTGCCGATAAAATTAAATTGTCTTTCAAAGCAACATCTAAACATCTTGGTATTCTCGCTTCCGTGAATATTCTTGAAAAAGAACAAAGAGGATTAATGATTTTTTACTCTATTTCCCAATCTCTTCCACCCGTTGTTCGTTCTGTCTTATCTTCACTTTAATACTCCCTGTCTCTATTCTCTAATTCGCGCGAATTAGAGAATAGAAAAGTGAGCTATGATATAATACGCGTAGCGATTTCCTCGCGGCTTGCCGCGGGGTAATTGATTTGAATAAATTATTTTAATTAAAAATCAATGAAATACGAACCGAGAAAATTCAATATTCCCGAACTAAAGGGAATTTCCCAAAAACAAGTTGAGGTTCACCTAAAGCTTTATGAAGGTTATGTAAAATTTACCAATACTCTAAGAGAAACTCTCGCCGAACTTAGAAAAGACAGCGAGAAAAATGCTTATGCCTTGGGTGAAGTTATGCGCCGACTGCCATTTGAATTCAATGGTATGCGAATGCATGAATACTATTTTGAACAATTTGAAGGTGGGGCTAAACCATTGAATCAGAATTCAACGGTCGCCCAAGTTCTTAAAGAAAAGTATGGCGATTGGAACGGTTTTATAAATCATTTTAAATCGGTTGGCTTGATGCGTGGCATTGGTTGGACAATTCTTGCCTATGACAATGCCGCAAAAACTCCCCACATATATTGGGTCAATGATCATGAATTAGGACAACTCGCGGGACTGCCCATACTCCTTGCCATGGACGTGTGGGAGCACTCCTTTATGGTTGATTATGTGCCAGCTGACAAAGTGAAGTACGTTGATGCCTTTCTTTCTAATATAAATTGGGAGATTGTAGAAAAAAGATTTTCAGAAATTAAGTAATTGACTTTTGTTACCTATTAAAATAGTTTGTATCAAGACACGAAAAGGAGGTTCTTGCGTGAAAAAACCACAAAGACTTAGGCCAGACCATTTCAATGCACTGGGGGATCGATTGCGGGACTATTTCGATCAGTTGACCGATGAGCGACTCCAACTACTTTACAATAATCTGTACAAAGAAGGGTGGCATAAATTCCCACCCAACCCTCAACGAACCGTAGATGCACATCTTCAAATCAGACGTTGGCTTATGGAAACCGTCTCCATCGAAATGATCGAGAGGCGGGAAGGAAGAATCCCTTCTATCAAGTAGGACTCTCGTCCAGATCTCCGCCGCCACGCGCTTACGCGCGGGTGGCGGAATTTCTTTTATACCAAAAAAATATTCCGAAAATTAATATTGCGTAGGCTATAAACATTAAAACTGGAGAAAATTGTGGCACGACATATGAAGCAAAAGGTAAATTGCCGAAAAACTTTGAAACAGAGAGCGCGTAATGCAATAAATAATAAGTTACGGAACCAAATAAAATAGAAATTGGAGTAAAGACAAAACCAAAAATCCCAGCAAGAAAACTGAAAAACATAGCGAATGGTATTATTGGCAAAACCAAAATATTCACAATTAGTGAAACAGTGGAAAAATTGCCAATTGAATAAAGCAGAAACGGCAAAACGAATATTTGCGTGGCGATTGTGGCAACTATAATTTCCTTAAATCCAAACCTCTCTCCAATAAATTTAAAATATTTTTCAATTATAGGCGAAACATAAATAAGTCCAACCGTTGCTAAAAAGGACAGTTGAAAGGAAAGGTCAAAAACAAGAATTTGCGGGTTTTGTAAAACCATTAAAACTCCCGCTAAAATCAAAGCGCGGGTTACATCATATTTTCGTCTTATAAATTGAGCTAAAAGAACAAGAAGGGCCATGAGAGATGCTCGCACAACCGTGGCAGAGCCACCAGTCATTATGGCAAAAGCAATTATAGAAATAATTCCCAAAGAGAGACGGTAGCGCAAACGTAGAAAACCAAATAATCTCATTAGAAATTGCGCAACAATAGTAATGTTATAACCAGATAAAACTACAATGTGTATTACTCCGGCATTTCGTAAAATTTGACTCCACTCTTTACCCAAGCCTTGCTTTAAACCAAGTAATAATCCACCAAGAAGGGATGATTCTGGTTCATTTATTACTTTTTCATACTTTTCTACAAAAATGTTCTTGGTGTCAAAAAGAATTTGTTTTATTTTATTCCCCTCTCTCTCCCCCAAAATATCAATGTGAGGTTTAATTAAAATATAATTTATTCCTTCTTTCTCTAAATAATTTTCATAATCAAAAATGCGTCCGGTATCCGTCTCAAAATTTTCTGGTTTCTCAAGTGTTCCAAATAAACTTAATCTTTCCCCATATTTATACGCAACATCTGCATCAGTAAAAACGAGAGTTTTTTCGTCAATGTCTGTTTCACCAACTTTAGAAAGTGAAATGGTAAGCAAGGTGGTATTTTCTCTATAATCCGGCTCTTCCGAAATTATTCCTTCAAAAAAAGAGGTTTTATTTAAAGGTAACGCTGACTGTAAATTATTTCGGGAAATATCAAAACGCAAAATCCCCAAAGAAAACGAAAAAATAAGAAAAGCTCCTAAAATATAAATTTGAGCTTTTTCTTTTTCTAATAAAATCCCGAGAGCAAGAAAACTCGTCGAAAGTAAAAGTATAAATAAGTACAAATAAACACTTGTATTTATAAAGGAAGCAAAAAATATCCCCAAAAGAAACCCTGCAACAAGAATTGGTAATAACTTATTATTCATCTTTACAAAAAATTGTATCAGAAAAATATCTCCATTTCCTTATACTAGTGTTTTGCAAAACACTAGTATAAGGAAATCTGTTTATTTATTATTTATTTTTCCCTTTGCCACGCTTTTTTTATAGCTAATTCTTCCTCTTCGCTAAAAACTTTTTTGAATCTAGCTTTTTGTCCTTTTACTCTCTTTTCACAATCAGCCCAATTCTTATGTGTTTCAATCTTTCCTAGAAGCATTGAGATATAAGAGTAAGCTTTGGCGCCTGAGGCGGGACGAGATTTGTGTTCACTTTCTAAAAATGCTTTGTAATCCTTATCGCTACCTTTGAATAACTTTATTTTTTCTCCTCGCGCGAATGAATTAGCAATCTGATCTACCCTTTCATTCATTGTAATACCGGAGTGCGCCCTTAAATGCTCCCATGTCACATCTAAGTCGGCTGACACTTTCATTAATTCTTGCCACAAATCTTTATTTAAAACATCTTGCTTTTGCGAAGTTTTCCAACCATTACGCTCCCAACCATAAACCCATTTGCTAATTCCATTTACTAAATATTGAGAGTCGGTTTTGATTGTAACACTTGAATTCTTTACTGCTTTTTTTAATCCTTCAATTGCCGCAGTGATTTCCATACGATTATTGGTGGTGTGTTTTTCAAATCCACCAATTTCTTCAACTGTGCGCCCACCACGATTTTGAAAAATTAAAATCGCAAACCCCCATCCTCCAGGACCTGGATTTCCTATAGCGCTACCATCACAATAAATAGTCACTTCTTTCATCCCATTAGAAAATTTACTCTTAACATTTATCTATAATACGAGTTTTATCGCTTCGCTGCCAACTTAATAAGTGCTAATACTATTGACTGATTTTCTAACGGGACAAGTTTATCTGTTTTCCCAACTTGTATCCATTCCCATGTTTCAACATCCCTAAATATGATTGTCTGGTATCTTCTTTCGGATTATTCTCTAGATT
>JBBTUX010000005.1:0-6702 GCA_038063555.1 Patescibacteria group bacterium | reverse complement strand
ACCACGCACGCGGGGCGTGCGATTAGTCAGAGTTTTGTTGGAAAAAGGTTCGCGCAAAGGATATGATTAGATCACAAAGTAGAACTTCCTCGTGAGTGAGCGAAAAATGCGAACGCCCTGAGCACATTGTAAAACGCAATTTATTGACTTACTATATATGTAATTATTAATTTATTCGTGGTTAGGTAAACAATCTTATGCAAATGAAGTATATTGTTACGTTTGTGGTGATTCTCGGGATACTTTCACTAATCCCCTTAGTTTTCGGTAAAAAAGCGCCAGAGGTAAAAACTCAAGATGTTTTCAATAATTTAAAAGTTCAAAATAAAACAGAGGACAATAATGATTACTTTGGAACAGAGGGTGAAAATAATTATTCAAATGAATCAATTCCCCCCAACCAAAACAACACTCAAACAGCTCCTGTAACACCCACCCCGACTCCAACACCAACAACTCCTACTCCAACGCCAACTCCCACACCCACCCCGACTCCCGCTCCTGTAGTAACCACCCCCGCTCCAGTTGGCGCAAGTATTAGTAATTTTGCTTTTACTCCGGGTACCATCACCGTAAAGAAAGGCACGACCATTACTTGGACTAATAATGATAGTGTGCCACACACAGTCACTGCTCAAAATAATAGTTTTGATAGTGGTATGCTTTCAAAAGGCGGTAAATTTAGTTTTACTTTTGAAACAGTGGGAACCTTTGACTATATTTGTAATTTTCACCCATCAATGAGAGGCCGTGTCGTGGTAACCAATTAATAGATTTAATTAAAGATTCAATGAATTTTTTCCCTTACAAAATAAACTTTGCTTTGGTTGTGTCCCTGGTTGCGGTCGGCTTGGACATACTCTTCCACATAACCTTGACTAACCCAATGGAATCCTTTGATTACTTTGCGGTTAAATGTCTCATCGCTTTCTTTGTAACCACAATATTTATGAATTGGCCAGTTCTTGAAAGTGGCAAAATAATCAATTTCTTTAGCGGGTTTTGGGTTCTTATACCGGCCTCAATATTCACCTTCCTTATGAGTTTATACTATCGTTGGTGGGAACTTCTAAGCGGTGTGCCTTATGGCGTTCGTCCTCCAGATATTACTTTTATAGACAGAGACAACACTTTCCTTTTCGCTCTCTCTTGGTTTATAGGGCATTCTATTTTCTATCTTGTGGGAGTTTGGATTGCCAAAAGAACAGCTAGACCAACAACAGGAACAACCCCTGCCTTAAATTAAAAGGGATTAATAAATTGAAAACTCCTAGCCCCCCATTGTTTGGGGGGCTTTGGGGATAAGAAAGCGAAAGCTTTCCCATTTTATTGCTGAAATGTGGCTTAATTGCTAAAGTGTCTTTTATTACTTGTCCCGTTAGAAGTTGCTACGATAGTAGCGCAAAATAAAAACAATGATAAAAAACCTAAATGCAATTAATTTAAAAACAAATCTCGTGGACAATTACACGAGCAACTTTCTAATGGGATGAAAATTCTAGCCATTGAAACATCCTGTGATGAAACCGCCATATCTTATATTGAAGCAAAAAATAACAATATTAAGGTTTTGGGTAATGCGCTTTTATCGCAAGTGAAAATTCATGAAAAATACGGTGGTGTTTTCCCAATGATAGCTAAAAGAGAGCACTGCAAAACTCTCATTCCTCTACTTGAAAAAGTTTTAAAGGAAGCCAAAGAAATAAAAATTAACCCGCCAAAACTTTTTGAAGAAAAAAGTTTCAGGCGGGTAAAAAAAATTTTAGAAAAAGAGCCAGAGCTATTGGCGCGGATAATTCCATTTTTAAAAAAGTATTCTAAACCGAAAATCGATTATATAGCTGTAACATATGGCCCCGGATTGGAACCAGCGCTTTGGGTGGGTATCAATTTTGCCAAAGTACTTTCTCTTGTTTGGAATATTCCCTTAATTCCGGTCAATCATATGGAGGGACATATCTTTTCCGCTTTTTTGGAAAAAAAGGGAAAAGATAATTTAAATTTTAAAATTTCAAATTTAAAATTCCCGATATTAGCCTTGCTAATATCGGGCGGACACACCGAACTGGTTTTGGTTTCCGCCAAAGGCGGACCAGCCTCTCCCTGGAAGTATGAAATTATCGGCGAAACCAGAGATGACGCTGTTGGGGAGGCCTTTGATAAGGTTGGGAGAATGCTCAACTTAAAATATCCAGGCGGACCAGAAATTTCTCGCCTTGCGGAAAACGCCCGTGCCAGTAAATTTACTGGCACGGGGATTAAACTTCCCCGCCCTATGATTAATAGTGAAACTTTAGATTTTTCTTATGCTGGATTGAAAACGGCTGTATTATATTTAATTAAAAAACTTCCTAAGCTATCTTCGAATTTAAAAACAGAAATAGCTTTAGAATTTGAAAATTCTGCAACGGACACTCTTATTGCAAAGACAAAAAAAGCACTGGTTGAAATTAAAGCAAAAGCTTTAGTAATTGGGGGTGGAGTTTCGGCTAACATTCATATTCGTCGTGAATTTAAAAAAATGACGGCAAAAGAATTCCCCAGTGTTAAACTGCACATACCAAAACAATCACTTACCACAGATAACGCCTTAATGATTGCACTTGCGGGATACTTAAAAATTATAAAAAATAAAAATAAAGTATATAAAAACATACGAGCCGAAGGGAACCTTCGGCTCGCTTAAAGCCCACGCAAGGCCTTGACTGAAATTCTGACAGACCTTAGTCGCTTGTAGTTGAAAACACCACAGTCACAAGGGAGAACATCATGGGGCTTCTCACCTTTCTTGACAAAAATGAATTCGTCTTCTTTGTGCTCTCCTATCTGGCTCGGAGAAAAGATGAGATGAGTTGTTCTGGGGTTGTTGATGTGCACAACCACCGAAGATCCCTCAATCGCAACAATCTCCCCTCCGAGAATATCCCAAACCCGACTCATCGCCGTCTCCTTGGGGTTACGATTCCACTTCAAAGCTAATCAAAATTAACCCATAGGTAAAGCCCAATAAAAAGCTAGAAAATAGGCATTATTTTTGATAATATTTGCAAATATGACTTCTGTGCCAGACAAATTCCTTAAACCCTATAACCCCAAAGAAACTGAAGGGAAAATATACAAAAAGTGGGAGAATTCTGGCTATTTCAATCCCGACAATTTACCCAAGCGCCATAAAAAGCCCTTCACCATAATAATGCCCCCACCGAATGCTAATGGCTCCCTGCACGTAGGTCACGCTGTTTTCGTCACAATAGAAGATTTGCTAATAAGGTATAAAAGAATGAGGGGCTATAAAGCGCTATGGCTTCCAGGAGCGGATCATGCCGGCTTTGAAACACAAGTTGTCTATGAAAAAAAACTAGAAAAAGAAGGGCGCACCAGATTTGGCATGGATACTCAGAAACTTTACCAAGAAATTCTAGAGTTCACACTTTCCAACAAATCTTTTATGGAAAATCAATTACGCCAATTGGGGGCTTCCTGTGATTGGAGTAGAGAAAAATTTACTTTAGATAAAGACATTATTGAAACCGTTTATGAAACTTTCAAGCAAATGGATAAGGACAGTTTAATATACAGAAGCCCTAAAAGCATAAATTGGTGCACCAAACACCAAACTTCCCTCTCCGAACTTGAAACGATAAGTGAAGAAAAAGTGGACCCACTCTATTATATGAAGTATGGGCCTTTCGTTTTAGCCACGGTAAGACCAGAAACAAAATTCGGTGACACGGCGGTTGCGGTCAACCCCAAGGACAAAAGGTATAAGAATTGGATAGGCAAAGAAATTGAATTCGAAGGATTGCTCGGACCAATCAAACTGAAAGTTATCGCGGATGATTATGTAGATCCACAATTTGGAACAGGAGTTGTAAAAATTACTCCCGCCCATGACCCGAACGACTTTGAAGTTGCAAAACGACACAATCTTAGAGCAATTGAAGTGATTGACCAATATGGAAAATTAAATGAAAAGTGTGGCAAATATGCTGGACTAAAGGTTGAGGAAGCAAGAAAAATCATTGCTAAAGATTTGATGGAAAAAGGATTTATAGAAAAAGTGGAAGAAAATTATAAACACACGGTCAAGAAATGTTACAAATGTGAAAGAGTGCTTGAACCAAGAATACTCCCACAGTGGTTTATAAAAATGAAACCCTTAGCTGAAAAAGCTATTAAATCTATTAAAAAGGGAGAAATAAAGTTTTATCCAAAGCATTATAAAAAAATAATGCTTCATTGGCTCAACAATATAGAAGATTGGAATGTGTCCCGTCAAATAATTTGGGGAATACCTATTCCCGCTTGGTATAAGGATAAAGAAATCTTTATAGGTGAAAAATCCCCTGGGGCGGACTGGAAAAAAGATAATGACACCTTTGACACTTGGTTTTCCTCGGGACAATGGCCTTTCGCGACTTTGGGTTATCCAAAAGGTTCTGATTTCAAAAAGTTTTATCCGACGCAAGTAATGGAAACTGCGGGAGAAATAATATTTTTCTGGGTAGCCAGAATGATAATGCTCGGCATATACAGAACCGGCAAAATCCCCTTCAACACAGTTTACCTTCACGGCATAGTAACGGCCAAAGACGGCAAAAAGATGAGTAAGAGTAAGGGCAATGTTATAAGCCCACTTGAATTGTCAGCTAAATACGGAACTGATGCCTTAAGAATGGCTTTGACTATAGGCAATACTCCTGGCACCACTACCGCCCTGTATGAAGAAAAAATAAATGCTTATAAAAATTTTGCCAACAAATTGTGGAATGTAACCAGATTTGTATTGTCCAACACGAGCGAAAGCGCCAAGAAACCGAAACTTTCTAAAGACGATAAGAAATTGCTAGATAATCTAGAAAAAACCTTAAAAATAGTAACGAGGGATATGGAAAATTATCGTTTCTATATGGCTGGAGAAAAACTTTATCATTATCTCTGGCACACTTTCGCGGACAAAATAATAGAAGAGTCAAAAGAAATTTTAAATGGTGATAATAAAAATTTAAAGAATTCACGAAGTTGGCTTTTAAGAGAAATGTTTTCTCTGCAGATAAGAGCGTTGCACCCGTTTATGCCATTTGTAACAGAAGAGATTTGGCAAAGCTTACAGAAAAAAAATACACTCTTAATGATTGAGAATTGGCCAATTTTGAGGAATAATGTTTAGTGATGCTTGATACTAGCACTTTCTTTTTCGCTTTTCTTGGTGGCGTTTTGCCGGCTTCCCTTTGGCTTTGGTTTTGGCTTAAAGAAGACAGGATTTCTCCTGAACCTCGCAGTATGATTATTACCACCTTCTGCGCCGGAATGGTGGCAACCTTGGTGGCGCTTGTTCTTGAAAACATTTTACGTGAATACATACCTTTCCCAGGAAAAAATCTTGGCCTATCCGGCATAATTTTCATCATGCTTTGGGCATCGATTGAAGAATTTGTTAAATTTAGCGCCGCTTATTATACCGCCCTTAGTCGCAGAGAAAATGATGAGCCCATAGATAACATGATTTATCTTATTACTGCGGCGCTTGGTTTTGCCGCCCTAGAAAACGCTCTCTTTCTTATAGATCCAATCAAAAAAGGACTTCTGATAGATTCCTTAATTAACGGAAATTTACGATTTATAGGTTCTACATTGCTTCATGTGGTATCCTCGGCTTCAATTGGAATATTTATGGCTTTTGCTTTTTGTAAATTGCCAAACGCCAAACGCCTACTCACCACCCTTGGTTTCATTTTTGCGATTTTATTGCACACCCTTTTTAACTATTATATACTTGTGAGTGAAGAAGGTAGGATTTTTGGAGTTTTCGGAGCCCTTTGGGTAGGAGTTGTAATATTGTTGCTATTTTTCGAAAGAGCCAAAAAAATAAACAGGAGTTGCGTGTATTAGTGAAAATTAATGAGCTAAGCGAATATAATTTTCCTAACCCAGCACCTATCTTTACCTTAGTAAATAAATTGAAAATTACAAACAACTTTTGATAAATTAATGATACCAAGTTAATATAACGCAATAGGTGCTGGGTGATGATTTTTATAGTCGTTACCACCCCTTAAAAATCAATCATGACAGAAAAACCGAAAAAATCATTTTTTGAAAGATTAACTGGGGCCATTAATGTGGGCCCATTGCAAGATGAAGAAAGTTCCAAGGTTGCTGCGGGGTCTGAAAAAGGGACATCATTAACGCAAAACGATGATGATGTTTCCATAGGTGAACTTGCGGTTGACGTGCATCAAACGGCTGACTCCGTGGTGATCAAATGTATGGTGGCAGGTGTTAGACCAGAAGACCTGGACGTATCAATCACAAGAGATTCTGTCACAATACGCGGCAAAAGATCAGCCGAAAGCGCGGTTACAGAAAGAGATTATGTGGTCAAGGAACTTTATTGGGGTGAATTTATGAGGACTATAGTATTGCCCACCGAAGTCGAGGCCGATGAAGCTGAAGCTCAAGAGAAGCATGGTCTACTTATGATAAGAATCCCTAAAATAGACAAGAATAAACAAACGCGTCTACGTGTTAAGTCTATATAATTACCTTTACTGGGTAAGAAAATTTAGCTAGTATGCTTCTTGTTTATTAGTTATTTGCCGAGGTAGCTCAGTTGGTTAGAGCATTTGCCTGAAGAGCAAAGGGTCGGCGGTTCAACTCCGCCCCTCGGCACAGATAGAAACTTCGCGTTCAGAAAGAGCC
>JBBTUX010000004.1:0-14151 GCA_038063555.1 Patescibacteria group bacterium | reverse complement strand
TCGCTTTGCGACGCTCCAATTTCCTCGCGCTCCCACATTTTCACTTTGTCCAACAAACACCGCAACGATTCACGAAAATAGTTGGGAACTATTTGAGTGATTTATCGTTGCGAGTGGATGGTAGATTTGAAAGCCAGAGCGCGACGGTGCGAGGCGGGGTAGCAAATCCGCCTTAGGCGGAATCTGTGACCAAATCTCACCTCCTCCGCAATAATTCACGAAAATGTCTAAATGACATTCAAGTGAAATATTATTGCGAGAAAGGAGGCGGATTTGAAAGACGGAAGCGCAGAGGTGCCAAGTCGGGGTAGCAAATCCGCCTTAGGCGGAATCTGTGACTAAATCTCACCTCCTCCGCATTTAGAAAAACAAAAAGCGGGGTGCTAGCCCGCTTTTCCCTGAATCGAAAAATGCTTAGAATCGGCTTCCTTCGGCGATTTTTCGCCTCTTTAATTCTCGGCTGAATTTTTCGAAAGTGGGGTTTCCTTTCCCAATTGATTTCTCGATGAATTCAGCGTAGCGCCTATTGCTAAGAAGCTGGTCCAGCATTATGCTCCAGCCCACAAAGACCTTTCGAAACCACGTTTCTGGAAATGACGATACAGGCACCCCCCTGTATTCGAGCCCACAAATTGGTTTTCCGTCCTCATCCACCAATGAAACCCAGAAGGGACTTTCTGGTGTCCTTTGATTGTTCGGAGGGACTACTGCAAAAATTCTTTTTTCCCTCGTTTTTTCTTCGAATTGGGAGTACCAATCGGGGTCAATGGAAAGTTCGTCTCCCGACAGAATACCGTCTGGTCTTAGTGTCATTGGTTTTCCTCCGTGGGAGTAGTCAATTGGGGAAATAAGGACAATCTTTAAACATCTCGCCATATGTTAAAGGAATTTGTCTTAATGTCAAAATTTACCAGCATATTTGATATAATCAATGGTAATGGCAAACAGAAAAAATATAATAACGGGGACTCTGGTAATTGTCGTTTTGAGTATTTTCTTTTTTTGGTGGTATGAAAAAGAACTTGATTGGAAAAACATAAACGCTGGAACTTTAAGTTTTGGCAATAATGTTGTTCTTGTAGAAGTGGCCAATACTCTAGAATTGAAGAAGCAAGGTCTAAGCGGTAGAGATAGTATTGACGATAAAAAAGGAATGCTATTTGTTTTTGATAGACCAGAGACACCCTCCTTTTGGATGAAGGATATGAAATTCCCCATAGACATTATTTTCTTTGATAAAGATTGGAATACAGTAGACATTAAAGAAAATTTCCCGCCAGAGAGTTATCCTGAAACTTATACATCAAAAGAAAAATCCAAATATGTTGTAGAGGTAAATGCCGGTTTTGCTTCTCGCAATAATTGGCAAATAGGAAATCAAGTCAAGTTTGAAGCATATTAGTTTGGTTAGATAGCTAGATTTTATGTATGCGGTTTATGTTCTAAGAAGTTTAAAAAATGATAAAAGATACATTGGTTATTCTGGAAAAACCCCAGAAGAAAGATTAAAAGAACATAATTCCGGGTCAAACAAATTCACGAGACTAAATAAACCTTTTGTGTTAATTTATAGCGAGTCTTTTGAAGAAAAGAGAAATGCAATAAAGAGGGAGCGTTATCTAAAATCTGGGAAAGGCAGGGAGTTTTTAGATAATTTAAAATTATAATATGCGCGCTTAGCTCAGTGGTAGAGCACAATCTTGACGTGATTGGGGTCGGGGGTTCAATCCCCTCAGCGCGCACTGTATAATCTAACTGTGCGCTTTCCGCCGAAGGACGGATCATCCTATGGCTGAAGCTCATTTGGTAGAGCGTCTCGTTGACGTCGAGAAGGTGACAAGTTCGATTCTTGTACCGCGCACAAGTTAATGTAACCAGGCGCTTTCCGCCGAAGGACGGATCAGCCTATGGCTGAAGCTCAGTTGGTAGAGCGTTCGCTTGACGTGCGAAAGGTTCACAGGTTCGACCCCTGTACCGCCCACAATTTTAAATACTTTACTCATGAAAAACCAAAAGGAAGCTTTTCGATGGATAGTGGATATTTTAAATAAACACAATGTAAAATTTGTTGTGTCTGGAGGCCTTGCCGCTCGCGCGTACGGTTCGCCAAGACAGCTAAATGATATTGATTTAGATATTGAAGAATTTGGGTTCTCAAAAATAATTGAGGACGTTAAAAAATATGTAATAAGCGGACCAGAGGAACATAAAAGTCGGGCATTTATGAATAAACTTTTGAAGTTAGATTATGACAAAGTCATTATTGATTTGGCTGAAGTAGGTGGATCGAAAATATTTAATAATAAAACCCAAAAATGGGAAATTGATAATACGAACTTATCGCGCAATGAAATTAGAAATGTGTTTGGTATCATGGTGCCTGTTATGATTCGAGACGATGTAATTACCTACAAGAGCAAATCGCCACGTCCCGAAGATCTCATTGATATTGAAGCTTTGAGAAAAATATATGAAAAAAGCGATTAATTTTTTAAAAAAAGACAAGAAGTTTGCCTTACTTATAAAAAAGTTTGGTTTACCAAACTCAATTGGCTCTCGGGAGAATCATTTTCAATCATTGGTTCGCGCTATTATTTATCAGCAAATTTCAGGAAAAGCGGCCGCTTCCATTATGAAAAAGTTTGAAGGACTTTTTAAAGGCGGTAAATTCCCAACACCCATGAAAGTAAAAAAACTTTCTCCAACTAAATTGCGTTCGGCTGGAATCTCTCCACAAAAGACAAAATATTTAAAAGATTTAGCGGAAAAATTTGTGAATGGCACTATTAATTCCGATAATTTCCCCCAAATGAGTAATGAAGAAATATCGGAACATTTAATACAGGTAAAAGGAATAGGGCAGTGGACAGCCGATATGTTTCTTATTTTTACACTAGGCAGATTAAATATATTACCTGTGGGGGACTTGGGAATTCAAAAAGGATTCAAACATCACTTTAATTTAAGAAATCTTCCCAGTGAAAGCAAAATGAGAAAATTAGCCAAGCCCTATCAAGAATACTCCTCAATAATTTCTTGGTATATGTGGAAAGTGGCCGATGAAAAGAATAAAACCCCTGATTGGAAATAATCTATACCACTATTCTATAGAATAGTGGTATAGATTAGGTTTTTAGTTTAGAAACACGGCTAAAATTACAGGTACATCGGATTTTATGGCAAATGTGACAATTATTGTAAAACATTTTTTCTAACTCCTGCGCTACATTTATCTTGGCTGAATTTGCCACTCCGAAAGAACAGGAAATATAATCTGATATTTCAACTTTCACTTTTTCAAATTGAGCATTTTTATGCTGACCAAGAAAATTGTGTATCGCTTCGCTAACTTCTCCCATTTCTTCCGCTAAGTGAACCCCAGCATCAGCCAAAGTCCTATTCTCAGCCGGATAAATTTCATCAAACATTTTTTGAAAACCCACAAGATTTTTTGGTTTTTTAGCATTTCCCATTTTCACATGCTTCCGTTTCTCTGGTTTTACTTTTTTGCAAACACAGGGCTTTTTCCCACAGTAGGAGCAAAGCATAGGGAATCTTTTCCAAACATCTTTTTCGGCGCTTATATGCAATCTATTAGCGATAGCCATAAGCCATGATAGGGCAATCATTAAATTTTTCTTTATTTTTTGACGGTCTTGCTTCCTTATCCCTTTTAGAGATTTCATTGTAAAGCGTTGCTGTTGCACCAACATATCTGCCATTGAATACAATCTGTCATCGGGAATAGCGTAAACCTCCTCTATAAATTTTTGAAAATCTTCTAAGGTTTGATTTTTACGAAAGCTTGCCATAATTATTTTTTTTATCCTATACCACTATTCTATAGAATAGTGGTATAGAATGTATGTTTTCTTATTTGGTGTGTAGATGCACGTAAATGTCTTCCAGAGCGCGCACAGCGTCCCCTGAAGCTATATTATTTTGATGGTAAAGGGAATCGGTGCAATCACCGGATGCCCATATGCCCTTGGTCTTTGTTTGTTGTGTTTTGGGATCTATTAATATTTGCCCCAACTTGTTTAATTCAACAATATCTTTTACAAAATTAGTGGAAGGAATAAGTCCAATTTCTACGAATACTCCCTGAAGAGAAAGTGTAATAGTTTCACCACTTACTTTATCTTTATATTTTAGCCCGGTCACGGATTTTTCGCCTTCAATTGAAAGAAGTTCGACATTCAATATTCCTCTAACATTTTCTTTGCTCAAAACTTTTTTTACAGTCACTTCGTCTCCTTTAAAAAAATCATTTTTGTGAATTATGGAAACGCTTTTGCAATAAGCCGAAAGTTGCGCGGCGGTTTCAAAACCAGCGTTGCCTCCACCAATTACCGCCACGTCTTGGCCAGAAAAAAGGGGACCATCACATGATGCGCAATAAGTTATGCCTCGGTTTTCAAATTTGTCTGACCCAGGCACAGTGATTTTTCTTCTGGTGCTACCTACGGCTAATAGTATTGATTTGGTTTCAAATGATTCACCGCCTTCTGTTGAAAGTGTAAATCCCACTCCACTTTTTGAAATTGTTTTGACGCGGGTACCGGTTTTTATATTTACAATGTTCCCCGCATAGGTTCGCAGATGTTGTTCCAAGGCCTTGGCCAATTCAGTACCAGAAATGTGTGGGAAGCCAATCCAATTTTGAATATCCTCAGAGACCACGGATTGACCACCGAAGTTCTCAGTAATAAAAATTGTTTTGAGTTGTTTTCTGGAAGCATAAATCCCGCCAGAAACTCCTGCGGGACCTCCGCCAATAATTGCTAAATCATATTGCATAAGATTGAGTTAAGAGTTACGAGTTATGAGTAAAAAACAGAAAGACATTATAGCAGGGGAGCAGTTTTATAAAAATAATACTATCATTGACTTTAGCTATTATTTATGCTATCGTTAGGGGTAGAAAGCGAATTTCCCGCTAACGCACTTTTACTTACAGGGAGAGGTTTATGACGAAAATGCAATATGCTGTCATTTCAGCTGGCCTTATTTTCGAGGCCATTCGCCAAGGTTTCCTCGGCATTTCCGATGAAAAGGGAAGTCGTGGAAGAGCTGTCTATCTTCGCGGACTTTTCGCGATGAATGGTCCGCTTGTTCGCTACGATGGCGATAAGATCGATCACGCCATGGATCTCATCCAGATGGCGGCCAGGAAGGACTTCAACACTGTCGAGAAAATCAAAAACCTGGTCTTGGCTGGGCTTAGTGGCGCATCTGTTCAAGTTGCACTCTATCCTTTCCTCCCAAATGATCTCGCCATCGACATCGTCGTGCATCACGCGAGATTTCTCGAGATGAAGGGTGCTTTGGATGGCGAAAGCGCAGTGACTTTGTTCCGTAAAGCCATTGCGTTCGTGAGTGAGAATCTCGGTATCAACGAAAGGTTCGCTGGGCAGTATTGCGGTTTTATTTTTGAGCAGATGCTCTCGTACCAAGAGACAATCCCGCCACGTTCGCAAGGGGGTGTTGCTCCGCCGAGGTTTCCGGCCTGACAGAGCCAAAAGTAACAAACCGCCGTTTTGATGTACATCAAAACGGCGGTGTTTTATTTTCTATTTTTTACTTCTTCGCAGGAATGCTGGCACAGCTCCCCAATCATCGTTGTCTTCATCGGGCAGTGGTTTGGTATTGGATACGACTGGAACTTCTTTGGGAACTTCTTTTTTCTCTTCTTTGGCTGTAAAAATGTTACTCATTATTTTCTTTTCTTCTTCGGCTGCTTTCTCACGGTTGCGGATTGGGAAAAGTGATTCGCGTGTAGTGTGGGCGGACGGATCTGGAAAACCAGTAGCGATCACGGTTACTTTAACTTCATTTTTCTTTAATTTATCATCATAAATTGTTCCAAAAATTACTCTGGCGTTTGTATCGATTGATTCTGTAATAACTTTAGCGGCATCTTGTATTTCCAACATTCCCAAATCATCACCACCGGAGACGGCAAAGAGTACTCCCTTGGCATTGTGTATTGAAATATCAAGGAGAGGTGAGTTGACGGCCGCTTTAGCTGCCTCAACTGCGCGATTTTCGCCTGAAGCTGTGCCTATGCCCATAAGAGCGGAACCAGCGTTTTCCATAACAGAGCGAATATCAGCAAAGTCCACATTAATTATTCCCGGGGTTGTAATTAAATCGGAAATTCCCTCAACGGCTTGGCGCAAAACATCATCGCACATAGCGAAAGCGGCCTTGACGGAAGTGTCTTTGGAAACGGTGGCTAAGATTCTGTCATTGGGAATAACAATAAGCGCATCAACTTGTTTACGTAAATCATCTAGTCCTTGTTCGGCCAAACGCGAACGTTGCGACCCTTCAAAAGAAAAAGGCCTTGTCACAACACCAACGGTGAGTGCCCCGAGTTCTTTGGCGGCTTGAGCAATGATTGGCGCCGCGCCCGTCCCTGTGCCACCGCCCATTCCGCCAGCTATGAAAATCATATCAGCTCCTTTTATGGCTTCCTGAATTTCTTCTTTAGTTTCTTCTGCTGCGCGTCGTCCTATATCTGGATTCATTCCAGACCCAAGTCCATGAGTTAAATTTTTGCCAATGTGAATTTTCCTTTTGGCGTTAGAGTGTTGCAAATCTTGAGCATCGGTATTGACGGCAATGAAATCCACTCCTTTAACGCCCGTTCTTATCATGTGATTGGTAGCGTTTTTACCGGAGCCGCCAACACCAATAACTCTTATTCGTGCGAACGTTTCAATTTCTGGAGCGATTTTGGGCATCCCAATTAGAAAATTAATTTTTTAATAATGGTTGGGACTTTTGTTTCACTTTGCCTATTTTCTGTTGCGGTCATACTCTATTTTTGATTGATTTTCTAACGGGATAAATAATTCCTTCCTTAGTTAAGCTAAAAACATAATAGCAGACGATTTTGTAATTGGAACCTCGACACTATAGGGGATTTTATGTTCGAATAAGAGGAAAAAAGATATAAATTAGCATATTTGACAGTCATATGATTTGGTGACATATTACATAAAATAAAGTTCTTTTAATTTTGCCATAGCCAAAAGAGGTTGAGAATCGACACTTTTTGGCTATGGCAAACCGCGACTATCGTGGAACCCGCTAGCACTGTCTCAAAAAGGAACTGACCATGCCCAAACATGCTCAGCTGACGCTCCGTGAAATTCACGGACCGTACGTGCAACTACTCGTAAATCTTCAAGGCGATAACGGCCATATGTGGCTCGACGCGCTCAAGAAGTTCAACCGAAAAGAAAATCCATGGAATGGAAGCCTGGTTGATCTCGATGTTTCCCCATTTGTACCAGAAGGTTGGGCGGTCGAGGAACACAAAAAAGGCGGTCATTTCAGGTGGGATGCATCAAAGGTGATGCTTTCTAGGAAAGACCCAGGTAGTGACCTCGAGATTGACGAAATACGCGAGGGACTAAGGAAAGAAACATTTTTTAATGCCAATCTCCTTGACTATCTCCTTAAGAATCCGCACCTCATTCCCGATAAGTGGAAAGAGAAGTACGTTCTTTTTTGGGGAACCATCTATCGGGATTTACCATTAGAAGCTTTCTGCATACGTTGTCTGTGCTGGAATGATGGTGGATGGGGGGAGTCCCACTTTGAACTCGGTGGCGGCAACTTTAGCATTGGTTTCGCCTTGATTGCCTCAAGCTAAGTAAGAAAAACCTACCGCGCCCGAGAAGATATTTTTCTCGGGCGCTCTCAATTTTCTCCCCACGCACTTTTGAATTGCCTTGCGCAGACTGACTGAGGCGAGCAGAGCAAATTTTCAGCAGAAAATTATGTGTGCAAGTCAAAAGTGCGTGAAAAAACTTTTTATGGTAATAGTGGACGAACCATATTATGTAGTCCGCGCCAGATTTTTTTGGCTATTACCCCCACATCTCCACCTGACTTTATTCTGGAATCTCCGGTGAAACCCCAAATAGTTAGTCCATAAGCGGGAGACCAAGAAGCATCCTTTACTGGTTTGCCATTTTGGGAGAGGGGAAAAGTTCCGATTTTTGATGGGAGTTTGAGAGCCGCTTTAGCCAATTCTTCTATAGTGTGAATGCTGGAACCACCGCCAGTCAAAATAATTCCGGCTGGAAGAAGTCCGCTTTTAGAAACTTTTTTTAAATGCGCTTCTATTAAATCAAAAATATCTGAGAGTCGGGCAATGATTATTTTATCCAATTCTTTTTTAGGATATTGCGTGCCGGTAATTGCGCCAAGCTTTATACTCTCGGCTTCTTCCAGAGAAATACGCAAGCCCAAAGCAATGTCATTTGTTATGTCGGTTGAGCCAATTGGGAATACTTCCAGTGAATAGGGAATACCGTTTTCAAAGACGACAACAGAAACTGTTTCCGCCCCAATATTCGCTAAGACACAGCCCGCCATCTTTTGCGCTTTGGTTAATGAAACCAAACTACCCGCAAGAGGTGTTGCCATAGCGTCAATCACTTCTATGTCAGCGGCTTCTACTGCGGCAATGAGGTCGTTTAAGTGCTGTTCAAGACAAGTTATAAAAAGAACTTTGCAATCAAGTTTTAGCCCCTTCATGCCTAGCGGAGAATTGCTCATAATATTTTTCCCATCCACTTTGTAACTTAGGGGAATAGAGTGAAGAATTTTTCTATTTATTATTGCACTTTGAGGAAGTTGCAATTTAGCCGCTTCAAGGACTTTTTCCATATCAAGTTCAGTTATTTCACCGTCGCCACGAGAAACAATGACACTGCCTGTGTCTGTTGCTGACTCTAGTCCTACACCGCCAATTGAAATGAAAACACTTTTTATTTTTATTTTGGTTATTTTTTCTGTTTGGGCTATAGCTTCTTTGACACTCTCTGTAACATCATTTGAATTTATTATGTAGCCGTGGCGTAGCCCTCGGGACTCGCTATAGCCGGTACCGATTATTTTGGGGAATTCCTTATCTTTTTCGCTGAGACGCTCTGAAACTACCACTTTGACTTGGTGAGAACCTATGTCTATTCCAACAGAAATATCTCGTGCCATATATTAACTAACAACTGACGACTAACAACCTACAAAAAACCAAGAAACATCTCGTTAGTTAGTTGTTGGTTGTGGGTTGCAAAAATTAGATCTCGAATCTCTTTCTAATTTTGATTTCCACCTTCTCCATTGTAACGCCATGAGAGAAACCTTTCAAATGAAACAAACCGTGGATAAAGAGATACGCTACCAAATTTGAAAATTTGCGATTAAATTTCTTTCCCTCTTTTTTTATTGTCTTTAAGTCAAGAAAAATTTCTCCTTCTTTTTTAGACAAAGGAAAGCTCAAAATGTTTGTGGGGCGATTTTTCTTTCTATAATTTTTATTAAGCTTTTTTGAAAGATTAGGGTTTGCTAAAACCACCGAGAGCTTATATTTTTTGCCTAAAATTTTGTTTTTTAACAAAATAAAAGCAACCCTCGGCTTCTTGTACCGAGTGGTATTTGTTATAGAGAATGGGCTCTCTTTCATTTGGTTTTTAACGGCGCCTATACTTTTTGGTTTCTATAACCTTGCCTAGTTTGACGGCTTCTTCAAATACAGCTTTTTTGGCTAATTTTGTGAGAGCTTTTTTCTTTCTAACGAAGTAACTTTTGTTGCGTTCATTATAACGTATGCTTCGGACACGATTTAATATGCCGGACCCTTGTACGCGTTTAGTAAAACGACGAATGAGGTTCGTCGCATTTTCATTGGCATTTTTTACCACCTCTACATTTACTGAAGTCATGGGGAAAAAGATTAACACATTTTGCATACTCATGCAATAAAATATTTTTTCTAATCTCCTTTGGCAAAAAGTTTTATATATTGAGGTAATTCTGCCACGGGAATGGTTTCCTGGGAACGGTTTTTCATATTGCGCACTATGGCGCTACCTTCAAGCGCCTCTTTTTGTCCGATTATTATCATAAAAGGGATTTCTAAACTTTCGGCCGTGGCTATTTGGGCGGAGATTCTATCTTTAGAAAGCGATTGATGAATTGGTATTTTTCCTTTACGCAGTATCTCAAGCGCTGCCAAACTTTTTATTTTCGCCTCAAAGCCAAGATGAATTAAATAAACTTTAGGTTTTTTCACTTTCTTATTTTGTTTTGTTTTTCTTGGAATCAGCCCCAAACCACCCAAAGAGAGGCTAATGCCAACGGCTGGGATTTCCTTTCTATTACCGAAGCGTTTTACCAAATCATCAAAGCGACCGCCTCGAGCCAATGTTTTATAGAACTTTCTTTTTGGGAACATTTTATTGTTTTCATTTTTAGTTTTTATTTCAAAAATGGTACGAGTGTAATATTCCTTGCCACCCACCAAACAATTGTTGATTGTATATGGCACTTTCATACTTTCTAGGAACTCAAGCACTTCAGCAAAATGAATACGACTTATTTCTGTCAAAGCGCTTATCGGTTTTGGCGCCTGTTCTTTGAAGAGCATGCATTTGTCTTGGGCGCATTCCAAGACTTTGAAGATGTCTTTTTTCAAATTGGCCCGACAATGCGGAGGGACCTCCTCTTCGTGTTTTTTGTAATAGTTGTGAAATTCTTTGGTGAAGCGCGCAATTGATTCTCTGTCTCCCAAACTATTTATCTCAATAAAGGGTTCGGTAAATCCAGATTCTTCTATTATAGTCAAAGCTGTTTTGAAAAGTAGAGCTTCGGCTATTGAACGCGATACGTCTATAATTTCAAGTGAAAACAAAACCGCATCTTTGCCTCCATAATTTTCTCGTTCCATACTTTTGCGAAGAGGTTCGGTATGGTAAATCATCAGAGGTTGCGGAAGGGAAGAAAAATTATAATCCAAGTATGCTTTCATAAGCCCCGGTCTATTTATTTCGCCAGGTATACCGTCTTTTATTTCTGGTGAAAAAGCTTTCTTTCTACCGATTTTTGGTAAATTTTTCAAAGTTTCTTGCAGGGACAAAAAGCCGTAGTAACTGGCAACCGAAACTGCGTTTTCGAGAAGTTCATTTTTTGATACCTTATCCATCCAGTAGTGAGAAATGGCATCGCTCTTTATAGAGCTACTGTCAATTCATTTTAATTAAATTTCTTAATAGTCGACTTTTCAAGTAAAAATATCTACTCATCTTACCTCTAATGCCATTTTCTACTACGGGATCCATAATCAAATCATTAAACTCTTTCCTCTGAATTTATTTTTCCAGGGAAAATATCAATGCTTTTGGGAGGGAACAAACGAAGGAAAGCTCTACCTATAATATTTTCTCTAGGGACTGCACCCCAAATTCTGGAATCTGAACTATGAGAGCGATTGTCTCCCATTACAAAGTATTCGTCCTTTTTGAGAGTTACTTGGAATTTCCCTTCAGATTTGAAGGTTATATAGGTTTGGTCTAAATTGAATCCTTCAGGATTATTTTTATTTCTGATAGTTATATTATTGCCAGAGATTGTAACCGTCTCTTCAGGAAGACCAATTATTCTTTTGATAAAGTATTTTTCAGGGTTTTTAGGATAGCGGAAAATGATGACATCATTTCTTTCGGGGTTTTCCAATGAATAGGTGATGCGGTCGACTATCAAATAATCGGTATCTTCAAAGGTCGGTTCCATAGAGGCGCCAGAAACTATGAATGGTTCGGCTATGAAAAAACGAATAGGGAGAACAACCACTAAAGTTATAATTGCAAAACGAAATATTTCTTTAAAGAACGATTCTTCCTTTTTCTCTTCCATGTTGTCCGCAATTGTAATACCCTCATTCGTTTGACACAAGAGAAAAATGAATTTTAAATTCAAAAAGACACGATTTTTAACAAGCAACTTGACTTACACACATTCCGCCTAAGGCGGATGCTCTGTCCTGTCTGCGTGCGGACACGCACAGGCAGGTCGTGCCGTCTCACTGCGCAAGGAAGTCAAATTGCTTGTTTAGAGTCAAAGAGGAAACTATTTTAAAATAATGTAGAATATAAAATTATATGAAGTATTTTGTTATAGGACTTGGAAATAAAGGTGGGGAGTATAAAGATACCCGGCACAATAGTGGTGCGCAAATTGTGGAATATTTGCAATTAGCTCTGGATTTTCCCGATTGGAGAGAAAATAAAAAAGTAAAAGCTAAAGAAAGTAATGGGAAAATTGGTAAACACAGCGTTACGCTCATATTGCCTGAACAATTCATGAACAATAATGGCAAGATTTTACCTGCATTCATAAAAAGTAAGAATGATGCTTCACGACTTCTAGTAATTTATGATGAATTGGATTTACCAATTGGCAAAATGAAATTATCTTTTGCGCGTTCATCCGGTGGACACAAAGGATTGGAATCGGTTATACGTTCTATTAGGACAAAAGATTTTATGCGTTTGCGAGTTGGAATATCGCCAGAGAGCAAGGGCGTGGCTAAAAAACCAAAAGGGGAAGAGGCGGTCGTAAAATTTATCTTGGGTAAATTTAAAGAAGATGAATTGGAAATTCTCAAAAAAGAAAAATTAAAAATAAAAAAAGTTGTAGAAAGTATTGTGGAGAATGGATTTGAAAGAGCCATGGGGGAGTTTAATTAACACGCCTGAAACTTTTATCAAAAAGTTTTGGCGAGTTAATTTACACTTACTTCACGTATGAAAGAGCCATCTTTTGGTCTTTTTGGTCGAAGAGATTTATTTTGAATTTATAGGTTTTACCAAGTTCCAGTGTGGAACGAAGTTTGCTTTCATTATTTTCAAATTCGGAAATGTGAACAAGCCCTGCAATACCTTCCTCAATTGAAGCCAGAGCGCCGTGTTTATTGTATTTGATTATAACCCCGTCAACCGTCATATCTTTTTGATATTTTTTATCAGCTTCTTTCCAAGGATTTTCTTTGAGCGCTTTGACTGAAAGTGAGACCTTGCCATCTTTAACCTCAATTACTTTTACTTTTATATTATCACCGACTTTAAATATTGAACGTGGATCTTCCACTAAGCCCCAATCAATTTCTGAAATGTGAACCAATCCTTCAAGTCCCTCCTCTATTTTTACAAATACTCCAAAGTCCACTATGCCAGTTACAGTCCCTTGCATAATATCGCCAACACCGTACTTACTAACCATTTCTTGCTTTTCTTTTTGATCATGACTTTTTTCCGAGAAAATAAGTTTACCTTCTTTGGGCGTGGCGCCGATTATTGTCACAGAAAGAACTTGGCCGACAAGTTTTTTAAGCTCATTATATATTTTGTCTTTATCGCCGTCATCTATTCTTGGATAATGTTCTGCTTTAAGTTGTGAAGCGGGAAGAAAGCCCACTATTCCTTGCCACTCCATAATAAGACCACCTTTATTGGCATCTTTAACAGGTAAATCCAATAATTTCTTTTCTTTGATAGCGCCATCGGCTTCGCTCCAGATTAAAGCCTGGCGAGCTTCTTTAAGAGAAAGTTCTAAATATCCTTCTTTGTTGTTGGTGTCTACTACTTTTGCCGCAACATTATCTCCAATATTGATGCGACGAATAACATCACGCGCGTTTAGAAATTCTTTGCCGTAAATGATACCAGAACCGTACGGATGCAAATCGATATAAACAGCCGCTTTTTCAACGGCTATGACAGGTCCTTCTACAATATCTCCCGTTTGTGGGGGACCCTTCTCATCTTGTAAGAGTCTGCCCATCAAACTATTTTTTTTGGATTTTTTTTCTTCTTCGTGACTTTCGTTTTCTTCTATTACATCTATTTCTTTTCCTTTTTTTATTAAAGTTTCAGAATCTAACATTTTAATTTTTGTCGCAGAGGGCCAGTCATTTACAGTCTATGACTTGGGTTTACTTTCCGCGAGGTTTATAAATAAAAAAGCCCATATGAGCCTTGTTTCAAATTAACACAGAGTATAAAAAATGACAAACCCGCTTTCGTAAGCGGGGACAATGCCACAAACTCTCTACTTTTTCTAAAGAACATCTTTTGAACTGCCACCCCCAGTCGGTCTCTTGAGCCCGACTGGGGGCGGGCCACTTTCGCGACAAGGCCTTCTGTGGCCCCAGGTGGATGATGACGGTGAGTCGTCAGCCATTCTTTTAATATACACTCGGTATTTTAATAATCAAGGTAATTTGTATTTTTCTAAAAAATGAAAACTCCCCGCAGCAAGCTGTTCCCTTCGCTCCGCTTCGGCGGGGTATCT
>JBBTUX010000003.1:0-30550 GCA_038063555.1 Patescibacteria group bacterium | reverse complement strand
CTACCAACTGAGCTATGGGCGGGATAACACTGTTAACTATAAAGCAAGAAAATCTGAAATCAAATTCTTGTGCTGACATACTAACCTTTGCGCGAACCCATTTCCAGCCGCGGAGCGGCTGATTTCGCACGCTCCGCGTGCGTGGTGGCTTGAACCCGCCAAGTACGCTCCGATTGCGCTGGAACGCGCCTCGGACGCGCTCGCGGACTCGCGCGTGGCAAACCCAAAAATTTCCTTCCATTTTTTCCGGCTCCCCCCTCACCCCCCGCCGAAAGGCGAAAAGATTGAAGGAAAGGAAATTTTTGGTTTGCTCCGCCGCTTCCATATAAACATCATAAACCATGTTGGTATATTCCACAATCGTCTATATCATGTTAGTATATCTATGGCGAGCAAATACAGAGTAAAATACCAAAAACTCATCCAGCGTCTTCGCCAAGCTCGCCTCGAAGCCGGTTTGACGCAGGTTGAAGCAGGAAAAAAGCTCAAGAAACCGCAAGCGTACTTGTCCAAGATAGAGCGAGGCGAGCGGCGGATAGACGCGGTAGAGTTAGAGGAGATGGCTAGGTTGTATTGCAAATCGCTAGATTACTTCGTCCGATAATTTATGCATATCAAAGTTGATAAAACAGGAAAAATTCGCGACATCCACATTGAGAGGTGGGACCGCGCCGCCATGCCCGCGGAGCTGGAAAGCAAGGCACTTTCTTTTGAGGGTAAGCCCGAGAAAGATTTTTTGATTTTTGCTTTTACCGAAAAACTATTTCTCTATACGAAAATATTGTATTCGTCACGAGACGAGAAACCGCCTCTTTGGTTGTGGACTAATTCAATTTTGGGTTCGCAAGAGGACGGAAAAGTAGTTGAGGATATGATAGTCCGTCTTTTTCATTCCCTAAAACCCTGCTATGCGACTTTCAGCTATAAATCTGATGAAGTCCGCCCGCACACAAAAATGCTTGCGAGCGAGGATTTTACAAAAGATGTTTTTCAAGCAAACGGTCTCGATTTTGAACTGATAGAAATTCCACCACAGCAAACACCAACGAAGCAAATGTTCGGACTTTTTGGTTTGTTCAATATCACAAGGAATGGAAGAAACGATGTGGATTATTACGATTCAAATATCCGCGAATTGATAAGGTCAACGGGTTCCAATCACGGCTATATTGTCGCGCTTAGCAAGAATGGAAAACTATCTGCGCTTTCTGCCGTTGATGTTGTAATAGCCCCGCGAGCCGAATTAAAAGATTTTGCCGCGTTTCGAGCGACACAGCCACGAGACGAAAAACAGGCAAACTCAATCAGCACGGCTATGAAATGTATCTCTGACATAGCACGAGAGGTGAAGTTAGAGGAAAAAGGCTTGCCAAAAGAAATAGATAAGGAAGCCCTAAACCTCGCTTCGCAAAAATGCATTGAAGATCTCGTGCGATTGGATGATTTGCCTGATTTCTTGAAAAATCTTTTCGCAAATATCTACTACGAAAGTGCCATTCTTGCTCTCAAAAAAGATACAAAGGATTTTTCAAGCGGTGGCATTAAAAAACACCTTTCAAACATGAGTCATATAATTACGGCCATTGAATCCATACCAAAATTTGTACAGATTTTGCGTTCGATAAAGGATAAAAAAGAATACGACGAAATTGCGTGGAATATTTTTTACGAATTGAAATACGATGTGTCCGCAAACAAGATGTCGGCTTTCAAAAAATCTCTGTTAAAGTTTAAGAAACCGGCGGTAAACGAAATTAAAAATTTGTATCTCTATTTCTAAATTTATGTTTAATTTTTTTGGCAAAAAGAAAATATCGCCTCAAGAAATGGCATCTTGCCTAGTTCTCGCCTTAGTTGAAGACCCCGTAAAAAAGCCGTTGAACGATACTGACGGCAATATTATTCTCAACACACACGAACAATCTATTTTGCTCTTGTCACATCTTTGTAAGTTACTAGACGGACATGGCTTAAAAAAAGTGAAGGGGCTTGTTCTTGCGTTCTCTGTGAAATACAACAAAAAAATAAAAAACGCCACCGATCTGGCATTAGAGATGCTTGTACTTGCCGACTCGATTAAAAAAATACAGGATTTCTTTCAAACAATGTCTGCGGAAAGTCATGTGTTCTTTAAGCAAAAATTTTTGTTTGATAAAGATTTAAACCCAATGCAAAAGACGCTTGTACTTGGTTGGTGCACTGCACAAATGAAAGCACTGGATTCAGTTTTTGAATCTATGATTAAAAAATGGGAAGTAAAGGATGATTGAAGCCCCAAGAGTTTAAGCAAAAGGGAGCAATCCCCGCCATTTTATAATTATTCCTAAAAACGGCGGGGGTTGTTGTGCGCGCATGGGAGGGTTTGGGGCAAGCACATACAGATTTGCCTGCGCCTTAGCGCAGACCGCATTGTATTGCGCCTCGGTCGCCACAAGGATACGGAGCAAGGGGCTTCATTGCTTTTGCTTTGTTGCCCCTTGTGGAGTTTCCTTGCGGCGGAGCAAACCAAAAATTTCCTTTCCTTCAATCTTTTCGCCTTTCGGCGGGGGGTGAGGGGGGAGCCGGAAAAAATTGGAAGGAAATTTTTGGGTTTGCACGCGCGAGTCCGCGAGCGCGTCCGAGGCGCGTTCCAGTGCAATCGGAGCGTACTTTACAGGTTCAAGCCACCACGCACGCGGAGCGTGCGAAGTCAGCCGTTCCGCGACTGGAAATGGGTTCGCGCAAAGGTTAGTATGTCAGCACCAAAACGGGAAATCCCCCGAAAAAAATCACTATTGAATTTTAGGAAAGTTTTTCAATAAGCTATCAACATTTGTCGGCACATTTTTTAATTGTTCGTTCAAACCCTGAATAGTTTTGACTTGCTCGGGAAATTTCTGCAATAAATCCTTGATGGTTCCCAAATACGGCTGAAAATATATATAAGCCCAAATTATTGGACCTAAGATTATTGCCCATTTTAAAAAACCAAAAAAAACTCCCCAACGAGCGTTCCCACGCAAACTTTTCAATATCTTATTATTTTCTTCTCCTTGTTTGACTATTTGTTCCAGAAGATTTTTTTGATATGGTTCCATACATTAATTATATATCAATGGATATTTAATTAGAATTATCATAATGTTAGTATTTGTGAACCCCCTCGTAGTTAAATGGATATAACTGCTCCGTCCTAAGGAGTAATTGCAGGTTCGATTCCTACCGAGGGGACAAGAAAAAAATAAGGGGAAACTTAAGCGGCGATACCTAGTTCACCTGCCAAGCTGTTTCTATCAAAGCCGAGTATAGTTTTGCCTCCAACATCGATAATGGGAACGGCCAGACCTTGTCCCATGGACTCCATTTTAGCTCTCATTTCTTCACGCTTTACAGCATCAACTCCCAAATCTACTTCACTATAATTTACCCCCTTCTCTTTAAAAAATTCTTTGGCCATTTTGCAGTAAGTGCAGGTTTGCGTCGTGTAAATTGTCACATTTTTCATATTTTTCTATATTTAAACTGATAGAGGGAGATTATATCATTTAACTATTTTTGCTGGTAGGGGTAATGTAATTTAATCTTAAAAAAGATGCGATTTAGCGGAAAAAGTCCTTCAACTGTATTAGAATGTAGCCAAATCTCGTTTTTAAACTCTTGTTTTCCCTTTCTTTTTCATCAATTTCTTCATCAATAATCACTAAAACCTCCTCACCGTCTTTTTTAATATTAAATTTTTGACGCAATATTTCTTCTACTCCCTGCTCTGTTCTAAGGCGAGATATCTCCCCTTCCAAAAAATCCTCTCTTTCACCTATTTGCTTACTTTCTCTTGACAGGGATTCCTTTTTCATACCGGCTTCCTTATTCTTGCCATATAAAATCCAAGTGCTCTTTAAAACAACCATAAGCACCAAAAGCAAAATTACCAAAGTTAGCTTGGAATTCATTACGGTCCTAAAACGGCGACGGTTTTCAAATCTATCCATCCTGTAGTGAAAAATGGCATCGCTTTTTACAGAGCAATATAACCACTCAACTTTATTATGTTTTTAATATTCGACTTCATTTCAATACTCTGTATTTCCTCGTAATCTCTAATGCCATTTTCTACTACGGGATCCATCCCATTAGAAAGCCACTCGGGTAATTTTCCACGAGCTTGGCTTTAAATTAACTTTTGTTCGACTGTTTATCACCATACTATTGTTAGCGATTCCTCATAGTGGCTTCCCTGCCCGCCGAAGTTTCGGCGCAGGCGGGTAACGGGACGGGCTTTCTCTCAATTGTAAGTCGTTAATTGTTAATTGTTAATTGAGATGTTAGGATATCCCTTATGTTTCTAAACAAAAAACACAAAAAGATAGTCAATGTGCTTTGGGGCGCCATTAGTGTTTTAGTGGTAATAGGTATGATTCTCTTTTCTATGCCGTTTCTCTTTCAATAAAAAATTAATTGCCCCCACGCATCATTTTCAAAAACACTTCTTGAGGAATATTTACTTTGCCTCGCTCTTTAAGTTTTTCTTTGCCTCGTTTTTGTTTTTCCCATAACTTTTTCTTGCGAGTAATATCTCCCCCATACATATGGGCTGTAACATTTTTCTTCAAAGCTTCTTTTGTCCTAGAAGAAAGGATTCTGCCGAGTGCCTTGGCTTGTATTTTTGCCGTGAAAAGTTGTTTGGGCAACACAGAGTATAGTTTTTCTACTGCTTTTTCTGCTTCTTCCTGCAATTGCATTTTTGAAACCACGCGAGAAAAAGCCGGGACAACTTCTTCTGCCACTAATATATCTAATCGCGCTACATCTGCCTTCCTAGTTTCTGACATTTCATAAGAAAGAGAGGCGAAGCCAGAGGAAACACTTTTTATCTCATCAAAGAAATTGCGCATCAGCTCCCTAAGCGGCATAAAAACTATTAAGGACGTCCTGCCATCAGCGAAATCGGTTGTTTCTCCCACTTCAGCCTCGTGCGTATACATCAATTGCATAATGTTACCCAAATATGTGACTGGAACTATAATTTGCACCTTGACCCAGGGCTCGAAAATTTCTGAAATCAAACCATGGTCGGGAAAAAGCGAAGGAGTATATATTTTTTCTCGCTTTCCCTTTTTCGAACCTTGACCATAAACCACCTCATAAATTATTGAGGGTGTGGTGATTATCAATTCAAGGTCAAATTCTCGTCGCAATCTTTCTGTAATTATTTCCAAATGAAGCATTCCCAAAAAACCACATCTAAACCCGCGCCCCAAAGAACCAGATTGCTCTTCCTCAAAAGATAAAGATGAATCTGTAAGTTTTAATCTCTCCAGTGCCTGCCTTAAAGAATTCAAATCACTCTGACTTTCAGGATAAACAGAAGCCCAAACAACAGGTCTTGGTATTTCATAACCAGGAAGCGCTTCGCCTTGTTTTCTAAATAGAGTGACAGTGTCACCAACAGATGCCACGCCTGGCCTTTTAATTCCTGTCACAATGTAGCCGATTTCGCCAGATGACAATGCGTCCTTTGGCGTTGGCTCTGGACTAAAAGTTCCCACCTCAAGGGCCTGGAAACGCTCCCTCACCGCTTTAAGCAATAAATCGCCTCCCCGAGACACTTTCCCGTCAACTATTCTTGTATAAAGAATTATCCCTTGATGATTTGAATATTGAAAATCAAACACCAAACTTCTAAACGTGTCCGTCTGTAATATTTTAGGTGGAGGAATTTTTTCTATAATAACTTCTAGAAGTTTTTTAACTCCCTCACCAGTTTTTCCAGATGTCTTCATTATTTCATCCTTGGAACATTTCAAAACACTGACTATTTCTTCTGACACTTCTTCAATTCTGGCAAGGGATGAATCAATTTTATTTAAAACCGGAATAATAACGAGACCGGCTTGGCGCGCCATTTGCAAGGTGGTCAAGGTTTGCGCTTGCACACCCTGCGTCGCATCAATTAAAAGCAAAGCGCCTTCCACCGCTTTTATGGCGCGCGAAACCTCATAAGAAAAATCTATGTGGCCTGGAGTATCGATCAAGTTCAGAATATATTCTGAACTTGATACGGACGACTCACCACTATCAACCGACAACAAAAAACCTTCTTCTGTATTTCTTGTAGGTTGTGAATTGTTGGTTGTTAGTTTGTATTTCATTGAAACTGGAGTCATTTTTATAGTAATACCCCTTTCACGTTCAAGCTCCATAGAATCAAGCACTTGTTCCTTCATTTTGCGCTTTTCTATAGTTCCAGTCATTTCAAGCATTCTGTCTGCAAGAGTAGACTTGCCGTGATCAATGTGCGCGATTATTGAAAAGTTGCGTATGTTCAACATGTTTTAAAAATTTGAAAAAATTAATTTTACCACGCACACATTGCTCGAAAGGGGTCGGGAAAACTGTAGTTTTCCCGTGGAAGAAAGCAGTGTTAGCGTTGGAAACCGTGGGTTTCCAAGGAGCCGGATTGTGGCGACAATGGGTGCAATAATTGAGAAATTTCTAATGTTTTGACCATGCATTTGGCTATATTACTTGAAAAGTGTTGGAAAACAAAGGTTTTTCTACGCTTGACAAATATAAAATATAGCTTATAAATGCTAAGTTCTTCAATGTTCTTCAATCGAGTTTTTCAAAAAAGGAAATTCCATGCCGAGTCAAGCCATCGCTACAATGCCTCCGATTTTCCCAGGAGCGGCAAACGACGAGAGGTATTACCTCAAGGGTCGTCCCGCCAACAAGATGTTGAGTGCCAGAGAAACCCAGATTTTGGATTTACTCTGCGAAGGTCAGACCAGCAAAGGAATTGCCCGAGTTCTCGGCATTTCCATGTTTACGGCCAAAAACCATGTGCAACGCATCATCAGAAAAATGGAGGTCAGCAACAGGGCTCATGCTGTAAGCGAATACAGGTTGTCGCAAGCCGCTTAACCTTTTTCCAAACCGAAGCCCCCCTCGTCAACCCGGTGTTGACGAGGCGATTTTTTTATAAACATTAAAAAACTAAATTTCCTGCGGACCAACAATGTCTTCCCCTTTTATACGGCTTAACTATATAATGCTTCCGTTACCGTTACAATAACAGTCCTATAGGATAGTTATTGTAACGGGACTAGGGAAATTGAACTACAGGTTATACTTCAACCTCGTTAATTTCATACCAAGGAGCATTTCTTTTATTATATTTTCTATACTATAAGTTTTTTTGAGCTCTTCGTTATAAGAAGCCAATTTAACCATTCTGAATAAAGGAGGACTATTTTGTTCATATTCCATAAATAAAGGGGGCTCTTTTATAAAACTTTTATTGTATAAAGAAAGTAAAATCATTGGATAACTGCGTCCCAGAAAAAGGGTGTGCAGATTAAGTTTTGCCTCTTTTATAAAGGCCGGAGTAATTATAGCATTATCAATTATCACACTGCCAAGAATTTCATCAAATCGGGGTGATTTTTGACGTGAAATTGATATTATTTTTTCGGCAGACAAAACTTTATCAACGCCAATTGATAATGCTAGTTTATTTTCTCCTTGCGATCTTAAATTGGACTTGATATCCTCTACATATTTGACTGCATTTGATTCATAAAAAACACCATTTTCAAGTTTCTTAAAATTATCTTGACCAGTATAAACTTCACTTAAAGGCATGGCTCTAATGGTATCCGCAGTAATAATCCTAGAAAAATCTTCTATGATAACTGGACATACATAAAAGTTTGTAGCCGGTTGATAAAGGTAATTCAATCCATTTGCCCCCATTTTTGCAATAAAATTTGCAATATTGTTCTTTACAGTAAAAAAATAAAGATCATTAAGAAAATTCAATCTGAAAGCTTTATTTTCCTTATCATAAAACTTCCACTGTGGTTGATAATACACAATTGGCATATCTCTAAAACAGGCGCTATCTTGAAGAGCAATCACAGGAAATTCATCGTTATACTCTAAACCGCTAGGGTCTAATCCCTTAAAGTACCCACTGATAATTTTTCCATTATTAATCACGTTTTGGGAAATATCTTCTTTTTTAAAAACGGTGGGTTCTTCTGCTCTAGTCATATTTTCAAAGGCAGTTTTGAGTGAAGGACATTCTTTAGAGAAAATGTCTAGGCATTTTATTCTTGTTTCAAGTTCCTGTTTTTTGCTTTCGGCATTGTTTTTTGCTTCTTTTAAAGCGTCAATATAATTTTGAGGTGTACTGACTCCTCCAAAATGGTGCAGTGGTTGATTTCTTGAAATGTTACTTATTTTTTCAAGCTCATTTTCTAGGTTAATTATATAATTTGTATAAGCATCAATTGTTGTCCCTAGGTTCTGGTAATAATCTGTTGCCACTTCATAGGTTGGTTCATAAATTAATTTTTGACGCATTTCTTCTGTTTCAGTAAGTGATTTTAGAAAATCAATTGGGTAAAATGCGTTTTTTATAATTTTACCTTCGTCAGATTCAGAGGAAGAAATGATTATCTCAAGTGAAGATTCAAGATTTCTTACGCTTTTTTCCAATTTTTCGATATCAGTTCCTTCAAGGGCAAATATAGGCTCAAACCTATTTAAAATTGAAGTGTAAGCGATTCGTAAAGCAGGCAAGGATTCAGGAGAATCAATTGATTTTTCATTATCAAATACTTTTCCATTTTTTATTATGTAAGTTTTACCTTCTTGTGCGACAGGTAAAGAAACAAAATCTTTTAATTCTTTCTCAAGAAAATTACCTTGTTCTTTATCTTCATAATACGAAGCTATGTAAAACGCTATAAAAACCCCTGTAATTATTGCAAAAGTTAAAAAAACCCACTTTAAAATATTTTCTTTATTCAAGGAATCCAGCACAACTTACAAAAAGAGAAACGTTTTTATCCTCATTCTCAAAATAACACATGTTTTCATTATTGTTTAAAGATAGGGCGATTTTTTCTTTATTTGATAAAGAAGATTCATTTAAAATACCGGTTTTAGAAACACCTAAAATACCAAAAATCAAACCAACAAAAACAAGGGGGAGCAATTTTATATTTTTCAATTTACTCATATCTTGCCTAAATTATAATCCCCTTAGCATAAACGAGTCAATCAAACCATAGTGCATACTTACAGACCCACAAATACTATTGATTATAAAGTAATATAGATGATTAATTCGCACTTATTTACACTGAGAATCGTAGACTGGTAAACATTCGTTAGAAAATATTGGCATACCCCCCATTTCTTCAATGTGTCGAGTGACACGCTGGCGTAGTGACTCAAGTAACTCAGGTCTTTCCTTAGCAAGATTTCTTGTCTCCTCTGGGTCTACTTTAAGGTCGTACAGCTCTTCCATATTCGTGTCTAGATTCAATATGTATTTAATACCTTCGATTGTCCTAATACCACGCGCATGAATAAAATTTCTATAATCTGTCTCTATAAATACATCCCTACCTGCACCTTCTCCGCGAAATAGCGGAACAAAACTCGTGCCAGCAAGTTGTCTTGATAGTTCAGCTGTTGGCAGTATTCCAAGAAGTTCAAGAATGGTCGGAAAAATATCGATTGTTGAAACTTGTTTTTCTATGTGAAGACCACCATTACTTCCCGGGATTACAAATACAAGTGGAACTCTGATTAACTCATCGTAGAGCGTATGGCCGTGGTCAAAATGTTTGTGCTCATAAAGCTCAGTACCGTGGTCTCCAACGAGTACTATAATCGTATTGTTGAGCAAACCCTGTTTACGAAGACCATCAATAAATTTACCTAGACGCTCGTCTGCATCGCGTATTTTTCCGTCATACCATGCACGCCAAAAGGCAATATCTTCTTGTGTTAAATTTAAATTTTCTCCCCGTAATCCTCGTTCACGCAACGACTCTTGCTCTTGAGGTGTTCCTCGAAATGGACCAGTGTAGTCTTTTTCAACAAACCGACTTTTGTAGTTTACCGGAATCGCGAACTGGCCATGCGCATCGTAGCCGTGAAAGAACATAAAGAATGGCTTATTTTCATTTGCGCTATCCTTGGTCCATTGGAGCGCGGCGTCAAGATTTTTATCAAATCCACCAAACTTTGTGTCATCGACGTAAGTCTCGAATCCTTTGTTATACCCAAATGCTCCTGACACTCCAGCGTCACCGGTAAAACCAGCCGTTCTGTAATTTTGTTGTAGTAATATTTCCGCCAAAGTTTTAATTTGAGGCGAAAGCTCTTGTATGTTAGTCAACTTTTGTTTTTCCTTAGAAAACACCACAAATTTGTTGGTAACCTTGTGAATTGAAGGATATGTCCCCGTGAAAATAGACATAAAGGATGGTACTGTCCAACTGGAAGCCGAGATAGCTTGACTAAAAGTGAAACCATTTTTTGAAAGAGTGTCTAGCGTTGGTGTTGTTTTTACGGGATATCCTAAATGACTAATATGCGCTGCTTGCCACGCATCGAGACCAATTATAATTACGTTGCAATTAATGCATGGACTGACTGTCGAGGGTGGTCGTTGTGATAAATAATCTTCCGCAGTATAGATTACTATTATGAGAAAACCTATACTGAGAACAATGGATATACGGCGCATAATTTAAAAATATTCCTGTAAATCACGAGTGGTGGACGGTATCAGTTTTTCATTCCATGATGCCTCCTCCCATTGCAATAAACGATATTTTAGTTTGATAACTATTCCTGGAAACTGCTCTGCAACATTATCTTGTTCAAGTGGGTCTTGGAAAAGGTTATATAATTCGTATTCAGCTCGGGTTGGTGGGGTGCCTCCTATAAAACGCCAAAGAGAGTAATAATTTTCTATTTCACGGGCTCTACGGTGTATTAGTTTCCATTCTTTGTTTCTTATAGCGGTATCGCGAAAATGGGACTCATCATCTTTACGACGGAACTCACTGAAGATCGAATCAGTGTCTTGAACAAATACAAACCGCTCCCACAAAGGTGTTCTCGTGATGAATACCTCATCTCTAATTTCTTCTGACGATCCTCGCAGTAAAGATATTGCAGTTTTTCCGTTAATATTTCTTAGCTTAAAACCAAGGCCGAGGATATCATTTATTGTTGGAAGAACATCCACGTTCGACATTAATTGTCCCAATCGGCCTCCTGTTGTATTGGGAACTTTAATTATGAGCGGAACTCTGATATTTGTATCAAAAATATCGTAGTGCGCAACATAGCGATGTTCGCCCAAATCTTCTCCGTGTTCTGATTCTATAATTACTACTGTGTTTTTATCATATCCATTTTGTTTCAACCAATTAAGAAATTCTCCTATTTCTCTATCTGTTTGTGCAACTCCGTTGTCATACTGATTGCGTATATATTGAACGTCGTCACTGAATATTTCAACCGAACGACCACGTATTTCTTCGGGATATTGATAATATGTGGTGTTGGAAAAGTTTCGATCGTCGATAAAACCAAAAAATCCCGTGAATTTCTGTGGTAATGGTACATGAAGTAGGCCGTTGTAGAGATGATTGAATACAGACGCGTTCAAAATTTTGTTTTTTAATACACCCCTATATTCTGGGTCTGTAAACTTAGGGGTAGATCCCAGACCATACGGCCAATGAACCTTACCAATAGGAATCCACAAAAAAAAGGGGTCCGATTTTTCCGTTATAAATCCCTTGATGTTTGTCCACGGAATTTCTGCTCGCGTTCCACCAGGTTCATACACCGAAAATCCCCGATGGAAATTATTTTCCATAGCGGGCCAAATTTCAAATTCTGAAGAATTTCCAATTGCAGCAGTAAGATATCCTTCATCCACCAAACGCTCTGCGATCATTTTCACACCATCCCTTAGATACGCCTGAAAATTTATTACTCCATGATTTCCGGTATCTAGACCTGTATGTAATCCAGCCGCACTAATGGGGGTCAGATAAGCATTTACGTAATAATTGTCGAATACGAAAGCATCTTTTGCCCACGTGTCAATTAAGGGAGTGGTATTTTTCTCATAACCATAGAGACCCATGTGGTCAGCGCGTAGACTATCAATACTAATAATAATTATATTGCAACGTTTGCAGGGTGCCGTTGGTATCGGTGTTTTAAACATTAAGGCGAAAAAGATAACGAATGTCGCTATAAAAAGAAAACCCGAAACACGAATGTTGAATCGAGACATAAATTAAATAATACTACCAAAATTCCTCTTTAACAACCTTGTCGATAACAAAAAACTCCAGTTTTTTGTTACTCCAGAAATCCCACACAGATTACAAAAAGAGAGACATTATTTCCTTTGGTCTAAAATAGAACAAAACCCATGCTACAATATTTTTCTAAACAAAATAAATGGAATTCTCGCTCTTAATCAAAATTCTTAAAATTTTATACTTCGGGTATATATGCCCCAGACAGTTGAGCTTTATATTTAACAAAATTAATGTCTTTTCTTAATTCACCCAAATATCATGAATTACCCTTTTGATCTAAAAATAGAAACAAGAAAAGAATTTTTTCTGATTTTTTATGTTACTTTTTTGTTCTTCTTTTTGGAACTGACATTTTTTTCAACAGCTCGATTTGTGACTTACTATTATACTGCACAACTTATAATAGCCATTGGTTTGTTAAGCTTGGCATTAGGAGGAATAATAGCCACATTATTTAAGAAAGATTTTTTGAACTCATGGATTTCTGTATTCGCAATAACTCTGCCCGTAACTCCCTGGGTTGGTTTTTTGGGTGCGCTGTTTTTGTCTCTTAATTTTTTTGTCGGAAGTGCTCTTGTGGTCCTGAGTTTTTTACCCTTTGGTATTCTTATTGGAGTTTTTTATCGCCAATTTGAACCCTTCCTATTATATACTTACGAACTTTTAGGAGCAGTTTTTGGCTTGATAACTTTTTTAGTTTTAATACCGTATTTGCGTGAAGAAAACGCAATTACTTTTTCCTTTTTATTAACTACTTTATTTATAAGTATATTTTATAGGAAAAAGTGGGACACACCATTTAAAAAAATCTTAGTTTCTTTATCTCTAACTGTGGCTATTTTTATTTTTTCCAGTAATTTTCTCTATGATTATTTAAATCTCGTAAAAATTTTGCCCTGTAGCAAAAACTCCAGTTTCACCTTAGCTTCCAAATGGTCGTGTCAGCAATCATCTCCGATAAAATCGGTGCGCTCACTGGGAAGTGTTGTGGACAGAATTGATATTGTGAGTATCCCGCAAAGCCCTTTCCTTAAATATTTTACCTTATTTTCCGGCGAACTTAATGACCAAATTTTACCTTATCCCTCGGTTCCATTTTATCGTTTTGATGCCAGATTGCCCATTAATCTTCTTGTAAATCCAGAAGTATTAATAGTAGGTGCGTCTGTAGAGGGTATAGGAAAGGTTGTTAAAGCTATTGGCGCCAAAGAAATAACGGCAATCGATATAAATCCAGCCATTATCAGCATTTGGGAAAAAGATCAGGAAATAGGCGAATATTCTCACTATCCGTACAGCAATACAAAACTAATCAATGCAGATGGGCGAACCTTTGTTGAGATGTCTAATCAACAATTCGACATAATTACTTTAATGAATACCCATCGTTCCTCGCGCCTTGCGACTCTGGGGGAGCCGGATTTTCTCCATACTAAAGAAGCATTCAAAATTTTTTTCCAACATCTTACTCCCCGAGGATTTTTTACAGTTGAAGAAAAAGGGAGAGACAAGGACCTTCTCTTCGACACAGCAATAGAAAAAATTTCTGTAACTATTGCGACCACTCTAAAAGATTTGGGTGTAGAAAAACCGGAAAAACATATTATTGTTTATAAATGGATTCCAATAAGACCATCAGGGATTCAAGCAATGCCGGCAACCGTCAAATCGCCTGATATTGATGATTTTATTCAATTTTTAGTGAAGCGTACACCATGGACACAGTCGGAAATAAATTTTTTACGGGAGTGGGCGAAAGAGTCTTCGCGCATGGACAACTTAGTTATGCCGACAAATTTAGTTTTTGATAAATGGCTGTGGTTACCAGAGGGTGAAAATAAAAAAAATGAAAACTCAAAATATTTTTTCTACTCATTTTTTAATTCTTCTAGTAAAGAGTTGATTCTAACCGACAACAGACCGTTTCCATTTAATCTTGTGACTGTGTTTAAAAATCCCAATTATGTCTATTTGTATCTCTATTCGGCTACTGTGTTTACTGTTATTTTTCTTATTTCCTTGGGGTGGTGGTATGTAAGTAATTATCGTAAAATCAGTCCTGTGTTGTCAAACGATAAATTTTTATTAAATAAAATCACTACAACAAAATCTACAGTTGCCTATCTTTTTCTCCCTGCATTATCTACACTTATTGGATTGGGGTATATGTCTATGCAAATGGCTTTAATTCAAAAATTTCATCTATATCTTGGATCGGTACCATTGTCCATGGCGATTTCTATCGGCGGTCTCCTGTTATTTTCAGCTATATCTAGCTGGAAGTTCAAAGATAATTCTATACCAACGCCAACAATGATAGCTGTGCCATTTTTTGTAACGGGAACCTATTTATTTTTTATTGAAATAATCTGGTTATTTACGTTTGATTCATTTTTCGAGAAAATAATAATTGCCCTTTTAATTTCTTCTATAATCGGATTGGGAATGGGATTGTATTTTCCACGTGCAATGACCTTAGTCAAAAAAAATTTTCCAGGAAACGAGCCTCTTTTGGCCGGTTTAAATGGAAGCGCTATGGCAGCAACGGTTCCTTTATCAATTTTCGCATCTTTAGAGTGGGGTATTTCATCACTTGTTCTTATAGCCCTTTTAAGTTATTCATTCTCTTCTCTGTTGTTAATTTTATTCTCTGACAATTTGTCGTTACCACGAAATTCAAATGCTTAACGGATTTTATCCGCGTACTGATACCAGGCAAAAAATTTCCACATAAAATCCTAAAGAGTTATAGATATCTTATTACACCCGAAATCCGCACAACTTGTAAAAAAGCCTTGTTATCTTCGTTTTTTTTGACTTGGTTTTGAAATTTTATATGCCAAGCCAGGTTTAGAAATACCCAACATTAAGCTTAGAAATATCAGAAGTAATAAAATTTCAGATTTTTCAATCCGTTCATTGCTCATAATGCATTTTAAAAGGTGTCCTAGTTATACTTCAAACAATATATGTTAATCAATTTTTCTCATTCTGATTTTTTTGGCAGAATCTGGGAAAGATGTAACGTATACAACTCTTGGCGGTAAAAAGATTCCATCTCTGATCAAATCACCTAGGTGTCTAGTTTTGGTTAATTGTAGATGCTTTTTTACGAATTCAGATATGAAATCTTGACCATTTTCCATTATTTCTAGCTTTATGGTTGGAATTATTTTAATAGTCACAGAGCCATATGTCTTCCCTTCTTCAAAAATTTCCTTTATTTCTAACAAATAATCTTTCACATAACTATTGAGATTAGAAAAAACACGCTCCACCTCTTTAATATGAAAAACTGCACCCACACAATTTACTATGTCATAATTTATTCTTCCGTATAAAAACAAGGTTCTCGATTCACCGCATCGGCATTTTTCTTTTATTAATTTACCAGCGTCCCCCGTTAAATAATTTGAAAGTTCCCGTGTGTAAACTGATATTTCTCCAACTCCAATCTGGTCTGGTTCAACAATTGATGTCGGTCTTATAGGATGGTAAACCCCAAAGGTATTATCTTTATATTTTTTTATTAAGTGTTTGCAAGATATCCCAATATATGCCGTTTCGGATATAGCATAATACGATCTTAACTCACTTTTGGGAAACATTTTTTTTAATTTGATTAAAAATTCCTTAGATGGCGCTTCCGAAGCAATATATAATTTATTTATTTTTTTTGGGAAGGAGAGAGTTTTTTTAATATACAGTTTATCAATCAAAAAATTTAAAACAGAAACAGTAGAATCGATCATCTGCGGATCAAAATCGTCAATCATCGAACCAATCAAAGGATGTCCAATATCTTTTTTGTCCAAGGAAAGAACTCGGGGTGCTTTAGTGCCTAAAGTTAAAAAATAGCTTATTGATCTGAATTTACCAGAGTTTTTGGCGTGAAGTAGTAAACAAGCTTTTGAGTATTTATCAAGAAAATTTAACAAAACTTTATTAACAATAACCCTAACCATAACCATTGAAGGTATACCTCTAGTGGTTCCGCTAGTTATTTTAATAAATAGGCCGTTAACTGATGTTTTTCCAGGTTTATACTCTTCAATCCCAAAAAATTTATTTTGTAAATCTTCTTTTGTAGTATATTTTTTATTGTTTATTGTTCTCATATTAATTTTGTAGTGAGAAACTTAATTCACTTTTGCATGAACAATTTCTTTTTTCCATTGCTATTTTTATTCCCGTTTTATATTTTATTATAGGGGTTGGCAACAAAATTAGACGTGTTGCAACAAGGTATCCATTATTAACCTCAATTATGGTGTCATCTGGTGGGTGAAAAATAAGGTTATTCTTTTTGTTTTCTTGGCAAACAAAACCCAAGGGACCAGTTTCAGGAAGAGATATAATTATCTCAATTTTTGCTGACGGAAAAATATCACTTAAAAACTTAATAAAACTTCTCTCAAGTTTACAATCCATTATGGTCACGTTTTTAATCTTTCTATAATCAAAGTGACGTGACCCATCCGGAATAATTCTTGCTATTGATTTTGAATCTCCTAAAATTGAATCAATGCCATAACGTCCAGAAATCATTAGGGTAAGGTTTGTGTTTTCTTCTTCTAGAATAGGTAATATTTTTTTGCTACTCAACCATATGCTTTTTTCAATAGATTCATGCGAGCTTTCAAAAAATACCAATGGTCTTTCATAACTTATTTCACCGTAATTTTCCTTACTTATATCACTCTTAGTCCTCGCAATAAGAAAAGGAATGTTTTCATGGTAAACAATTTTGACAAACAAACCGTTCTTGATGTAAATTCTTTTATCAAATTTACATTTAATAATATCTTTTGCACCAATAATGGGAAGGTTCACAAAGTCAATTTTTCTGTTTTTAAAATATAAATTTTTCCAAATATTTTTATAAAATTTTGATTTTTTAGAATTATAAATAAGCCCAATTAACTTTTGCAATTTAAGCTTTTTTTTCTTGTTTTCCATAATTTGCATTAATTCTACATAAAACTACATATTCTGCTATGAGCAAAAAATTTCCTTTATTGACTACTGTAATTTCGTATATTAAGCTAGTCAGAGCGGTTCCACGTCCTGTAAATCTTTCAAAGAGGAGTGCCCATGAGAAAATTTTTGAAAGCCCTTTTTTTCTTCTGTTTTTTGGTAGGAGGGGCATTTGCCCAGGATTACCCGAGTAAGCCCGTAAGGTTTATTGTCGGTTTTCCTCCCGGGGGTTCCACTGACATTTTGGGGCGGTTAATTGCCCAAAGTGCAAAGGAACGCGGATGGGAAGCAGTGGTAGATAATCGCCCTGGGGCAATGGGTACGATTGGAAACAACGCCGTAGCCAAGGCCGACCCTGACGGCTATACCTTACTGGTCGCAGGTGGTTCTGTTGTCGTTGCGGTTCCCCATCTTCGGGTCAGTTTGCCGTACGATGCCTTGAATGATCTCCTTCCAGTTGTGCAGATTTCAACCCACCCAGCTTTTTTGGCTAGTGAGCCGACATTCGAAGCAAAAACAATAAGTGAATTGATAACACTCGCCAAAAAGCGTCCTGGTTCTCTAAACCTCGGCTCACCAGGGGTTGGTAGCGCCTATCACTTGGCGATTGAATGGTTTAACGGCTTAGCTGGAACGAACATACAACACGTTCCTTACCAGGGAGGCGCCGCGGTTTTAAACGGCCTGCTCGGCAAACAAGTTCACCTTTTGTTTGATTCAGCTTCATTTTTAAAACCGCTCGTTGATAGCGGAAAGGTGAGATTGATTGCTGTTACAGGAAGTAAACGGGATCCCCAATTTCCGGAAATCCCAACCATCGCTGAGACGTTCACGGGTTTTGAAATAACGGCTTGGTTGGGGATATTTGTCCCGAAAGGAACCCCACCGAAAATCGTCGGATATCTCAACAAAGAAATTTCCCTGATTCTCACCATGCCGGAAATGATGCGTGTGTGGAAAGACAGGGGAATGGAGTTTGTCCCGAACTCGCAAGAAGAATTCGCCGTGTTCGTAAAGAAAGAATATGATCGCTACGGCGATTTGATCAGAAAGATCGGCATCAAGCCCCAGTAAGAAAAAGAGGTGTTCCAAAACCCGAAACCAGAAATGGTTTCGGGTTTTTTTACAAAAATTCTAAAATAAAATTAAATCTAACGTCCGTAATAATCGCTAACCAAGTAACCATTGGCGTAATAAGTGTGATTGCCACCCATTATAAAGTTGTAGACCATTGCATTATTTTCCAGCTCAGCTTCCCAATGAAGCCGTTAGGAAATCCTGCGTACCCAAGACCAAGAGGTTTGGTCTTGGGTACGCTTTATATTTCCTCTGAAACAATGGTGGATGTTCTTATTTCCCATTCGCATTTACCCTTTCGTAATGAAATGAGACAGATGTGTTATAATGAATTATATGGCTACAGCACAACATAATAAAAAAATTGGGGATATTGTCGAGCAAAAAATACTTGAGTTTTTTGGCGATCCTGATGCCGGACTCACTCTCAAAAAAAGCTTTGTACTTAAGCTTCGTAAAAGCATGCGGGGTAATCAGAAATTTACTTCGCACGTGGATGTATTAAAAAAGTATGGTCTCCGTTAGGTGGAACGATAATGCGTTAGAGAATCTCGATGTCTTGGATTCTGTCATCAGAGAAAGAATTCTGACAAAAGTAAGTTGGCTTAGAGAAAATTTTTCAGAAATTATACCGGAGAAATTGCACCGTGAGCTTAAGAGTTTATACAAACTACGAGTCGGTGATTACCGAGCCGTGTACTCTATTCATAGGGACATAATTACAATTGAAGCAGTCGGTCATAGGCGTGATGTATATAGATAATTACACAACACTTTTTGTTAAACAAACGGTGGCTATCCCTGTTATTCTCCTCCAAACAAGGTCCGTCCTTGATTAATCTTTGTGGTTAAAATAATCGCTAACCAAGTAACCATTGGCATAATAGGTGTGATTGCCACCCATTATAAAGTTATAGACCATAGAATTATTTTCGAGTTCACCAATTTCAATTGAATCTATTACCACAAGACCATTTTCACTGATAAGCACGTCACCTACTTCAAGTTCACCAACATCAAGATCAGGGGAACTCATTTTTGTTAGATTTGGATTTACTGATTTCCATCCATCCAAAGTCATAAATGGATGATCTTCTGTGGCAAATGGTTTTTCTCCATTAAAGCCATATATTGGGCTCTTTGGTTTAGGGTGATGCAAGAATCCAAGAACTTCATTTTCAGAATTATCTTTTCCTAAGAGCATATCTCCAATTTTGACTTCTTCTATTAATTTAACTGCACCATCGGCAAGTAAAACTTTTGTCCCGGCTATAAAACATTTAGTATTAGGTGGGGGGTCACCTGTATAAACCGTTGACAGAGGCGACGTGCCACCAGGGCCAGTACATGTCAAGCCATATGTCTCACTGTAATTGGGGGTGTATCCTTCACTGCCACCAGTTGCCTTGGTTCCACTCCAACTACCAGAAGCCGTGCAATAAGTAGCATTACTTGAAGACCAATATAGAGTATTCGGTACACCATAGGAAATGGGGTCAGTATAGAAAGAACTGATTGAGGCAGGGGGTGGGCCGACAGTAACAGTAACATTTGATGGTGCTGTTGTTCCTCCTGGGCCCGTGCAAGTCAAAGTATAAGTTTGATTACTAGTTAGGTTTCCGGTTGATTGACTGCCGCTAACGGCTTTGGCTCCACTCCAAGCGCCGCTTGCTGTGCAACCTGTAGTGTCGGTTGAAGACCAGTCTAGAGTTGAAGCGCTATTGTAAGCAATGGACGAAGGTGTTGCCGTGAAAGAATTTATGGTGGGGGCAGAAACAGTCACTGTGGCTATTTGGGGAGTAGAGGAACCAGCCAAATTAACACATTCCAATGTATAGCTCTTACTAGCGGTGAGAAGGCCAGTATTTTCACTACCTGATGCCGCTTTAGTGCCACTCCAATCACCAGAAGCCAAACAAGAGGCGGAGTTTGATGACCAATTTAGGGTGCTGGATTGATTGGGTGATATTATTGAGGGAGTAGCGGTGAAATTTACAACAAGGTTGGCATAGGCGGCAAAAACTGCACCCCAGCTTGCATAACATTCATCATCAATACAGAGTTGCCCCGTGGTACGAAGATTATCAGCTTTCACTTCTCCCACAACTTCAAGCGCTACAGAAGGAGTCGTTGTAGCAATACCGACAGGCCCACTAAATAAGGCTATGTCGGCTAAAAAATTGCCCACCCCAAAACCACCACTTTTTACTTGGGTCACTGAACTTATGTTAATTGGTTCAGAAGTATTTCCATTTGGCGGAGCTTGGGTGGGACCAGTCCAAGCAAAAATAATGGAGACGCCAAAAGATAAAACCAAAGCCAGAAAAACTGTTTTTAGAGTTTGAGAAAATTTAGAAATCAAATCTTTCATGCCTTGCTTACTTTAATTATATATGATATTAGAATTTTATCATTAAGACTCTAAAGTGTCTCCTCGAAATTGGCGGGTGCTTTTTTTTGATATCTAGTGTGTAATATTAGATCTAAATTTCCTGCGGACCAACAATGTCTTCCCCTTTTATACGGCGCTTAATGGCTCTGGCCACTTCTATAGCTTCTTTGTTTTTCAAAACAAAGAGTAGAAATATTCCAAATAGAATTCCTAGGATTCCAGAGAAAAATCCTTGTAAGAAAATCCCTATGGTTGTATTTAAATTAAACACGGTGCCAAAATAGTCCAAAAATTCATAAGAAACAAATCCTATAGAAACAGAGGCCGCAAAGGAGTGAGAGGATGTTTCAACAATACCCAATTTAAATGAAAATGTTTTCTTGAGAATTATTCCAAAGAAAATAGCATTCAACATAGAGCCGAAAGAAAACGCCAATGGCAACATCACAATTGCAGAGCCATTAATGTCTTCTATTCTTAATAAATGTTCAAAAAATATTTGCACCAATTCAAATTTCTCAAAAATTAAAATTCCTCCGTAAGAAAGCAGTATGGTGGTCAAAGCGGAAGTAAACCCAACAATTAAAACTTCTTTGTTTTTTTGTGATGCGTAGAAAGCCCTAATGAAAAGAAGGGAGAGACCTTGGAAAACAACCGAAACGGCAAAAAGAGCAAGGCAAGCGGCGGTAAGTCGCGTATCGCTCCAACTAAATGAACCCGAACCCAATATAACTCTTACAATTTGCGCCCTTAAAACTATCAGCAAAACGGCAAATGGTAGTGACCAAAATATAATATGCCGGGTGGCATTTTGAAGTTGAACTATAAATGCTTCTCTATCTCCATTGGAAAAAAATCGAGACAAGACCGGAAAAGTGGCGATGGCATAAGACCCTCCAATCAAAGAAAGTGGTATGCCCTGTAAATTTTGCGCCAAGGTCATTACCGAAACAGAACCGGCGGCAATTGTAGTGGAAAGTCCCAAAAGAAAAATAAACATAATTTGCTGAATTCCAATCCCCAAACCTCTGTAAAAATAAAGCCCCATAGATTTTCTTATATCATCCCAAAGTATTGATAAAGTGAATTGCGGTAATAAACCTTTTTGTATTACAAACGGCACTTGTATAAAAGCATGAAGAAAAGCTCCCAAAAGAACACCGAACCCTAAACCAATAAATCCAAACGATGGATACAATAAAACAATTCCTATAATAATTCCAAAATTGTAAAGAAGCGGTGAAAGAGCTGTTAAATAAAAGCGATTATGCAATTGAACAATGCTCGCCAAAAGTCCCGAGAAGGAGAACAGAAACGGTGATATTAAAAGAAGGCGCGTCATCATTACCAATTCTTCAAAATGAGACCCGAAAGCTAAGCCGGGAAAAAGTAATTCTGAAATCTTCGGCGCCAAAATAAATCCTATGATAGAAGCTATACCTATAAGCACAAAAGAGACTGTAAACAAACTGTCTAGAAGTTTCTTGGCTTTATTAATCCCCTCTTTTTCAAAGCTCTCGGAAAGAAGCGGTATAAGAACCGCCAAAGAAAGAAGGGAGGCAATACAATAGAAAATAATATCTTGAACCTTAAAAGCGGCATAATACACATCCAAAAGTTCGCCGGCACCGAAAGTACCCGCAAGCAATCTGTCTCTAATCAAACCAAGCAATTGAGTAAAAACAGTTGAAAGAGCCAGTATGTAAGCCGCTTGATTAATACTTTCAATGTCTCGCCCTAAAAAAGAAAGTATTTTGTTTACCATTTAAGGAAGCTATTTATTCTGGAAGAAAAACCCCTTTTATTCCTCAGAAACTGGAGGATTTTGACGTTTTTCTGGTTTGTCATCAAGCGGAGGTTCTACTCTTGCAAAGGCGGTGCGTCCAGATCTTAGATTCTCAAGAATTAACTTTACCTCCGCATTATCAGAATTGGTTTTCTGTATCTCTTCAAACTGCGCTATGGCCTCATTAGTTTTACCCAATCTGTCATATGAAAGCCCCAAAAAGTATCTGGCATTAGCGTATTGATTTTCCAAACGCACAGCTTGCTCCAGCGCTTCAATGGCTTTGCTGGAATTCCTGTCATTATAATGAAGTAGCCCCAATTGGAAAAAAAGAACGGGGTTAGTCGGAGCCAATAGAGTTCCGGAAGTTGCCGCTTCAATTGCCTTCTTGGTGTTTCCAGCCGAAACTTCAAGTTGGGTTAAGAGAAAAATAGCATCAGTATAATTATTTTTGACCTTCAAAGATTCGGCTATGTATTCTCTAGCCTTGGCATTATTCCCCTTGGCAATTTCTAGACGAGCTTTACTCAAAACAATTAAAGGTGAAGTGGGGTTAAGTGAAAGAGCTCTATCATAAGTTGTTAAGGCCTGTTCGTAAGCACCATCAATTCTAAAGGGAACGATGTTTTCATAAACTCGAGCTAAACTCAACCAGTTTTGATAATTCATGGGGTTAACTACCGTTGCCGCTTGAGCGCTTGCGACAGCGCTAGAGAGATATTGTTGGAACTCTGCGCGTAAAGCTTCTATTTCACTTTCGCTGGGATTTCTTCCCGCCAAATCTTGAAGACGAGCCAAATAAATATCGGTAAGAGTTCTGAAAAATATGTCCGCTTCCTCAATTGCCAGTGATTTTTTTACTCTTTCCTCAACCACATTTAAATCTCTGTTGGAAGAATAAACAATAATAGCTCTGTTAAACATTGCGTAGCTTACAAAACGCTTCACAGCCAAGTAAGCAGAAGTGATAAAAACTATTAAAAATACTATTGTGATTAAACTGCCGACAAAACTTTTACCTGGACTATTGGAAAAATCAAAATGTTTTTCTTCTACAACTCCCTCAAGAACTAAAGTGGCGATAAAAACACCGGTGAAAAGAAATGCCAGAGCATACATAACGTGTCCCGGGGTATAAAAAATAGCTATAATCCAAAAATACAAAGAGGCAATCCAAGAAGAAAACGCCAGATAGTGTGTAAAGACTTCGCCACGCAATCGTCTTATGGCTCTGAAACCCTCTATGCCAAAAAGGATAAAGAATATTAGCCAAGCGACAATCCCCACTCCTCCCAAAGTTATGAAGGCTGTGGGTATGGTTCCTATGCCGGAAGTAAAATCTACATTCCAGAAAAGAGATTCATTGACCGCCTGTGGTCTATATTTGAGCCATTCGGAGACAAATTGATTGGGTCCCGCACCGATTATAGGATTTTCTTTAAGGGTTTCTTTGGCAATTGAAATTGTGGTGGACCATGATGGACGGGCTTCAAGCTGTGTAATGTTTAACCAGCCTGAAATAGCATTTCCCAAAGAAGTTCCGAAAAATAGAAAGGTAATTGAAATTATAAATACTACAATCGGAGACCAAGGAAGATTCTTAATGCCACCGCTTATATTATTTGCAACATTCCCGCCATTTTTAGCGTATGAAAGAGAATAAAGAAAAAAAACTAAAGTAAAAGAAGCAACAACTATCCAAACAGTATTAAAATTAACTATCGCCAAAAAAGCTACGCCCAAGACAAGTGCCATTTGAATTACAATTCTCCAAACACCACGGACCTCTAAGACACCGAGAGATATCAAAGAAAACAAAGTGATAAAACCAGCAAAAACTCCCAAATCATTCCAAGTGCCAACAAGATTTGCGACGGAAGAAGAGAAAAGACCGCCGAATGAAAAACTGGGAACAAAAAAATGAACTACATTAAATAGCGCCGCTACAAAAAAAGAAGCAACGACAGCGAGATAAATGTTAAAGAGAGATGTCTTTGATCGAAAAGCGATTGGAACCAAAAAAGAAATGAGCGCAGCAACAAGAATGAAGAAAGCTGTATCGGTCTCAAAACCTTGCCCAACCAAAGAAAGATTGGGGTAAGCATTGAAGGCGCCTGAGACAATATAAGAGAACAAAACGACGAGCAGACCAAGCGAAGTTAAACTTTTAGGAAAAGATATTTTACCTTCACGCAAAACTCCTAAAAGGAATATCACCGAAAGTACCAAAGAAACTGCAAACAGGAAGAAACCTTTTCCGAACTGAAATGTAATTATTTGGCTTGGGACAAAAAATATTGGCAACAGAAAGGCAAAGGCAAGGAAAATCTTACTCCCCCACTTTGAAAATAGGCTTAACCCTGAACCCAAAACAGTTGTTTCATTCATGCGCTTGCGGTTTTTAAATACTTATAATAAATAACCAATAACGCGTAAAAGTATACCAAAACAGGGAAAAAAGGGCAAAATATGTTTCGTATATTCACTTTTATTATAATTGTGATATAGTGAGCAGGTTCTTTTTCAGGTAATCGCTGCCAATTTTACCTGCCGCAGGCAGTTGTAAAATTGAGCATCCCGAGTGAAACGAGGGGCAGATCCTTCAAATACACTTTTGGATTCTCAATTTTATACAACTTGCGGTGGGCGAAACTGGTGGAGGAAAGTCCGAACACAGACCCATTAAATTTGGGAAAGGTAGCGGGTAACACCCGTCTGAAGCGATTTATGAGGTGCGAACAGAAACGTCTAAGGCGAAAGCCAGAGAGACCCTTCGGGGTTAGTTCTAGCGAAATCTAGGAATGAAACGGCTAAATCCTTACCCCTGTGCAAGGCCGTGTGCCAATTTTACCTGCCACAGGCAGTCGTAAAATTAAGCATCCCGAGCAAAGCGAAGGACGATCCTTCGTAAGAACTCAGGATACTCAATTTTGCACCACCTGCGGTGGGCAAAATTGGCAAGTGCCGCTTGATCCGTTTGGTAACAGACGAGACAGATAAATGATTGCCTCTCCGCTTTAAGCGGAAAGACAGAATTCGGCTTATCGAAAAAGAACGCATCAATGAAAACGCCCCGCCAAAGCGGGGCGTTTTCTATTTCCTAAATCCTAAATTATTAGTTTTTTATATTTCGCAAGTTCCGCCCATACAAGCCAGCTCCTTTGCCCCTTCCGTTTTATCATCATGTTCGTAGAGAACAATTTTTGAAAAATCAATTTCTGGAATTTTAGATTTTAATTCTTCATAACGCTTTTCATCAATCACCTCATATGGCGCCAATTTGTAAACATGATTTGACCTTGGCAAAAAAGAAAGGCCGCCTATAATTTCCCAATTTTTGAAAACCCAATTGCCTGCTTCAATCCATTCATCTTCACCAATTGAAATGGTGACTGATGGATTATGCTCCGTAAAATGCATTTTTACCATTTTCCAATATTCAAGTTGTTCAATTGCCGAGAGTGAATCCTTAAATGTTTTAGCATTATCCGGCGCTTTAATTGGAAATTCCAAAACAAAAGTATTGGCGGTCGATGGGTCTTGTCCGACTTCCGCGTGAAATGGCACGCCTTGATCTTTCATAAGTCGAAACAGTGGGTCGGTCGCCGAAATTCGTACCCGTCTAATATAATATTTGGAATGACGTGGATGCATACCAGATGCGGCATCCACTAGTTGCGACACTGTGCCCGATGGTTTTACGCAGGTAACCGAAGTTGATTTATTTATTTTGAAACGCTTAGCATACTCCTCATTTGTTTTTATAGATTCTTCGCGCATTTTTTCCATCATTTTTGGAGTTCGAAATGTATCGGAATCCCATTCTCCAGTTACTGATACTCCGAGCAATCTTTCTTCTTCGCAATTCTTTTTCCATTCTGCTGAAAGATATTTGAAATTGGTAAGGGTTGATTGATAAGTCCCAAGCATACTTGCCCAACGCGCTTTTTGTAGAAGTGTTTTTTCTGTATCTTCTGGACGAGCAATAATTTCTGTTAAATTGCAAAACTGTTTTGAACGTAAGGTAATCTCCCCACATGGATTTGTTCCCACAATTCTCCTATCTTCTTCCGGCATTTTATCCCAGCGTCTCTTCGGCATTTGATAAACCATTGAACCTCTATTAAATATGCCCCTTTCACCTGAACCTGACTTAGCTAAAGAAAGCCATTCTTCCATAAACTCCGTAGCGGTTGGCTTTTCAAGATAAACGGCTGAGTTATTGGCTAAAGAACGCTGTGGCTCGGCTATATAAAATTGACCATCCTTAGCGTGACGCATTTGCTCATCATCTAGGTCAGAGAGTGAAATAAGGGCCGTGCGTCTCACGCCTCCAGCAACAACCATTTCACCTACTTTACAGATAATATCGTGAATATCTAAGTTGGTAAGACGCTTTCCTTGCCTGTTTAAAATTTTTGCCTTTGAAAACTGCAGAAGTTCTGCAAGTGGCGCGGGGCCAGAGGCGCGCCCGCCCATAGTATTTAATCTGGCTCCTTGCGGTCGCACTTTTGAAAAATCAAAATCAACGTCTTTTCCCGCCCACCAAGTTTCCAGTCCATGAGTTAAAGCTTCACACCAACCTTCGCGTGAATCATCCACCACAAATATTTTTAATTTTTGTTCGCTTTGCCTTTTAACAATTGGAAACTGTTGAGCCGTTTCTGATTCCACTGAATAACCAACTCCGCAACCGTTCATGGAAAGAAACATAATTTCGGAAATATCTCTTGGTGTTACTGGCGCAATGTATGAACAGTTGTATGCAACAGCGCCACTTTTTCTGGCTGCATCCCCCGCGCCCCACATCAAACGCATTGAAGGAACTACTTGCATAGAAAGAACGGCATTTTTTAATTCTTGATATTCTTCTTCTTTAAGTTTCTCACCTAAATTTTCTTTCATGAAATCAAAATAACGATTTACCGTTTCAACCCAAGTTTCGCGACGACTTTCTTTTTCATTCCAACGTGAATAAGATCTATAAAAAATAAATTCAGAATATTTACTGCGGAAATATTTTTCTGATTCTTCGGTAAGCTTCCTTACATTTTCTGGAACCTGCAATCCTTGCTTACGAAGCTCGGATCTTTTCTGACGATAAAGAATATATGCTTTAGCAGTTTGCACATACTCACTTAATATCAACTCTTTTTCTACGGAATCTTGTACGCCTTCAACATTTGGCAAAAAGTTTTTATATTTTTTGGAAATTCTAACTAAATCCGACAAAACTTTGTTTGCCACCATTTCCGCTTCATCAAATGAGCCCTCACCGCTTACAACCATAGCCTTGTGTATGGCATTGGTCACTTTATTTAAATCAAAAACGACTAAAGCGTTGTCTCTTTTTTGTATTTGCTTTACAAAAGGATTGGTTTTAATTGGTTTTTCATCCACAACAACTCTCAATTTGGAAATTTTTACTCCCTTACTTCCTTTAGCGACACTCATAGTATGTTTGGAAATTTAATAAATTGATAATTTTAATATTTTTAATTTTTGCTTTAGAAAAAAGTTGCAATACCCTTTGATTTGGTATTGCAAGATTAATTGTAGCTCTTTCTCCAACTAAAAAAGTGCATAAGTCATTCAAAAAATATTAGTGACACGAAAAAAGAAAATTGTAAAGGGTGGTCCCCAGACACTCTTATAGCATAGTAATTTTTTGCGCTGGAAAAAATATTTTTTGAAAAATTAAAAACAAGTTTTTGCAAAAAATCAGCTTTTTTTGATTTTTTTAGCCATATAGTAACTTTAAAATATTTTTATCCCCAAACTGAACCGCCTATCCAATTTGACTATACCCTAGGGGGGTATATAATAAACACCTATGAAATATATAGACAATAAAAATAAAACGAGAATTATTCGTCGTCTTAAACTTCTTGAAGGACAAATGCGAGGACTTCAAAAAATGGTCGAGAGCGACACTTACTGTATTGATGTTATTACTCAAACATCGGCTGTTAAACAAGGGCTTTCAAACGTTGAGGACATTTTGCTTGAAAATCATCTTGATCACTGTGTTCATCATCAAATGAATTCGGGACAAACAACTAAAGCGAAAAAGGAAATAATAAAAGTATATAAATTAAAAAGAAAATAATATGTATACGGAAACTTACAAAGTAAAAGGGATGCACTGCGCTTCTTGTTCTACAATTATTGAAAAAACTTTTAAGAAATTGGACAGCGTCCAATCGGTTGAAGTAAATTACGGTGCAGAAAAAGCCAAAATTTTTTTTGATCATTTAAAAACAAATCCTCACGATTTATCTAAACATATTGAGCCCCTTGGTTATTCATTGGATGTTCCAGCTACAGCCGAAGATGAGATACGACGCTTCAACAAGCTACAGAAAATAGTGAACGGAAAAACTGGCAACTCACTGGTGGAAGAGGATGACGTGAACATCAGACAATATGCAAAGTATCTTCTTAAAGAAGGGAGCACCTCAGATAAGCGTGAACTGCTCGCGAACCTACGAAGCCGACTGAACTACAAAGATAAAAAGATAACGATGATTGAGGAGTAAGCAAAAGGATAATCTTTAAAGTTATGAAAAAATCGGCTATGATTACATCATGCGACCTAATACTATTCTAGAAATATCAAAACTTCCGGTTGTCTTAATTACCTTAGGCGTGCTTGCTTCTGGATTTGTCTGTACCGGAATGATTGTCCGCGTTTCGATGCATAACCCAGCAGACTCTATGGGCACGGTCACCATAATTTCAGCTGATAATCAAGGGTGTTGCGACACGAGCATTTCCAAACATATCGAATCGTGGAAAAGCGTGCTGCTTTTAGTCGTGCCTCGCGAAATAAAAGATGGGCTTATTTTGCTTCTGTTAGGGCTTGCGACTGCATTCGCTTTTGCGAGTTTACGGTTTGGATACGACCCCGATGACCACGGGCGGCTTTCCTATAGATTTTATATTAGAGACAATCCCGAACTCGCTCTCTTTAACCAGCTTGGGCTTGCGTTTGCGCGCGGTATTCTAAACCCCAAAATTTACTAGGTCTTAAGCCAGCATTGATCTACGGCCGTCGTGAGGCAGTGGGTCTGTTTATGCTGGTATTTTCATTATCCGCTTATAAAGAATAATCATCATTAAAATATGGAACACGAAACATCCAAACCTCCAGTACAAACTACCACATTGACGATTCCGATCGCTATCGTCATCGCCGGAGCCCTTATTGCTGGGGCAGTATACCTCGGCACATCGAAGGGGGCGCCTACCACTACGGGAAATAACCAACAACCTCAACAAGTCGCACAGCAGACCGGCGACCTCGAGCAGATGGCCAAAATATCTGCCAGCGACCACATTCGTGGTAATCCGAATGCCCCTGTAAAAATAGTCGAATACTCTGATACCGAATGCCCATTCTGTAAGAGATTCCACACCACAATGAAAGAAGTAATGGATGAATACGGCAAAGACGGGAAGGTGGCATGGGTGTATCGACACTTTCCGCTTGATCAGCTTCATTCTAAAGCTCGAAAAGAAGCTGTGGCGCTTGAGTGTGCCAATGAGCAGGGAGGCAACGACAAATTCTGGCTATACGCTGATCGCCTCTTTGAAATCACTCCCGCAAATAATGGGTTGGACCCTGCCGAACTTCCAAAGATTGCACAGTATGTTGGATTAGATACGGCAAAATTTGCTACTTGTCTTGGCAGTACTAAATATGATGCACATATCGAAGAGGATGTTCAGAATGCGACCGCAACTGGAGGTAATGGAACGCCGTGGAGCATTGTTGTTGCCGCAAACGGGGAAAAATACCCGCTCTCTGGAGCACAGCCATACACATCCGTAAAACAATTAATTGATCTTGCATTGCAAGAAAAATAGATATGGTATTCCAAGCTTTACAAAAAGTATTCCGAAAACCCTTGTACGCTTTTCTCGCTCTTATCACAAGTGCGGTGGTCTTTGCGTTTGCAGTCTGGCTCCCAAACCTTCCGCTCATCGTGAGGGTCATGGGACATCCTGGAATAACGCTCTCGCAGAAGTTTGATCTGCCAGTCAGCCTCTTGGGATCAATTGTCACCAATTTCACCGTCCTTTCCGTCTCATACACAATCGCGATAGCGGTTCTATTTGGAATCAATCTCGCTATGATTGTGTATTTCTTGAGGCGGAAAATTGTGGAGGTACGGCAAAGTGGCCTGC
>JBBTUX010000002.1:0-71481 GCA_038063555.1 Patescibacteria group bacterium | reverse complement strand
TCCAGAAATTGGTCCGCCAAAATAACATTGGATGGAATCTCGCACATCATATAGATTTTGAGTCCCGGATCATCTTCTCTGGAAAGTCCGAATTCGTGCATAACACCAAGGACATTTTTCGCCTCTTCAACAGTGCGGCAAAACGGCAACATCGGAATAATATTTGTGAGTCCAAATTCTCCGCGCGCTTTAAGCAAGGCTTTGCATTCAAGTCCGAAAGCGGCTTTGAACTTTGGGTCATAATAACGAGAAGTCCCGCGCCAGCCGATCATCGGATTGTTTTCCAACGGTTCATACAAACTTCCGCCCAAAAGCGTCTCGTATTCATTGGTTTTAAAATCGGAAAAACGAATGATTACCGGATTGGGCCAAAAGGCGGCCGCGATTTTCCCCACCCCTTCGGCCAGTTCCGAAACATAATAATCGGCTTTGTTTTCATAACCTTTGGTTAATTCTTCAATTTTCCGGCACAAAGTTTGTATCTCCCGTGTTTTATCTTTTTTCAGTTTCGGATAATCAATCAGAGCGTTCGGATGAACTTGAATGTGCGAAGCGATAATAAATTCCAATCGTCCCAGACCCACGCCTTTAACCGGCAAAAAATGATTCTTAAATGCTTCATCGGGCGAACCGACATTAACCATGACGTGCGTGCGCGTTTCGGGAATGGCGCTAAGTTCATGCTCAATAACTTCAAATTTCAATTTCCCCTCATAAACCACTCCCTCTTTACCGCCCGAGCAATCAATCGTCACCATCTGCTTATCGTGAAGTTTGGCAGTGGCGTTTTCGGTGCCCACAATGGCCGGAATACCGAGCTCGCGGGAAACTATGGCCGCGTGGGAGGTGCGTCCGCCTTTATCAGTCACAATGGCCGAAGCAATTTTCATTATGGGCTCCCAGTCGGGGTCGGTAATTTCGGTTACCAGTACTTCGCCTTTTTGAAACTGATGAATATTCTTTACATCGCGAATAACCCGCACCGGACCCGTTGCAAGCTTGGTGCCAATGGCGGTCCCCGCCACCAATTTTTTCCCTTGTTCTAAAAGTTTATACTCCACGTAAACATCTTTTTTCTTGCCGGCGTGAATCGTTTCGGGACGCGCCTGCACAATGAAAAGTTTATTGGTTTTACCATCCTTGGCCCACTCCATATCCATCGGCTGAAAATGGCCTACTTTCTTGGAAAAATACTCTTCAATTTTTACTCCCCATTCGGCCAGCGTCAAAACCTCTTGGTCGGTTAAACAAAATTTTTCCTGGTCGCTTTTGGAAACCGGAACTTTTTTTATGCCGTGCGCGGCGTAAATCATTTTTTGGTCTTTCTTGCCAAGGTCCTTGCCGATTAAAGCTGGAAGTCCGCGCTTTAGCCCCGGTTTAAAAATCGTGAATTCATCCGGCGTCACCGCGCCTTGCACAATCATCTCCCCCAAACCGTATGAACCATTGATAACCACCACGTCTTCAAAACCGGTTTCGGTGTCAAGCGTAAACATCACACCCGAACAAGCCATGTCAGAGCGCGCCATTTTTTGCACTGTAACCGAAAGCGCCGCGTCAAAACCCGCAAATCCCTTGTCTTGTCTATAAGAAATAGCGCGATTGGTGAAAAGCGAGGCGAAGCATTTTTTGACCGAAAATAGCAAATCTTCATTTCCCGAAATATTCAAATAAGTTTCTTGCTCTCCGGCAAACGAAGCCCCCGGCAAATCTTCGGCGGTGGCACTGGAGCGCACGGCCACATCCACATTTTTTTCATTATAGGCCAAGCTTAAATTTATATAACCCTTAATTATTTCTTTATTCAAATCTTCCGGCAATTTGGCTCTTAGAATAGTGTCGCGCACCGCTTCTCCCACGCGCTCCAACTCCCGCAAATTGCCGGTGTCCAGTCCTTTCAAAAGTTGTTGTATCTTTTCTTTAATGCCGGCCTTTTCCAGAAAATGTCTGTAAGCGTAAGCCGTAATGCAAAAACCGTTCGGAATATTTATTCCCATCGGATTTAAATTGGAATACATCTCTCCAAGCGAAGCGTTTTTCCCGCCGACAAGCGGTACGTCCACGATGCCGACTTGGTCAAACCAAAGAACTAAAGATTTTTCTCTGTCTAACATAAAACTTTTATTAAAAATTTCCTAAGGGCTCTAAAATTCGTGCGTTTTAACGCTTTAAAGCAATAACGAAATCGGCAACATTCGAGCCGGTCGGTCCGGTAATAATGTGGTCGTTGAGTTCAGCAAAAAAAGGAAATGAATCGTTGTTATCTAAATATTTTTTCGGCAAAAGTTTTTTTGTTTTTGCTGTCTCTATGCTGATTATATCACAAATGGCACCAGCAACCTCGGTGTTATCCCTACCATCTGAAGCAAATGAAACTATGCATTCATTTTCTTTAACTTTAGTGAAAGCGCCTAAAATTAATTCTTGATTACGACCACCCTTTCCACTTCCTTTTATACGCACCGTTGTTTCACCTCCATAAAGTAAAACTGTTTTGTTTGTTTTATTATGTAATTCTTTTACTATTCTCTCTCCGCAAATTGAAGCTTCTCCTATTAAATAACTTGCGGAGACATACGCGTCATACCCCAACTTTTCTGATTCTTTTTTCATAGCCAAAAGTCCAATTTCATTTGAAACAAGAATTATGTGATGAACTTTTTCAAAATACTTATCTTCTTTTGGAGTTTCCATTAAATTGGTGGCATCAAAAGAACATCTTTTATCAATATCATATTTTTTAAGTGTCTCTCGCGCTTCATCAACCAAAGAATTGTCTTTAATAAAAGGTCCTGAAGCTATTGAATTTAAATCATTCTCTATAACATCAGAAAAAATTAATACGGCCACTTGTGCTGGGTAACACGCCTTAGCAAGGTTTCCTCCTCTAGCCAGAGAAAGATGTTTTCGAATCATATTAATCTCTTGAATATTTGCTCCACCTCGAAAAAGGCATTGAATAATATTTGATTCATCAACACAAGTAAAATTAACTGGGTTACACAAAAGAGTTGATCCACCGCCGGAGATTATGGCTAAAACCAAATCGTCCTTTGTAACTTCTTTTAACATTTCAATCATTTCACTCGTCAAATCAACATTTCTCTGACTTGGAAAAGGATGGTCGCCTTCGCATGATTTTATTTTTTTTAATTCTGTATTACACCTAATATCTATAACCATTCCTTTATAAATATAATCTCCATATAATTTTTCCAACACCTCAGCCGAATCCAATGAACATTTACCAACCCCTATAACAAAAATGCGTCCTTTTTTATCTAAATTAAACTTTTGACCAATGACTGATATTTCTCCATCAGTAATTTTTACAAACCTCTCAATAGCTCTTTTGGTGTCAATTGCCTGTAAACCAGATTCAACAATAGACAATGCTTCTTTACGCAAATCGTTTCGTGCCAATTCATCATAATTTTTTATCTTTTTTATACTCATCTTTTGATTATACCCCTAAACCATTCATCAACTTTCTTTTTAAATTCTTCTCCACTTCCACTATTGTCAATTTTATAATCTGCATTTTCTATAACTTTACTAAGTTCATGAGTACCAGAGCCGCCACGTTTCTCTACGGATTCTTCTTTTTTAAAGATCTCAAACGTTACTTCATCCCCAATTCTGCCGCGCTTTTTCATACGCTCATACCGAATTTCTGGCGTTGCCGTAACAGCAACCATATAAAATTTATTACCAAACGTATTTTTAAGTAAATCCACTTCAGTCGTATTTCTCATGCCAGAAATAACAGTGTTATTAAAAACATTTTCTATAACAATATCCATTGGATATTGAAGACCTTTTTCTTTTCTCATTTTCATAACAAAGTTAGTTATACTCGTTCTATCAAGAGGCACTCCTATTTTCTTAGCCTCTTCTCGTAAAAAATCACCCCCTGAAATGTGGTGGAATCCTTTTTCTTCAATAATTTGGGCAAAGGTATCTTTTCCAGATGAGGGTTCTCCCGTTACTCCTATGACTATAAAATCTTTTTGTGTATTCATCCCATTAGAAGTAGGACACGGAAATTAATACTCCGCATTTACTACAATGATTTTTGATAATTGATATAACTGATTTAATAAAATTATGTTTTGGTGTCCGCGACTTCTAACGGGACAGGTTCCGTCTAGTTTCTCATATCTCTTGTTTATCGTGCAAGTATTTATAAGTATTATTATTTATTTTCCTAAATCTCTATTCTAATGTTCTTAAGAACATTAGAATAGAGATTCCGGTGGGGGTGAGTTTGTGACGGACAGCAGGACCTTCGGAGCGTTTGATTACAAGTCCAGCAATGGCCAATCTTCTTATGTGCTCGGAAGCTGTTTTGAAATTGATTTTCAACTCTTCAGCAATTTCAACGACGGAAAGTTCCGGTTTTCTTTTTAACAATTCTAAAATTTCAATTCTTCGGTGATTGGAAAATCCTTTCACTACCCTTTCCAGTTTCCTAAAGTTTTTCATAACTCTATAATATCACTAAAAATTCTCTATTCCAATGTTCTTGAGAACATTGGAATAGAGAATTTAAAAAGCGGATAAAGATTTTTTTGCTAATAATTTCATTATGTCTATCGCTTCTTTTTGGTCTTTTCCATAACTTTTTTCTATGGATATTATTTGGTCTCTTAAAGTATCTTCTGCCATTTTCTTGTCAAAACCACGTATTTTTAAAGCTTTCATTTTATTAAGCGAATGTGTTATTTTAGGCATCGCTTTATCTAAAATCTTAACAAAACGGGCTTCTTTAGTATCCATTTTTTCATACTTTTTTATGGTCTTTGAAAGCCAAGGTAAAACTTTTTTGAAGTTTTTTTCTAATCTTTTTAAGGCTTTTTGTTCAAGTTCCTTTTTCTTCAAGTGTCTTTTATCAATCATTTTTCCATGAATATTAGGAATGTCTCCCGTGTAAACCTCTACAAAATCATGAACTAGGGCAAATTGAGCAACTAATCCCAAATCTAAATCTTTTTTATATTCTGATGCGACAGCACAAGCAATAAGTGAAAGCATTACGGTATGGTCTGTGTCAGATTCTGGTGTAACACCATCCTCATAAAGAGTGATTCTATTTACTCTTGCAAATTGTAAAACCAATTTACCAAGTTCAACAACTTTATCGGCAACTTTTCCATTTATTCTTTTCATATTTGATTCTTAATACTTAAGAAAAATTCCTTGTCTTTCGGATGTGTCAAAATACTAGATACCTCATCTTTTGAAACCCATTTTGCCTCTGGATTATCCTTATCAATTGGCTTTAAATCCATTTGTTTGGTTTTGAAATAGAAAATTATTATTTCTTTCATTATTGAGACGATTTCCCCCTTGCCGTCCTTATCTATTGCTGTTCTTCTGTATTTACCCAGCTCACGAACTAGCTCTAATTCACTAATCCCCGACTCTTCATAAATTTCCCTTTTAGCGGCAGTCAAAACTTCTTCACCATCTTCGATGTGTCCTTTTGGCAAAGACCAAGAATTTCCGTTTTGATTCACCACAAGGACTTCCCCATTTTTATTTACCACTACCCCACCAGCACTTGTTTTTACTTCTATACTATTTTCCATTTTCTGTGTATTTTAACCAAACTTTTTTGAATAACGGTATGGTCAGGGTTGAGATTAGAAAACCGGCTGTTGGAACTAGAGCATTAAGCCATGGTTTTTGGATTTCAATTACCCACAAAAACAGGCCTATGACTAAGTATGTAAAAATGGCTAGGACAATTTTTCGAGTCCAACTTGTTTCCCAAGCTTTGTCCTTTTCCACCCTTTCGTTTCTCTCCTCAATTTTTTGTATTCTTTGTTCAAAATTTTCCATACTTTTATTTTATCTCTTTGTTTAACCAGTTTAAGTATTCTTTACTTCCAGCAATAATGGGGGTAACGATAATTTCGGGTAATTCGTAAGGATGATTTTCTTTGATTACTTTCTCTACTTTTTTATAGAGATTTAATTTTGTTTTTATTAGAATTAAAAATTCTTTAGAGTTTTCCAATTTTCCTTTCCATCGATAAATACTTGTGACTGGGCCAATTATTTGCGTGCAAGCAGATAATTTTCTCTGACTCAATACTTTGGCAATCTTTTCAGCGTCTTTTTTATTGGCAACTGTAGTTTGAATTTGTACAAATTTATTTTTCATTTTTTAGTAATTTGAATAAATCTCGTAAAACAATTTTATCTTCCTCAATTAATTTTTGTTCTTTCTCAAATTCTCTTTCGGAAAACCATTTTCCATAATCTCCCTCCAAAACAGTTATCTCCTTTTCAAAATCATTGCTTACTTCAAGAAAAAATATATCTTTAATACTACCTGTAAAATCATACTTCTTAAGAAATCTGTAACCCGTTGGTATGTAATTCAACTCTTCTTTGATTTCCCTCCTCAGAGCGTCTTCCGGATTTTCATTTCCTTCCGCTCCTCCACCAAAAAATCCAAAATAATCAGGAAGTCTTTTGGCATCTTTTGAACGTTTCTGAAGAAAAACTAGAGTGTTCCCCTTTCTGATTTTATAAGGAATTAATATCGAGACTTTTCTTTTATTTCCCATGACAATTTTATTTCTTATTGCTTCCCCCGCACTAATCTCCTGCAATTCTTTGAGTCACATTGGCATTTAAACGGCTTTTCAATATAGGCAATCTTATCATAATCAATTGTTATCTCTTCACCTCGTTTTATATCCCTTAGGGCAAATGCCTTTCTGTCTTTTTCTTCAATATTCGGATTACACGAATGATTTACGTATCGTGCTGGTGGTTCAATAATCTCGAACTTACCATCTCCAATCTTGTCCAAGTACCGCTTATCATTCTCTGGAATTCGCAAGATATCAGATGCGCCAATAATTTTACCACTTGGATAGGAATACACATGCTCGCCCTTCTCGATGTTGCGGGCTGCGAATACTCCTTTTCCTTCTATTTCAGATTTTCTGATTTCTATTGGCGACATACTTCTACTTCCCATGACAATGTTTATACTTCTTGCCACTTCCGCAGGGGCACTGTTCGTTTCGGCCAACCTTAGGTATACCTGAATTATCTGGGCTACTTTTTGTTGAAGAAGTTATTGATTCCGCTCCTTCTTTAACTTCAGTTAACTCCGATTGTTTCTCCATAGCGAGAGCTCCTTCAGCTAAAATTGGAAGTAGACGAGTAATCTCATTAAACATTCCCTCTTCCATTTCTTTAAAAATTTTCAATCCTTCTTTTTTATATTCCACCAATGGGTCACGTTGACCATAAGCACGCAAATTGACCGATGAGCGTAAGTAATCCATCGCTTCCAAGTGGTCAATCCAAAATAAATCTATTGTTTGTAAAACCAAACGGCGTAAATTCAAATAAAAATTCTCAGCTCCTATTTTTTGTTTTAATTGCTGAACTTTCGCGGCCAAATTCTCATCTCCTAAAATTACTTGTTCTAGAAATACATCCACCGCTTCATTTTCTCCTAAAAGCATGTCGCGACGGCGAGAATACATTATGGTGCGTTGGTGATTCAAAATGTCATCGTATTCAAGAATGTGTTTCCTGGAATCAAAATGAAATCCTTCAATTTTAGTTTGAGCCGATTCAAGGGAGCGAGTTATGAGACGATTTTCAATTGGCTGGTCTTCGGGAATACCAAAACGTCCCATCATATTTTTTATAGTATCGGACGCAAAAACTCTCATTAAAGAATCCTCCAATGAAACAAAAAATTGTGTGGCGCCTGAGTCGCCCTGACGGGCAGAACGACCGCGGAGCTGATTATCTATACGTCGCGCTTCGTGTCGCTCGGTTCCCAGGACAAAAAGTCCGCCATTCTTCTTCACTTCTTCATATTCTTCATTTGTTGCTGGATTTCCCCCCAACTTTATATCCACCCCGCGTCCCGCCATGTTGGTCGCTATTGTTACTTGTCCTTTTTTTCCAGCTTGAGCAATAATTTCTCCTTCACGCTCATGATTTTTAGCATTAAGTATTTCGTGCGGTATTCCTTCTTGCTTTAAGTAAGCAGAAAGAAGTTCATTTTTTTCAATTGAAACCGTACCTATTAAAACTGGTTGGCCCTTCTGGTGCAGGTCTTTGACTCGAGAAGCTATGGCTTTCAATTTTCCTTTTTCAGTTTGGAAAATTTGGTCTTCAAAATCCATTCTTGCCGAAGGTCTATTGGTAGGAATAGCCACAACTTCCAAACCATAAACTTTATAAAATTCTTCAGATGAAGTGAGGGCCGTTCCTGTCATCCCCGAAAGTTTTTCGTAAAGACGGAAATAATTTTGATAGGTGATTGATGCAAAGGTGCGGGATTCCTTTTGCACGGAAACTCCTTCTTTGGCTTCAATAGCTTGGTGTAACCCTTCACTCCAACGTCTACCTGGTTGAAGTCGCCCTGTAAATTCATCCACTATGATAATTTCATCGTTTTTTACAACATATTCTTTATCTTTTTCAAAAAGAGCCGACGCTTTTATGGCCGTTTCCAAGTGATGCACATATTTAATGCCTTTTTCCGTATAAATATTGGAAACACCCAATGTTTTTTCTGCTTTGTTTATTCCTTCATCGGTCAAAGTTATAGCTTTTAGTTTTTCATCAATCAAAAAATCCTCGTCCTTTTTCATTTGTCGAGCAATTTTAGCAAAGACGTTGTAAAGTTCTGCGCTTTCTGAAGAAGGCGCCGATATTATTAAGGGGGTCCTTGCTTCATCTATTAAAATAGAGTCAATTTCATCCACTACAGCAAAAGCGTGCGGTCTTTGTCTCAATGACTCTTTACTGTATTCAAGATTATCCCTTAAGTAATCAAAGCCAAATTCGCTATTCGTGCCATAAGTTATATCAGCTTGATAAGCTTCTTTCCTTGTCACTGGGCGTAAAAATTCATGCATCACTTTAAATGAACCCAACTTGTCTCTTTCCTCGTCTTTCGCATCCTCTTGTTGGTTGTTGGTTGTTAGTTGTTGGTTGTTGCCGTGCTTGGGGTCATAAAGGAAAGAAGAGTCATGATTTAAAACTCCGACCGATAATCCCAAAAAAGAATAAATTTCTCCCATCCAAACAGCGTCACGTCGGGAGAGATAATCATTAACCGTAATTACATGCACTCCCTTAGCGGAAATGGCATTCAAATAAACAGGTAAGGTTGCCACCAAAGTTTTTCCTTCACCAGTTTTCATTTCCGCAATACCGCGACGATGAAGAACGATGCCGCCTATTATTTGCACATCATAATGACGTTCACCCCGGAAACGCTTAGCGGCTTCACGAACAACAGCAAAGGCCTCGGGGAGTAAATCATCTAATGTTTCCTCCTTTTGATAACGCTCCTTGAATTCCAAAGTTTTTGCTTTTAAAGCATCGTCTGAAAGCGCGACAATTTTCTCCTCAAAAGCATTAACTTTTTGAAGCTCTTTTTCCGCCTTTTTCAGAGCGCCCTGTCCACTGTCGGCAAAACCCTCAAACCATTTAAACATTGGGACATTTTAGCATATTTAGCTCTTAAAAATAGGCCAAAAAAGCAAAGGACCTTCTCCTTTTGAGAGATGGTCCCTTGCCTTAAGTGAGAAGTCCTTAGAAGAAGATTTACATCTTCTTCTTTCTTGACTTCTTGGCCTTCTTTTTTGCGGCCTTTCTTTTCTTTGCCATTTCGGTATTAGAACTACTTTATAATTCGCGGATGCTGCCGACCTCTCTTTTCGGCACATTCATAAAAATATTTACAAAGTGTCATTCCGAAAGAGAAAAACAACAAACCACTACTTCTAAATACAATTATCCCTCTAATAAAATCTTTCACAATATTTTTTTACAAAATTATGTGGATAACTTTCCCACTAAGTTTTTTACAAAAAATTTAGTGGGAAATAATTTAAAATTAAAAACTGACAACTTAAAAATAAATCCAAAGAAAATAATCAGGAAATAAATTGCACTTCTTGTTCGAGATTTATTCCCGTCTTTTCCTTAACACATTTTTTTATTTTTCCCGAAAGCTCTAGAACATCTTTAGCCATCGCCTCGCCTTTATTTATCAAAACTAAGTTTTGCTTTTCCCAAACACAAGCATCCCCCACTTGTTCTTTGCCCAAACCGCAGACCTTGTCTATGAGAAACCCTGCCGAAACCTTCGTTTTTCCGTCACGGTCTCTCCAATTAGGAATGTTAGGATAATTTCCTAAGAGAGATCTCGTCAAATCTTCATCAATTATAGGGTTTTTAAAAAATGACCCAGCCGTGCCATATACTTTTAGGTCAGGTAATTTGCCTTTTCTTATGGAAATCACCGCTTGGCGAAGTTTGAAAGGGGTAATTTCTGGCTCTTTTCCCAAAAAATAATCTTTTAAATCCTTGTAAGTTATATCGGGATTAAAATTACCATTTAGCAAAAAGTTAACTCTGGTAATGACTAAATTTTTACCATCTTCTTTTTTAAAAATACTGTCTCTGTAAGAAAAATTGCAATCCTTGTTACTTAATTTTACTTCTTTTAGATTTTTGATATCAAAAACTTCTACCGAATCTATAAAATCTTTCACCTCTTTTCCATAAGCGCCGATATTTTGAATAGGGGCGGCTCCCACACTTCCTGGGATTAGAGAAAGATTTTCAAGTCCGTATATATTTTTTAAAACCATCTCTCCGACAAATTCATCCCAAGAAACTCCCGCTCCAACAGAAACCTGTGTGCCATCAGCGCTCTTTTTAATTTCGGTTCCCAAAATGTTCATGCGAATGACAACTCCAGAAAATCCTTCGTCGGCAACCAAAATATTTGAACCTCCTCCTAAAATAAAAATTTCAAGTTTATTTTCTTTAGCAAAATTGGTCGCCTTTTTAAGGTCTTCTATATTGTTTATTAAACAAAAAAAGCGGGCTTTCCCGCCGATACGAAATGTTGTTAATGGCTTTAGAGAAACATTTTCCTTTATCCCGTTAGAGATACCGCTGGTCATAATAGGCTGGTGTTGTTAATTTAATTTGTCTCTAAACTGGATGAATAAAAAATTACGCCGACATATGGCCCCCGGGTGCCAGCTCCAAAACTAATGTCTTAAGTGAGTGCAGCCGGGAGCCATATATAGGAACAATTGAAAATTCCCTCGGTCAAAGTATAGCAAAAGCTCTTTCCATAGGCACGAAAAGGCCCCCTTACGGAGGCCTTTTCGCAGACATTCGTTAGAACTAACAGAATTTGTTAGCACTCACTTGCGCCCCATTATAGCAAATTTGAGCTAAAAGTCAAATCTATACTTACTTCAAAATATTTTTCCCTGCCACCAAATCATCTATAAATTTTTGATATTGAGATTTAGCACTTGGATTAAGTTCCAGATCTCGCGCTTTTTCTAAAGCTATTCTGTCATCAATTCTTCTTCCAAGTTGCAAATAAGAAGCGGCAACCCCAGCATAATTTCGAGAACTTGGTTCAGCGTTGGCTCTACTAATCCATATGGCAAGAACTTGATTAAATTGTTTAGTATCATAATAAGCGCGCAAAAGCTGCTCATGAGGATAAGCCACTGTGTTAAATCCCTCCAAAAGAACTTGATTGGCTAATTCGTTTTGCCCTGAATATATGGCGGCTGTTGCCAAATTAATACGAGCTTCTGTATTATTCGGCGCCAAAGCCAATGTATCTTTTAAGATATTAATGGCGCCCGCACTATCGCCAACAATTAAACGTAATCTTGCAATCTCAAAAAGGATGGTTTGTTTTTTAGGCGAAAGTTTCTGCGCTATTAAAAGTTCATTTAGCCCAGCTTGGTAGTCGCGATGACTGCTTAACAAAGAGCCAAAAAACATATGATGCCTTACGTCATTCGGCGCTTCTTTAATCATTTCCTCATATTGGGACTTAGTGTATTGATAAAACGCCTCCTTGTCTTGAGAAGAAACCGAATCCACCTGGGAAACACTATTCATAGACTGGAAAAGTTGCTCACGAATTTCTTGATTACCAAAACTTCCATAATCAATCGCTTTTTGAAAAGTTTTCAATCTATCGGTTACGCTCAATTTGTTATCACCGTTAATAGCATTAATTAAAGTGGTGTTTGCCGATATTGCCTTACCATTTATCGCATATATTCCCCAAACAGTGGTGGCGATCACAATAATGCTGACCATTGAAAAACCAATGTTGCCCAAATTGGTGAACGATCTGAAAGGAAGAGATACTCTTTCGGGGAAATCCTTGGCCGTATCAAAATGAAGAAAGGCGAGAAATATGACAAAGAGCAAGTAGCTAACCAAATTATCAAAGACAAAGAAATTGTGGAAAACATAGGCGGAAAAAAGTCCTATTAATACTGCCTTTTCCGCAAATGTCATGTCACTTTTTTTCCACAAAGCGTAAAGACCAAAGCCATATAAAGACAAATACCCCAAAAGTCCCAAGATGCCACTCGCTATAAGCCAATCTAGAAAAACATTATGCGTTCTATCAAACCACGGCTCGTGGTTAAACATTGCCGGATTATAATGTTTGTTAAAAACATAATTAAAACTTTCTTGCCCCCATCCTAAAATTGGCCTTTCCTTAAATCCTTCTATGGCCATTGGCCAAACATAGGCGCGAGCCTGGGTCTTGGTTTCGTTTATGGAAATAGTGGCAAAACGATTCAAAACTGGACTTGTTTTTACAAATTCAGTGTTACGAATAAAGAAAAAGCCAACTATTAGTATGAAAACGGCGCCAATTACTCCCCAAGAAATTTTCTTCAAATTCTTTTCTTCTTTTTCAAACAAAGCAACGAGAAGCGAGGCGAGCAAAACCCCCCCAATTAATCCCAAGATGGCGCCACGAGTTGCCGTGTAATAAAGAACAAGAGAATAAATGGCTCCAAGGAATAAATAAAGATATTGACGAGAAAGAAAAGAAAGCCCAACTGTGATTAAACTTATAATAGGTATAATCCAAGCGAAAATTTCCCTACCTTCTTTTATGCTGGCGTTTGCCGGCAAAAAACCAAACATTATCAAGGGAACAAAAATAGCAGAAGCGGTAATTACGGCGCGCGAAATCGCATCCCAATCTTTACCTTTCTGCCTAATTGCCAACATCAAAGCCAAAAAGAAGTGAAAGACAAGATAAATTGCAAAATAGGTGGCATTACCTAAAGTTCCATCTACTCTAATGCCTCCTTGATTTATAATGAGAAACCCTGCCAATTGAAAAAGTCCATAAGTGGAAAGACCAGAGGACACCACAAGCATTAAGTTAAAGAAATGATCCCAAGTAGAACGTTTTATAAACATTGAACCAAGAACGACAAAATATGCGAGCAAGTGAACCAAAGTTACCAAACCCTCCATACGTTCATAATTGCTCCAAAGACTTTTAAAGGCATATTCGCTATTTAAGTCTGCGATAGCAACGATTCCCACAAAAACAGCGAAAGCGGCTAAAATGCCAGAGAACTTAGGTCTATATAGAGCTTCTCTTAGAGAAAGAATGAGCCATAGAGCAAAGATAATTTCTACTATGATTCGGAAAGTAAAATTTTTCCCAGTTATAAACGGAAAAAACATTGAACTAGAAACAATGAGAGGAATAAACGGTATTGAAAATAAACCGAGTAAAATTGTATACCGGAGGACGTTATTCATCCTGTAGTGAAAAATGGCATCACTTCTTTTAGAAGTAGATTAACCAAATTTGTATTATTTTAATAATATTCAACCTTTTGCTCATAGTATATAAATTGACACTGTTTCTAATGCCATTTTCTACTAACAGGATTCATAAGGCGACACTATAGCATTACTCCTTATTGATGACTAGCCAAGAAACTTCAGCCAAGCTAACATAGTTTTACTTCATATGATTGCCGGCCTAAAACAAAAGTCCCTTGAAGCGCTTCGTTTCAGCGAGCGCTTTTTAAAGATTGATATGGTATATGTCGCCAAGGGAAGTTTCTGGATAACATTCGGGCAAGTAGCATCAAACGTTTTATCGCTCTTACTAGTAATTGCTTTTGCCAATCTGTTACCAAAAGAAACATATGGTCTCTATAGATATATTCTTTCTTTGGCCGCCATATTGAATGTTTTCTCGCTTACCGGAATGAATGGCGCCGTTGCAAGAGCGGTAGCAGCAGGACAAGAGGGAGCGCTTCAAACATCCGTCAGATATCAGCTCAGGTGGAACATACTAATGCTCTCCGCTTTTTGGGCGCTTAGCGGTTATTATTTTATGCAAGACGATTCGCTATTCGCGATGTCATTTCTTATTTTAGGAATATTTGTCCCAGCCACTTTAGCTTTTAATACATACGGAGCTTATCTTGAAGGCAAAAAAGAATTCAAATTGGCAAGTATTTCAAGTATCGTTTCCACTTTTGTATACGGATTGGGAATGCTGGCCACATTGCTCTTAACCAAGGAAATCATCTGGTTAATTATCACCTATGCCGCGACGACCTTCGCCACCACTTTATTTTTTTATTTGTTCACTTTATACACATTCAAGCCACCCAAAACACCGACCGAAGAAACCTTGAAATATGGCCGGGAGCTAACCTTCATTGGGTTTATCGGTCCAGTTGCCTCGCAAATAGACAAGATTATTCTGGCTCACTTCTATGGAGTAGCCCAGCTCGCACTATACTCACTCGCAATCGCCATTCCGGACAGAGCAACTTATTTAATAAAAAACTGGGTCGGTTTAGGTTTTCCGAAATTTGCCACAAAGACACCTCGAGAAATAAATGAAACTTTCTATTTGAGAACTTTTCAAGGTATCGCGGTGGGGCTCGTGTGTTTTATTAGCTATATATTGGTTGCTCCATATTTATTCAAATACTTGCTTCCACAATATATAGACGCCGTAACTTATTCACAAATATTGGCAGTTAGCTTTGTATTCGCCATCCCCAACCGCTACGTCAGCTTGCTTTTGGTTTCTCAAAAATTGTCTAGGGTTATTTTTACAAACAGCTTAATTCAAAATATTCTTAAAATTATTCTTTATTTAGTCCTTGGAATACAAGGTGGAATAATGGGATTAGTATCGGCTTTTGTCATTATGTCTTTCATCGGCATGCTCATCAACATAGCTATGTGGCGAAAGAATAGTTGACTTTAGTGAATCTATTTGGAAAATTTTTCCAATTCTTCGACAGCCCATTTGCTACCATTTTTACGTGGGTCTCCGAAAAATCTTTCACAAAAATCTTTTAACACTTCTTTGGGAATTTTTTCGCTCTCTCTTATGTAATTAACTAACTCTTTAGGATTTTCTGCAAAGAAATTATATTTTGAATCAAGTGATTTTAAATCAAAATAGTCGCCCCACTTCTTGGTGTTGAAAAAAACAAAGGGTTTGCCGTGAAGTGTCGCCTCTATAACTCCAGTGCTCTGGGAACCGACTACAACATCGCACAGTTCAATAGCTTCATTCATCGTCCCTTTCAAAGTTCTGTCTTTACCAAGCTTGGCTAAAACATCAGGACGATTAATCTTTAGCCATTCTTCAAAAGCGTCTTTATTTTGACGAAATTTTATATAAACAGAAAAATTAGAATCTTCAAAAAGAGCATCCAGATACGGCATGACTTCCGAGGGGACAGCGACTATTTCAGAAACCAAAAGAACATTTATCTTTTGTCGTTTAACAAGTGTTTTCAAAACAGAATCAATTAATGGTTTTTGCAAGGGTCTCATTGGACCAGAAACAAAAAGCTGTTCCGGACGATAGGTTTTACTATTTTTTATATAATATCCTCTCCACCACTCGCTCCAAAGACCATACTTATCAACGGATAAACTTTTTTCTCCATCAAACCCCGGCATAAAATCATATACATTGTAATTCTTTGAAGCGAATCCGTGCAAAATACCAACTATTGGTATGACATTTAATTTACAACCCAATACAGTGTGAAAATTACGTTCACAAGCCGCCGAAATAAATGCCGCCCTAACACCTATCACACGCAAAATCCATTTCATAATCCGTATCGCCCAAATATCATCGTATGCGCCTAAAAGATATTGGGTTGCCACAAAAAATTTAAATCGCGCTTCCCTATCTGTTTCAGAAGAAAAAATGTGAGAGCCAAATCTTTTTCTAGCTATAGAATGTCCGCCTGTGAGAATACTTATAAAACGACCGACAAAAGCTACCGCTTCAGAATAAACGACTGGACGCTTTCTTGTAAACGCATGCTCTAATACGGTTTTCCAAGATTCCAAACCGCGAATGAACTCAACGAAAGGAATTTTCTTTTGTCTCAACTCTTCATATATAAACTTCACCCTAGAATCATAATCTTTATCTTTTTCAAATTTATCGCCAATAAATATCATGGAATGATACCTTCTTAATATAAGAATCGGCAAACACAAAAGAGTAATTACAATTTGTAGAAAGACACCAAAAGGAAGAAAGGATGGGCTTTTGAGTCTTGGCTCTTGAAGTACAATCATTTTGCTGCCGTATGCTTCTAGATAGCAAGAAAACAAACTTTTATTCGGAGGACGATAAAAATAAACACCCTGAAAACTTCTTACATATTCAAGTAATTTCCTATACCTCGTATATGGTAAACAAAAGTATAAAAACAACATGTCATAATGTGTCCACCATAATTCGTATCCTTTATAAAGAAATGACTTGGCAATCCGAGACCCGTCAGAAAATTTCAAGTGAGAAAGTTCCTCGGCAAAGGTGCTTGCCTCATAAATACTTCCTGGTTCAATTAATCCATCAATATCCGTCCATTTAAAGCCGAGTTTCTCTACATTTTGTCGTAATTTTTCGCTAGTAATTACGACGTCATATTGATGTCTTAATTGCAACCATTTCGGTGGAAGTTGTTCTCCAAAAACCACTAAAACTTTCTTCTCTTTCATGTATAGTAAGATTACCAACAAACGAGGAGAGGTCAATGTCACAGAGAGAAAAATTTGACTTTTCTATGAATTATGATTAAATGCCATCAGATTTTCCAACAACCAAAGAAGGGGTTGGTTCATCAAATGAAAAAATTCTTGTTCGTTTCCGCCGATGGAGGAAGCGCTAACGTCCACTTGGCGTTGGCAAGAGAAATGATTCGTCGGGGGCATAATGTGCAACTTCTGGCCGATTCCAGAGGGCAAGCAACAAACATCTTCGCCAAGGGAGGTGTCGGAAATCCTTTCTTGGCGCGTTCGGCATCGGATTTCTACTCATACTCCAAGTTCGACGCGATTTCGGTTGGTCTCGATGTGCAAGCCAATCCAAATCTCTGCCGAGAAGTTGCCGATGTCGTTTCCACAATGAAGATCCCTCTGTTCTTCCCGGCCGACAATTACTTCAATCACGCCTTTCCGATGTGGCGCGAAGTGGGGTATGGAAACTGGTGTGCAATTAACGAAGGACATGCAGATGCCATTCGCAAAATGCATCCTTCCATGGATTCGCGCGCTGTGAAAGTCGTCGGCCAACCTCTCTTCGACGGCCTTCTTGAGCTTCTCCCGCAACGGGAGGAAATACGGCTGACATTCCGGAAAGACAATGGGATATCAGAAGAGGAAAAGATTGTGCTCTGGTGGTCCCACGGCATTCGAGACCTCTACGCCGAAGATTGCGAGATGGTTCTGAAAGCGGTTACAGAGGTTTCGGAAATACACCCCCTCGTTTTTATTCCCAGACTTCACCCAGCTCTCAACACAAGTTTCGATAACCCCGATTTTTGCAAGAACGAAATGGGGAGGATTCGAAAGTGGGCACCACGGACGTTGCGTGTTTTGAGCAAAGTCCATGGGGCGCCGTCCTCTGAAGTTCTAAACATCGCGGCGGACGCAGTCTTTGCCGGAAGCCTTTCAGTGGAAGGTCTCAAAGCCGTTCTCCTCGGAAACGTGGTGATTCGGAATTTCGGCGGGCGGGGGCGGAAGTATTTCGAAAAAGAACTTCTCCAGAAATGGCCCTATTGGGGAGACGTAGCCGATGGGCGTTCTCTTTGCGCACGCGACGGGGAGGAAGCCATTGCGGAGCTCTCTCGAACATTGGACGATGAGTGGGGACGAGAGCTTGAAAGTCGCTTTATTCCTCCACAGAAATCCCTCGGCCGGGTCTGCGATTATCTGGAAGAAGTCGCTTCCAAGCCAAGAAGTTGACCTGCATCACTAAGTTAAGTACAGCATCACGTGCATACATTTTCCTCGCGGAGTGTATGCATTTTTTATTTGATTTATTTAAAAATTTATTTATAGAACCACATACGAATGTATAATAAACATTGCTGTTCAACGAAACTTTCTATACAATTTCCAAGTATCCATACATATGCAAAACCCCCGCCTTAAAGTTCTTGGGATAATCCCCGCCCGCCTAGGCTCTACCCGAATCCCAGAAAAAATGCTCGCCGATATATCTGGCAAGCCCCTTATACAACACACAATAGATCGTACAAAGAAAGCGCATCTTTTGGATGCGCTGGTGGTTGCAACTGACTCCGAACGTATTGCAAATATAGTGAAACCTTTAGGAGTACCGGTCATCATGACACCAAGCGAGCTACCCACAGGAAGCGATCGCGCCGGCGCCGCGACTAAATTATTTACCGAATTCACTCCTGATGTTATTGCAATCATTTGGGGAGACGAACCTCTCTACCCAGCCGAAGCAATAGATCAATGTGTGGCTCTACTTCAGGAAGACCCCGAGCTCCAGGTGTCCATTGCTGCAGACAAAATCCATGATGAAGAAATGTGGCGCTCTCCAAGTGTCGTCAAGGTTTTGACAGATTTAAAAAATAATGTATTGTCATTTTCTAGAGCCCCAGTCCCCTTTGCGCATAGCACCAACTCTCCAGTTGACCTTTATCATGTAATCGGAGTTATGGTAGTTAGACGTGAATTTTTGTACGAATTTCTGCAAATGTCCCGGACTCCTCTTGAATTACGTGAGGGGGTGGAGCAAATGCGAATTCTTGAAAACGGCGTCCGTATACGTGTCGTTAAGGGCGATTGGAAAAATTTGGGCGTGAACATGCCTGACGAACTAGAACAGGTGCGCACCATCATGGTCGCACGACAACAAAAAGGAGATCATGATGCATGGAAATAGCAATAATGTCGCACTTCAAAAAGTGCGCATGGCGGTAACGGACGTAGACGGCGTCCACACCGATGACAGGTTTTATATTTCCAAAACATCGGATGGACTTAACATTGAAACAGCCGGGATTACTCAAAAGCTCGTCCCATGCAATGGCGACGGCGTGCCGAGCGAGAGGTTCCTTCAACTATCATCTGGTGCCGACGGCCGAATTGAGGGGTACTTCTTCTTTACTGGCGACGGCATTGTTATCAAGGAATGCCTGAGACACGATATACCTGTTGTTCTCATCAGCGGGCGCAAGTCTCCAACAGTGCGACAACGAGCTGAAGATCTTGGTGCTCGGTGCCTACAGGGCGTCGAAGATAAGGTCGCCGCAGTTGAAGCACTGCTGAAAGAGTTTGACATCGGGTGGGATGAAGTCTTGTTTATCGGGAACGATATTCAGGATATTTCCCTCATTCGCCGTGCGGGATTCTCTGCTGCTCCGCAAGACGCAGCACCGGAGGCAAGAGCCGAAGTGGACTATGTCACCAAAGCAAAAGGTGGCTATGGCGTTGTGCGGGAAGTCCTGCAGATGCTACTTGACGTCAAAGGGCTATGGAAACCCATTATTGCTCGACACAGAACCCTGGGCTGAGTTCCACACGACCGCATGGGCCAAAAACCGGCCTGTGCGTTTTTTTATTTGTTAATATGCGTCATATTTTTCTACCAAAAACTGGAGCAACTTTTTTAAGATCAATCATAAGATCGGCAAATTCTTTTTCGGAAAGCGCCTGATCTCCATCGCAAAGCGCATTATCGGCGTCATGATGGACTTCAAGCAAAAGACCATCGGCACCCGCGGCTAAAGCCGCCCTACACAGAGCGGGAATGATTTCTTTGTTCTTCCCGGCAGCATGACTTGGATCAACTATTATTGGTAAATGGGAAAGTTTTTTAACAATTGGTATAGCCGAAATATCTAAAGTATTCCTGGTTGCCGTTTCAAAAGTACGAATGCCACGTTCACAAAGAATAACGTTTTCGTTTCCTCCAGAGAGAATATATTCTGCCGCATGTAAAAATTCATCTATAGTCGCGCTCATGCCACGTTTTAACAAGATTGGTTTATTAATTTTACCTAGCTCTTTGAGAAGAGTGAAATTGTGCATATTTCTGGCTCCAACTTGCAAAATGTCCACATTTTCCAAGAAAAGCGGAATATCACGGTGATCCATTATCTCACTTACTATTAAGAGGTTGTTTTCTTCTGCTGCTTTTTTTAAATATTCTAGACCTTCAGTTTCCAAACCTTGGAAACTATAAGGGGAAGATCTTGGCTTCCAAGCCCCGCCTCGCAAAACTTCGGCGCCGGAGCTTTTAACGCTAAAGGCAATTTTCTGTATTTGCTTTAGATTCTCAACCGCACATGGTCCAGCCATAACAATAAACTCCGGTCCACCAATTACCACTTTCCCAACCTTCACCAGTTTATTTTCATTTCTGTGCTCGCGAGAAAAAAGTTTATTTTTTGGCATATTTTTCCAGATTTATGTCTTTTGTCTACTACTAACACGGCTCGTATTAAGTAACATATCATATTGGGAAAGATGCTGCTCAACACTCCTTTCAAGGTTGAAATGGGTCTTTACTCTTTCGTATCCAGCATCACCAAATTCCTCCGCCATTTTAGGATTTTTGAGTAACTCAATTATTTTTTCAGCTATTCTCTCTGGATAACATGGATTCACGATGTAACCTGTAACTCCATCAACAACAATTTCGGGAGTTCCTCCGTAGCAAGTGCCGACCACCGGTTTCCTCGAAGCCATCGCTTCAATATTCACTCTACCAAAAGCGTCAAGATAAACGGATGGCATCAGCACAATATCAGAAACGGCATAAGCAACTTTGATTTCCTCTCTTTCAATCCAACCCGTAAAAATCAGGTTTTTTTCTACATTCAACCTCCTTGCGTACTCTTTCATCACACGCGCGTACTCGTCAACACTTCCAGCAACCAAAAGCACCACGTCAGGTATCTCTCTAACTATTATGACTAGCGCTTCGAGAGCTTTCGCTCCGCCCTTTGATGCACCGAGCCGTCCGCTAAAGAGAAGAACTTTTTTTGCATGCAAATCATATTTAGATTGAAATTGTGTAACAGCATTTGCTTCAACATTCCATTCGCGAACATTAATTCCGTTGTATATAACATCAACATTTTTGATACCGTTTTGGAAAAGAGCATTTTGTAACGACTTGCTAATTGCAAATATTTTACTTGCATACTTAAGATATCTTTTAATAAAAAAGTTGCGAAAAGGATTCCATCTCTTTCTCGCTTGGCTTATATGATCGCGCCAGGTAGTGCGACAATTAAAATTCTCCAAATACTGTTTCGTCTCTAACTTCCCATAACAAATAGACATGGCATCTCTTAGGGTTATTACCACTGCTTTGGAGTATTTCTTTGCCACTTGCAATGTGCAATATGAAAGATAGAAGTGAATATTATTGGCATGTACAATATCTGGCTTTATTTTCTCCAGTATTTTCTCCACTTCTTTGATTACAGGCCTGTTATAAATACTCAGATACGCGCGCCACCTCGGATGGTAGTTGCTTAATATTTTGAAAATCTTTAAACCCTGATAATCACTTTCACCCGCATCGCCTTGTTTCCTGCAGGTGGTAATAACAAAAATATCATGACCAGCATTCTTCATACCGAGTGCAAGTTCAAAAGTAGAAATCCCTGCTCCACCAAAACTTTGTGGTGGAAAATCATCTTGTAGAAATACAATCTTCATCCCGTACAAAATAGGAAACGTTTTAATCTTGATTTAAGATAACGCTTACCCCTACCTGATTTAAGATATAACTCTCTCGACCTTGCGTCATTTTCATCCACGCACGCTTCATAATAAATGAGATTGTACGGCCCCCGGTATTTTGTATATTTTGATCTTTTTTCATTATGTTGATTAAAACGTTTCCGTAAATCATTAGTGTACCCGGTATATAATCTACCATTCATTTTACTTTTCAGTATGTAAGTATAGAACATGAATTTCGTACGGGATCATTCTATTTATCCTTTATTTCCCAAACCAATACACTGGAAAACACGTCAAACTTCGCTGAAGTCACAAAGTCAATCTTATCGGCATAATTGTGCGTTTTGTATATTCTGCAATTATTCTGTCTTGTAATGCAATATTTTCAATTATCTCTTCCCCGCTTATTAATGGAGAGCCCTTGCCTTCTATTGCCCCAATAAACATTCCGATTGAAATTTTGAAAGGATCTTCTATATCAATCTCATTTTTATCGGTTATGAATTTCTGCTTATAATCTTCCCCTACATGCCTTTTAAATTCAATTCCATTAATAGAAAATCGAATGTCCCTTGGCCTGTCTGCTTTATGTTTGAATTTGTAATGAACCTTGCTCTTAGAGTTTTTATTAAAATACCCAAAATGGACATCAATTTCTTCCGCCTCTGGTGCTTGTGTTGAGAATTCTATTTTCTCGGCTTTACCATTCGGGATGAGTCTTATAAGAACACTGTTCATATGGGAGAGCTGTTCAATAAGCATCTCTTTCCCTTTGACACTTGGTTGCATAAACATAAAAAAATCTTGAACATTGGACAAGTCAACAAAGGGCTTAAAATATTTTAAAACCGAAGGCCACTGCATATTCACCCCGAGCACCAATTTTTTCTTTTCAGCCAGCTTAACAAGCTCAGTAGTTTTTTGGCTGTTATCACATTCAGAATCTAAAATAAATGGCTTTTCGCATAAAACATGTAAACCCGCTTCAAGGCACCTCTTTACCTGTGGGTAATGAAATTCGGGAGGGGTACATACACTAACTGCATCGAGTGACTCATTTTGTATAAGCATATCCAAATCAAAGTACGCTTTAGGCGAAAAAATATATTCTGAAGAAAGTTTGGCGACAGTTTTTTCTGCAGTCTCCTTACTACTTCCCAAAATTGCCACTACCTCCGCTCCTGCATGCAAAAATTCTCTTACGTAGAATTTACCAATACCACTGGCTCCCAAAACAGCGATTTTTAGACGTGACATACAAGATTAAATTCCGCTCTTATACTTCAGAATTTTTTACTATACGAAAGTCAGGTAAAGGAATAACAAAATCTGATTTTAATCCCCGAGCTTTTAGTTTTGGCATAATTGCTTTTGCATAATGCCAGGCCAGCATAATTACATAATCTGGCTGTTCATCCATTAGCCTTTGATTATTAATGATCGGAATATGTTTACCGGGTAAGTACATGTTCAGTTTTAAAGAAGCTGGCTGCTCAGTAATATAAGGAATGAACTCCGAATCAACTCCATAATAATTAAACAGCGTAACACAACGACCTGGGGCGGCATCGCCGACTATATGTTTGCCAGATTTTTTAGTAGAAATTAGAAAATCCATAAAATTTATACGCGCTTTTTTTACTCTTTTAGCAAATTTAGTATATGTAGCAAGCTCATTGAGTCCGGATTTTTCTTCAAGTTTCAGTAATTTATTAACTTCCGGAGAAATCTTCCTTCCTTTGCCTTTTGTAACATGTACGCGAATATTTCCGCCATACCTATCTCCTCTTTCCACGTCCGTAACTGTAAAATCGTATTGGTCAAATAATTTGGTGAGAGATTTCAATGAATAGGTTCTCAAGTGTTCGTGGTAAACCGTATCAAATTGTCCGCCTTGAATAACATCCAAAAGATAATGGTTCTCAATTACAAAAACTCCATTATCTTTAAGTAAATTATAAGCTCCCATAATTACTTCACCGAGTGTTCGCATATGGGCAAAAGTATTTGTGGTCACAATCAAAGAGGCCTGACCATATTTCTTTTTGATTGCCTTGGAGGTTTTGATATCAAAGAATGCTTGCACGGTATCAATACCGTTTTTATTTGCGATTTTTGCGATGTTCGTCGGCTCCACGCCAAGAACTTTTATGCCCGTGCCCTTAAAGCCACTAAGAAGCGTGCCGTCGTTTGATCCAACATCAACAACTAAATCTCTCTTTTTAAGACTGTATTTCTTTATGAGACTTTCGGCAATTTTTACCTGATACTCAACCAGTTCTCTGGTAACACCGCTCTTGTAAGGATAACCCGGATGATAAACCTCATTTCCATCAACGCAGTAATCTATCTGGGAATTAGTACAATTTTCGCACCAAATCATTCGAAGTGGATATGTTTTTTCAGGTCGATCAAGGTCTTCCTTTGAAAGCAAGGTGTCACAAAGCGGTTGATGACCCAAGTCTAAAATAGTATGAAGCTTTTTAGAATTACAGACTTGGCAGGTGGGTATATGGCCTATATTTACTAAGTGGTGTTTGGGATATGGTGAATTCATTATTTTATTATCTTATTTTTAAAAAGCCATGCCTAACAATACCGAGACTTGCAGTAAAGCCCATCTTACTATATTTTTACTTTACCCGAAAGTATAAAAAACCTCAATATAAATCTAATAAACGATCATATGTTAAAAAAGTCAATCTTACAAGAAAAAAATACCTACGAAATAGAAAAAAAACATGTAATAAAAGCTTTGAGTAAAATTGACCCCCAAAAACCGAAAGGAACACTTCTTTTTAATGCTGTGGCCCGTGTAAGCGTAAGTGTCTCCATTGACGCAGTGTGCATCAGAAGAAACAAATGGAAAAAAAATATTGAGGTATTTCTCACTAAAAGATCACTTAATGATAGCGCCTATCCAGGAATATGGCATGTTCCTGGATCAATTTTAAGAGTAGGCGAAGAATTTAGTGATGTAATCACACGACTTTCAAAAGACGAATTCGGGGGAAATCTAAAAATATTAGACTTTTTAGGACACTTGAATAACAAAAGGGAAGCGCGTGGCCACATTCTTGTAATAACTTATCTTTGTAAGACTAGTGGAAAAAAAGGAACTTGGTATTCAGTTAATGCCCTACCAAAAAACACTCTTAAATTGCACAAAGATCGTACTATTCCGCAGGCGGTTAAACTCTTCAAGAAACAAAATAAAAAAACTCGGGTAAAAAATTATCTATTGTAATACCATAATTGCTTACAGTACGAAAAATAATATTTTTGTTCACAAGATAGCTGCAAAAGGCAAATTTGCCGCTTGAAATAAGCTGCACTGCTAAGTAATAAATAAAGTAATAAATCACAGATATATCGACCTTCGTGTACATAAAAAGTGTATTCATGCCGAAAGTAATCACGACAAATAAAAAAAGGAAGAGATGTTGTTTTGGGATTCTGTTTTTGGGGTATTCTAAAATGTTACGAATTTCTGAAAAACATCATTGACTTATCTTCTACACAACTACATAATGCAAAAAACGCATATGCAAAAAAGTCTCTATGAAGATTACCGGCTCCAGGAAGAAACGCACTGGTGGTTCATCGGTCGATATAAGATATTTTCTCGGTTACTAAAACACAAAACAATTCCCCAAAAGAACGCTCGCGCGCTCGATATCGGCTGCGGAACCGGCTACCTTACCACATTAGTGGCTAAAATCTCCGACTCCGTATATTGCGTAGAGATGGCCGATGAAATGATAGAAATCCTCAAACGAAGAATAAAAAATGTGCACATCATAAAGGGACTCTGGACAGATGTTGCCGTCAACCAAACCTTTAAACTTGTTACATTATTTGACTCCTTAGAACACATTGAGGACGACAAAGAAGCGTTAAAAAAAATAGAATCTGTATTGGAGCCGGGAGGGTTGGTGATTATAACAGTTCCCGCATACCAGTTCCTGTGGAGCGAGCACGATGATGTCAATCTACACAAGAGGCGTTACACAAAAAAATTAATGCGCACCACGATTGAGGCATCTACCGGATTAACCATTCTCCGGCTTTCCTACTTCAATACGATATTTTTTATTCCGATTGCCCTGATACGTCTTACAAAAAAAGCATTTGGAGTACGCACGGGCGAATCTGATATTATTGCTATGCCACCCATACTAAATAACATGATGGCATGGTTATTTGGTCTAGAGGGAAAATTATTACCTTGGTTAAACTTTCCGTTTGGAACTTCCCTTCTTTGTATCGCCCAAAAAAATCCAAGATAATATTTGCTGTTATTGAGTTATTAAACAGAATAAGCTATTTAAGACCCACCTGATATGGAGACACCCGATCTTTCTCTCATTTTACCCATCTATAACGAAGGTGAGAGACTTAAACAAACTGCCAATGAGATTCTCTCTATCTTCAAAAAAAATGGAGTTAGTTTCGAATTGATCATCGTCAATGACGGATCAACCGACAATACTCGGAGGATACTCGACGAATTAATACTGAAAGATAAGAATATTTCTGTGATACATTTTCTCACCAATAAAGGTTACGGTGCAGCAATATTAGAAGGGATTAAGGAGGCCAAAGGAAACACCATAGGATGGTGTGATGGTGATGGTCAAATAGCTCCTCAAGAGATATTCAATGTTTATAGCGTTATGGAATCTAAAAAAGCTAGAGCCGCAAAAGCAGTTCGTGTCATACGACGAGAATCTCTTTTCCGCAAAGTGCAGAGCTTTTTCTTTAACCTTATTTTTGTTCTATTGTTTGGTGATACAACTTGGGACGTCAACGCAAAACCAAAATTTATGCGACGAGAAATACTAAAATTAGTTACTCTCACTAATCACAGATACTTTATTGACGCCGAATGGGTCATACGACTTAATCGAGCCAAAATACCTTTTATAGAAATCCCTATTGAATTCTTAAAAAGAACTCACGGAAAATCAAAAATCTACGTATGGACATCTCTTGAGTTTGTCCGCGATATGATTACTTACGTACTTCGTTTACGCTAAAATTATAAAAAATTAATGTTTTTCAAATTTCCCTGCCTCTGTTTCAATCTCCACATGACGCATCCATTTTTTGTCTCGCCACCACAATTGATTATCTAAATACCAATCAATTGTTTTTTCCAAACCATTATCAAACTTAACTCTCGGCTTCCAACCAAGAACTTTTTTGATCTTGTCATACGAAGCCGTGTGTCGGAAAACTTGTCCTGGACGGTCACCTATATTCAACGCAGAATGACTAAATTTTAGTTTTGATAACTTATGATTTCGCTTCATTAATTTGATAATTTTTTGAGCAACTTCATTAATAGAAAAACTCTGCCCGTTACCCAAATTAAAAACCTCTCCCACAACCTTTTCTTTAGGTGCATGAAGGACCAAATCAATTCCTCGCGCCAAATCTGAAACATATGTAAAATCGCGCATACTATTACCTGTTCCATGAATGGTGAGCAATTCCCCAGAAATAATATTGGTGATAAAACGTGGAATTAACTTCTCTAAATGTTGTCTTGGTCCAAATTGATTAAATATTCTTAAAATTACAGCAGGTATTCTATGCGTAAGATAATAAGACGACACCAAACGATCAGCCCCTGTCTTTGCTCCAGCATATGGGCTTGCTGGATTCAAAGGATGACTTTCATCCATTAGACGTGACTTAGCCGTCCCATATACTTCACTTGTAGAAATATGAATAAAAAGAGAAATATTACTACGATTGACTAAAACGGCGTTAGCAATTTCCAATGTACCCAAGACATCTGTTTCAAAAAAACGTGCATCATCATAAATAGACCGGGCTACGTGGGTTTCTGCGGCAAAATGAATAATATCCGTCACCTTAGAAACAAGGTGTTGCACAATTTTGGCATTACGAACATCGCCGTACACGAAGCGAAAATTTTTTGCTTTATGAATACGCTCCGGAATATTTTTTATATCGCCAGCATATGTTAGAGCGTCCAGAACAATAAAATTGTATGCTGGATATTTATCAAAAAGATATTCAACAATATTGCTTCCAATAAAACCCGCACCCCCAGTAATCAGTATCGTTTTGGCATTTTTAGCTTTGGCAGTCATATTGAAAGGTAGTTTAACCTATGTTTCTTATATTTTGCAATGGGCCTATCTTGAAGTGCTATATTCTCAATTATCTCTTCCTTTCTTGGTGTAAAGCTCCGAAGGATATTTTTATTGAGACATTGGGCATGTTATTATATTCACAAGCATTTACACAAGCATTTACACAAGCATTTACATTATCTGATTTTTTGTGGGTCTGGTAGGTGCGTAAGTCCTATTTATTTTCGCATGCCACTTGCAAAAAAATTCACCAAGTCGTTATTTTCAGGCGGGTATGCCGCGCTTACTTATCTTGCTTTAACATACACATTAACGGAGTTTTTAAGAATACACTATTTGACCTCGGTTATTTTTGCTTTTCTTGCGTCATTTTTCTTAAATTTTTCACTTCAGAAATTTTGGACCTTTGGAGAGAAAAATACGCGACGCATTCCTCGACAGTTGTTTTTTTTCACCCTTTTAGTTGTTTGTAATGTTATGGTCAGCACTTCCGCAATTTATTTTTTAGTCGAAATACAGGGGATGTGGTATATCCATGCGCAGATAATCATGTTGGGGGCTCTGGCTGTTATTAATTTTATAATCTATAATTTTATTTTTAGGAAGGAAGAAGATAGACAGCTAAAGATGCACAACGGGGAATGAGAAACGTTAAAAAGTTTTATTTCTACTGTAACCGCCCTCTTTGATTTTATAAATCCTAATAAATTTCGTTTCTTCAGTGCCTTCAAATACAAGCTCGAGATTATTGTTTTTAACACATTTTTCTTCCATGCCCAATCGCCACTCTCCGTCAACATAAATATAGCCATAGTTCAGCTTCCTTAAAATATTGGGCGTACAACTTTTGCTTGCTTCGCTGAACAAGATTGCCTTTTCCGGCGACGATGTTTCAGATTCAGTGTTATCACCGGTACCACGATGTGTAAAGATGGGGGCCATTCTGCCTGTATTGAGAATAAAAAGGCAGTTCGGGGCGCTGGAAGCTCCACATTCCGTGTAATCGTCTTTAATAATAAGAAAAATATCATGAGTGGTGGTATTCTTTTTGACCCAGCTATATGCATTCGCCTCAAGGGTACCTGCTTCGGCAAAAAACTTTGCATTCGGGTTCCAGGCACCCCCTAGGGGATATCCAAAAGCCAACCAGACAGAATGAGTAAATAGACCTTGTGCCATAAGAATAAAGACAAAAAATAAAAGAACTCCTTTAAGCAGGGGTTTTTGCATACGCAGGTACAAAGTTGCCAAAAACAGGCCCACGAGGAGACCTCCAAACAGATTTATCGGGTAAAAGAATCTTCCTAGCTGACCGGCAAGAATCGGAAAATCCGAGTCAATAAAAAGGGGAATTGAAAAAAATAAAAGTATTAAGCTTGTCAGAAAAAGAGCCAGGTCAAAACGACTCCTGAACAAAAAAACAAGGGCCGGACCGAGCACTGCCAGCAATAGTATCCATTCCACAAGGAACTGGGGGTTGTACAATGGCTTGCCATCATACAGCAACCAGGGCGTACCAAATTTAAAGGGGCCGACATTATCTTTATTGTTTGCATATAGAATCGTTTCATCTGAATTTTGAGTGGAGGGCAGATGAAGTTGTTGAGCAAGGGCAGCACTTAGAAGTCCTCCTTGGGAGAAGGCCACAGGCAAAGCTATTAACAAGAGGAAGAACGATGTGACAAAAACTTTTTTCGCTTTTACCGTGTCTCTTTCGAAGAAATAGAAGATAAATGGAAAAGAGAAAAAAATAACGCTCAAAACTGCAAAGTAAGATTCTGAAACAAGAGCCAGAAGAGCGAATAAAAACCCACCCGTAAAAAATATCAATGTGCGGCGATCTTCTTTTTCCGTCTGTAGCAAACGGAAATAGATATACACCACAATCATCATCAAGGAGAAAGCCATCGCCCCCCAATGCAGTGTAATAACAGAATTTATTACCGGAGTGGTATATTCTCCGACAATGGCGTCAGAAATAAACTTAAAGGGGGCCTGGATTTCCTGTTCCAAAATATATTTATTATATAAAACCGGAATGCCTTTAAAACCTTCAAAGAAAACAAGGGTTCCGGCATATACCGTAGATAATGAAGAAAAAAACGCCACAAAATTGTTGGCAAAAAATAATTTAATGAAAAGAAAAACCAAAAGAAACAAGGTCCCGCTCAAAATCGCATTTTGAAAATCATAAGCCAAATACAGAGGCATGTCTGTTACTTTGTGAATGGCGGCGGAAAATAAATCTGGAGCATAGTGATAGCGAAATGGGTTTGTTGGACTGAATATTTCCATGGGCGGAAAGTTTCCTTCGGCTATAGTCGCTGCCGTAGGTTCGCGAATAGTGGCTAAATCCATAGGATGACGAAAAGAAATGAGACCAACAGAAAGAGTTAAAAATAAAGTGAAGAAAAGAAGTATTTTTCTCCACCTTGTATCAATCCCCCATTCCAGATGTTTCTGATGGCCAAATATCTGAAGCCGCCGACTCGCATAACAAGTAAGTGCCAGCAAAAGAAAAATAAGTAATATTAGGTAAAATGCTGTTTGTATCGGAATAAACAAGCCGGCTACATTAATAAAAAATGTGTATAGCCCAATTCCAAAGATTCCTGCAAAGGCAATTAAATATTCAATGCGGTTTTCGTTAAAAATAAAACGAGCCGTCTGCCAACCAAAAAAGAACAGGATTGAAAAAAATGCAATGGCTAAAAAAATTGTCATATAATCAACAGTTACAGGGAGTGTACATAGTCGGGTTCACGGATATGGGCGAAAATGATAGATGGCAAGATTGTAGTCGCTGAAATCGACCACTTTATTAAGATAATCATACTGATCCAATTCCCAGGTCGGATTATTATTTTTATCCCAAACAATATATTCTACTTCGTACTTATCCATCATCTGTTTCAGCCATTTAGAGTTTGATATGGTAAGTCCCTTTTCATACAATTTGACAATTTCTTCAATTTTTTCATCAGGAATCGCTTCATACGCGCCTAAAAGTTCTCGGTAGTACATACCGTAAATATTCGCGGAAACTAGTTCGCGATCTGCAAAAATTTTCTCTCGGGCATCCGTCGCTCCCACACCGTTAAGACGGTAAAAAGTAAACCAAACCTCGAGGAGACGCTCTTTTGTAGCGGCGAGAGAGTACATTGCAGCTCGATGATAAAAAAGATTTAGGGGAGTATAAATTGCTACCATGTGGGAAGTTTCATTGTTGGACATGACAACTGCTTCTTTTTCGGCATTTGCATTCAACCATTTCATAACCGGTCCATATTTCTGTCTCTCGATGGCTACACTGCCGCCGTCGTTGTCACCCCCAACATAAGAAGTCCCCTGAACAAAGACCCCGGTCGCAATACTTGTCGAAATAATTAGAACTGCCAACACTTTCTTATAAAGAAAAAGTTTGTAACGTTCAAGTAAATAGAAAACCACTATGAGAGTAAAGATAACTGCTATTGGCTTATGAAAAAACCAATGATAATGAGCCGCTTGTAAAACCTTACCCGTAAGAAGCTGTTGGTTCATAGTGAGGAAGGGTGCAAGTAAAAGCGCTAATCCAAAAATATATTTCTCTCTATCTTCTCTTGGAAATTTCCACAAAAAGATAACGAGGGCAACAATTACTACAAAGCCGACAAATAAAGGCGCGTGGGTTTCAATTACCCCAAAACGTACACTCGCTTCCGCATAAGCCGGGTGCAATGTGGCGCGGTAAAAATTTATGGCGTAAGGAATCATCAAAAGAAGCGCGCCAACAAAAACAGTACCTATTTTAAAAGCCTTTTGCCAATTTTTTCTGATAATAAGTATTAAAAATAAAAATCCACCGAAAGCGTAGAGAAATGTCCATGAATAAAAATAATTATAAAAATTCAAACCAAGCAAAATTGCGCTTAAAATTCCATAACGCCAAGTTCCTTTTTGATAAAACAGCCAAAAAGCTGTCATAAAACCGAAAAATAATATATATATCATTGCCGGATTAACAGGTCTTGCAATTCTAAGAAAATCTTCCGGACTAATTCCCTGAAGAATCTGCTTGAGGCCAAAATAACTTAAAATGGATTCTGCGAGCAAAAGTACCGCTGTACAGCATAAGGCAACTATTTTTTCTCTAGAAAAAAGATAAACAAAAGCGTATATCAAAAGAGAGGTAAAAAAAGTAAGTGCCAGACGAGAAAGAAGAATGGTGTTGTTAATTCCTAAAGAAAATAGCTTGCCCGCATACGCCGCCACCATGGAACCAAGGGGCTGAAAAAGATACGGGTCACCCTTTCCTTCTTTGTAATAAATACTTCCAAAATTCGGATGCCCATCCTGCACTTCCCTAACCCGTGCAGACCATGGAGAATCCGGCAAAAGCTCTATTCCTTGATAAATACCGTCACCGAATCGACCTTCCCCATGGTCAACGCGAAAATAAATTTGCGGAAAGGAAACTATAACTGAAGTGAGAATTGCCAAAATGAACACCCACCTGTGTTCGACGAGAACTTGTTTAAACTGACTCATGCTCAAAGTTTATTTTACTTCTTAGTGTATAGGTATTCTTGCCACGTGGCTCGTGATAAATTCTGATCAAAATTTCGGCCAATAATCCCATTAAGATAAACTGGACACCCATGATAGCTAAAAAAACTGTCAACAACGGAAGGGGCGTTCTAGTAAAATGAATATCTTCAAATATTCTCAAAAAAATAGCCCCGCCTCCTGATATAAAACTTAAAAAAAGAGAGAAAAGTCCCGCCCAGCCGAAAAAGTGCATCGGCCTTCCCAAATAAGTCATCAGAAATTTAACCGTGAGAAGATCCAGAATTACGCGGAAAGTCCTGCCAATTCCGTACTTTGACTTATCGTGAATTCTCGCCCGATGATTTACGACGAGCTCTTTTATTCGCGCGCCGTGCCAGGCAACATAAACCGGCATAAAGCGATGCATCTCTCCGTAGAAGCGCACATCCTTTATTATTTCTTTACTGTAGGCCTTCATGGTACAGCCATAATCATGAAGTTTCACATTTGTGATGTAGGAAATGAGCTTGTTGGCTATCTGGGATGGCAAGCGGCGAAGAAAATTGTCTTTTCTGTCCTTTCTCCAGCCGGAAACTACGTCATACCCCTCATCTATGAGCTCCAAGAATTTTGGGATATCCGCCGGATCATTCTGTAAATCCGAATCCATCGGTATAATTACTTCGCCCGAAGCAAAGTCAAGTCCCGCGGAAAGCGCCGCTGTTTGGCCATAGTTTTTGCTTAAATTGAGTACTCGGAAATTATGGTCGTCCTTGGCGATTTTCTCAAGTATTTCTAAACTCTTATCAGTAGAGCCGTCGTTTACAGCAACAATTTCATATTTAAAAGACACTAAAGCAAGCTCATTCTTAATTTGAAGGTAAAGCTCCTCTATGCTACCCGCTTCGTTATAAACAGGCAATATAATTGACATTCTCATGGGCGCCTCTGGTTATGGTTTGGTGCGTCAGTATAACATGAAAAAAAAACGCGTGTGGTTCCTCTCGACCCCTTCGCGCCTGTATTGCAAAAATCCCTTACTTGCGCCGTGAGAACCATTCAGGTCGCCACTTGCCAACCCGCATCTTTATTTCATCCCACACACTTCTCTCTGAAGCTCCTTGGCGCAAACGTTCGAAGAAGCGACAAATTGCTAATTTTTAAAAAATTAAACACTTTGACACTTTTACCCCACAAAAATGTAAACATTGGAATGTGTCTAGAAAAGTGTTAACGTTGGACAAGACTAGTTTCATACTAGACCGATCTTTTAAATCCTTCCGAACTAATGAAACTTTAGGAGAGCATCGTGAACCTGACCAGACAAGTAATAAAGATTAAATCCAGGCGCGGTTTACAGCCAAACTTGGAGATTGCTTCAAACTCGGGGAAAACGGTGCCACCGAGCCCCAAGCTCGACCAGCGTCATGATTTCACCGCCAAATTGCGGCAGGAGTCGGTTCTGCCCAGGGTCATTTCGTATGTGAAGTGGCAAAGAGCGGTGAACCATGCCCTCTTGAAAGGCAACGCTCCGCCGGAAATGCCCGTGGACTTCGGACCGCTTTCCATGAACTTGGACATGACCACCGCCTGCAATTACGCGTGTGGACATTGCATCGACTGGGACATTCTGAACAGTCCGGTCAAGTATGCCCACGAAAAACTGCTGTCTTCTCTTTCGCAACTGATTGAGCGGGGGCTGCGTTCGGTAATTCTAATCGGGGGGGGCGAACCGACTCTTTACCCTCGATTTGGAGACACCGTTCGCTTCCTAAAAGAGCGCAACATTCAAGTGGCGGTCGTCAGCAACGGTTCCCGCAACGAGAAAATCCGCGAGGTGGCACATTTGTTCACTCCCGGTGACTGGGTGCGCCTTTCGCTTGACTCCGCGTATGACCAAACCTTTCAAGCCATGCATCAACCGAAGCAAAATGTGTCATTGGAGGAAATTTGTGCCGGAGTACCGGGTATTCGCGAAAAAAACCCGGGGCTTCAAATCGGTTTTTCCTTTATTGTCACCTGGCGTGGAGCCGAAAGCGCAGAGAAGGTGTCAGTTGTGCCGAATATCGATGAGATAGTTCCTGCGGCAAAATTGGCGCATGATTCGGGGTTCAGCTATTTTTCCGCCAAGCCGTTTCTTCGGCGCTCTCCGGAGGGCGGCGAAGTGATGGACACCGGGGCGATTGAGGATTACAGGAGCACAATCGCCCGCATCCGAATTGCAATCAACGAAGCCAAAAAACTGGAAACCCCCACATTCAACATCGTGGAGAGTACCAATCTACGGCTCCTGGAAAGCGACACATGGCGAGATTTCACCAAGCAACCGAACACCTGCCACATGCAGGCCTTGCGCCAGGTTCTCTCTCCACGCGGACTTTACAACTGCCCAGCACATCGCGGAGTTGGAAAGGCCTTCATCGCCGGGAAAGATGCTTATGCGGATACCGGAAGCGTGGCCAAAACACAAGAAGCCACCACCTCAATACTGCGACATTTCAACGCAGAGCATGAGTGCCGCGAAGTAACCTGCCTCTACAAACCAGTCAACGACTGGATTGAAGACGCCATCAAAAGCGGGATCAATCCGGAAGAACTTGAGGCCGTCGCTGATCGGGGGGATTACTTCCTGTGATCCTGGCCGTAGCAACATGTCGGAGACGCACTCGCTTCTCCGACATTTTTTTGAAAAACAAAATTTGACAAAGAAGAATTTTAGTATTAATGTGCGAAATAGTTAGTCACCGAGGAATTGTCATGAAAAAAATATTAATTGTCGGCGGAACATCCGGATTAGGACTTGCCTTGGCACGTTTTTTCGCCAAAGAAAGCGATACCGTTTTCATTACCGGCAGAAACGATCCCCAGGAAAAAAACGTTCGATTCTTCAACTTTTATATAGGCCCTAATGCCGACGAGCTTTCTGTCGACTTAGATTCACTAATCGGCAAAGTTGGTCCGATTGACCTGCTTATTTACGCCGCCGGATTCGAGGAAAAAGGAACTATCGACGAACTCGGGGATTCAAGTATCCAGAAAATGACCAATGTCGGCTTCCTGGCACCCGCCATGATGATGCAAAGGATTCTGCGAAAGCAGGGGGTGCTAAACGGGTTCATCGCTGTCACCTCTACCTCGCAGTGGATTCCCCGTCTCCGTGAACCAGTCTACACTGGAATCAAAGCGGGAACCGCCATGCTTGCCAGCTCTCTCTCGCTTGACGAGCGTATTGGCAAAGTCTTGGTAGTAGGACCTTCCGGAATGAACACCGAGTTCTGGAGAAGTAACCCCCGCGACGACTTATCCTCTCTCCTTGATCCCAAGTGGGTAGCAGAACAAATAATGAGTTTGTATCGCAGTAACTTCCAATACAAACTCGTGCGCATCCTGCGTGGCCCACCGAGAATTGAGGAGTTAGAGACACGATAATTCCCGCTTTGCCACAATATAGGCCGAGCGGTTTTTTTATTTTCCTTTATATAAATCAACTAATAACTCTTCAATAATCTCAATAACCTTAGTTTGTTAAAATTGAGTTTGCTTACCGACATGTCTTTTTTTTATTGTAAACGTGCGCACTCAATAAATGTCACGAAAACAAATGTGGATGGTGTCGTGGTAAATGAATGATTAACAAACTCTGCGGACAAGTATAAAAGTCGGCGAAAGCGCGCCAATAAGGAAGCTTATGCGAAAGAAAAAGAAAGCATAGGGAAAGTAACCGAATAAATCATAATTTTTGCCCGCAATTTTTCTTATATCTTTTTCTTTGAAAAATTGTTTATGATCCAAATTTTGTAGTTTTTGTGGAGTCCACCCCCAAAGACTCACAATCCAATAAAACCACCAACCGGAATTAGGGGTAGTTAAAATAACTTTACCCCCAGGTCTTAAAACTCTTTCAATCTCTTCCAATAAAAAGGATGGTTTGTGCAAATGTTCTATAACCTCCGTGCACCAAACGAGATCAAATGATTTATCAGCAAATGGCAAACCTGTTTCCACATTGTGAGTTATGGCATTGTCGTAGCGGGGTTCAATATCCAAAGATTTTACTTGATATCCTTTTTCTTTTAGCTTCTCCGACCAATAACCATCGCGACACCCTATATCAAGAGCTGCTTTCCCATTCCCATCCTCTACAAATGAAAATGCGATGCGTTTTCCTGCGCTTGTGTGCTTCATTTCAGCCTGACCCACATCTATGGGAAGTTTTTTCAATAAAGAGATTAAAGAGATCATAATTTCACATTACCTTTAACCATCTATAGACTACATACCGAGCAATAAATAATCCGCCGATTACGACAATACTAGAAATAATGGTCGGAATTTTAAAAATATCTATAAAGAGCCACACAAAAAAAATGTTAAGAATGGTGAAAAGTCCTCCGGTCCAAAAATAATCAAAAAAACTTTTATTTAAAAAATACCTCCCGATATGAGAATCACGAATTCTATTTATTGTACGCTTTAAAAATTTATCCCCGTTTGCTTCCATGTTGTATAAACAATTTTAGCACACAAACCTTCTGAACTCTGAATCTCTGATTAATTCTTCAAAAGTTGAGATAACGTCCTTAGCAGAAATTGACTCTATCTGTTTTCTGGCTTCATAAGCATCATAAATGCGCGTATTCAAAATATGAACTGCTGGTGCTTTACGGTCCTTCCAATAAACAATTCTGTGAATATTTGAAATTGGGGGCTGCTCTTTTTCATCTACTGGTCCTATGATATCAATTGTGGGTACACCAAATGCTTCCGCAATATAAATCGGGCCAGTATCAACGCTTATAAACAGGTCCAGCTTGGAGACAAGTGCCTTGAGCTCATCTACATTAAATTCCCCTTGAGTATTTACAACACCTGCAATATTTTTAATATTTTTAATCAACTTTTTCACTTTTTGATCGTCATGTGGTCCTCCAATTAGTAGCACCTTCGCATTATGTTTTTGTATAAGATAATCAGCAACTTCAGCGAAACGTTCTTCCGGCCATTCCTTTATTTTATTTCCTGCGGATGGTGATATCCCTACTACAAGATATTTTTCCGATTCTATTCCATTACGCTTTAAAAATTGGTTTGTTTTTTCAAGTGCAGTATCTGAAAATACCAAATATTTTTTAGTGTCGGAAGATACTATACCTAACGGTTCAAGCAATCGTAAAAATTGGCGTGGCATATATTCCCCAAATCTAAAATCAACTGTCTTCACGTAAGGAAGAAGCAACTCGTAGGTTTTTGTTTGAAGGGCCTTTCCTTTTGTAACTTTTGGTGTAATAATTAAGGGTATACCAGCAAGAAGTGCTACCACAAGAGGAACAAACCCTGTACCACGAATGCATGCAACGTTTATTTTTTCGCGCCTTAATTGCTTAACCATAGAAAACAACCTCCCATGTTGAAATACTAAATATTCATCAATGTCATTATTGCCTTTTAGTAATTCTTTATTTGTTCCATCCCCCATTACATATATTTTTGTTTGAGGCACATTCTGCCGTAGCGCATGAAAAACAGGAGTCATACAAACCATATCCCCCAACTTCGCCAGTTGTATAATGAGTATTTTCTTCGGCGTCTTATTTATTTTTTTTCTATTCCCATAAAAAACAATGGAGAAAATTGCGAGAATAAACAGCAGGATATTTCGCATGCGCAATAAATAATTCATAGTTTAAATTTATATTCTTAAAATTACTTAGAAACTCGAGTCACTTCAACTAAGTCATATCGGACGCCTCCTTCTTTACGTGTAAGTTTAAATTCCTCACCAAAAGCCGCTCGTAATACTTCGAAAGAGGGGCTAATAACCCACTTGTCGTTGTGCGTTTGCCTAACTTCGGCCACTGCATTCTGGCGCGAAAGATTGGGGTAACCTTTTAGCCAATATTTAGAGTGCGAAAAATAAAATATCGGTTTTGCCAATTCCAGTTCAAGATAAGCCATTTTCCCAATAACTTTTTTCAACTTTTCAATTGCGCCGAAAATATCTTGAATTTCAGTAAGGACCGCGATGCAAAACACCACATCAAATTTGGGGAAAGTGTCTATATCAAAAATACTGCGTTTTTCAAAATCAATGTCGTATCCTTCGTTTTCGGCAAGAGTTTTCGCCTGCGCTATACGTTTTTTTTCTATATCAATTCCAACCACTTTGGAAGCACCCTTATCTTTTGCCAAGAAACAATATTGTCCGGAATTGCAGCCAATATCCAAAAAAGATTTATTCTCTAAATCAAATTTTTCAAAAAGGGGCTCGCGCAAATGTGTTGGGGCTTTGCCTGCCGTTTTTAAACCGCTTTTAAGGTTGATTGTTTGATACCAATCCTCCATTTCAATCCATTTTTTATATTCTTCTTTATTTTTAAATATTGTCATACTTTATCCATCGCCAAAAACGAATCATGTTATAAACTAGTTGATTTGGAAAAACAAGAACACCCGGAAGCTCTGTTTTTCCCAGAGCAGATAGCGCCGCAGCGCGATGATGCCCTCCCTTTAGATAAATCAATTCGTTTTTTCTGACCGCATCAATGCGCTCGGTCTCATTCACTTTATATCCTTGATTTTGTATATCTTCAAGCATCTTAAACCGTTGTCCCACTCTTTCTCTTATGACTTCGTCTTTGCACCCCTCCTCGACTTTGGAAAACGGCGCATTGCATCTTTTTTCAATTAATTGATACAGCGACCCGTGGCGCATACCACCCTCCGATTTTGGCGAAGCGTGGTACTTGGTAAGTTGCTCTCTATACCAATTTTCAAAATTTTGTCTGGCAGATTCTTTTTTGTTGTCAAGATATTGGCGGAAAAAATTATACATCGGCCACATTTCAATTTTACAGCCACCAAAACCCTCCTTATTATAGCAAGGCAAATCATTGTGCCTTATAAGGGAAAGCGGAATATCCTGTAAAAATAACTCCTTCATTTTTTTATTTTAGTTGGAATTATCTTTTGACATGAAATTAAGTATGTTCGCCGCTCTCTTTTCCCACGTATAAATTTCCGCTTTCAAAAGTGCCTTTTCTGTCTTAACTTGACTGTTCATTCCATCGGTTAACACCATTTTGATAACATTCGCAAGATTTTCTGCATTATCCGGGGAAAAGAAATAACACATTGAATCATCCAGAATCTCGCGCACAGAAGGGAGATCAGAAACCACCATTGGAATCCCCGAGGCCATTGCCGCAAATACTTTTAAAGGAGAAGTGAATTGTCGGGAAACAATGTTCTTGCTTGTGTTGGGAATTACCAACACGTCTGCCATCTGTTGAATTTCCGGTAATTGCCGATAGGGATGATAGCCAAGGAAAGTAACTTCCGGATATTTCTTTTTTAATGTAACTATTTCCTCTTCACTGCCCCCTATTATTACCATCTTAACTTCGCCTATTAATAACTGACTGGCCAACAGTAAAGTTTCTACCCCCTTCCATCCGTCTAATTTACCTGCATACAAAGCCAGTGGGAGCTCGCTTTGCAAGCCGTGTTTTTCTCGCGCCACATCTTTCTTTATGGAAACAGTGAATTGTTCCAAATCAACCGCATCATGCGCTACCACAATTTTCTCTTCTTTCACGCCTTTCTTTACATAAAAATCTTTGAGTCCCTGGCTAATAGCCACCACTTTATTATCTAATTTAGAAAAGAGCCAAATTAAAATATTCCACTCACCAGTATGAGTTTCCCATACGGTTTTTCTTCGAAAAAGGCTTAGGTAAAGAAGGGTCACGTAGTCTCGGCCAAAATAAATATCGTTTTTTTTGAAAAGTAAATACCAAAATGCCATTTCAGCAAATGATAGCCATTCCAAGAGAAACCCCCAAAATCCAAATTTAACCGTATCAATGCACCAAAGACGAGTTATAACAAAACTATTCTTTACTCCATAGTAAGAAAAAATTTCTTCCTGAATAGGATTTTTGCGTTTGGGAATTACTAATTCAACTCTATGACCTAGGTTGGTGAAGGCCTCGCACATCTTAATTATTTGAATGCCGTGAGCTTTCTCGGTGGGAATACGGGCATTGGCTATGTAGGTAATTCTCATAATTTATTTTACCAAAAATAAAAAATTGTCCCGAGCATCATTTGATAAATTTGTAATGTTTCCAACTGGATCTTCTATAGGTTTATCGGAAACAGAGCCATCGCTTTTTAATGGGAAAGCTTTGTAATCAAACTCTTGAAGTTTTTTAACTGCTCTTTCGGAATATTTTCTACCTTTCTCTCCCCCCCAAACTTCCATAATAATCATGGGTCTATTCCCTTTTATGAGACTTTCGGCTCCCATAATCGCATCGTATTCTCCGCCTTCAATATCAAACTTTATTACCGTTGGCGCTTTACGCCCTCTCCTTACATACTCATCTAGAGTGATTGCATCAATTCTTGAGGGAACAATTTCTCTCCCCGACAGGTTAAATCGAGAGCTAGTGGAACTATCTTCAGTACTACTCACATCATAGAAATTTACTTTTCCAACAATATCGGCAATAGCGGTGCAGGAGATATGAACCCCTTTTAAACCAGAAAAATTTTTATATAGATATCTGCAAAGTTTATTATTTGCTTCAAATACATGCACTTCGCCTTTTGTAAGAATTTCCAAAGAAAGGGCTGTGTAGTATCCAAGATGCGCTCCGACATCGTAAAAAATTTCAGAGTCCCCAATGTTTTTAATAATCCAAAGAGCCAACTTTTTTTCACTTTTATGCGGAGAAATGCCATACATGGAGAATACATTAGCGCCGATGTCCCCAATTGGCCAAATCATTTCTCTGCCAAAGAAAAACTGACCGCGAATATCACCAAAAAGTCCAGGTACCTTAAATCTGGACAAATTGTATAAGACATAAGAAAAACCGAATTTATTTAAACCATACAAAATTCTTTTTAACTTATCTTTTTCAAACTTTATATACTGCAGAGAATCTTCGTATTTTGATACAGAAGTAAGAAACATTTCAATTAATTTATGTCTTTTATTATCCGTCTTCATATTTCTATTCTGTATTTCCTTGCCCAAATTTGAAAAGTAAGAATAGCCCAGAGAATGGTCAAATTGTATTTCTCTTTGCGTATATGCTTATCCAACAATTCTCTCACATTGGACCAATTGAAAAGCTCTCTAGTGCCTTCGTAATAATCTTCGGATAAGACCTCTTTGGCAAATTTTGCAAAATCTGGGTTTCTCAACCATTTAGCCCCCGGTGAAAACCAACCACGCTTAGGTTGATTAAAAAGATATTCTGGTAAATCATTTCTGAAAGCATCTTTTAGAATTTTTTTTGTCCTGAATAAATCTAGTTTAAAAGACCTTGGTATTATCTTGGAGAAAGCAACCAGTTCCTTATCTACCAAAGGGACCCTCTCTTCAAGAGAATTAGCCATAGACATTTTATCGGCAAGCATAAAGAAATAATCTGGTAGCCAGCTTTTCTGGTCTACTTTCATAAAACAATCAGCTACATCACCAATACATTGAGAAAGATATTTTTGCTGAAAATATTTTTTAATGTCATCATCTTCTTGGAAAACTGACGGTGAAATCACTTCCGAGAGTATGTCATCTTTTTCAAACATAAATTGCGCAAAAAGATCAATTTTATTTTTATAATCCATTTTGGAAACCCTTGTGTTTATATTGCCCACTGCCCGCAAGAACCTTGGGAGTTTTTGATAGTAAGATGCCAAGAGGGCTATTCTGTAGCGATCATAACCACCGAAAAGTTCATCCCCGCCACTTCCGGTCAGGACCACACTTACTTTATTCTTGGCAAACTTAGAAAGAAGCATCATTGCTATGGATGTGGGATTGGATATAGGATCATCACATTTAGACACAGCTTCTTCGAAAGAGTCCCTGGCGTCTTTAGCGGAAACCAAAAGTGAATTGTGTTTAGTCCCGAAAAAATTTGCCGTTTTTCCCGCAAGCTCAAAGTCACTATTGAATTTTTCCTTTTCTTCTCCCTTTCCCAGTTCAAAACCAATAGAAAAAGTTTCAATGTCTTTGCAGAACTTCGTCATGGAAAATAGCACCGCGCTAGAATCTATACCTCCGGAAAGATAAACTCCAACAGGCACATCGGAAACAAGCTGCCTCTTTACAGCACCTATGACTTTCTCTCGCAAAATATCCCTGTTTTCTTCGTATGAAATAATTTTCGTTTCTTCTGCTAGATTATTATATTCTTCTACAAAGAGATTTTTGTCTTTGAGAGTCAGAGTGCTTTTAGGAGGCAGTTTGTAAATATTTTCAATCATAGTCATGGGCTCTGGTACATAGAGCATACGCAAGTACTGATTGAAAGCGTTCCTGTTTAGCTTACGTGACGTTGCATGCTTTAAAATAGCTTTGATTTCCGAAGCAAATATAAATCTATCCCCATCAAAAAAATAATAGAAGGGTTTAACTCCCGCATGGTCTCGAGCGCAAAATAATTCCTCCTTACTTTTATTCCAAATAGCGAAAGCGAACATGCCATTTAATTTATTGACTACATTCTTCCCCCACTTTTTATATCCAGCAAGAATTACTTCCGTATCACTCTTGGTCTTAAATTCATACTCTCCTTCTAACTCCCTTTTCAAATCCTCAAAATTATAAATCTCTCCATTAAAGACAATCACTAAATCTTTATCATTATCAAACATTGGTTGATTTGCCCTGGCTGACAGGTCAATAATACTTAATCGGTTGTGTCCAAGAGATATTTTTTCATCAACAAAAATACCCTTAGCATCAGGTCCGCGGTGATTAAGTTCCCCCACCATAGAGGATACCTTGTTTTCATCTTTCCAATTAAATCCCGATATACCGCACATGTTATTTATAGATTAACAAAATCCAATATATTTTTAACCCTTGCTTTCCAAGTATAAGCTAAAACATCCTCGGGATTTTGCTTTGCTAATCTTTCGGCCGATTCCCTATCTTGATAAAGAGACAATATTGCTTCCGCAAGACTAGATGCGTCATCGGGCTTAAAAGCAGTAGCTCTTCCTTTCAATATCTCCCCTATAATTTCAAGATTTGAGTATACTATCGGCCGCCCGGAAGCCATATATTCCCACACTTTCATTGGAAAACCGTAATCTCTAAAATGACGTTTGTCCGGGTAAGGTATGACTAAAATGTCCATAGCCAACATATATTCAACAACTTTATCAAACGGCTTTTGTTTTTCCACAAAAATACATCTGTTCAGAACATTTTTCTCTCTCGCTAACATCATGTATTCGTTTATATGTTGTTTAGAACCACCCACAAATACCATCATTATTTTTTCGTCTAGATAAGAAAAAGATTTGATCATAATATCAAGCCCCTTTTCCATACCAACACTTCTAAAACTACCTACGTAACCCACAAGGAAGGAATCTATCGGGAGTTCTAACTTTTGACGATACTCCTCTTTTTTTATTTTTGATTTCTCAATATAAAGATTTACATTCACCCCTCCATAAGCGACCAATATTTTATTCTGATCAATGCCACAGACGGAGTGCAGAAGTTCTTTTAATCTTTTTGAGGTGGATATCAGATAATCACTATTTTTCGCTACATATTTATCTTTCCAGTCATCAAAAAGTTGATGCCAGTCAGAACAGATAGAATATTGAAATCTAAAAATTTTTCGCCAGAATATAAGTATCGACAATAAAAAAGGATCGTAAGAAAAAAAAACTATGTCTTTGGCATTCCATTTATGCAACACAATAAAAATAGGTAAAAAAATAAAGTAAAGCGCGATTCTAAAACGTTTTGGTAATTTCACCGATATAGCATTTACATCTTTCAATTCATCAGGAATATTTCCTCTCACAAAAAACAAAAAATCTTTACCCAAAAGCTCGGCGAAAGCCTGTGCCATTGACCTTACATAGAAAGGGTCAGTTTTCGTGGATGGAAATTTTTTAGAAGTTATATAAATTAATTTCATTCGTTTGTTTTGAAACAACCTTTCTCGTATTAGTCATGGCTACTTTTAGCTCTTTCATTAAATTATTCAAACTATGCCACTCAAGGAAAGCCATGTTATTTTTTTGAGAATCAGAGTTGTCGCCGTGAGAATCGCTAAGGATGTTTTTAATCTTGGAAACCAAACTTTCCAAATCATTGGGATTTGCCACAATAGAACTTTCGGGTAATTTATCCCTAAAAAAAGTATTGGCGACTAGAACTTTAAGACCGGAAGCAAGAGCTTCAAAAATAGTTTTGTCCATACTACCGGAGGGGGTCAAATTCACATAAAACTCATGCTCTCTATACAATTTTAAAGCTTCTCTTTGTGACATGGCGCCAGTAAATGTCACTTTATCGCCTAAATCATACGTAATTATTTTCTCATGAATCATTTTTTCATACGCTTTATATTTATCCGAGGAGCCCCCTGCTATAGTTGCAAAAAATTTTATTCCTTCATTTCTTAATTTTTGGAGCGCTTCAACAAAAACATCAACATTCTTGACTGGATCGATTCGGCCCAAAAAAAGAATGGATTTTGGTTTCTTGTGCACTGAAGCATCGGGTTTAAATAAATCTGTATTTATTCCCGCAGGCATAATCTTGGTTTTTTTAAATCGGGTGGTATACGATTGATTGGAAGTGCAAAAAACCCTATCAGATAGAAATACCGCTAAATTAGTTAGAAAACTCCCTTTCAAATGGTTCCTCCACATACTTATATTTTTTCCAAAAAATTTCCATATCAAACCACCCAACAACACATACTCTTGGTTCATATGCACAAAAACAGCATCATAATTTTTATGTTCATAAATTATATATTTGTAAAAACGCAATAAATATATAATCCTAGAAACTTTTTCTTCTTTACCAAGAGAAAACACCTCGGTGTTTTTTGGGAAATCATAAAAACCCTTCTCAAGGCAAATTACGGTTATTCTTGTCCAATGTTTTGCAAACTCCTTAACCCATTGGTGAAAAAAGCCAAGAACTGGATCATCCCTATCAATTTTTTGAGTTAAGATTAAAAGTTTCATATTACTTTTGGGAACATTCTTCCCAAGAGCTCTTATACATAGAGAGACGATCATCTTCCGTAATAGACATATAGTAATTCACAGCATTGCGAGCAAGCTTAGCTCTTTCCTTAATAAGGTTTTTATTTTTTAGAGCAAATTCTAAATTATTTTGAAAAGTTAGTTCATCTTGTGGTGCTGAAATCAGAGCGTTTTTATTGTTTAAAACTTCTCCCACGATTCCAACGTCCGTGGTTATAATGGGACACCCTGCGGCGGAAGCTTCCATCAAAGTTCTGCCGAACCCTTCGTAATTAGAAGTATTTAAAAATAAATCTGCGCTTAAAAAATATATTATTGTCTTATCGCTCCATCCCTCAAAAATTACAATTTCCTCAAGGCCAAGTTTCCTAACGAGTTTTTCTAAACCAGCTTTCAAAGATCCGTCTCCAACGATCACAAGACCGACTCCCGGATAACTTTTATATATATTATTAAAACACTTAATAGCCATAATCATATTTTTTTCTTTTTCGATTCGACTAATCATAACCATAACTGTGCCAAACTTAGGGTATTTAACGCGTAGCAAGTCTTGATGCTCTGAAAGTATAGACATTGGTATATCAAGGTGTATTGGTAAAACAAACGGCTCTTTCTTTAAACCATAGCGATTAATGAGGTCTCTTTGCAAACGTTTAGAAACAACTCTTACGCAATTAGCCTTGGGGATAACATAATCTGCAATAGCTATCCTTAGACGATTTTTGAATGATTCCCTACCATAATAAGTACTAGCAAAGTCGGTATGAAGTTGCACTTGAAAAGAAGCTTTTAATTTCTTCGAAATTTTAAGAGCAATTAAACCTGCTTCAAATGGGTCTTGTGCAGTCACTAAAGTAATGCCCTTCTCTTTAATTTTATTTGATAAAAAATAAGCATTAACTCCGTATAATAATTTGAAAATAGAGTTTGTGGGATAAATATATAGATTTCCAGATTGAGTTGATTTTAGTCCTTGGCTTTTTAAAGTAAAAACTATTATGTGTAGTTCCTCTGTTACGGTTGCATAACCACTCATTCGTATATGCTCTTTACTGCCCAAAAGAGCTATGCGCCAATCAGTCGAAATCATTAAAATCTTCATAAGTACATTTTACCTTAAAACCAAAGCCAACTTTTGAAGCATTGCTTCTATTGAAAATCGTTCAGCCGATTCTTTTGCTATTGCTGAAAATTGAGCTCTCTTCTCTTGATGTTCGATAAGCATCTTGAGATTGGACGCAAGCATTTTTTCGTCTCCAGTTTTAATGACGAGTCCATTCCCATTCATAATAATTTCACCATTTCCCCCAGCGTCTGTTGCAATAATACAAAGCCCAAGCTTCAAAGCTTCAATTAGGGTATGCGATAGACCTTCATAGGTCGAGTTCAATACAAAAATATCGGCCTCTTTCATTACTGCAAGCGTATCCTCATGGGATAGTTGACCTGTAAATAAACACTGATTCTTTATATTTAATTCTTCTGCATAATCTTTCAGCTCCTTTTCTTCTGTCCCTTGACCAACGACAACCAATGAGGCATTTGATCCTTCTAGACGTGCGTGCCAAACACCCTCAAAAACTTTCATTAGTGGCTTTATTCCTTTCCAAGGAACCAATCTACCAGCTGTCACAACCAAAGGTTTGGACATTCTTTTCACAGCTTCAGGCACCCGCCCTATTTCATCAATTGAGACAGCGTTATATATAACTTCAATTTTTCCACTTTCAATACCCCATTTCTCAACAATCCCTTTTAAGTAATTGCTCGGAACAATTATTTTCTCCGCCCTCTTAGCCACAAATGTTTCGATATATCGTAATAGTTGAACCATAAATGAATATTTTTTCTTTTTTGCAAAATCATCAAGCGAATCTTTTACAGCAAACCTTTGCACCCCTTGCTCCCAAGCATAGTCACCAACGATTTTTAAAAAAAAACGACTACCGATTAATTTAGCCGCCAATAATGCAGGTAACCCAGTTGAAACTGGATCTTGAGCATAAATAATGTCAGCCTTAAATCCTTCGAAAAATAATTTAAGAAAATAAACCACATGTCTTACTAATTTCGGTAAATTTTCTACTGACGAGAAATTGACTATTCTCACTTCATATCCCATTTTCGGTAAATGCAAAAAAAGTATTTTGCTATAAGTTATGGGGCCACCAGAATTCGGCGTGGCTATGACGACTTTGATTTTCTTATTGTTTTCGTTCATTTTATGAGTTATAAAGTTCAATTGTTTTTTTAAGCATTAATTCTTTACTGAATTGAGTTTTAACTTTTTCCTGTAATTTTTCTCCATATATTTTTCTAATTTCTGGGTTTTTAATCAAATACTCAATGGCACTAGCTATACCATTTATATTCTTTGGCTCAATTAAAATACCATTTTCTCTGTCATCAATAATTTCGGGAATTCCGCCAACATTAGAAGCAATAACTGGAATCCCAGCTAATCCTGTTTCAAGTAATATATATGGTAGACCCTCTTTTTTTGAAGTTAAAAGAAAACAATCAAAAGCTTTTAAATATTGCTGTAAATTTTCCTTGAAACCAACGAGTCTAATAAAGTCAGTGGCTTTATATTTCTCAATTAATTTTTCAATTTTTCCTCTTTCTTCACCTTCACCAATAATTAAATATAAAATATCAAAACCTCTTCTCTTGGCCTCAATTACTCCTAATATGGCCATTTCTAAGTTTTTATTGAATGTCAATTCTGTCCCTCCAGCTATCCAAAAAGCAATCGAGTTTAAATTAGCCATTTTTTCACCCAAAAGATAGGTTCTACTAGAATCTTTCTCCTTAAAATCAATCGAACCAATCCCATTATGAATCATAAAAATTTTATCTTTCACAAAAGGTAAACGTGAACCTATTACTTGATCATTTTTAGAAATTACAATTGTTTTATGTGAAAAAATTACTGTTAACCAAGAGAAAAACACAATTAACCATTTAAACAAGAAAAACCTATTTTCAAAAAATGGCCATCCATGAACTGTAAAAAAAATATTTTTAATTCCAATGATCCTTCCAACAAATGACCCGAGACCACCAATTTTAGAACTATTAACATGCAGAATATCTGGTTTCTCGTTCATCAATATTTTCCAAATATTAAAAAAAATCACGAATTCCTTAAACAAATCAATATCACGATCAAGTGTTGGAATAGAAATAGTCCGAAAATTAACAGCTTCTAACTTTTTTTTTAACAAACCGGACCCGCCCAAAAGCACTGTGATCTCAAATTGATTTTTCGGCAGACTAGTCACCAAATCATAAACATAGCGCTGAGCCCCTCCCCAATTTGACTTTGTGACAGCAAACATTAATTTAATTTTTCTAATTTCCATGGTGTTACCTTATCACGAATAAAAATGTTTTACGATTATAATAATAATTGATTTTTATCATTTATTCTGTATGATTCGGGAAAAATATGATCCTATTTTCTAACCGTGAATATCTCTATCTTTTGATTGGCGACATTGTCATTTTGTCCACATCACTTTATTTAACTCTCTTTCTGCGTCATTTAGAATTTCCCAGCAATAGCCTTGTAATTCAACATCTTCTACCCTTCAGTATTTTGATTACTCTCTGGCTAATGGTCTTTTTCATCGCAGGCCTCTATGAAAAACAAACGCTTTTCTTCAAAGCAAAGTTACCAGAGACATTATTTAATACCCAGGCAACCAATACTTTCCTGTCTGTTATTTTCTTTTATTTTATTCCTAGTTTTGGCATAGAACCAAAAACAAATCTCTTTCTATACATAGCAATATCTTCTGTTCTTATTTTTTTATGGAGAATATATGGAGTTAGGTTTCTAATAATTTCTGAAAAATTAAATGCAATACTTATAGGAAATGGCGAAGAAATTGTAGAGGTTGAAAAAGAAGTCAATAGTAATTCCCGCTACTCAATTTTTTTTGTTTCAACAATTAGTCCAGAAAATCTAAACGAAGAAGTGCTTCTTAAAAAAATAAAAAGTGATGTAAAAAAACATGACGTCTCCGTTATAGTAACAGATTTACACAACAAAAAATCAGAATATCTAATAAGTCACCTTTACAACTCATTATTTAAACAATTTCACTTTCTTGACATTAATAAATTATACGAGGAAATCTTTGACCGTATACCTGTTTCTTCACTAAACCATAGCTGGTTTTTAGAAAACATATCCTCTTCTACCAATACTTTTTATAATGTCTTAAAGAGAATGATGGATTTTTTTATCGCTTCTATACTTGGAATTATCTCTTTATTATTTTACCCATTTGTCTATTTAGCAATTAAAATTGATGATGGAGGACAAATTTTCATTATGCAAGAAAGAGTTGGAAAAAATAATAGCATAATTAAAACATATAAGTTTAGAAGTATGACACAAAACATAACAGACCTTCAACAAAAAGGTGAAAATAAAATAACCCGTGTTGGTAATTTTTTACGTAAGAGCCGTATTGATGAATTGCCTCAACTCTGGAGTATCATAAAAAATGACATGTCACTAATTGGACCACGACCAGAATTACCTTCAGGAGTTAAATACTATGAAGGAAAAATTCCTTATTACAATATTAGACATTTGATAAAGCCAGGTCTTTCTGGTTGGGCACAAATTTATGGACGACACGCACACCATGGAATCGGAGTGGAAGAAACGCGAAACAAACTTTCTTATGATCTTTATTATTTAAAAAACCAATCTCTAATATTAGATGTAAAAATAGCTTTGAAAACTATTAGAACATTGATGTCACAATCTGGTGCTTAGTATTTAAATACCCCAAATTTTCCTTAACTCTGCCAGACCCTCTTCAATAGAAATTTTTGGCTCCCATCCTAAAAGTTTTTTGGCTTTTCTATTATCAGCTTTTGTATGCTTGGGTTCAAAACGAGGAGGAATAAAAACTTTTTTACCACCAATAAGTTTGGCAATTTCTATTACAGATTTATTTTTACCCGCTCCTATATTAATTACTTCGCCCCTTCCAACTTTTTTACTTTTAGCTGCCAAAATATTCGCTCTAACAACATCTTTTACGTGAGTAAAATCTCGCGTTTGTTTTCCATCTCCGGTAATAGTTAGCGGTTTGCTTTCCTTTTTTTGTTTTAAAAACTTTCCTATAACTAAAGCGTATGCCCCCTCTGGATCAAGTCTGGGGCCGTAAACATTAAAATAGCGGAGTGAAACTGTGGGAAGTCCGTATACAGTATTCCAGACTTTACAATATAATTCTCCTAAATATTTTTGTAGGCCATATGGACTAGTGGGCTTTGCAGGTAAATCCTCATGAAGTGGTGTAATTTTTTGATTTCCATAAGCAGAACTTGAAGCCGAGTATATTACTTTTTTTACATCCTCTTCTTTGCTCGCGATTAAAACGTTTAGTGTGCCGTTAACGTTTACGTCGTGTGTTTCTTCTGGATTTTCTATTGAATACTGCACACGAGGCAGGGCTGCTAAGTGAAAAACGTATTCTGCTCCTCTTATGATTGGTTTAATATCCTTGATTTTCCTTATATCTTTGACATGTAACTTGGCTTTTTTATTTACGTGTTCCCTCTTTCCAGCCGAAAGATTATCTATAACATGCACATCATAGCCCTCCTCAACCAAAGAATCGGTCAAGTGCGAACCAATAAAACCAGCTCCACCAACGACCACCACTTTTCTCATAATTATTTTATTATTTTTTTAATATTCTTTTACCATAGACACCCCTGATTAACGGTATATCTTTTTTACTCTCTGTCAGCAAACTTATATTTTTTTTCTTCAAAGAATCAATTATTTTTTCTCCGATTTTATCTTTAACATTTTTCTTATAAAGCCTTGACAGTGCTTCGAAATCTTTTATATGGCAATTGCCTCCAATTCCCCTGCCTTCTTTACGAACAGGATCTATGTGCCATTTCGCAACAACTGAATCTTGGAAAGCAATCATGGGATCTAAAATTATTAAATCTTTTACGTCTTGCCACTCCACATTGAGTGATTTCGCCAGATCGTATAAAAGATTCATATATACACCCCTCACAAATAAAGAAGTGTTGTGAACATATTTAAAAAATTCAGAAGTTTCAGAACTAACTATTTTTGAGGAAGATTTTGGTAGAATAGATAATAATTTTTTAGCTCTATCTTTATATTCTCCGTTGTTTCTTGGCATTCCAACTATATTAACTATAGGATGTGCCGCATCATAAGAAGCTGTTCCTCGACTCAGAAACTCTGGGGAGTGTAGAATAAAAACTTTTGGATATTTTTTTTGTATCTTTTTTGTAATTCCAGGCAAAAGAGTGGATTTTATTACGGCAATTTTACCATTTCCAATAAGCGACATTGCGGAAGTAACTATTGAATCATCAAAACCGCGCGGGGTAGTGGGTGTTGGCACCGCTACAAAAACAATGTCGCAACCTTTTATCTTTTCTTTATTGCCTATATATTCTTTTTCTAGAGAATAACGTATCACTTTAAACCCACGGTTTTCAAAATCGTTTGCGTAATTTTTACCAATATAACCCTGACCAATAAATCCAATTTTCATATTATAAAAATGTAACCATAATACCCTAACAGAGGTTACATCAAAAAACAAACCTATTCGATAATTTCTGTGTCCAAAACTCTATCGAAAACTCTCTCTTTCATATTTTTTACAATTATATTCCAGTCGTATTTTTCAATTGCCATTTTTTTAGCATTAGCAACAACTTTAGAAACTTTACCTGTATTAGAAATAATATTTTTTACCGCTTCAGCAATTTGCTCTGGAGAATCTTTATCCACTGCCCACCCCGTTGTTTCTCTGTCTGGATTTCGTCTTTTATCAAACAAGAAATCTGCTATGCCGCCCTCTTGTGTTGCAATAACAGGCAATTCTGCTACCATAGCTTCAACAAAAGAATTGCCCATTCCCTCAGATCGCGATGGTCGAATAAAAATATCGCAAGCCTTTAAATAAAGTGGCATTTCTTCGTGGTTTACTTGTCCTAGAAAAACAATCCGTTCTGTAATTTTTAATTCCTTAATCAAACTTTTAAGCATTCCCTCGTCTGGACCAGTTCCCATAATCACAAATTTAATATTACTTGGTAAATAAGACAATGCTCTAATAACATCGTCACATGCATTTTTTTTTACTAAACGAGAAGTTGTCACCATAAAAACTTCTCCGTCTTTTTTGCCAAGTTTATTTTTTATATCATTTAATTCTTCGTTTGAATATATTTGAGAAAAATGAGCCACGTTTACTGCATTTGGAATAACTTCAAGAGGACCTTTGAACCCCCTGTTTCTTGCCCACTTTCCTAAAAAGGTAGATATAACTTGGATTATATCAGCTTTAGTAAAAGCTCTAGTAAAAAATGGCCAAAATGGTTTCATTTTATTTTCTATATATTCAATGGGATCCCCTTCTTGCAAAGTGAGAATATATTTTACGTTTGGATAATTTATTTTGAAGATGGCAGTCGGAACTCCACAAGAATGAACCATCATAGCCCAAATAGCATCATATTTATATTCTCTATGGAGTGATCGTGCTTTCCAAAAGGCTAAAAATTGAAAAAATAATTTGTTTAAATGGAGTGGAAATCTTCTTAAGTCGCCCGTAGAAGGATTATTGGTCGTAAGACCAATTCTGTGTACCAAAACATTTGCTATTTTTTCAACTTTTGGAAGAGTGGAATCAAATCTAAGGGTAACCATATGAAACTCTATGTCTTTTGGATTTATTCTTTCAGTAATTTCTTTAATAGCAACCTCTGCACCTCCGACATGTTTTGGAAAATAAGCCAAAGAAAAAATTAATATTTTTTTCATAAAGATTTATTTTTTACTATTAAGTAGAATCTCTGAATAAGAATACCTGAGTTGATTTGCAAAAGCGTCACCTTCCCCTATTGAATTACGTAAAGGTTTACCTTTAATATGGGAGGCGTGTTTTTCTTGGTTAACATTAACTCCATATATCTGGTCTACATCAGATAAAACTATTTTTAATATTTTTCTAGTCAAAAAAGATATCTCTGTTAATTTTTGGTCTGCAAGTGTAACTAAAAGTGGTAACTTTTTTTTACGCTTCAAAAATATACCGGCAAGAGCTGCGTAACTAGCCATTAGAGCCCAGGTAAAGAGATATTTGTGTTTTATATGAAGATCTTTAGCTTTTTTATATCCTAGAATAGGAAGTAAATACTTATCCATTTTGTTTCCAATGCCAACCTTATATATATTCATATTTTCCCCTCGTTTTTCAAACTTTTTTGCACCACCAGAAAATAAAGTTGTAATAATATCAAATTGAATATCTGGCATTTTGCTTATTAGTTCTTCCAAAGCAATTTCTGCTGGTCCAACTATGGGAGAAAAGGTTGTTGAGAATATAAGCACTCTTTTCTCGCGCACACGACCTTTCTTATTTTTCTTTATAAAATCCTCTATGTAACCTTGAAGATATCGTTTTGTATTCCATCCGATTTCTCTTACTTTTTTTGTATCAAGATCTGACTGCATTCTGTTACCAGAGCGTTCCGGCAACATAGTAATGTTTTCGCCAAACATCTTGGCAACTTTAATAATCGAAAAACTTTCTTCATTACCAAGTCCATACTCATCACCTAATCCCTTCTCGCCTATTAAAATTAATCCTTCAACAATATCGTAGACATGAGTAAAATTACGAGTTTGATTTCCAGGAGAAGTGACTGAGATAGGCGCACCATGCAAATATATCTGTTTGAAAGTTTCAATAACTGTACCGTATACCCCAGATCTTTCTCCCGGACCGTATACGTTGTAAAAATAAGTTATTGCATAAGGCAATCTTTCTGCATCACCTATTTTTTTAACTAATTCTGTATTATCTGCTTTTGATCTCGAATACGGAGTTGCTAAACGCGTAGCGCCAAAATCGCCAAATTTTGTGGACGAGCCAGCGTAAACCAACTTACATTTATTTTTTTTCCAAAAATTTATAACTCCTCCGGTTCCAACAATATTAAGATCATATACCACATCTTCTTCCAAAAGACTTTGTTCAACACGGGAATATTCTCCAAGGTGAAAAATAATATCTGGTATTTCTTTTATATGTTTTTCTATATCTTTGGTATGACCTTCGCGGTATTCAACCCCATCAATATGATTATCCTTTGAACCAGTAAAATAATTGTCCAATGAAATTACTTTATAGCCATCTTTAACAAGACGTTCACAAAGATGAGAACCGATAAACCCAGCTCCTCCCGTGACTAAAACTAATTTTTGCGTTGATTTTTTCATACCGAATTTATACTAGTGTCTAAACCAGAAAAGTCCAACTAATGTCACTCGTCCACTTCTGTAATTTCATATAGATCTGCTTCATTTCTTTCTCTCCTTGAATATATCACTCCAGCAATAGAAATACCCACCAAAGCGAGAACGGCTGAAATCCACAGTAAATTATTTTCCTGCCCACTTTCTCCAACTGCACTCAAAAAATCTTTCTTATCATTTTCTTCTGATACAGAATTTTCTTGAATTGGTGTTAAACTTTCTTTTTTTGATGATAGAATTGGGCTCTTTTGCGACACGAGAGAGGTTTCCGGAACTACAGTTTCTCTGATGGCTTTAACAGGGGTCATGTTTGGATAAAGTAAAGAGACTGGGAAGATTCCAGACAATTTTGTATTAGCGTTCGGAAAACGAATACTATTTTTTGCTTTTATAATTGTTCCTACAGGAAAAACAAAGGTACTTGTAGAGCTTTGGAGAATAAATCTGGAAATATCAATATCACTATTCCCTTCGTTTGACACTGTTATGTATCCATCAATTCCATTAATGATCTCCCCTATTTTTATTTTTGCATCCACCGCAGTAACAATCATTACATCTCCCTGTGAATAATCGCCGGAAGAAACGTCTAAACTTACGGTATAGATTCCCGGAAATGAGTAAGTATGACTTACCTTTTTCCCTTCTTTAGAAGATCCGTCACCAAAATTCCATAAATAGCGGGCATTCGTTAAAGGTTCTTTTTTGATTCCTAAAGCCGAACCATTTAACAAAAGTTCTGCTCCTACTAAAATCGTTTTATCTACACCTGCGTTTGCATATATTTGTTGCTCATAAATTTGTGATAATTGCGTTCCTGTCGTTTGGGTTTGTGATTGATTTTCTGGGCTGGAATTATTTGTATTTGATAAATTTTGAGATCCCGATAATTCACCCGTAGCGTTTGATTGGCCGGGAGTAGGGATCGTAGCAATCCACTGTCCGTTTACCAGCTGTAAGGAATTGCCATCATTATTGGCTCCCATGTCAGAAGAAAAGGAAACCGAATCAATAATTGCCCCACTTTCATCTTTAATAACAGCTGTGTCCGTTGTTACAAAAGAAACAGAACTATCAAGCACCTTCCCACTAAACTGAGGCCATTCAGTCAAAAATTTACTTGGAGAACTTACCAAAATCACCACTTCTTGCGGTGGGACAATAGTCAATGAAGTTTCATATGAATTAATAGAATGGTCCGAACCATCAGAAAATTTGAAAGAGGACAAATCCACTGATAAAGAACCAATGTTTTTTACCTCTACAAAATCTTGCAACTCGGAACTGCCACTACCTAAAGCGTTATACATTATTTCGGTAATTTTAATATCGGCAAAAGCAAAAACTGGTAAAAAAAGAAAAACAAAAATCAAAAAATAATTAATTTCCCTCATTATCAACATGGAGCATATCTCGTAATTCCTTTTCCGAAATTTCTTTCTTGTTAAATGATTCCTCTGCTTCTTTTTCTTCTGAAACAGATTTTTTTTCTTTCTCTTGAAGTTTAGCCAAAACTTCTGCTAGAGCTTTTTTATGATCTGACATTCCTTCATTTTTTACTTCTCGCCTAGGATTTTCTTTTGGTTTATGGGATTGCGGTTGTGATTTTACTTCCAGTTTAGGAGAAGATTTATTCTCTGATTTTGACAAATCTGCTCCCATTACTCCAGCCAAAGTTTGTCGAAGTTCACTTAAATGTCCTTCTGGTTTATTTACACTGGTTGATTTTTCTCTATTTTCTACCCCCTTACGTTTTTCATCTCTTTTTTGTAACTCGGACTGAACCCCAGAGAACATTTCTTCTCTTGGTTTTTTTTCGGTTCTTGTTTCCACTTTGGAAATAAGTTGTTCAGAAATAACACTCTCAACTTGAGAGCGCGGAAAACTAAATTGTTCTCTAGAAGATGCTAGTATTAATCTCTTATAAGAAGAAGTTGTTTTTGTGATTGGCCCCATGGTTTTAGCAGAAAATGGTTGGGAACCAACTCCATCTATCATTAACTTCAAATACACTTGAGCAAATCCCAAATTAACTAAATCCTCCGCCATAAAAACGGGGGCAAATTCTTTTTCCAAAACTTCAGCGTCAAATGCCCCGACTCGAAAAGCTATTGTTGTGCCGACATTTCCAAAAACAGCATCTCTCACCTCTTCTTCCATTTGTTCTATATATTGATGAGCAATGGTCAAATTTAATTTGTATTTACGAGCTTCCGAAAGAATGTCGGCAAAACTTTTATTAGCAAAAGATTGAAATTCATCTACATGAAGATAAAAATTTGGAAGTTTAATCATTGATTTTTCACTCACATCAGCGCGAGACATAGCCGCAAGATATATCTTGGTTACAAGCATACTACCCAAAAGATTGGCGTTATTTTCACCGACAAGTCCTTTGGAAAGATTAATTATTAAAATCTTCTTTTCGTCCATTATCTTTCTAATATCAAAAGAAGAATGAGGTTGACCTATAATATTTCTGATAAGAGGGTTGCTGGTAAACTGCCCCACCTTATTTTGAATGGCGGGCGTTGCATCGGCTGTGTATCTATCTGTGTATTTTGCAAATTCGTCCGTCCAAAAAGATTTAACTGTTGGGTCACTAACATTATCAACAACTTTTTTTCTATACTCCTTATCAGTCAACATTTTGTTTACCCCAAGAAGCGTTGCTCCCGGATATTCCAAAAGAGCGTGTAATGTGTTTTGCAAAATATAAGCCATACGGGCGCTCCAGGCGTCAATCCAAATCTTTTCAAACGCACTCATTAATCCGGCAACAACAAGATGTCTTTTATCTGCGCCCACATCTTCCATTACGTTAAAAGCAATTGGATTTTCCAAATCAAAAGGAGCAAAGTATAAAACATCTTTTATTCTGTGCTCTGGCACAAAATCCAACAAATATTCAGCCGTTTTGCCATGAGGGTCAATAAAAGCCAATCCCTCCCCGTTTTGAATATCTTGAATCGCCATATTTTCAAGGAGGGTGGATTTTCCCATTCCCGTTTTGCCTATGACATATACATGACGAGTTCTGTCTTTAGCTTTAATTCCAAAAGGAACCTGCTTGTTTCTAGCGTCAGTATGGGCAAAATAAGTTATACGATTTTCACTTGCCCCGTTAGAGTTTTTAGAAAATTCGTTTGAATTCATGGGTTTAAAATTGACCTCACAATAAAATATATTCTGATTTGTAATGTAAAACTCTTTTGGGGTCCAAAGGTGCCATAATCTATTCAATTATAAGCCAAAAATAGACCTCTCGCTATTTAAGAAGGGCTGATTCAGTGTATCTGTTGGATGGCGCCCAAAGCATCCAACTTGTGAGTCCCACACTATAAGTAGCGTCAATTTGTGCTCGCACCTCTTTGGGGCCATATGTGCCACCATATTGAAAATCTTGAAGCCAAGGACGAAGTTTTAATTTATCCCAAACAGGTTTGGTATAAAGTTGCGGAGTAGTACTTGCTATAGGAATTGAATTTATAAGGTTCAATGTTGTGCTAGTGGCAAGCGCTCTTTCTACTGCTTTACCCATAGAAAATGAAACGACTTCTCCGGGATATAGATTTGGATTTTTCCAATTATTAAAATTTGGCGGGTAATGACTTGGATAAACCATTGGGGAAACATAATCAAAATACATAAGGCCGTATTCCAAAATTTGTCCTATATTTAAGTCATCGGTATTGGTTGTGGTCATTCCAAAAAGGTCGGCTGATACTATTACTCCTAGACTTTTTAAATTATCGTGCAAGTAACTAAAAAATTCTCTTAAGACCTCTGCTTTTGTTTTGCCACGAGAATATGTGTAATCAATATCTTTCATGTCACCGTCCGAAGGAAATCTTATATAGTCAAAATTTATTTCGTCATATCCAATACCGTATGCTTCTTTAGCTATTTCAATAATATAATCCCAGTGTTCACGGGCTCCCACATCAACAAAAGAAAGTCCTTTATAATCTTTCCAGACAATATCATTATCACTTTTCTTTTTAACCGCTAAGTCCGGTCGTGTTTTCGTCATATATGGGTCTTGGAAAACAGTAACGCGTCCAATCACGTATATGCCATCATCATGAAGCGAGAGAATAAAATTTTTCATATCGGTTGCACCGCAATCACCCGATACAGAGTTTTTAAGTTTTGGATTATCAGTTTCAAAAGCAATCTTCCCCGTATAATCTTTAATATCAATAACAACAGCGTTTAACTCTGTTCTCTTAATAAGATCCACTAAATCTTGTCTAAAATCTTTGGTGCCCACAACACACTGACTCATATAAATCGCTTTGAGTGGTTCTGGTGTTTTAAGATGCATTACCTTTTCTGCTTTGGGAGAAAGACCGGAACCTTGCGCTATGAATTGGCTTTTATATGTTGTAAGTGACGGGAGAAATCCTGGGAAATACTGCAAACCAAAAAAGCCGCCCGCAAAAATAGCGCCCGTGGCCAAAGTGTAGACAAATAATCTACCTTTATTGCTGTGTACCTTTAGAGGTGGCGTTTTCATCAAGAGAATTAGTCCTTACTGAAATATCATTTGCAATAGGAGTCGATGACGCAAACTTCTTGAAACGCCTCAAATGAGGAATTAATAATTTCTTTTTTAAATATCTTTCTCTATAACTTGCAATGGCCATGGTTGCGCCAAGAATAATGTACACAGGCGTTTTATATGAATTGGGAATTGAGATAAATGGAAGCAAAGCTACAAATATACCCAAAACTATGAAAAAATTTTTCTGCATAAAGGTATTTTAACATTTAGAAACTATGACCACAAATTCCCCACGGACACGGTCGGGGTTTTTTCTAAAGTGAGCAAATATTTCCTTTGCGCTCCCCCTTACAAATTCTTCGTGAATTTTGGTCAATTCTTTACACACCGCAACTTTGCGATTATCAAGTATTACTTGTGCCAACTTTTCCAAAGTTTTCATAATCCTGTGTGGGGATTCATAAAAAACAAAAGTTCTCTCTCCTTTAGCAATTTCCTTAAACAAGGTCTCCCTGCCCTTTTTGTGCGGTAAAAATCCCAAAAAGGTCCATTCCGCCGCAGGGATACCTGCGGCGGACATAGCCGCAACAATCGCCGAAGCCCCCGGTATTGGCTCAATTTTGAGCTCTTCACTACTAAACTCACTCTTTAATTTTTCCACAAGTTCACTCCCCGGGTCTGATATTCCTGGAGTTCCCGCGTCAGTCACTAACGCCAAATTTTTCCCTTCTTTTATCCAATTGCTAATTTTACTGAAACTAACCGAGCTTTTTTGTGCGTTATATGTAGAAAGCTGTTTATCGTTAATTTCATAATGTTTAAGTAATTTTTGTGTTACCCGTGTATCTTCGCACAATATAATATCCACCTCCTTCAAAATACGAATCGCCCGGAAAGTCATGTCCTCAAGATTCCCAATCGGCGTTGCCACTATATAAAACGTAGCCATGAAAACACCATACACAAAAAAATATCCTTTGTTAAGCTTTTGTTAAGAGAGGCTACAATATTGCATTGCCAGTGTTACCGTCAACATCATCTATACCACTATTCCATGGAATAGTGGTATAGATGATGTTTAAATATTTTGCTATTTCTTTTTTCTATTCTTCTTTCGGTACTGCGTCGCAAGCGTTGATACTGCGGGAAAAACACCAACCCCAAAATATCAATTCCCGAGTAAATACTAATAATGATTTTCTTGTGAGTAGTGAGGTTCAATTTGTTTTTAAGAAAAATTTCTAAATTTGCATATAGTTCTTCTAATTTCTCTTTGTTGGTGGAGATAATGATTATATCGTCAGCATATCGCAGGTAATATTTACACCCCCAAAATTGTTTTACATACCAATCAAGCTCGTGGAGATAAATATTCAAGAATAATTGTGATGTCAAATTCCCGAGAGGAATTCCCGTTCCAAAACTATCAATTATAGAAAATATAATTCTTTTTAGTCCTTTATCCTCAATATGAAAAGAAAGTATATTTTTGAGTATATTTTTATCAATACTCTCAAAACATTTTTTGATATCAAATTTTAAAACAAAACAGGAGGCCGTATAATTTTTGCTAACCTTATTAACAAAACTTCTGAATCTCGCCTGTGCCTTGTGTGTACCTTTTCCAATTCGACAACTATAAGAATCATAAATAAATTTATAGTCAAAGTAATAATAAAGAGCGTTATAAACCAACCTATGAACAACTCTGTCTCTAACACTTGCTTTGCTAATTACTGGCATAACCAATTGATTAAACAATTGGAATTAGAGAGTCAAAAGAAAACTCCACCAAAATAAATATCTGGCGGAGAAAGAAATTAAATTGCGGAGGCAAACAAATCGATTCCTATCATCCCACTCATTGTCCCAGATGTTCCTGTTCAAACTACGCTCACCGTCATTCCAATCCAAGTTCGGGACATGAATATCGCCGTCCAGAGTTTCGCATATACACATGCAATCCACCACATATAGTCGCAACCATACATTGTATTTAAGTCGGCATCATAATGCCAGACGTATATGCGCCAAGTAGATTTCTTTTTTTAAAGAAAACACAGACACACTTTTCACGCACTTATCACGCAAAAATTCCGATCTGTGTTCTACTGATTTCGATGTTGCGAAGAATTTATCCGCGCACTCATTATCTACTCTCATTATTATTTTAATTTAAAAAAAGAAAAGAACAAAATCAAAATATCTAAATCATAAGCAAAGTGACAAAAATTCAAAAATCTATTTGCGGAGACAAAGGAAACGGCTAAGCTCGCCCCACTCGATCGTCCACCCGTCGCCATCCAGAAGACGCTTATCACCGTACCAGACCAAGACCGAGACACGAACACCGCCGTCCAGAGTAGCTTTTGTGCCGAGAGCAACAATATATTCGTTTTTCTTGTTAAAAACGGGCTTAATTATGCCAAGAGTAATTAATTCCCCAAAGGTAGCTGGTCTAAGTCCTAGCTTATCCATATCTTCTACTATTTTTTCTGATGATTTTCTTGTTTCTACGTCTTTATTGTAAGAAAGAACAATAAGTTCCAAAGAAGATTGCTCCAATGTAGCAAATGGCATTTTTTTTAATTCTTCCCAAATAGACGAGGGTGAATTATTGTCTGCCTCTTCGAATGACTTAATGGCCGTCGGCAAGTCCTTTAGTTTTTCTTTTGGCACATTTATATTTACTATTCCTCCCTCAAATGACATGTCTGGTCGTGCTCCCCTTCCAGTTTCTTTTATTCTTTTCGCCAATTCCATAAGCGGCAGAAGTTTCTCTTTGTTTTGTCCTTCCCGAAAATCAAAGAAAGTTATTTTATCTCCTGTATCTTCACAAAACACTTGTGTGATTTCTTTTATATCAATAAAATCTGTGGCAATAAACTCTTCCTTACAATCACACATTGTTTTGATGTCCTCTTGTCTGTTTCTGCCTTTTTTCAGCTCTTCTATTCTCGGGTCTTTACCATATCCGGATTCCTGTATTGGTCGGTCAATCTCATACAAGAAAGTTAAATCGTTTTTATTCAATGGTTCCTTTTGCAAATATTTGAAGTGCAGTTCACGCAACTTCTTCATATCATCCATTTTGTCCGCCCATTTTTCACCACCCTCCATATCTTTGAGTTTTGCGTCAACTACCGGCGTGATGTAGTCGTCAAGATGTTGTTTAACTTCTTCATTGAAAATGATGCCTCGGACTTCGGTAATACCGTGTTCTTTGTTATCTATAACGCACGCGCGAGGGATAGTATTTTGTCCGTCCACATCTTTTGAAAAATAAATCCAGACATCACCAGTTTCCAGATAGCTGGTAGCGTGGCCTTCTCCCGCAATGCACCATTTAGTCTGATACCCTTGGAGCGGAGCGGTTAAATCAGATGGTGAAGAATCTTTTGAAAAGAGTTTCCATCCTCCCTCGGTGATGACAAGACGCTCGGTCGGTAATTTTAGCGAACGAACATGCTCCTGCATGAACGCATAGAGCTTACCAAAATTCTCATGTTGAAGCAGATCTCGCAATTCGGCCTGTCGCGCATCATCGCCCGTAGAAAGTGCAGATGTTTTGCCGGTTCTTCGTCGTTCCACTTCATCAAAAACAAGGGCAAGGGCTTGTTGGTCGAGTTCGGGGAAAATTGCAACTGTTGCGTTAGTGCGTTTGTTGTATTCTCCGCTAACAGGATCGTAATCTCCCTGTTTAAGCATTTCGGCGAATGCCCAATAACGAAGTGCAACCGGAGCATGACGCGCTTCTTCTCCTGTAAGGTAATCGAGCCACTGCTTCATCCTCCCTTTCTGGTCGGTAATAATCATATTCTCCAATGATTCTCGAAGTTCAATCGGCACTCTATATGTAGAGAGAGGCGAATGAATTTTATTCTCCAGCGAATCAAGCACGGTTTTTCGTATCTGCTCGTCTTTTACATCTTCCCGCTCGTATCCGAGAAGTTCGGCTTCATTGCCGAGCAATACATTTTTTATATATTCATCGGTTATATTTTCTGCCTTGATGATGTATTTCTTCTCCACGAGTCGCTCAATGGCAGAAATGCCGCGCTCGCGTTTTTCAGGGTCTTCCCGATCGGTTATCTCGGTAAATCGATCGAGGTAGTTCTCAATGCGCTCAGGTGGCGTATTGGGCACATTCTCGCTTTCACGCTTTTTCGTGCGGCGAGCCGAAACCCCCGCGGCTTCCCGGAATTCTTTATTGCCCCAGTATTTATCCTTAAGAAAATCACCTTCAAACTTTTCCATGACCTTACTTTAGCAAAAAAGACAGTGGTCTGCCATCAGCTTTTTTTTCTTATTCTTACTTTTTTCTTACCATTTTTCTGTAACATCTATACTACTATTCGCGCGAATAGTAGTATAGATGTACGCTTCTATTTTTTACACTATTCCAATATTCTCAAGAATTTGAGAATGGTTTCGCCACGTTTTGTCAGTTTATGACGAACAAAATTACCATCATGCCGTTTCATTATCAAACCAGAAGAAGTCAGTTTGTTAATATGGCCAGAAGCATTTTTGTGACTTATCTTGGCCACTTTGGCAATTTCTTCAACAGACATTTCTGGTTTTTTAAATAACATTTCAACTATATACAACCGTCTGTGGCTAGCCAAGCCTTTTGTAATCACCTCGGTCTTTCTGGAATTCATAACCTCAATATTACCACACTCCGTAATCTATACCACTATTCTAGCGAATAGTGGTATAGATTATACGGGACAAGTTGTACTTGCAACAAATGCAAATTAACCAAGTAGCTCCTCCCCAACTTTGTAAATATCGCCTGCGCCCATGGTTATAAGCAAATCCCCTTCTACCGCATTTTCTGAAAGATATTTCTCTATTTCACCAAAATCGGGAAAATATCTCACTTTTTTATTTTTTCCCTTGATTTTTTCGGCTAAAATTTTTGAAGAAATTGTTTCATCTGGTTTTTCTCGCGCCGCATATATGTCAGCCAAAATTGCATAATCCGCTTTGGATAAACTTTCAGCAAAATCATTTAATAAAAGTTTGGTACGAGAATATAAATGGGGTTGAAAAATAATAGTAATTTTTTTGTCTGGAAATGCTTCGCGAGCGCCAGATAATGTCGCGGCTATTTCTGCAGGGTGATGCGCGTAATCATCATAAATTATGGCTCCACTTTTCATTTTTCCTTTGTATTCAAAGCGTCTCCAAGTTCCAGAAAAATCTGAAAGTACACTTTTTACTTTTTCCATATTAAAGCCCATGGAAGAAGTCAGAGCCAGAACGACTGATGCGTTTTTTCTATTATGTTCGCCCGTTACTTTGAGTTTCAACTCCGAAGCCATTTCTAAAAACTTTGTATAATCAATCACTTGCGCCGAAACTCCAACTAGAGCTGGTAATACATTTTCATCATTGGGGTCGCAAACAACAAAACCATTTTTAGGAATTCTAACCGCCAAGTCATTAAAGGCGCTCTGTATATCGTTTAAATTTTTGTAGTAATCAAGGTGGTCACTATCAATGTTTGTAATGACTAAAATTTTTGGTTCAAATTGCAGAAAATGCCTCATATACTCATCCGCTTCCACTATAAAATAATTTCCCGCTCCGGCACGAAAGTTGCTTTTGGTTTTGGCGCCTGCCTGCGCAGGCAGGCGAAGCGAACCCACAATTGCCATCGGGTCTAGTCCTGCTTCTTCAAAAACATCTATGAGCATAGCGGTTGTGGTGGTTTTTCCGTGCGTTCCAGAAACAGCCACAAGTTCATACTGATTGGCAAATTCACCAAGCGCTTCAAAATATGACTTCTCTCCCATATGAAATTCTTTTCCGCGTATTCTTTCTACATTGTCTTTGGGCACCGCATCACTATAAATAATCAAATCCGTATCTACCGAAACATTTGTTTTATCGTGCCCAAGAAAAAAAGTGGCTCCCTTTTCTTTTAACAAAGATGTTGCTGGTGATTCACTTAAATCAGAACCACTGACAACCTTACCTTTATACAAATAAAGTTGTGCCAAAGCAGACATGCCAATGCCCCCAATCCCTATAAAATGAACTTTTTTTATTGAATTAAAATTTTTCATTTTAATTTTTTCACTATTTTGTTGAATTGTTCTCCTCTATCAAATTTCAGCCACAGGCTGATCCGCCTATGGGCGGACATTTATTTCAACTTCTTTACCAGCTTAACAAATTCATCACCGCGATGAAATTCATTACGGAACATTCCAAATGAAGCAAACGCGGGGCTAAGTAAAACAATATCTCCGTGGCGCGCCACCTTAATCGCCTTTTTTAAACTATCTACTTCATAACTCATAGCTCCTAACTCATAACTCTTCGTTAAACGATCTGTCCCATTACCTTTAAGCAAAATCAATATCTTGCAATACTTTGGAATTTCCTTTATCAAAACATTCATATCAAGTCCTTTATCCGTCCCTCCCATAATTAAAATTGTTTTCCTTTGCCCAATCAAGGTCCGACCTTGATTGTTTGAAACTTTTCTTCCTGGCTCATAACTCTTACCTCTTAACTCTCCTAGAGCCTTAAGTGCGGCTATTGTCGCGTCTGGAGTTGTAGCTGTAGTGTCATTATAATATTTCACTCCTCTAATTTCTCTAACCAATTCCAATCTCCCCTCTATCCCTTTAAAGCTTTTAACTGCTTTCCTAATAACAGAATCTTTTACACCTAAAATTCTTGCGGCTGTTATAGCTAAAGCTACATTGTATTCATTGTGAGACCCGAGTAAATTTGAAGAGAAACCATTTATTTTTTCTGGTGCCACAATTGGCTTAACTCTTATTTTTCCTCCTAATTTTTCTAAAAATGGCACAACCTGTTTTCCAATTATTAGTACATTATCTTTATTTTGATACTTAAAAATATTTGCCTTATCTTCAAAATATTTATTTCTATCCCCCTTGTAATAATTCAAGTGGTCATCAAGAAAATTTGTAAAAATGGAAACTTGAGGACTCTTTTTTATATTTCCCATACCATGCAAAGCCCAAGAGTCCATTTCTAGAACTACAGTATCTCTAGGACGAGCCTTATCCAGTAAATTTAGTGTGGAGACATTCTTCACATTACCACCCAAGAAAACTCTGGGTCTATCAGACTTTAAAATATGATATATAAGTTCAGTTACAGTTGACTTACCTCTTGTTCCTGTAATACCGATTAAAAAAACATCTGAGGCGCAATAAGCAAAGAGTGATTCGCTAACAAAAATTGGGATATTATTTTTCTTTGCCTCGGCCAGATAAGGCGAGTCCTCGGGCACATTCCCTGGCTGTAGTACCATGTCAGCATTTTTAAAATCTTCAAGTCTATGTTCTTCTAAAACATATTCTATATTTTTGTACTTTTGGAGCTTTTGAAGCGACGGTCTGAGCTCTGTCGAAGACTTAAGGTCAGTAACCAATAGTGAAGCTCCGTGCTTATACAAAAAATGAATATCATTAAGCGCCCCACCAAGAAGACCGAGTCCCATGACAGTTATCTTTTTGCCTTTGAAATAACTCCTATAATCGTTCTTTTTTGACATTTCTTGCTATCCTAGCACAGCAAAAAAGAATTTCGACTATTTTTGTTTTCTTTCCCAATTTTCTAATATTTCACGCTCCTTCTGCCTAGCGTATGAGGTGTCTTCTGTCAGACTATCTTTCATACCTTTAAACTGACCTGTTATATTTTCGCCTGTCGGTTGATTAAATTTCTTGTGGAGTTCCAAATAAGCATTCTCAAGTAAAGAAACGTGTTTTATCAAAACCCTTGCCTCATCAGGAGAAAGTCTTCGTGACTTTCCATAAGTTCCATCAACAAGGTTTCCTTTTGTAGGCATATAAAACTCACTGATAAAAGGCATTATGTGAGACTGTGTCCACATACGAAGATCTTCCCCATTTTTTAATTGAGTTTTTTCTCCAATCGCTTTGTCCGCCATTTCTTTTGCCCAAATAGTGTTTGCCATTTCCTTTACAGCTTCTTTTTGAACCGCAGTCTCCTTTTTTACCACCTGCGCTTCTACATCAGGAGCGCTTCCAAGTGCCACACTACCGGCAAGCACCGCAGCTTTTATTATTTTTGATAATTTACCAGATTTTTCTGGATTATTAGCTTCTTGATTGGAATTAGTTGGAAATTTTTCCATATACTCCTATTTTATCACCTCAATTTTATAATTTCCATCCCCAAAAAATTCAGCTACTTTTTCTCTGAAAAAATCACTATCTTTAGATATAAGAAATCTTATGCTCCCCTTTTCCTTATTCGCCCATTCGCGCGAATTAGGTAGTAAGAATAGATTTTGAGCTTCGCGGGCGACTACTTCGGCTGGGTCAAAAATTGTGACACCTTTCGGAATATTCCGCGCGAACAAATCGATAACCAATGGAAAGTGCGTGCAGCCCAGTATTAAAGTATCGTACGTTCCATTATATTTCTCTAGTGCATCCCCAATCATAGCCAGAAGTGCTGGGTGTGAGGTTTTATTTTCTATGGCTCCAGCCAAGTGTGGTAAAGCTAAAGTTTGAATATCCATGTGGAGTGACTGAAATCCATTTTGATAAATCCCTGAGCGAATAGTGGCTTCTGTTGCAACCAATAAAATCCTTTGGACTTTATTGGTTGCCCTGAGCATGTTTGTAGTGAGCTTGTCGAACCTATCGAATGAGCTTTTAAATGCTTTTACAGTTGGTCCAACCATTTCAATAATATTATTTGGTTTTATTTTGAAAGAATCTAACAAAGGCAAGACGATATTGGCAGATGCACTATTACACGCAGAAACAATTTGAGTTGCGCCGTGATTTATAAGTTTTTGAAATCCTAAAACGGTGAGCGCCCCAATTTCTTCCGGTGTTCTATTTCCATACGGAGCGTTTTTCAAATCACCGAAATAAACAATATCCGCTTTGGGTATTAACTTTTTTATTTCTTTCAAAACTGTAAGCCCACCACTTCCTGAATCAAAGATTCCTATCATATCTCAATAATAAGCGAGATGTATGAAAACAAAAAAGCCCGACCGAGGTCGGGCTTTTCTTTTGGGAAATCGCTAACTGCGAACGATTTTCCAAAAGAGACGGGTAAAAAGAACTGCTGCTGCCACCGCAATGACAGCAAGTGGAATCGTCCACCAGTTAAATTGCTGTTTCTGGTAGTCGCTCCACAATTGCCAACCGAGAAAAACGGCGAAAATAAGTGCTACGCCCGCCATCTCGGCTTTGAACTCGAGGGTCCACTTCATGACGCCTCCCTATTGTGGCCTGACCACCCAGAGATACCCCCAGCTGGTCGTCGTCGCAATAAGAATCAGAGCGACAATAGCGATGATGAGCCAAAGCTTCCAGTCGTTCTTTCCTTCATCTTGCGGTCTCGAGTTGTACGGTCCGCTGAGAACCGACATCTCATCCCGCGAGACAACGAGCCGCTTCGGCTCCTCGATTTGGGAGCGCGAACGCTCCAACATTTCAAGATACCACTTGGTGATTCTGTTCATTGGGCATTTCTCCCTGTTGGTTGAATTGCGAAAAACTCTACCCCCAATCATAGCATAAATAGTATGTAAAGTCAATGGGGAGAAAATGGCTCTATTAGGCCGTTTTTTCAGCAAAATGTTTTTCTGGGGAGGGCGTGTCTATATTAATATAGTAAAGATTTTTATGACATTATTCCTCTCTCTCCTTTATTTAGATTTTTGTCAATTTCAACCCCCTTCATATTCGAATTTGGCGTATTAACAGAAGGATTTTTTCTGTTTTCTATAACAGCATCAAGACTTTCTCTTAATGTCCGAATTTCACCCATTAACCATTCCTCTCTTTGCCTATAAAAGTAGTGAGTATTTTCTGCTAACGCTCTTGTACCGCTACCGGTTTTTGATTGAATTATCGTGTTCTGCCAAATTGCAATTTTATCCCTTATAGAAATAAGTTCGTCTTCATAACTTTTAAAAAGGAAAGTTACGGACTCTAATGTTTCTTTATCGTTAGCGTTTATAGCTTCAACATATTTTTGATGGTTTATGCCAACAGCATTTTGTTCAACAACCTCAGACCCAGATTCACTAATTTTATTGATTTTTCTTTCAGCAATACTACCCCCAATTCCAACGGCTCCAGCGGCAGCCCCAGCAACTATAGTTTTCAAAAATCCTCGACGAGAAGTGTCAACGGCTTTTTCTTCTTTATATTCTTCTTTTGGGGCTGATTCTTTCATATAGAAATATTCTAACAAAACAATAATTTATTACCAATTTAGTGTTAATACCTTACAACCATCCCATTTCCTTGGCAACGGGGTATTTTTCTGTTAAAAATAAGCAATTGCGCGTGTAGCTCAGCTGGTAGAGCACTCGACTGATACTCGAGCGGTCATAGGTTCGACTCCTATCGCGCGCACAAGACAGAAAAATGACGTATTGCCAATACGACTAAAAACCTATATAAGTTTATTAATTGAACATTGAGGAGAATGTCTTGGAAATACTCTTGTTTATCACAAAAATCTTTGCTTGGATCTTCGCGATTCTAGCTTTGATTTCTGGGTTATTCCTTGTCATAACAAGAAAAGAACTTGAGTTGATGCAAGACAGCAATAAAAGATTTGGCATTCTTTTCCCAGGGATTAGAGAGCGGGCAGCCAAACTACGTGAATTAAAGCAATTTCTCGAGATGAGAAATTTCTATTTAGCTGTTTTTTGTATTTCATCTCTTGTGGCTATAGGATTCTCCGCCATTCCTTACCTTCTTGGAATCAATTGAAAACGAATCCCCCGCGCCGATGAGGCGCGGGGGTGTTACAAATTTCATCCTTTATTTTGTTCCGTTCTTCTTCTCCAATTTTTACATCGAAGTTTAGAGTGGAACTTTCTCCACCTGTCAGATTAATTTTAGGGATACTTAATCATTATCCTTTCCATCCTCGATCGAGAGACAGAAAACCGACCAATATCATAAGATGGCACAACGGCCCCTATGACTGGTTTCTCTTGAATTAATCCACGAACAGCTTCCGCTACCCGTGCCTTGTTACGACTTACTCCCTGTCACCAAATTTACCGTGTTCCGACATACGTCGGAATTCGGGTACTCCTGGCTTCCTTGAGTTGACGGGCGGATTTCGCTTTTTGGAACATTGCGAATCCCCACGTAGCGAGCGGTTTTCCCGCACTACGCGAGCCCTGTAGTTCTTTGATTCATCTCGGACTTAAGTTTTTTAATTATTTTCATTCCACCTTTTGTTAGGTGTTTACCCGACTTAACAAGTAACGCAATTTTACAAAATAGTTTGAAATTTTTCTGTTTCGAAACACTTTGCAACGGATGCAATTCAAAAAAGGGAATTATAACTCCAAGTATATCCTTGTAAGAATATACTGAATATCGATAGCACTGACAGTGATTGGCACGTTTTTCTTTCTGAAAATAAACAGTGCCACATTTGAGAGTATTTTTAACCTTTTCAAGTAAGGGTTTGTCTTTCTCCTGCATTTTTATATGAAAATGTAGTTGAATAGCATACCCCATCCTATAGTTGTCGGATTTCCATACATTTACATGGAAACATCCTTCTCCATCAGTTAATCCTACGATATAGTCCTTTGATAATACTACTGGTTTTGTCCTTCCCATACATAACTTAATTATAAATTAAGTTGACGCATAGTACTACGACGCAGCTGACTTCTTGTGTGCATAAATTTCCACTAACACACAAGATATCCCACGGGTCACACACTTATCTATTCCAAACATCCAAACCAAAGCATTTTCAAACACACTTCCCCATAACTCACCGCATGGGTCGTGTTGCTCTTCGCTCGTCAAAGCGAAAGGTGTAGGCTGTTTTTTGTTTACTAAGATCCTTCAGTCCATATCTCACGATGTTGGACCTATCCGTTCACTACGCTCATTTAACTAAAACAAGGAGTCGATTTTAACGACTTAGATAAGTGCGCTGCCGGGCGCATTTAATTTTGAGTACAAGACTTGAGAACGTATTCACCGCGGTATAGCTGACCCGCGATTACT
>JBBTUX010000001.1:0-3195 GCA_038063555.1 Patescibacteria group bacterium | reverse complement strand
CGCCTCATTTGCAATGAGGAGGTAAGCGGTTCGAGTCCGCTCGGGTCCACCAAAATTGATTTAAATCAAAAAAAGAGAGAAAATAACCATATAATTTAACCAACACATGACCCCAACCATATTTATTACTTTAGCATCTTTAGCGCTCTTTTCTGGGTTTTTGGCAACGTTTATTTTACGATTGGCAGTATTATTGGAAAAAAGGATTACAGATAGGGAAGAGAACTATGATTTACTTTTAGCTTATTGCAGAATAAAGAACATAGAATATGTTCTTTTGGATGATGCAAAAAAGAATCGCCTCAATTTAATAGTGAACTTTATTTACAATACCGTTTGGGGCTTACCCACACCGTTTTTACTTTCATTTTTAATCCCAGCGACCATAATAATGGCAAGTTCCGAAGTGGCTTTTCTCTACTTGCTTCTTCTTATATTTGTTTACTTTTTAATAGTTCACTTGGGACACCTTTCTTTAATGGCTTTTTATCTGAACAAAGAGAATCCGTTTTGGAAATGGGGAATCAAAACAAATATTATTGAGGCGTTGAAAAGATTTATTTTTTCGGTAGCGGCGGTTATTTTTTACCTATTTTTGAGTTATGCCTTTCTGTTTATTATTTCGTAAATTTATTAATTTCCGCCACAGGCGGACTAGCCTACGGCTAGAATTAAAAAAACAAAATTATGGGAATGGAAGGAGAACTTATAGACATAACAGGAGACCTTGAAAGTAAAAGCAATGAGCCAAACATATCTTCTACTTTGAGTTTGTTGGAGACATTAAAGGGGCTTGACCAAGAAGGGCAGGTTGGTTTGATTTCTGAAATTAAATTAAAAATTTTAGATTTAGAAGAAGAGCAAAAAAATGTGCCAAATGCACAAAATGTTAGAAAGGCACTTTCAGAATTAAGAGAGCACCTAAAACGCTTAACTAATTAAACTGAAAAGAGTCGATGGTCCAATGGGCTAGTTTTGCCATATCAGTAAAGTTTTCCTCGCTTTTTAAAACCACAAAAACCAAATAACCTTTTTTATTTGGCGCTTCTGTAAGTAAAATTAAGTTTTTCTTGGCTTTTGGTGTCTCGCCAGTTTTTCCTCCTAATATACGAAAGGGGAAAGAAGATGATTTCAAAAGTAAATCGGTGCTTGTGGCGTCAATGCTTTTGACATTTAGCACATCTCTTGCTTTGTATTCGTCTTTTAGGGTTATTTCAAGAATATTAGGATGATTATTTTTTATGTAAAAAATAAGTTTGGCCAAATCATTTGCCGTTCCGATATTACCAATACCTTCTTCTAGCCCACTTGGATTAACGAAGTGTGTATCATTGAGACCAATTTCAAACGCTTTACCGTTCATTTTGTCTAGGAAATCTTTATAACCAAAAGTTGTAGCCAATATTTCGGCGGCATCATTGTTTGATTGAATAAGCATTAAATGTAGTAGGGAATCATAGCTCCATTTTTCACCCGCTCCAAAGAGAAAAGATGAACCCCCATCTTTTGTCACTTCACTTGTTATTAAAATTTCTTTATTTTTATCAATATTTTCTTCTGCAATGAGAGCCGTCATTAATTTCGTCACACTGGCTATTAAATGTGGTTCCTTGTGATTTTTTTCAAACAAGTTCTCTTGGTAATTTCCATCATTTGAAATGAAATACACGAGAGCGCTTTCGGCTGTAATTTCTGGTATTTCGGTGTCCGTTTTTTTAATAATGACTATTTTTTCTTTTTTATTAAATTTTAGAAGCAAGTTTTCTTTAGGGATAAAAACCGCAATCAAAAGAGCTGTTGTGAAAACTATGGCTAAAAATATTAATAATTTTTTCGCAAGTGACATTATAGTGATATAAGATAATCTTTAAAAAAAGTTTAGAGGAATTGCCCAAGAGTCCCCCTGCCACTCCCACTTATCATTCATACCGCCATAAAGCAATAACATATCATTAAAAACAGCAACTCTATGGTCTTCTCTTGGAGCCCAGAGACCATTGTTTTTTAGTTTTTGCCAATCGCGACCATTGAAAGTGAACCAAGTGTCAGATTCTCCCAAATTTGTCTTGGCATCAAGCCCGCCGACGAGAAATGAAACGTTTTTGTAAGAGGCCAAGACCTGTCCTTGACGAGCGCCCATTTCAGAATTTGCTGTAATAAGCTCCCAATTAATCGCATCTTTTGAAGTCCACAAATCGCTAAAACCAATGTCTCCAATATCCATTCCACCGTAGAGAATAAATTTATTATTGAAATATGCCACATCATGGTCCCAACGTGAATGCCATGGGGCGTTTTTAACTAATTCTTTCCAATTCAAACCATCATCACTTATCCAAACATCATTAAAAGTTTTGTGTTGCTCATAACTTACTCCACCAAACATATAAAGTTTGCCTTTGGCGGCAAGAGTCCTATCTCCCTCACGAGTAGGAAAATTTGGTTTTACAGAAGATTTTTCCCAATTTACACAATCGCTTGTTGTCCAAATATATTTATTGAGTCCCACTTCTGGTCCCCAGCCGTTTAATAAATAGATTTTGTCTTTAAATGGGACTATAGACATAGAACGAAGCAGGGGAAGATTAGAATGTTCGCTAACTTGGGTCCAATTTATACCATCAGCTGTTTTCCAGATGTCGTTATAGTATTTAGCTTTTGTATAATCAGGTAAACCGTTAACAAAAGTTCCATCAGCGTCTAATCCGCCAAAAAGATAAAGTTCATTGTTACACTCATAAATTTCATGAGAATCGCGCTTAGCCCAGTGCGTTCCAACATCAATATTTTTCCATTTTAAATCTTTAACATCATCAGGATTGAAACCATTAGCCATTGCCAATAATTTATCGGTCTTTATTTCATAGACCAATATTTTGTCATTTGAATATACAAAAATAATGGCAAAAGCCACTATGGTGAAAAATAGCGCATTGACTGATGTTTTGTGAGGGATTGTTTGGTGCATTTATTTTATAGTTTCATTTTCCATGTGGTCACGCATAATTTTTTGCTAAAAATTTGTACGACCCCAACTCGACCCGTCGGCCTCCGTTTTCCACCAATTAAAAAACAGTTCCTAACAGTTTTTTAATTGGTGGTGTTTGTTTGAAAAAGTTAGAACCCATTTCCAGCAGAATCCCTGACTTCGCACGCGCGGAGCGCGTGGTGGCTTGAAACTGCCTCGTCCGCTCC